>NZ_JAUUUU010000009.1:0-4852 GCF_030676955.1 Porticoccus litoralis | reverse complement strand
TTACTCGATAACTTTAGCGACGACGCCGGCGCCTACAGTACGGCCACCTTCACGGATCGCAAAACGCAAGCCATCTTCCATCGCAATCGGTGCAATCAACGTCACTACCATCTGCACGTTGTCGCCCGGCATGACCATCTCAACGCCTTCAGGCAGCTCACAAGCACCTGTCACGTCAGTGGTACGGAAGTAGAACTGCGGACGGTAGCCTTTGAAGAACGGCGTGTGACGGCCACCTTCGTCCTTGGACAGCACATAAACTTCTGCTTCGAACTTGGTGTGCGGGGTAATGGTGCCCGGCTTCGCCAGTACCTGACCACGCTCAACTTCGTCACGCTTGGTACCGCGCAGCAGTACACCAACGTTCTCACCAGCACGGCCTTCGTCCAGCAGCTTGCGGAACATCTCAACACCGGTACAGGTGGTCTTGGTGGTGTCGTGGATACCGACAATTTCGATTTCCTCGCCCACTTTGATAATGCCGCGCTCTACACGACCGGTAACTACCGTACCGCGACCAGAGATGGAGAATACGTCTTCGATCGGCATCAGGAACGGTTGGTCAATCGCGCGCTCCGGCTCCGGAATGTACTCGTCCAGGGTCTCTACCAGCTTCTTAACAGCGGTAGTGCCCATTTCGTTATCGTCTTTGCCTTCCAGCGCCATCAGGGCAGAGCCGATGATGATCGGGGTATCGTCACCCGGGAAGTCGTACTGGTCCAGAAGTTCGCGAACTTCCATCTCTACCAGCTCCAGCAGCTCTTCGTCATCAACCATGTCGGCTTTGTTCAGGAAGACCACAATATAAGGTACGCCTACCTGACGGGACAGCAGGATGTGCTCACGGGTTTGTGGCATTGGGCCATCCGCTGCAGAACAAACCAGGATCGCCCCGTCCATCTGCGCCGCACCAGTGATCATGTTTTTCACATAGTCAGCGTGTCCGGGACAGTCTACGTGTGCGTAGTGACGGTTCGGTGAATCGTATTCCACGTGGGAGGTCGCAATGGTAATACCGCGCTCGCGCTCTTCCGGTGCATTGTCGATGCCGTCAAACGCCACCGCTGTACCACCCCAGACTTCCGCACACACGCGCGTCAGCGCCGCAGTCAGCGTCGTTTTACCATGGTCTACGTGACCAATCGTACCCACGTTTACGTGGGGCTTATTTCGTTCAAACTTTTCTTTTGCCACTGGAATACCCCTAAACTCAAAGGTTGGTTACGTTTACTGACTTCTGTTACACCGCGCACGACACGCAAACCTGCCAGCAAATTTTTTACAGCGGGCAATCTTATACGGCATTTTGTCTCTGTCAACGCCCCCAACCCTCTTTTCTTGTGAAAAATACAACCTTTTTTTCGTCGTCATGGATTTTCCTCTAATAATCCTGATGATTTCCGGTATAATCGCGCGCGTTTTATGGCCCATTGATATCGAGCATTGAAATGACTGACTTATCTCACTACAGGAACATTGGTATCTTCGCCCACGTGGATGCGGGGAAGACCACTACAACAGAACGTATTCTTAAACTGACCGGCAAAATTCATAAGACCGGTGAGGTGCATGACGGCGCCGCCACTACCGACTTTATGGAGCAGGAGCAGGAGCGCGGCATCACCATCCAGTCCGCTGCCACCACTTGCTTCTGGAAAGACCATCGTCTCAACATCATCGACACACCCGGACACGTGGACTTCACCGTAGAAGTTTACCGCTCTCTGAAAGTACTCGATGGAGGTGTTGGTGTGTTCTGCGGCTCGGGCGGTGTTGAACCCCAGTCAGAAACCAACTGGCGCTACGCCAACGAGTCAGAAGTTGCGCGGATTATCTTCGTCAACAAACTCGACCGTATGGGTGCTGATTTCCTGCGTGTCGTTGGACAAATCAAGAAAGTCCTCGGCGCCAACCCGCTGGTTATGACGTTGCCCATTGGTCGCGAAGATGACTTTAAGGGTGTTGTCGATGTACTCACTAAGAAGGCTTATGTCTGGGATGACACTGGATTGCCCGAAAATTACGAAGTCGTCGATATCCCTGCCGACATGGTTGATGATGTTGAACAATACCACCAGGAACTGGTGGAAACTGCTGTAGAGCAGGATGACGACCTGATGATGGCTTACATGGAAGGTGAAGAGCCATCCATTGAAGACCTGAAGCGCTGCATTCGTGCCGGCACCATCAAACTGGACTTCTTCCCCACTTTCTGCGGTTCTGCATTCAAGAACAAGGGGGTACAACTGGTACTGGATGCTGTCATTGACTACCTGCCGTGTCCAACTGAAGTAGACCCTCAGGATCTGACCGATGAGGAAGGCAATGCCACTGGTGAAAAAGCCATTGTTTCTGCGGACGAGCCCCTTCGCGCACTGGCGTTCAAAATCATGGATGACCGCTTCGGCGCGCTGACCTTTATCCGCATCTACTCCGGCGTACTGGAAAAAGGCATGACCGTGCTCAACTCTGCCACCGGCAAGACTGAGCGTATCGGCCGCATGGTTGAAATGCACGCCAACGATCGCAACGAGCTGGATCGAGCCCAAGCCGGCGACATCCTTGCTGTCATCGGTATGAAAAATGTTAAAACCGGCCACACCCTTTGTGACGTCAACAAGCCCTGCACCCTGGAAGCCATGGTGTTCCCTGATCCGGTGATCTCGATTGCCGTTAAGCCCAAAGATAAGGGCGGTTCAGAAAAAATGGGTATCGCCATTGGCAAGCTGGTTGCCGAAGACCCCTCCTTCCAGGTTGAAACCGACGAAGACTCCGGCGAAACCATTCTGAAAGGTATGGGTGAACTGCACCTGGATATTAAAGTCGACATCCTCAAGCGCACCTACGGTGTTGAGTTGGAAGTGGGCAAACCTCAGGTGGCCTACCGCGAAACTATTACCCAGCCGGTTGAAGACAGTTACACCCACAAGAAACAATCCGGCGGTTCCGGTCAGTTTGGTAAAATTGACTACCGCATCCGTCCCGGCGAAACCGGTTCCGGCTTCAAGTTTGAATCCACTGTGGTCGGCGGTAACGTACCGAAGGAATTCTTCCCTGCTATTGAGAAGGGCTTCAAATCCATGATGGAAGAGGGTCCGCTGGCTGGCTATCCGATGCTGGATGTAGAAATCGAGCTGTTCGATGGCTCATACCACGCAGTCGACTCCTCAGCCATCGCCTTCGAAATCGCCGCCAAAGGCGCATTCCGTCAATCCATGCCGAAAGCTGGCCCACAGCTGCTGGAACCGATCATGAAAGTTGACGTCTTCACACCCGACGACCACGTCGGCGATGTGATCGGCGATCTCAACCGCCGCCGCGGTATGATCAAGGACCAAGAGCCTGGTGTTACCGGCGTACGGGTCAAGGCTGATGTACCACTGGCAGAGATGTTTGGCTATATCGGCCATCTGCGCACCATGACTTCTGGCCGCGGCCAGTTCTCCATGGAGTTCTCGCATTACCTGCCCTGTCCGCAGCAGACTTCGGAAAAGGTTATTGCCGAAGCCAAAGCCAGAAAAGAAGAAGCCAGAAAGTAATTTTCTGGCAACTTCCAATAAAAAGCCCGGCAAGCAATTGCCGGGCTTTTTTGTTACTTAGCTCTATAAAACATCAGGCCACAAAAAAGGCCGCTCTTTCGGGCGGCCTTTTCTAAAGCAGCGTTCGATTACTCGATAACTTTAGCGACGACGCCGGCGCCTACAGTACGGCCACCTTCACGGATCGCAAAACGCAAGCCATCTTCCATCGCAATCGGTGCAATCAACGTCACTACCATCTGCACGTTGTCGCCCGGCATGACCATCTCAACGCCTTCAGGCAGCTCACAAGCACCTGTCACGTCAGTGGTACGGAAGTAGAACTGCGGACGGTAGCCTTTGAAGAACGGCGTGTGACGGCCACCTTCGTCCTTGGACAGCACATAAACTTCTGCTTCGAACTTGGTGTGCGGGGTAATGGTGCCCGGCTTCGCCAGTACCTGACCACGCTCAACTTCGTCACGCTTGGTACCGCGCAGCAGTACACCAACGTTCTCACCAGCACGGCCTTCGTCCAGCAGCTTGCGGAACATCTCAACACCGGTACAGGTGGTCTTGGTGGTGTCGTGGATACCGACAATTTCGATTTCCTCGCCCACTTTGATAATGCCGCGCTCTACACGACCGGTAACTACCGTACCGCGACCAGAGATGGAGAATACGTCTTCGATCGGCATCAGGAACGGTTGGTCAATCGCGCGCTCCGGCTCCGGAATGTACTCGTCCAGGGTCTCTACCAGCTTCTTAACAGCGGTAGTGCCCATTTCGTTATCGTCTTTGCCTTCCAGCGCCATCAGGGCAGAGCCGATGATGATCGGGGTATCGTCACCCGGGAAGTCGTACTGGTCCAGAAGTTCGCGAACTTCCATCTCTACCAGCTCCAGCAGCTCTTCGTCATCAACCATGTCGGCTTTGTTCAGGAAGACCACAATATAAGGTACGCCTACCTGACGGGACAGCAGGATGTGCTCACGGGTTTGTGGCATTGGGCCATCCGCTGCAGAACAAACCAGGATCGCCCCGTCCATCTGCGCCGCACCAGTGATCATGTTTTTCACATAGTCAGCGTGTCCGGGACAGTCTACGTGTGCGTAGTGACGGTTCGGTGAATCGTATTCCACGTGGGAGGTCGCAATGGTAATACCGCGCTCGCGCTCTTCCGGTGCATTGTCGATGCCGTCAAACGCCACCGCTGTACCACCCCAGACTTCCGCACACACGCGCGTCAGCGCCGCAGTCAGCGTCGTTTTACCATGGTCTACGTGACCAATCGTACCCACGTTTACGTGGGGCTTATTTCGTTCAAACTTTTC
>NZ_JAUUUU010000008.1:0-17866 GCF_030676955.1 Porticoccus litoralis | reverse complement strand
TTACTCGATAACTTTAGCGACGACGCCGGCGCCTACAGTACGGCCACCTTCACGGATCGCAAAACGCAAGCCATCTTCCATCGCAATCGGTGCAATCAACGTCACTACCATCTGCACGTTGTCGCCCGGCATGACCATCTCAACGCCTTCAGGCAGCTCACAAGCACCTGTCACGTCAGTGGTACGGAAGTAGAACTGCGGACGGTAGCCTTTGAAGAACGGCGTGTGACGGCCACCTTCGTCCTTGGACAGCACATAAACTTCTGCTTCGAACTTGGTGTGCGGGGTAATGGTGCCCGGCTTCGCCAGTACCTGACCACGCTCAACTTCGTCACGCTTGGTACCGCGCAGCAGTACACCAACGTTCTCACCAGCACGGCCTTCGTCCAGCAGCTTGCGGAACATCTCAACACCGGTACAGGTGGTCTTGGTGGTGTCGTGGATACCGACAATTTCGATTTCCTCGCCCACTTTGATAATGCCGCGCTCTACACGACCGGTAACTACCGTACCGCGACCAGAGATGGAGAATACGTCTTCGATCGGCATCAGGAACGGTTGGTCAATCGCGCGCTCCGGCTCCGGAATGTACTCGTCCAGGGTCTCTACCAGCTTCTTAACAGCGGTAGTGCCCATTTCGTTATCGTCTTTGCCTTCCAGCGCCATCAGGGCAGAGCCGATGATGATCGGGGTATCGTCACCCGGGAAGTCGTACTGGTCCAGAAGTTCGCGAACTTCCATCTCTACCAGCTCCAGCAGCTCTTCGTCATCAACCATGTCGGCTTTGTTCAGGAAGACCACAATATAAGGTACGCCTACCTGACGGGACAGCAGGATGTGCTCACGGGTTTGTGGCATTGGGCCATCCGCTGCAGAACAAACCAGGATCGCCCCGTCCATCTGCGCCGCACCAGTGATCATGTTTTTCACATAGTCAGCGTGTCCGGGACAGTCTACGTGTGCGTAGTGACGGTTCGGTGAATCGTATTCCACGTGGGAGGTCGCAATGGTAATACCGCGCTCGCGCTCTTCCGGTGCATTGTCGATGCCGTCAAACGCCACCGCTGTACCACCCCAGACTTCCGCACACACGCGCGTCAGCGCCGCAGTCAGCGTCGTTTTACCATGGTCTACGTGACCAATCGTACCCACGTTTACGTGGGGCTTATTTCGTTCAAACTTTTCTTTTGCCATTTCCAGGTCCTCTCAAAATCAAATTTTAGTTAACGCATATTCTTGGCGATCACTTCATCTGCGACATTGCGCGGCGCTTCTGCGTATTTCTCAAACTCCATGGTGAAGGTGGCACGACCCTGGGTGGCAGAGCGCAGGTCGGTGGCATAACCGAACATTTCCGCCAGTGGCACTTCAGAATTGACTACCTTGCCGGATACAGTTTCATCCATACCCAGAATCACACCGCGGCGGCGGTTCAGGTCACCCACCACATCGCCCATATTTTCCTCGGGCGTAACCACCTCAACTTTCATAATGGGCTCAAGCAGCACTGCACCGCCCCTGGTGGCCAGTTGCTTGGTGGCCATGGATGCAGCGATCTTGAAGGCCATCTCTGATGAGTCCACATCGTGGTATGAGCCATCGTAAAGTGTCGCTTTCAAGCCAAGCAGCGGATAGCCGGCGACCACACCATTCTGCATCTGCTCCTCAATACCCTTGGCTACAGCGGGGATGTATTCCTTGGGCACCGTACCCCCGACAATTTCGTTCACAAACTCCAGGCCTTCGGCACCGGCATCTTCACCCGGTTCAAAGCGAACCCAGACATGCCCGTACTGGCCACGACCGCCGGACTGGCGAACAAACTTGCCCTCGATTTCGCAGGTGTTGCGAATGGCTTCGCGGTAGGCCACCTGCGGCTTACCAATATTGGCCTCAACGCTGAACTCCCGGCGCATACGCTCAACGAGGATATCCAGGTGTAATTCACCCATGCCGGAAATTATGGTCTGGCCGGTTTCTTCATCTGTTTTCACCCGGAAAGATGGGTCTTCCTGAGCCAGCTTGCCCAGTGCAATACCCATTTTTTCTTGATCCGCCTTGGAACGCGGTTCCACAGCCACGGAAATGACCGGTTCGGGAAACTCCATACGCTCCAGCGTAATCACCTTGTTGATATCGCAGAGGGTGTCACCTGTAGTGACATCTTTCAGACCAATTCCAGCTGCGATATCGCCAGCCAGCACTTCCTTGATCTCCTCGCGGTTGTTGGCGTGCATCTGCACCATACGACCGATCCGCTCTTTCTTACCCTTCACCGGGTTGTAAACCATATCCCCGGAATTCAAAGTTCCGGAGTAAACGCGAAAGAACGTTAAGGTGCCAACAAACGGGTCGGTGGCGATTTTGAATGCCAGCGCTGCGAAGGGTGCCTTGTCGTCTGCCTCACGGGTATCGTGGGTTTCCCCATCTTCAAGCACACCATCAATAGCCTTCACCTCTGTGGGTGCAGGCAGGTATTCAATCACCGCGTCAAGCACGGCCTGAACACCCTTGTTCTTGAACGCTGAGCCGCCCAATACCGGAACAATTTCATTGGCCAAAGTGCGCAGGCGAATACCCTGCCTGATCTCATCTTCGGTCAACTCCCCTTCCTCGAGGTATTTCTCCATCAGCTCTTCATTGGCTTCTGCTGCCGCTTCCACCATGTACTCGCGCATTTCCTCGCACTGATCAAGCAGGTCATCCGGAATATCTGCGTAGTCGAAGGTCATCCCCTGATCAGATTCATTCCACAAAATGGCCTTCATCTTCACCAGGTCGACAACACCCTTAAAGTGCTCTTCAGACCCAATTGTCATTTGCAGGGGAACGGCATTGGCACCGAGACGCTTTTTCAGCTGATCAACCACTCGCATGAAGTCGGCACCAGCCCGGTCCATCTTGTTGACAAACACCATGCGCGGCACTTCATATTTATTCGCCTGGCGCCACACTGTTTCTGTTTGCGGCTGGACCCCGGAGGAGCCACACAGCACCACCACGGCACCATCCAGCACCCGCAGGGAGCGCTCGACCTCAATGGTGAAGTCCACGTGCCCGGGGGTATCGATGATGTTGATCCGGTGTTGAGGGAATTGTTGCTGCATACCCGACCAGAAACAGGTGGTAGCCGCCGAGGTGATGGTAATACCCCGCTCCTGCTCCTGCTCCATCCAGTCCATGGTCGCCGCACCGTCATGCACCTCGCCAATCTTGTGCGACAGGCCAGTATAGAAAAGCACACGCTCCGTCGTGGTGGTCTTCCCCGCATCTACGTGGGCACAAATGCCGATATTGCGATAACGGGTAATGGGTGTCTTACGCGCCACAGGTCTTTCCCCCAAAAACATTCATCTTAAAACCACAAAAGGGTAGCTGCAGACAGCTACCCTTCTGGGATACCTTAACGTTCCGATACTGCGATTAGAATCGGAAGTGTGAGAACGCCTTGTTGGCTTCAGCCATACGGTGGACGTCTTCACGTTTCTTCACTGCGCCGCCTTTACTCTGGTAGGCATCAATGATTTCACCGGCAAGACGCTGAGACATGGACTTCTCACCACGATTGCGGGCGTAGTCTACCATCCAGCGCATGGCCAGTGCGGCACGGCGTGAGGGACGAACCTCTACCGGCACCTGATAGGTCGCACCACCAACACGACGTGACTTCACTTCCACCATCGGGGCGATATTGTCCAGGGCAGTTTCAAATACCGCCACCGGCTCTTCTTTCAAACGGCTTTCTACCAGGTCAAGTGCACCGTAAACAATGCGCTCTGCAACGGATTTTTTACCGCTGACCATGACGTGGTTCATAAACTTTGCCAGCGTGACATTGCCAAACTTAGGATCTGGCAGAATTTCGCGCTTAGCGACAACTCTTCTTCTAGGCATAATCTAGCTCTTCTCTTCAGGGTTGTCCGGGATTGATCACACTGCGGCTAGCGCACCCGGCCTTACTCGGTTCTGACCGACACAAAGTCGCCCCTTACTTGGGACGCTTGGCTCCATACTTGGAACGACGCTGTCTGCGGCTGCTCACACCAGCAGTATCCAGGCTGCCACGAACGGTGTGATAACGCACACCAGGCAAATCCTTAACACGGCCGCCACGAATCAGCACCACACTGTGCTCCTGCAGGTTGTGACCCTCACCACCAATGTACGAAGTCACTTCGTAACCATTAGTCAGACGAACACGACACACTTTACGCAGTGCAGAATTCGGCTTCTTCGGCGTAGTTGTGTAAACACGGGTGCAAACACCACGACGCTGAGGGCAAGCTTGCAGAGCAGGTACGTCACTCTTAGCAACTTTGCGTTTTCTCGGCTTACGAACCAACTGGTTGATCGTTGCCATTCAATAACTCCAAATTACAAAAACGCCTTTATTAAAAAAGGCTCCAATAAAGGAATCCACAAGCGCAGACCCCCACTTTAGGGAGGCGGCATTCTAATGAGAGCGCCACCTTGAGTCAAGCGGCCTGAGACAGGCCGCCCACCTCATTTGCATCACTCCTCGCCAGAGGAGTTCAGCGCTTCACTCAGTGCCGCTTCAATATCCATGGCGCTAACAGTGGTGTCACCCACGGCCTCACGCGCTTTGCGACGCTGGTTGTGATAGGTCAGGCCGGTACCCGCCGGAATCAAACGACCAACCACCACGTTCTCCTTCAGACCGCGGAGGGGATCGGCTTTGCCGGTCACCGAAGCTTCTGTCAACACGCGGGTAGTCTCCTGGAAGGAGGCCGCAGAGACGAAACTGTCGGTAGCCAGAGATGCCTTGGTAATACCGAGCAACAAACGCTCAAACTTGGCTGGTGTTTTACCTTCGTTATACAGCGCCTCGTTCTCTTCGAGGATGCGGTTGTACTCTACCTGCTCGCCTTTAACGAAGGAGGAATCACCCATATCCATCACTTCCACCTTGCGCAGCATCTGGCGGCAAATGACTTCAATGTGCTTGTCATTGATCTTCACGCCCTGCAGGCGGTAAACATCCTGAATCTCGTTGACGATATATTTGGCCAGCGAATCCACACCTTGCAGGCGCAAGATATCGTGGGGATTGGCGGGACCATCGGCGATCACCTCACCCTTCTCGACGTGCTCACCTTCGAACACACCCAGCTGACGCCATTTCGGTATCAGTTCTTCGTACTGAGAGCTGCCATCGGGCAAGGTCTGCCCATCTGGCGGAATGATCACCAGACGACGCTTGCCTTTGGTTTCCTTACCGAAGCTGACGGTACCGGTAATCTCCGCCAGAATAGCGGGATCTTTTGGCTTACGCGCTTCAAACAGGTCAGCAACCCTTGGCAGACCACCGGTAATGTCACGAGTCTTGGAGCCTTCCTGCGGAATACGGGCGATAACGTCACCAGCACCCACCCGCTCGCTATCGCTGACACTCAGGATGGCGTTGGCTGGGAGCATGTAGTGTGCCGGGACCGTCGAGTTGGGGAAGTTCTGCTCTTTACCCTTCTCGTCCAGCAGCGTCACCATCGGCTTCAGATCTTTACCAGCGGATGGCCGTTCGTTGGGATCAATGACCGAAATGCTGGACAGACCTGTCATCTCGTCCGTCTGCATACGGGTGCTGAGGCCTTCCTCCATACCGGAGAAGGCAATCTTACCACCCACCTCGGAAATAATCGGGTGGGTGTGAGGATCCCAGTTGGCCACGATATCACCGGCCTGAACACTGGCACCTTCTTTAACCTTGATAGTCGCACCGTATGGCAGCTTGTAACGCTCACGCTCGCGACCATTCTCATCAGCAAGTGCCAGCTCACCGGAACGGGATACCGCTACCAGCTCACCGTTTTCACGCTCAACCACCTTAATGTTCACCAGGCGGACGGTACCGTTCATTTTCACCTGGATGTTGTCCACCGCTGACGCACGAGATGCAGCGCCACCAATATGGAACGTACGCATGGTCAACTGGGTTCCCGGCTCACCAATAGACTGAGCTGCGATGACACCGATGGCTTCACCAGCGTTGACCATGTGACCACGGGCCAGGTCACGGCCGTAACATTCGGAGCAGATACCAAAACGGGTTTCGCAGGTAATCGGCGAACGCACCTTGATTTCGTCGATACCCATGGCCTCAATGCGCTCGACCCATTTTTCATCGATCATGGTGCCCGCTTCGACGGCAATGTCATTGCCGCCGGGCTGAATGACATCCACGGCGACTACGCGGCCAAGAATCCGGTCACCCAGAGATTCGATGATGTCACCACCCTCGATCACAGGCGTCATCAACAGGCCTTCCTCGGTGCCACAATCCTGCTCCACGACCACCAGATCCTGAGACACATCCACCAGACGACGGGTCAGGTAACCGGAGTTCGCAGTTTTCAGTGCGGTATCCGCCAGACCTTTACGCGCACCGTGGGTAGAGATGAAGTACTGCAGTACGTTCAGACCTTCACGGAAGTTCGCGGTAATCGGCGTCTCAATAATGGAGCCATCAGGACGGGCCATCAGACCGCGCATACCTGCCAGCTGACGAATCTGAGCAGGTGAACCCCGCGCACCCGAATCAGCCATGATGTAGACCGAGTTGAAGGACTCCTGCTCAACTTCCTCGCCGTCACGATTGATGACAGGCTCAGTGCTGATGACCTCCATCATGGACTTGGCCACTTGGTCATTGGCGCGGGACCAGATATCGATCACTTTGTTGTACTTCTCACCCTGGGTTACCAGACCGGAGGCAAACTGGCTTTCGATCTCCATCACTTCCGCTTCAGCACGGGAAATAATCTCGTCCTTGGCGTCGGGAATGGTAAAGTCATTAACCCCAATGGACACACCGGACTTGGTTGAAAAATCAAAACCGGTATACATCAATTGGTCGGCAAAGATAACTGTCGCTTTCAACCCAACATCACGGTAGCAGCGGTTGATAATGCGAGAGATGGCCTTTTTGGTCATCGGTTGGTTAACCATCTCGAACGCCAGACCTTCCGGTACGATTTCCCACAGCAGCGCGCGGCCAACAGTGGTGTCGGCCAGGAAAGTACGCTCCTGACGCTCGCCCTCTTCACTGAAGGTCACTTCGTGAATACGAACCTTGGCCTTAGCCTGCAAATCCGCCTGCTTACCATAAAAAGCGCGGGACACTTCCTGGAGATTGGCATACACACGGCCTTCACCCTTGGCGTTCACACGCTCACGGGTCATGTAATAGAGACCCAGCACCACGTCCTGGGAGGGCACGATGATAGGCTCACCGTTGGCCGGTGAGAGAATGTTGTTGGTGGACATCATCAATGCACGGGACTCGAGCTGAGCTTCCAGGGTCAGCGGTACGTGAACCGCCATCTGGTCACCGTCGAAGTCGGCGTTGTATGCCGCACAGACCAGCGGATGCAGCTGGATCGCCTTACCCTCAATCAGTACGGGCTCAAAGGCCTGAATACCCAGTCTGTGGAGTGTCGGCGCACGGTTCAACAATACCGGGTGTTCGCGGATCACTTCATCCAGAATATCCCATACCACCGGCTCTTCACGCTCGACCATTTTCTTGGCGGCCTTGATTGTCGTGGCCAAACCACGCAACTCCAGCTTGGAAAAAATGAACGGCTTAAACAGTTCCAGCGCCATACGCTTAGGCAGGCCACACTGGTGCAGACGTAGCGTCGGACCGACCACGATCACGGAACGACCGGAGTAGTCCACACGCTTACCCAGCAGGTTCTGCCGGAAACGACCCTGCTTGCCCTTGATCATATCGGCCAGGGACTTCAGCGGGCGTTTGTTGGAACCGGTAATCGCACGACCGCGACGACCATTGTCCAGCAGCGCATCCACCGCTTCCTGCAGCATGCGCTTCTCATTGCGCACGATAATATCGGGAGCATTCAGCTCCAGCAGGCGCTTCAGACGGTTATTACGGTTGATCACCCGACGGTACAGATCATTGAGATCTGACGTAGCAAAACGGCCTCCGTCCAGGGGCACCAGCGGACGCAGATCCGGCGGCAGAACTGGCAGGGCTTCCATTACCATCCACTCGGGCTTGTTTCCGGAGCTCTGGAAAGCTTCCAGCAGCTTCAGACGCTTGGAGAACTTCTTGATTTTGGTTTCCGAGCGGGTGTTGGGAATCTCTTCACGGATAGTGGCAATCTCATGCTCGAGATCGAGGTCCTTCATCAGTGACTGAATGCCCTCAGCACCCATCATTGCTTCAAAGTCATCGCCGAAATCTTCCATAGCCTGGAAGTATTCGTCATCGCTTAGCAACTGGCCACGCTCCAGCGTAGTCATGCCAGGGTCAGTGACCACAAATGACTCAAAATACAGCACGCGCTCAATTTCGCGCAGTGTCATATCCAGCATCAGACCAATGCGGGATGGCAGCGATTTCAGGAACCAGATATGAGCAACCGGACAGGCCAGCTCAATGTGCCCCATACGTTCCCGGCGCACTTTCGCCAGCGTTACTTCCACACCGCATTTTTCACAGACGATGCCACGGTGCTTCATACGCTTGTATTTGCCGCAGAGACATTCGTAGTCTTTAACCGGGCCAAAAATCTTGGCGCAGAACAGGCCTTCCCGTTCCGGCTTGAACGTTCGGTAGTTAATGGTCTCCGGCTTTTTCACTTCGCCAAATGACCAGGAGCGAATCATGTCCGGCGACGCCAGGCCGATACGGATGGCGTCAAATTCGCCGGTTTGATCCTGTGACTTGAGCAGATTCAGTAAGTCTTTCAATGCCTTTCTCCAGTGGGTGCTACCTTTGCGCGGCGGGCCACATGCCCGCCCCCAACCTAATTGTTGCCGTTACTCGTTTTCCAACTCGATGTTGATACCCAGCGAGCGGATTTCCTTCACCAATACGTTGAAGGATTCGGGCATACCGGGCTCCATACGGTGATCGCCATCCACGATGTTCTTGTACATCTTGGTACGACCGTTCACGTCATCGGATTTCACTGTCAACATCTCCTGGAGCGTGTAGGCGGCGCCATAGGCTTCCAGCGCCCAAACCTCCATCTCACCAAAGCGCTGACCACCAAACTGGGCTTTACCACCCAGCGGCTGTTGCGTTACCAGGCTGTAGGAACCGGTGGAACGAGCATGCATCTTGTCATCCACCAGGTGGTTCAGTTTCAGCATGTACATGTAACCAACGGTCACCGGACGCTCAAACTTGTCACCGGTACGGCCATTGTAGAGTGTCATCTGACCACTCTCAGGCAGATCGGCCAGCTCTAACAACGCCTTGATTTCCTCTTCCTTGGCACCGTCAAACACCGGCGTGGCCATGGGCACACCCTTGCGTAGGTTCTTTGCCAGAGCGGTCACTTCCTTGTCTGTCAGCTTCTTCAGTTCGACCGGCTTGGTACCAACACCTACGCTGTAGACCTTGTCCAGGAACTCGCGAACTTCGGAAATCTTTCTTTCCTCTTGCACCATGCGGTCGATCTTTTCGCCCAGTCCTTTCGCTGCGAGACCCATATGAGTCTCCAGAATCTGACCTACGTTCATCCGCGAGGGTACACCCAGCGGGTTCAGCACCACGTCAACGGGCACGCCGTTTTCGTCGTAGGGCATATCTTCCACCGGCATAATCACGGAGATCACACCCTTGTTACCGTGACGTCCGGCCATCTTGTCACCGGGCTGCACACGGCGTTTCACGGCCAGATAAACTTTGACCGTTTTCAGCACACCGGGCGCCAGGTCGTCGCCGCTCTGCAGCTTGCCTTTCTTGTCTTCGTAGCGCTCGTCAAGAATTTGACGACGTTCCGCCAGAAGCTCTTCCGCACGAGACAGTTGCTCATTGAGCGCATCATCAGCCATGCGCAGCTTGAACCACTCTTCACCGGTAAATGCTTCAGCAATTTCCGCAGTCAGGGCATCACCTTTCTTCAGGCCAGGGGCCTTGACCACTTCACTGCCTACCAGCGCTGCACAGAGACGCTCAAAGGTGGCATTTTCCATGATGCGGTATTCATCGTTCAGATCCTGGCGATATTGATCCAGAGCCGCTTTTTCAATCTGCAGGGAGCGCTGATCCTTTTCCAGGCCATCGCGGGTAAAGACCTGCACATCGATAACGGTACCCTTGGTACTTGAGGGCACTCTCAGCGATGTATCTTTCACGTCGGACGCTTTTTCACCGAAGATGGCACGCAGCAGTTTTTCTTCCGGTGTCAGCTGGGTTTCACCTTTGGGCGTCACCTTACCAACCAGAATATCGCCAGCAGACACTTCCGCACCGATGTAGACAATACCGGACTCATCCAGACGGGACAGGGCAGTTTCACCAACATTGGGAATATCAGCAGTGATCTCTTCTGCGCCCAACTTCGTGTCGCGAGCAGTACAGGTCAGTTCCTGAATATGAATGGTGGTGAAACGATCTTCCTGAACTACCCGCTCCGAGATAAGAATGGAGTCCTCAAAGTTGTAGCCATTCCAGGGCATAAAGGCGATGCGCATGTTCTGACCCAGCGCCAGCTCACCCATATCCACGGACGGGCCATCGGCAAGGATATCGCCACGGGCAATATTGTCCCCCAGAGACACAATCGGACGCTGGTTAATACAGGTATTCTGGTTGGAACGGGTGTATTTGGTGAGGTTATAGATATCCACACCGGCATCGCCCGCTTCCACTTCGTCGTCATTGACGCGCACCACAATACGGCTGGCATCAACGCTCTCGATCACGCCACCGCGGCGGGCGACCACGCAGACACCGGAGTCAGATGCAACATAACGTTCAAAGCCAGTACCGACCAGCGGCTTTTCAGCCACCAGCGTAGGCACCGCCTGACGTTGCATGTTGGAGCCCATCAATGCACGGTTCGCATCATCGTGCTCCAGGAACGGAATCAGTGATGCTGCCACCGAAACCACCTGCTGTGGAGAGACGTCCATGTAATGGACTTCTTCCGGCGGCTTCACAGTGAATTCACCCATGTGACGCACGTTGACCAGCTCATCACAAAGCTCGCCCTTGTCGTTCACGGAAGCGGAAGCCTGCGCGATGATAAACCCAGCTTCGTTGATGGCTGACAGGTATTCAATGTCGTCGGTAACCTTACGATCCACGACCTTGCGGTAAGGCGTTTCGAGGAAACCGTAGTCGTTGGTGCGCGCATAGGCGGCCAGCGAGTTGATCAGACCGATGTTCGGTCCTTCAGGGGTCTCAATCGGACACACCCGACCATAGTGGGTGGGGTGTACGTCGCGCACCTCAAAGCCGGCACGCTCACGGGTCAGACCGCCCGGGCCCAATGCAGACACACGACGCTTGTGGGTCACTTCGGACAGCGGGTTATTCTGGTCCATAAACTGAGACAGCTGGCTGGAACCGAAGAACTCTTTCATGGCAGCGGCAACCGGCTTGGCATTCACCAGATCCTGAGGCATCAGGCCTTCGGACTCAGCCACCGACAGGCGCTCTTTGACCGCGCGCTCAACACGTACCAGACCAATACGGAACTGGTTTTCTGCCATTTCACCCACAGAGCGGATACGACGGTTACCCAGGTGGTCGATATCATCGACAACACCCTTACCGTTGCGAATATCCAGCAGCACCTTCACCACATCGACAATATCTTCACGGCTCAGGGTGCCTTCACCCGATTCATCTTCCCGACCGAGGCGACGATTGAACTTCATGCGTCCTACTGCGG
This sequence comes from Porticoccus litoralis, assembly GCF_030676955.1. Taxonomy (NCBI): domain Bacteria; kingdom Pseudomonadati; phylum Pseudomonadota; class Gammaproteobacteria; order Cellvibrionales; family Porticoccaceae; genus Porticoccus; species Porticoccus litoralis. Next base: position 6,194 of record NZ_JAUUUU010000008.1, on the reverse strand, counting down.
ACAGGTCATAACGCTCCAGGCTGAAGAACAGGTTGTTAAACAGGTTCTCTGCAGACTCCTTGGTTGGCGGCTCACCCGGGCGCATCATGCGGTAGATTTCAACCAATGCTTCCAGCTGGGTACGCGAGCTGTCACTGCGCAGGGTGTCTGAAATAAAGGAACCACAATCCAGGTCATTGGTATAGATGGTTTCTACTGACTTCATGCCTGCAGCGCGCAGCTGTTCTACCACCTCAGCGGTAATTTCAGTATTACATTCCAGCAACAACTCACCGGTATCGGCATCGATCAGGTCTTTTGCAAGGGCGCGGCCATACAGGTAGTCCGCAGGGACTTCCAGCTTGCTAATGTTGTCTTTTTCCAGGTCACGGATATGGCGTGCCGTGATACGGCGGCCTTCTTCCACGATAACCTTGTTGCCCTTACCCTTGATATCAAAGGCTGCGATATCACCACGCAGGCGAGAAGGCACCAGGTCCAGACTGTACGTGCCGTCATCGGCAAAGTTGAACTTGCTGGTTTCAAAGAACATTTCCAGCATTTCTTCAGAGCTGTAACCGAGCGCACGCAGCAAAATGGTCGCCGGCAGTTTGCGGCGACGGTCAATACGTACGTAGAGCAGATCTTTGGGATCAAACTCGAAGTCCAGCCAGGATCCACGGTAGGGAATAATCCGCGCGCTATACAGCAGTTTTCCCGAGGAATGGGTTTTGCCCTTATCGTGATCGAAGAAAACACCTGGCGAACGGTGCAGCTGGGAAACGATAACCCGTTCGGTACCATTGATGATAAAGGTACCGTTATCGGTCATGAGGGGAATTTCCCCCATGTAGACTTCCTGTTCCTTGATGTCCTTGATCGCCTTGTTGGCAGAGTCCTTGTCGTAAATAACCAGTCTCACGCGGACTCGCAGAGGCACAGCAAAGGTTACGCTGCGCAGCTTACACTCTTCCTCATCAAAGAGCGGCTTGCCGAGGACATAGTCGACATATTCAAGACTCGCATTGCCAGAGTAGCTGACAATCGGGAACACGGAATTAAATGCGGCATGCAAACCGGCATCCATCCGCTCTTCGGCGGAGACACCCATCTGCGTGAAATTTCGGTAGGAGTCGAGCTGAATCGCAAGAAGGAAAGGCAGATCCATTACCTGTGGCAATTTGCCAAAATCCTTGCGAATGCGTTTTTTCTCAGTGTATGAGTAAGCCATCATTTTCCCCAGCACGTTCACTTGGTCAGGCAGACCATTCAGCATTGTTCAGCCTTCTGGCTGATTGCCCACATGTCATAGCGACAATAGGGCTTTTTTTGAACCCGCTTAATGGACCTGCCATAAGCGGGAAAAGGCCGGCGGGCAAAAGCCCGCCAGCCCATGTCTGACAATTAATCAGACAACCAGCGCGTCAAGCACGTCGAACTTATTTAAGTTCGACAGTTGCGCCAGCCTCTTCCAGTTCTTTCTTGGCTGCTTCAGCCTCGTCTTTAGAAACGCCTTCTTTCAGAGTAGAAGGAGCACTATCAACAAGTTCTTTGGCTTCTTTCAGGCCCAGACCAGTCAGACCGCGAACTGCTTTGATCACGTTGACTTTCTTCTCGCCTGCAGCGCTCAGAACGATATCAAACTCGGTTTGTTCTTCAGCTGCAGCAGCTTCGCCACCAGCAGCAGGAGCAGCAGCAACAGCAACAGCCGCAGCGGCAGATACGCCGAATTTTTCTTCCATTGCTTCAACGAGTTCTACAACATCCATAACACTCATTTCAGCAATTGCATTCAAAATGTCATCTTTTGATAGAGCCATGACTCAATCTCCTGATAAAAAATAAGTTTAAATAAACGATGTCACGAATTAAGCAGCTTCCTGCTTCTGGTCGCGAACAGCCGCTACAACACGAGTCACTTTGGAAGGCACATCGTTGAGGGTACGAACCAGCTTGGAAACCGGTGCGATCATCACGCTGACCAACTGACCGAGCGCTTGCTCAAGGGTCGGCAGATTAGCGAGCACATCAACTTGCGCTTTATCCAACAGTTGTCCACTGACGGACAGCGCCTTGATCTCGAATTTGTCATTTGTTTTTGCAAATTCTTTGAACAGGCGTGCTGCGGCACCCGGATCCTCCATTGAGAAACCGAATAGTGACGGACCGGTCAGTACGTCGGACACGCACTCAAAATCGGTACCTTCAAAAGCGCGTTTGGCGAGGGTATTACGCACAACACGCAGGTCGATTTTTTGTTCGCGAGCCTTGGCACGGAGCTCAGTCATATCTGTCACGTTGACGCCGCGAGCGTCAGCGATTACCAGTGACAATGCATTGCCAGCAGTCTCGTTAACTTCAGCGACAATCGCTTTTTTGTCTTCGAGATTCAATGCCACGAGATTATCTCCTGGATTTAATTGACCACCCCGAAGGAGGGCCAACTGGTTAAACATCAATCAAACATCGACTGATGCCGTTTCGGTGATCAAATCCAGTCAAAAGAATACTGAACTGGGTCACACCGTCTGCGTAGGCGTTTCCTTCAACTACAGCCCGAAGGCTTAAAAGAACCATTAGACCCGGAGGCACCTACGGTCTTTGACGGCCCGGGTGCGTACTACTTAACCGCGACCCAGACCCCAAAGTTTGTTCGAACCGTCAGGTTCGGGATCAGCTCTCCAGAGAGGCCTGATCAATAATCACACCCGGCCCCATGGTGGTGGAGAGGGTTACTTTTTTCAGGTACACACCCTTGGCTGATGCAGGCTTGGCTTTTTTAAGGTCAGCCAGCAACGCTTCCAGGTTTTCTTTCAGAGCCGTGGGCTCAAAAGAGATGCTGCCAATACCACCGTGCACAATGCCGTTTTTATCAGCGCGGAAACGCACCTGACCGGCTTTTGCGTTCTTAACAGCGGTTGCAACATCGGGAGTTACTGTTCCAGTTTTCGGGTTGGGCATCAGGCCACGGGGGCCGAGCACCTGGCCCAACTGACCCACTACGCGCATAGCGGCAGGGTCAGCGATAACTACGTCAAAGTCCATGTTTCCGGCCTTGACCTGTTCTGCCAGATCTTCCATACCCACCAGGTCGGCACCTGCGGCTTTAGCAGCTTCAGCAGCTTCACCTTGAGTAAACACGGCAACGCGAACCGTTTTACCGGTTCCGTTCGGCAACGTGGTGGCACCACGAACGTTCTGGTCAGATTTGCGCGGATCAATACCCAGATTGATCGCCACATCAACGGTTTCTGAAAATTTAACCGTAGAAATTTCTTTCAGCAGAGCAATGGCATCAGCAATCGGATACTGTTTGCCATTAACAACTTTTTCATTGATCGCGCGAAGACGCTTGGACAACTTAGCCATTTACAGCCCCTCCACATCAAGACCCATCGCACGCGCTGATCCAGCAATCGTACGAACTGCTGCGTCCATATCGGCAGCAGTCAGGTCAGGTTTTTTAGCGGTGGCAATCTCTTCCAGTTGAGCGCGGGTGACCTTGCCAACTTTGTTCGTGTTCGGACGGCCACTACCACTCTTGATACCGGCAGCTTTTTTCAACAGGAAAGAAGCCGGCGGTGTTTTCATGGTAAAGGTGAAGCTGCGATCGCTGTATACGCTGATCACAACAGGAACCGGCGCACCCTGCTCCAGGCTCTGGGTCTGTGCGTTAAACGCTTTACAGAACTCCATAATGTTGACACCGTGCTGACCCAGCGCGGGACCGACCGGCGGACTGGGGTTTGCCTGTCCGGCGGCAACCTGAAGCTTAATATAAGCCTCGATCTTCTTTGCCATTTCATTTCTCCTTAGATGGGTGTTAACGCCTCAGGGTAAAACCCGTCTTCGGCTCCCCGCTATTACCCCCAATGGGCAATAGCAATAAAAAAACTAGGCCTTCTCGACCTGGGTAAACTCAAGCTCAACGGGTGTGGATCGCCCAAAAATGGAGACCGACACACGCAGTCGACTTTTTTCGTAGTTCACCTCTTCAACGACACCGTTAAAGTCGTTGAACGGGCCATCAACCACACGCACCACTTCTCCAGCCTCAAAGACTGTTTTGGGCCGAGGCTTGTCTTCCGAGTCATGTACGCGCTGCAGAATGGTTTCTGCTTCACGATCAGTAATCGGCGCCGGCTTGTCTGCCTTACCACCAATGAACCCCATCACACGAGGGGTTTCTTTTACCAGGTGCCAGGTTTCGTCATCCAGCTCCATCTGCACCAGCACATAACCCGGGAAAAACTTGCGCTCGCTCTTACGCTTCTGACCGCCCTTGATTTCCACAACCTCTTCGGTGGGAACCAGAATCTCGCCAAAGCGATCTTCCATGCTGTAAAGAGCCACACGCTCTTTCAGTGCCGCAGCCACTTTCTTTTCAAAGCCTGAATAGGCGTGTACCACATACCAGCGCATCTGAACCTCTTAACCTATAACCATTGAGGCCAGCCAGCCAAACAGCGTGTCCAGCCCCCAGAGAATCAGCGACATGATCAGCACCACTGCAACCACCATCAGCGTGGTTTGGTTGCGCTCCTGACGGGTTGGCCAAACCACTCGCCGGGTCTCGGTGTAGGCACCTCGCAACAGCGTGATGAAGCTCTCACCCTTGCGGGTTTGCACTGCCACAAAACCAGCAACCAGGGCCACTGCCAACATAGCCAGCACCCGGTACAGCAATGATTCCGTAGAGTAGTAGTAGTTACCGTAAATAGCCCCCGCCACAAGCACAGTAACGACCAGCCATTTCAGACTATCTAATCGATACTGTTTTTCTTCTGTCGCTGCACTCATTTTTCGTATTGCGCCCTTATCAAACTCAGCATCCAACTGCCGCAGATTGAACTTAAAATGGCAGGCCAGGAGGGACTCGAACCCCCAACCCCCGGTTTTGGAGACCGGTGCTCTACCAATTGAACTACTGGCCTATCGCATTACTCTTGATAACAAAACTACTCTAACGACTAGGCCGAGGCTCCCCTGAGAGGCCTCGGCCCTGGCTGGATAAATCCAGTTACGTTCGATTACTCGATAACTTTAGCGACGACGCCGGCGCCTACAGTACGGCCACCTTCACGGATCGCAAAACGCAAGCCATCTTCCATCGCAATCGGTGCAATCAACGTCACTACCATCTGCACGTTGTCGCCCGGCATGACCATCTCAACGCCTTCAGGCAGCTCACAAGCACCTGTCACGTCAGTGGTACGGAAGTAGAACTGCGGACGGTAGCCTTTGAAGAACGGCGTGTGACGGCCACCTTCGTCCTTGGACAGCACATAAACTTCTGCTTCGAACTTGGTGTGCGGGGTAATGGTGCCCGGCTTCGCCAGTACCTGACCACGCTCAACTTCGTCACGCTTGGTACCGCGCAGCAGTACACCAACGTTCTCACCAGCACGGCCTTCGTCCAGCAGCTTGCGGAACATCTCAACACCGGTACAGGTGGTCTTGGTGGTGTCGTGGATACCGACAATTTCGATTTCCTCGCCCACTTTGATAATGCCGCGCTCTACACGACCGGTAACTACCGTACCGCGACCAGAGATGGAGAATACGTCTTCGATCGGCATCAGGAACGGTTGGTCAATCGCGCGCTCCGGCTCCGGAATGTACTCGTCCAGGGTCTCTACCAGCTTCTTAACAGCGGTAGTGCCCATTTCGTTATCGTCTTTGCCTTCCAGCGCCATCAGGGCAGAGCCGATGATGATCGGGGTATCGTCACCCGGGAAGTCGTACTGGTCCAGAAGTTCGCGAACTTCCATCTCTACCAGCTCCAGCAGCTCTTCGTCATCAACCATGTCGGCTTTGTTCAGGAAGACCACAATATAAGGTACGCCTACCTGACGGGACAGCAGGATGTGCTCACGGGTTTGTGGCATTGGGCCATCCGCTGCAGAACAAACCAGGATCGCCCCGTCCATCTGCGCCGCACCAGTGATCATGTTTTTCACATAGTCAGCGTGTCCGGGACAGTCTACGTGTGCGTAGTGACGGTTCGGTGAATCGTATTCCACGTGGGAGGTCGCAATGGTAATACCGCGCTCGCGCTCTTCCGGTGCATTGTCGATGCCGTCAAACGCCACCGCTGTACCACCCCAGACTTCCGCACACACGCGCGTCAGCGCCGCAGTCAGCGTCGTTTTACCATGGTCTACGTGACCAATCGTACCCACGTTTACGTGGGGCTTATTTCGTTCAAACTTTTC
>NZ_JAUUUU010000007.1:2753-126058 GCF_030676955.1 Porticoccus litoralis | reverse complement strand
TCAGAAGAAGTAAGTCACACCCAGGGAGAACAGGTCCAGCTCATCAACATCATCATAGACATTCTCAGCAGCCGGTGTGCCATCAACATCAATGTCGAGCTGCTCATATTTTCCGTAAATGATCATCTTGCTGCCGAAGTACTGCTCCAGGGCCATACCTGTACGGGTCAGCTCTGTGCCTGTAATGCCGGCTTCACCCATCGCTGCACTGTACTGATCCTTGTACAGACCGTACTCAACGTAAAACGCCGTATCACCCAACTTGGTAAAGGGCTTGCGAATACCCAGCTTGGTGTAATACGCATCATTTTCATCTTCAGCGTAGTCGGAAACATCGCCACCCGCCTCTTCATGCTGCCAGGTAAAGCTACCAAACAAGCCAGTTACGGTGTCCATCATACCCAGCTGCATGGTAAACATTTCAGAGTCGGTATCGCCCAACGCTACTGATGTCACGTCTGCCATGACTGGATCGCCACCAGCTGTCATACCGGTGTCTACAGAGCTAGTGCTAATAGTACGTTCTGCAACGTTAGCTGCACCATTGGCGTTATAGGCGTAACCAAGGTGGAATCTGACCTCTACATCACCAATCTTCTCAGCATACTTGGCAGCAATATCGTAGATATCGTCATTGGCATAGCCAACGGCAATGCTAACAGGACCAAACGCGGGCAGGTCATAACGGATACCGTTGCGGTATACCCCGTTACAGTCAATACCGATACCCAGACCATTTGACGTCATACACTGGGCAAAACTGCCCCAGTTGACGGCACCGCCTAACGCCTCGCCATTAAGGCCGCGAATAAAGAAGCCGGAACCACGGAACAGTGCGCCCACGCCGGACCAGATGGTCATGGAAGGATCACCGAGTACGCCGATGTTATCCGTTGGCATACTTTGCAGACCGATGGTCACTTTACCCCAGCTGCCGCCGAGATAAACGCTGCTGCCCAGCAGACCGATATCACCACCATTGAAGTTATCGATGTTGTCCTGGTTGGAGAACACCAGCGGTGTGATCTGGTTGCCGTTACCTGTGAAGTTCGGGTTACCGGAGAACGGTTCGATGGTCACATCAAAACCGGCGTCTAGACCACCATTCAGTTTAGTGGACCCGGAAAACGTCACCCTGCTACCCAGCGTGGTACCGTTATCCGACATCTGCACCATGTCGCTGCCTTCACCATCATCGTAGTAAGACATGCTTTCATTGACCCAGCCGGATATATTCCAGGAAGGTCCCGCCGCCTCTTCGGCCAATACTGTCTGCGCCACGCCCACTGTGGACATTGCGGCAGCCAGCGTTGCAATACGAAGTACTGCAGCCTTTTTAGTCTTTTTCATTGGACTCACCCCAAAGGTTGTTTTTAGCGTAAATAGTGAGCAGAGCCCACACCTCCACAAGCAGAAGGCACCAAGGCTCTATCCCAGCATCCAAACTAAAACACCGATGGATTCCAATCGCTATGAACTAATCTTCATGGACAGTTTCTTGCCCAATTTTCCTATAATCAAAGGCTGGAACTGACATAAAGATAATAAAGGCAAGTGACATAGGGGCAAGCTGCAAACCTGTAGTGGCCATGCCATCCCAAACAATACAAAACTGACATCACAACCAAGATCAACTCATGCCACATTTACGTCATATTTACCTGCTGTTGGCAGCCACTTTAATAATCCCGGTCATAATAGCCCCGGACATTGTCACGCCTGCTAACGCCATGACTGTGCCAAGTGTAGAAATCGTGGCGGGAGAGCCAGAACCCTCTCGCAGTGATCACGGCAACAGCCATATGGAGCAAGGCGGCCACAATAACGCCGCTGAAAAGGACGTCGAAACAAAGGCTGAAAAGGACAACAACACCAACAGCCAAATGAGCAGCCCAGCTGCTCTAGATAAAGACACTCCAGACCAATAACCGACAAGCAACCTATTTCAGAGAAGATACCGACCCAGACAATGTCAAAAGCCAGGTCTTTCGTGAATATCAAAATAAATTTTTTCACCGGCCTCGCCTGGTGCCTGCTTCTATTTGCCGCTTCAACCAGCCTGGTTTCTGCAACTGAAAACTCCACCAACCAACCCATCCAGACGCTGATCCCGACCTTGTTTGATAACGCTGACCGTGCGGGAGAAAAGCTTACGGATGTTGCCGCCTGGCCTGTATATGGCAATGATCAACTGGTGGGTTATGCCTTTCAGTCTATCGACCTGGTCGACCTAAGGGGCTTTGCGGGAAAACCCATCAACTTACTCATCGGCATTGATACCGCTGGCACATTAAAGGGTGTGCGAGTTCTGGAACACCACGAGCCGATGTTTAATCACGACCTGGTCGGCGCCATGCAGCGCTTCGTAAACCAATATAAAGGTCTGGACATTAAAACCAAGGTCATTATCGATAACAGCATCAAAACTCGCCCAAATGAGACTGCCAGGGAAGTCATCAATGGCACAGCTCATTTTGACGGCATCAGCAAAGCAACCATCTCTCTGGCAGTTGTCAACAAAACGGTCCTGTCTTCCGCCCTGCACGTGGCACGGCTGAAAATAGCGGCTTACCAACAACAACGCGTTGTTGCCAAAGAGGATGCCTATACTCCATTGTCCTGGCAGGAATTGCTCGATCAGGGACTGATTCGCAAATGGACCATCACTCGTCATAAAGTAGAACGGGCAACCGGCCTACCCCTAAAACATTACGAAGACCCAAACCTTGACGTCAGTGACCCGGCAGCAGACCTGAACTTTCACTACGGTTACCTGAACTCGCCCCTCATCGGTAAAAACCTGCTCGGTGAGGCCAGCTTTAATAGCCTCAAGAAAGCTCTTAAACCAGGAGAGCAGGCTATCGTTGTGTTTGCCGACGGCTTTTATGACTATCTGGGTGTTGATTTTGTCCCCAACTCCCAGGCCAAAAAGTTGTATATCGAGCAACAGGGGCTGCGGATGCCTCTGTTTGACATCGACTTTTTTGACCGCACCGTGATTGAGCAGGCACAACTGAACACCGGCATGAGCAACGTGCATATTTTTAAAATTCCGGCATCCTTCGAGCTTCTACCCAACAAGCCCATGCAGCTCACCCTTAATCTGGACCTGCGACTGCCAAACGGGAGGTTTCTGGAAGCCCGCTTCCAGGACAGCTACACCCTACCCGAAGATCTATTCGAGTTGTTGCCGGAAGAGCCCGTTGAAAAGGATGAAGCCATCTGGAAAGGTATATGGAAGAATCGGATAGTGGATATCTCCATCCTGAGTCTGTCTCTGTTACTGCTCACCATTGTCTTCATTAAGCAGCAAGCCATCAGCAAACAGACGCAGGCCTTTCATCGTTTCCGCTGGGCCTTCCTGTTTTTCACACTCTTTTTTATTGGCTTTTACGCTCAAGGCCAGCTATCAGTCATCAATATTTATACCCTGCTGCTGGAAACCTGGAGAGGCTTCAACCTCGAATTCTTTTTGCTTGACCCCATTATTTTCATTCTCTGGATATTTACAGTGGTCAGCCTGGTTCTGTGGGGCCGCGGCCTGTTTTGCGGGTGGCTTTGTCCATTTGGCGCACTTCAGGAAATGGCGGCCTGGCTCGGCACCAAATTAAAACTGAAGCAGATTCGTATTGCCCCGCAACTGAACACTCAACTGATCAAACTGAAATATCTGATCCTTATTGTATTGATCGCCTCCGCGTTTTACTCCTCAGCACTTAGTGAACAACTATCTGAGGTAGAGCCATTCAAGACCTCAATGACCTTTTACTTCGTTCGTTCCTGGCCGTTTGTCGCCTATGCCCTGCTCCTGTTGCTGGCCGGCATGTTTATCCACAAATTCTATTGTCGGTATGTATGCCCACTGGGCGCAGGACTGGCCATTGTCGGTAAGCTGCGTATTTTCGAATGGCTTAATCGCCGCAAAGAGTGTGGCTCCCCCTGCCAAGTTTGCAGGCACCGCTGCGGCATCAATGCCATTGATCGGACAGGGAAAATTGATTACGACGAATGCATACAGTGCCTGGAATGCATCGTTATTATCAACGATGACAAACAATGCGCCCCGGCCATGGTGGCCAACAAGAAAACCCCCGTGCAGCCTGTAAAGTTTGTTGAGCCTATACCTGCCGGTGCCAGCTCATAACACGGGTATCCCGAACATCAGGTTGAAAATAAAGGAAAAGTCCGCCCATGTGGGTCCTATTTAATAAAGAAAGGTCATAGCCAAGACACAGGGACAGCTCTAGGCTCCAACTGCAAATCGCGATATCCTGAAAAACTTTCAGGCTTGACCAACGACGATAAGAATATGAGCCTCAGACTTAAAATTTACCTTTTCTTCGCCATGTTACTCATTATCACCCTGATAATGACCACCGGCATTCTCATCACCAATGCGCGCCAATCGGTGCATACCAAGGTGGAGAGCGCCATGACCGCTGCCGCCCATCTGTTGTCCGTAGCCATGCCTCCCACCCCCTCCAGGAACTCCCCAACGGCACACCAGCGCATGGGAGACCTGGTCAAGGTGATGAGTGAAATTCGCGGTCTTTACATCATGGTGTATCGAAACGGCCAACTGCTGTACGCCGGAGGCCCAAACACCGACAACCTGACCAGACCCCCTGACCTGTTTATCAAGATGCTCTCGCCCACCATCAAACCGCTAGTGACACGTTTTGCTGGCGGCATGCTGGTGATACACGCGGAACCCATACTGGAGATCACTGAACGCTGGCAAGACATCCGAGCTCTGGTTACCTTTGGTGCCGCACTTTCGGTGTTTATTCTTCTCATTCTCTACGTGGGCATCAACCGCCTTTTGCGTCCGCTGGAATACATCTCCACGGCACTGGCTGGCTTTGGGAAAGGTAATCTGAATGTCCGACTGCCTGACTTTTCCATAAAGGAAATGAACAATATCAGCGATGCCTTTAACAGCATGGGCGAGGCGCTGCAGGGAAGCATTGAGGAAAACCAGCGCATGGCCACCCTGGTCAAGCAATCCAGCGATGCCATCGTCTCCCTGGACCACACCGGTAAGATCACCTTTTTCAATGCCGCCGCCAAACAGATGTTCCCGGAGCTGGCATCCGGGTTGAACGGAAAATCATTTCTGCACCTGAAACTCGGAGGTTATGAAGAACGGATCATAAATATTATCGAAGAAAAACAGTCTATCGATAACATGGAAATCACACTCAACAAGGAAGACCAATGTACTTCCTCCATGTTGCTATCCATCTCGCCCTTGGCCAACATGGAAGACAAGTCTATCGGCTTCATTTGTACCGTTCGCGATGTGACAGAGCACAAGCAGGCTGAACTGGCAAAACACCAACTACGTGAGTCCCGACTGCTTACACAGCACATAGCCAACGTGCAGGAAAATGAACGACGCAACCTCGCCAGGGAGCTGCACGACGAGCTGGGGCAATGCCTGACAGCAATTAAAACCGACGCCGTACTCATCAGGAACCGCAACAACAATTCCGACCCGAAAATCAGCCATAGCGCACAGGTCATCATTGACGTAGCCAGTCATATCTATGATGTGGTTCACCACATGCTGGCGAGACTACGCCCCACATCCCTTGACGACCTGGGGCTGGTGCTCACCCTGCAGGACACTATCGAGACCTGGCAGGAGAGACAACCAGATATCAAATTTCACTTGCAGCTTTCCGGCAACCTGAACAACCTGGACGAAGAAATCAACATGACGATCTTCCGTATCATCCAGGAATCTATCACCAATGCCGTGCGACATGCAGGCTGTTCTCAAATCACCGTATCAGTGGCCCATGTTCACAATGAACGCAAGCTGTACCTGGATATCTACGACAACGGCAAGGGAATGCAAATCAAAGATTTCTACTCTGATGTGGATTTTGGGATACTTGGTATGCAGGAGAGAACCCAAAACCTGAATGGCGAATTTAAGCTGGTTAGCAAGCCTGGTGATGGCGTTAAAATAAAGATCAAAATACCACTCGAAGCGGAGCATATACTATGAGCTTTGCCAACCTCACCGTATTGCTGGTCGACGACCACGAACTTGTCAGGGCCGGTTTTCGCCGCCTCCTTGAGGACGGCGAGGGCATTAAAGAAGTATTGGAGGCGGACAACGGCGAGCTGGCCGCATGCCTCTACAAAAAACACCACCCCGATGTGGTCGTGATGGACATTTCCATGCCAGGCATTGGTGGACTGGGCGCCATTGAAAAAATCATCTGCTATGACCCCAAGGCCAAAATCCTGGTTCTTAGCGTCTATGAAGACAGTATTTTTACTAACCAGGCATTGAAAGCCGGGGCTAAAGGTTTCATCCCCAAAAGAAGCGCTCCAGAAGAAATGTACAAGGCGCTTCATGAAGTGTCAGAAGGAAAGATCTACCTCAGCTCCAACATCGCCCAACAAATAGCCGTTATGAAGCTGAGCGGGATGACCAATGTTCTGGAAAATCTCAGCCAGCGGGAATTTGAAATCTTCAGGCTCCTCGCTGAAGGCAAGACAGTCAACGACATCGCTGAGATTTTTAACCTGAGCCCGAAAACCGTCGGCACCCACCACACCAATATCAAACAGAAGCTCAATGTCTCTAACTCGGCAGAACTTGCCCGCCTTGCCATTCGACATGGCTTGATCGACGCCTGACAACCGCAACCAAGTCCCGTCTTCGAGACCAGCTTTTCTTTCCCCGGAGCTGACTTCTAACGCACTCATTTTTTCACTTTTTTCGCTTAGCTAACCAAGCAGCCAGGGCAACCACTGTCGCCTCTAAGCCCTTTAATGACGGGCATTTCTGGCTTTTTCAGCTGTCATGATCTAAAACCTGAGAAGGTCTTCAGGAAAATCCTTAGTCATGTAAGGGGTATTGCTGATGTAACCAAGGCCATCTGAGTGCAGAATCTTGTCCAAAATCGGGCGCTCAAATGGGGACATATGAGTGAGATAACACCCCGTAACGCCGAATAAAAAAAACTATTGGCAGTAGTAGAGACATTTCAGGGGACATGTCACTGATCAACGCAAGACCATAGGACCTTAGTCACCCTGAAATAAAAAAATATAAAACATCCCTGGATAGATAACTATAAAAGAGGAACAGGAAAGTGACGGCTAGAATGACGTTCTCACGAGTTCTAAAAGAAATCAGGCAGTCGAAGGGTTATTCACAAGAGCATCTGGCGTTCGAAGCAGGATTGTCCATGCGCTCTATTTCGTTACTTGAGGGAAACAAGCAACAGCCAACCATCACAACCATAGAAAACCTGTCAAAAGCACTAGGAATCACTATGGTTGAGTTTATTCAGGCCGTTGAAGTAGGCGTTCACTGATTTCAGGCATGCCCGGCTAAACGTCCGGGCACCAAAAGCTGCCTCACTGGGTTGCCCTAGGGCAACATCAGCTCGATTCTGTCGACTCAATCATCTCGTCCAGCAGGGCAATCACGCCTTGCTGCTGCAGTAACAGCGAGTCCAGCAACGTATGGCCTCCCACCTCGGCTGCCATTGACTCAAACTTGCTCTTGCGAGTATTGATAATATCAATGCGTTCCTTAAGTATTCTATTCTGCTCAGTCAGTTGAGTGAGCTTGGGGTGGACACCCGCCCGGTTCATAGAATCTCTTTCCCGCTTGGTAAAAGATTTACCACACTGGATACAGACAAAATCTCCTGTTTTGGAACCAAACAGAATTTCATCGGTAAAGCCCGGGTGATCACAGTCTTTGTCACCCCAGGCCTCGCGCAGGGCCTTAACCTCTTCGTACTCCATCGTTCTTCACTCCAACTCGCTTATTCTCCGGATGAGGGCAGTGCCTCTCCCGTTATTAATTCATACCGGTTTGCGGGTTAAACCCGGCAGATATGCCGGGACCGCAGGGGAGAATTATGTTACATGAAATATTTAACATGTTCAGCGGGGAGTACGATGAAACTGGAGTGACAGATCAGCTCCCTGGAGACACACCGCCGCTGAAGACGTCCCAGAATTCCACCTTGGCATTGGTGCGGGGGAACGGCTCATCGGGGACAGGCACATCCAGGAACTCACACAACGGCTGCCAGCCCTGGGTCACTTCAAAGATCAGGAGCCGTTCTGGGGAAATGGTGCGTTTTACATCGTCGATCCGCTGCTGAAACGCGGCAAGCACTGCCTCTTTTTCAAGACTACCCCCGAAGGTCTGCTCGCGGATGATATTGTCCGCCATATCAATCACCGAGCGAGGGTATTCCTCGGGAATCTGGCCCTTGACTTCGAGCAGCGTTTTGATGGTGGCAGAAAAACTTTCCCACCACAGTTCCGGAGGGCGCACACTCAACACCACTTTTGCCTCAGGGTAAAAGTCCGCCAGTTCTTTCCAGTAATGGGCACTGGGCCAGTCCACCGAGGCGCTATAGCCTTGAAAGACCTCGCTCCAATCCACTTTTTTACCCTTAGCCGCCCGTTCCCAGAAAAGTAACTGCCAGGGATTTTTGAACACTTCCTCCATATGATGGCAAGGCGACAGGCCCAATGTTTCCAGAGCTTTTTTCAGAGACATGGTGCCAGTGCGACCAAACCCGGCACCAATCACAGATAACGACATAGAACACTCCCGGTTGTTATTAGATAAATTCACAGCGCCCTGGAGCACCATCGTGGTAGGGTATTTTTGACCACCTCCCGTTAAAGTGACGACCATCCCTACTTGCCTGCTGTGTTGTAGGGGCAATCGCGACAGAGGTCTATGAAGCAAAGCTCATTACAGGCGCTTATTTTCGCTGCTATATTCATTTGATTGCCGATATCAACCCCTGGTCGAAGCGGAACCTATTAACTTGACTTAAACAGATCTGTTTACCTACTCTGATATGCGGTCTACAGACTTCTACTCTCTAACAATAATGACCTCATACAAAGACGAGGAGACATCATGAACCAAGCACGCAATCCGAAAGGACTTATCTGGCTATTACTTCTGGCGGTATCCTGGCCCTTGAATACCCTCGCCGGTGGCAATGAAACAACCGCCATTGTTGTTGAAGACGTAGGCTTTGCTACCCCGGAATCCGTTGAGTACTACGCCGATGAAGATGTCTACCTGGTGACCAATATCAATGGCAGCCCGTTTGATGCAGCCGGTAACGGCTTTATTTCAAAGATCAAACCCGATGGCACGGTAATTAACCTGAAATGGATTGATGGCGCGAAAGACGGCATCACCCTGCACTCCCCCAAAGGTGCCGCCATTGTCGACAACCTGCTGTTTGTCACTGATCGCAACCAGGTACAGATTTTTGAATTACCCAGCGGAACCCAGAAAGCCTCTGTCACCATTGAAAGCAGCGTGTTTCTTAACGGCATCACCCCCGCTGGCGATGGCAGTGTTTATGTGACAGATAGCGGTTACCTGGAGGAATTCAAAGCCTCCGGAACTGACGGTATTTACAAAGTCAGCGCCAATGGCGACCATCAATTGATCATCAATGATGCCGATATGGGACACCCTAATGGCGTGCTGGTAAAGGGAGACGAATTACTGGTGGTGAGCTTCGGCTCAGGGGAGTTGTACAGTGTTAATAGCTCCGGTGGTATCAACAAGCTGCCCACTCCACCCAGCGGCAATCTGGATGGGCTGGTTGAGTTGCACAAGGGCCAATACGCCATGTCCAGCTGGGGCGGCTCAGCCATTTATGTCTACCATCCCGACGGCAGCTTCAGCACCCTGACAGAAGCAGTAGATGCCCCGGCCGACCTCGGCATTGACACCAAGCGTCAGCGTTTGCTGATCCCCCTGTTCAAACAGGACAAAGTGATAATCCAACCCTACTGATTAGCCACCAGTAACTGCTTGGCCATCTTACGGGCCATCTTTGCGGCACTGCGATCACCGCGGGTCTGGGCGTAGACCACGGCCCCGTCGATCAGCAGCGCCAGTTCCTCTGCCAACGATCCGTCGGGGTCGTTGGTGAGATTTTCTCTAATCAACTGCTCCATATCCCGTTTGTGACGAGCAGCAAATTGGTGAATCACATCCCCCGCCCCACTGTACTCGGCACTGGCATTGATAAAGTTACAACCGAAAAAACCATCGCTGCTAAACCAGTTGTCCAGCACATCGAAAATGGCCAGTACCGGCTCCCGCCCTTCACTGCGCGCCTCATCAACCGCCTGTTCCAACGTATCCATCAACTGCTGGTGACGCTGCTCCAGCACCGCAAGAATCAGTTCCTCCTTGCTACGGAAATATTTGTACAGCGTGGCCTTCGACACCCCGGACTCCGCCAGAATCCAGTCTATGCCGGTGGCGTGGTAGCCGTGTTCATTGAACAAACGGTAGGCGGTATCAATCAGGTGCTGGCGGCGCGGTTGCATAACAACAAGGTCCTCTTACAACAATTTGTGAAGTATAGCGCCAACGGCTTGACATAAACAGATCTGTTCACCTACCCTTGGATGCAGGTATACAGATCTGTACACCCCAATTCTTTAAACGAAGAGAAACCAGAGGACAGCATTGTGAACCAGGCAACCAATATCACCCGGGGCATCCACCATCTCGGACTGACCGTGCGCGACATCCACCAGACCGGCAACTTCTTCAAGCAACAACTGAATTTCACCGAGGTGGGTGGCGATCCAAACTACCCGTCCATCTTTATCAGCGACGGTACCGTGATGCTCACCCTGTGGCAGGCAAAAGACCCTGATACCGCCACCCCCTTCGACCGCCACCACAATATTGGCCTGCACCATTTCGCCCTGGCGGTTCCCGATAAAGCTGCACTGGAACAGTTACACGGGCAATTAGCCGATGTGGAAGGTGTGAATTTTGAATTCAGCCCGGAAGCTCTGAAAGGAACGGACTTCAACCATATGATGTGTACCATCCCCGGTGGTGTGCGGGTAGAATTCTTTGCACTCAACTGAACCGGACACCATGAGCAGCGACAGGAACGAGGATCTCAACAACCCCTGGCACCGAGGCGAACTGGCCGCGCGGGCCCGTGCCACAGGCAACAAGATTGGCAATAACGGGGATAAAGTCACCGCCATGGGGGCTTTTCTGATCCGCGACCATATGCCCGACCAGCATCGGCAGTTGTTCGAACAACTGCCAATGTTGATTCTCGGTGCCGAAGATGAAGCCGGCGACCTGTGGGCCACCGCCCTGTTTGGTGAGCCGGGGTTTATCCAGTCACCCACCCCCACCCAACTGGATGTGAACTACAAACCTCTCCCTGGCGACCCCCTGGCCAACAGCCTGCAAACCGGCCGTCCTATCGGGTTGCTGGGCATTCAGCTCATCACCCGCCGCCGCAATCGTGCCAATGGTGTGATCACTGTGCGGGATGAACAGGGCTTCAGCGTCAACGTCTCCCAGAGTTTCGGTAACTGCCCCAAATACATCACCACACGCCCCCCACCACCAGCCACTGAACACGAGAAATTTACCTGTAAGGCCTTCAGCCAGTGGCCCGAACAAGTTATCGACCTGATTACCCGTGCCGACACCTTCTTTATTGCCAGCGCCTTTGACGACGGTCAGCAGTCACGCAACCGGGGCGTGGACGTTTCCCATAGAGGCGGAGAACCAGGTTTTCTTAAGTTCGATGACCAACAGCGGCTGCTGATCCCCGACTATTCCGGCAACAACTTCTTCAACACCATCGGCAACCTGACCCTGGATCAGCGGGTGGGATTACTGTTTATGAATTTTGATACCGGCGAAACCGTCTATCTGACCGGCTCGGCAGAAGTAGTTTGGGGAGAGGATGAAGTCCTACCCTTTGAAGACGTGGCCCGAATGATACGGGTGACGATGAAAAAAGGGCTGTGAGTGGTAAGTAAGCCCGGAGATGCCACCTAAGGCAGTATCAAGGACACCTCACCACACGAGTCGTCGTTGCTGGCCAGCACTCCCGCTGCACTCAAGCGGCAGTTTACTTCTTTACGTACCGAGTCATCGGCACATGCTGAAACGACTTACCACATTGTGTACAGACATAATCACCGGTTCTGGAACCAAAAAGATATTCATCTGTAAATTCGGGATGATCACAAGGTTTATCACCCCAAGCCTTGCGCAAGGCTAATATATCTTCATAGTGCATCTCTTCACCATCCAATCTTGCAATGTTCTGATCTGAGCCTTTATCTCAATGTTGTTGGTGAATACTTTAGCAAATGAATCGATAACCTTCCTACAAAAACCAACACCAAACTCAAGGTTTCACCAGGAAATACACAGCTATTTTACGCCCCAGAGCTGGGCCACCTGACACTGAATCAGCAGATGGGATTACTGTTTATGGACTTTGATACCAGCTACACCGCCTATCTGACAGATACGGCTGAAGTGGCTTGGAGGGAGGATGAAACCCTGCTCATTAAAGATGCGTAGAAAGTGATTCAGGTTTCCCTGAAAAGAGGGTGACTAGCTCAATTGGCTGTATAACGCTCATCACCGGCAGCAAAAAGCAGAGCGAGTAACGAGCGGCGCTTTTTGCTGACCTAATGCATGCGATTGTTAGGATTTTACGATTAAGTAACTACCTGCCCCAACCATAAACCCTCCTGCTGTTTTTCTGGCAGCATTCTCGAACTTGAGACTCCGAGCCAAAGAAGCAACCTTCGTTGCCGAAAGTGCATAGAGTATTTTCACACCGCCAACACTAGCCACCGTTACAAATACGATAAACATAATATCTGTTGCTTCTAGTGCCGACAAATCTATGAACACTGGGAATAAGCTAACGTAAAAATATATTGCTTTAATATCACCCAAGGTCAGAAAAAGGCCTGCAAGAAAACTGGCTATAAGACTGCCTTTTTCTCGGGCTTTATACGCAGTAATTGTAGTTGCGCTTTTTGCGGTAAACAGCGAAAACCCAAGCCAAAGCAAATAAATTGCCCCAAGGTACTTTATAACCATAAAAAGGCTACCCATATTTTCTGCCACTATGGATAGGCCAAGTATGGCTAACATGATAAAAACAAGATCACCTAGAACAATTCCAGCTGCAACTGCAATACCATTGGCTACGCCTAATGAAGCTGCGCGAGTTACAACGAGGGCCACGCTTGTACTTGGCAATGCCGCAAGTACAACCATAATTCCGAAAAGTGAAATTAATTCAATGATGTTCATTTTTCATAAGCCTAACGCTCGACTTAGCGGCGCGAACGCAGTGAGCGTCCAAGCCGCGTTTTTTGCGGCTGATGCTACAGCCGCTTGTTAAAAGTTACTTGGCACCGGCCTCGCGGAACCTTCGTAGTAAAGTGCTTAGACCCTGTGCCCGAAGACAAAGGTACACACCTATAGCAATTTCCATCACGGTGACTATTTGATTAATGACGTATTCGGCTTCCCCACCTTGCTCCCACATACCACTTATTTGGCTATGGGACGAATACCACCACCAGAGACCATTGTGAAAGAAGTCTGGAATTGCCCATGAAAGTATATATACACCTATGACAGCGAATAGCGATACCTCAATATCTTTAACTGACCCATTCAGAGCAACCTCGTTGTTTTTGGTTTTAGGCAAAATCAGTTTTGCTAGAGAAACGGGAAACTTAACCATGAATAATGCAGCTATAACCATCAAGACAACTTGAGCTAGACCTACATAGGTAAAGACTGCCATATCGTCTTGAGATATTGAACGGAATTGAACTACTGCTTGGTATTGAGTCGCCCCAGAGCCGATCGCGCTAAGAAAAACATATATACCAAGTAGTCTGATCCCTGTTGATAATAGTTCGATACTCTTCATAGCTTCCTTGTACTTTTAACAGCACGTTAATGATGGCTTTGCCATCATAATAATTATTAGAGTGCATTCCTTATAATTCCTGACCGCTAAACACCTGCACTCTAATAGATTGATTAACAAGATAAATTTATTCTTATAATCCAATACGGCGTATTAAAGAGGCCATGGCCTCTTTAATTTTCGGGTTTTTCAATAATGACTTGTAAATCTTCATAAGGCGGGCATCCCTGTATTTGTTCGCTGTTTCCCTATGGGCCAATCATAAAACCATAGTTCCTATGGTTTCTACCCTGCACATCAAGCTGCACAAAAAACAGTCCATAAAAAAAGCCCCGCCAAAGTTGGTGGGGCAACAAAAGCTGCGATGAAAAGTTATTTACGCAGTTTTGGGGAGCTTTAGGAGTGATGTAATTTCACACCACCAGTTCATCCAGTGCCGACACATCAAAATGTTTGATGTCTTCCAGCCGGTTTTCGCGCACTTTGTTAGTCCAATTGGGGTCGGCGAGAATGGCGCGACCCACGGCAATCAGGTCGTAGCGGTCATCCAGTACACCCTGTTCCAATTGCAGTAGATCAACGCTGCTGTTGGCATCGGGGTTTTCCTCACGGGTGAAGTGCCCCACACGGAATTCTTTATCGAGCCCCACGCTGCCGACGGTAATCACCGGCTTGCCGCTGACGCGCCTGGTCCAGGTTGCGAGGTTGTCTTCAGAACCCTCGAAGGCCGGTTCCCACATGCGGCGGGTGCTGGCGTGGAAGAAGTCCACACCGGCGTCGGCCAGGGGTTTGAGAATGGCTTCCAGTTCTTCGGGGGTATTGGCAATGCGGGCATCGTAATCGCCAAGCTTCCACTGGGAGAAGCGGAACACTACCGGGAATTCTGCGCTGACCACCGCACGCACGGCTTTCACCACTTCCAGCGCGAAACGGGTACGGTTTTCAAGGGAGCCGCCGTAATTGTCTGTACGGTGGTTGCTGCCGTCCCAGAGGAACTGATCAATCAGGTAACCGTGGGCACCATGGATTTCCACACCATCAAAACCGAGTAGCTCTGCATCCGCAGCCGCCTGGGCATAAGCCATCACCGCCAGATCAATATCGGTCTGGTCCATGGCTTTCACGGTTTGCACACCATCAACGAACACATCATCCGGCCCTGCACCCAAAAGTTCGGGGTTTGGCCAGCTACCGGGCATACGAGCAGCGCCTGTGTGCCATATTTGGGGAATCATTTTGCCACCGGCTTCATGCACGCCATCCACCACTTTTTTCCAACCGGCCAGTGCCGCTTCACCGTGGAAGGCCGGCACATCGGGATAACCGTTGGCCACGGGATGACCAATATAGGTACCCTCAGAGATGATCAGCCCTACCCCGCCCTCGGCACGGGCACGGTAATACCGGGCAACTTCGTCGGTGGGCACGCCATTGGGTGATTTGTTTCGGGTCATCGGCGCCATAACAAAGCGGTTTCTCAGACTACTCTTTCCAAAGGGAAATGGCTGAAACACGGTTAATGGTTGCTGGTTGTTACTCATGGTCATTTCCTTGTAGTTAAGCCGTTAAACACCAGTCATTTTACTAGACCGGTCGTATATTATTTATGACAAAAAAACCTGTCGTGGTTAATACAACGTTTCTGTTAGTGAATGCCGGTAGGGTTAAGGCGCCGCTTGGTCGCTGCCATACACAGCTGCAATGAGTCGCCGGTGCGGTTGACCTTGTTGATAAGCGTAGCGCCCATCCACATGGCATACAGTTCACGGGCCAGTTCTTCGGGCGTGACTTCCAGCTTGAGCTGACCGGCATCCACAGCTTCGGCGATACACTGGCCAATTCTCGCCTGAACACCTTTCATACCCTTCTCAAGCACTTCGCGCATCTGCTCGGACAGGTCCGACACTTCAGCACAGAGTTTGACCACTATGCACTTTTCTTCCAGGCAATCACTGGTCTGGGTTGCCAGCCAGTAATCAAACAGATTCATCAGGCGTTGCAGTGGCTCGACGTGCTGGTTACCCAGACAGTCGTTGATCATGACGTGGTAATCGTCGAAATATTCCTCCAGCAGCACCCGGCCAAAATCATCTTTGGATTTGAAGTAGTGGTAGAAGGAGCCTTTAGGCACCCCGGCGCTGTTAAGAATCTCATTCAGACCCACGGCGGCATAGCCTTTACCCAGAATGATATTCCGGGCGGAATCGATGATTCTCTGGCGAGTGTCGGCAAATCGGGCCTGTGTTTTTTCTGATCCCATGGGTGGGCACCTTAATACAGACTAGACCGATCGTCTAGTAACTTTTTTGATGGATGATATAGCGTTTTATTCCCTGCGATGAAGCCAGCCTTTTAGTCGCGGTGGTTGGCCCGCTGGCGTATTAGCGAATAGCCCCAGGAACCGAGCGACAGAATGACATACAGAGCAATAATAAACATCAGCTGCCGGGGCTGATGCAAGGCTTCATAAGCCAGAATTAGCACAGTGCCCAACGCCAGACCGACAATAGACGTCAATGTTAACCACCTGGAGGAGCCTGTTTCATGCCGCATTCGGTCATTGGCCAACGCCATCAGCAGCGAGACTAACAGGAAAGTGATACTGCCGAATTCCAGGATTTCCTGCAGGTCCCCCGCAAGTATCAGCACAAAGGCCAGGCAGGACATGGCAATAATGGCATTGACGGGAATATGACCAACGCGTTTTTTCAGTATGGCAGGAAAGTATCCATCCGAGGCAATCACGGCCATCTGCCGTGAGGCACCGAACACTGTGCCGCTGATGGCACTGCTGGTAGCTAACAACGCCCCCAGAATAATCAGCTCCGTACCCCAGTGGCCCAACACTTTATTGGCGCCAGCTGCCAGGGCATATTCCTTGTTGTCGATAATATCCTGAAAGGGAATGGCCAGAATGGCACCCAGTGAAATAACCACGTAGATGAGCGCCGCCAGGAAGATTGCCGAATAAATGGCTCGAGGGATATTTCTTTCCGGCTGGTCCATTTCATTCACGGCATTCACGACCAACTGAAACCCTTCATAGGCGACAAAGGTGATCGACGCAACCATCAGGATACTGAGCAGCCCCACATCCGTCGCCTCGGAAAACAGCACCGGCAAGGTAGTGTTGCTGTTGTTGATCAGCACAAAGGAGATCACCACCAGGATGACGAGCTTGCTGTACACCATCAGGTCTTCAATTTTTCCCATGCCCTTGACGCTCCAGACGTTAATCAGGGTAAAGACCAGCAGCACGGCCCCGGCAACGGCTTTTCGCAACCAAATGTTATCCGCCTCGGCAAACCCGCTAATGGCGTAGGACGCGAAGGTGTAAGCGTAGAGCGCCAAGGTGCTGATGTAACCGAAGATCACCCACCAGCCGATGAGCGAGGCGGCGAAGTGGGAGTCGGGATAGGTGCGTTTGTAAAACGAATAGGTGGCGCCCTCGTCCCGGTAGTAGACACCCAGCTTGATATAGGAATAAGCCGCCATGGCCGCCAGCACGCCACCGATACAAATGGCAATAGGCGTATACGGGCCCACCATCGCAACGGACAAACCGAGCACAGTAAAAATACCGCCACCCACCATACCACCCAGGGCGATAGCGATAAGCTCAGGAATACCGAGATTTTTACCTCTGGGCCGATGACATGAGCGATGTTTATGGTTGCCTAATCCCATCATGCTTTATCCACCAGGAGCGAACCTGCCTTATTCCCCGTCCTGGCGGTTTTTCATCATCGCCGCCAGATTTTCAAAAGGATTAAAGGTTGCTGCCTGCTTTTCCTTCTCCGGCATCACCTCACCGTAGCCCGCATCGAGGTATTTTGAATGCTCGTTGTCGTGACAGTAGAGGCAGAGTAACTCCCAATTGCTGCCATCGCCGGGGTTGTTATCGTGATTGTGATCGCGGTGATGCACCGTCAGCTGGCTGAGATTCTGGCGGTTAAATTCCCGACCACAGCGGCCACAGACCCAGGGATACAGTTTAAGCGCCTGTTCCCGGTAGCCTTTCTCTCGGGCCTCACGCGCCGCCCTGGCCTGGGCTACGGTTTGATCGAGTTTGCCTGAACGGTTGTTTGTCGACATGGTTATTCCTTGTAGTGTTGAGTCTGTGACGACCTCCGTAATTAATCAAGCACCTGCCTCTTTATCAACAAACTGTCAGCTGTCATCAATTATGCGAACTACAACTTTTCCCATCCCTGCAAACACGGTAATTTAGGTTCACCTGAACATAACCATAAAAGTGAGTCACCATGGCTTTGCCCACCCATGTTCGCATCGTTGAAGTTGGCCCCCGTGATGGGCTGCAAAACGAACCCCTCTCCATCAGCACTGACGTCAAAGTTACACTTATTGAAAAACTTGCCGCTGCCGGAGTGAGCTACATCGAGGCGGGAAGTTTTGTGAACCCCCAATGGGTGCCGCAAATGGCGGGCAGTGACGAGGTGTTTCAAAAGGTGTCCCGACAGCCGGGTGTGACCTACGCAGCACTCACACCCAACCTGAAAGGCTTTGAGCGGGCGCTGTCAGCAGGTGCCACCGAGGTAGCCATTTTTGCCGCCGCTTCCGAAACTTTCAGCCAGAAAAATATCAACTGCACCATCGATGAAAGCCTTGGGCGGTTTGAACCCGCAATGGCCGCCGCCAGGGATGCGAATATCCGCGTGCGTGGCTATGTTTCCTGTGTGGTGGGTTGCCCCTACGAGGGCGATGTTCCGCCTGACAAGGTTCGCCATGTGGCAGCTCAGTTGATGCAGATGGGCTGCTACGAAGTGTCCCTGGGTGACACCACCGGGGTCGGCACCCCCGCAGATATTCAGCGGGTAATTGATGCCTGCAGTGCGGAAATTCCCATCGAGCAGCTGGCCGTTCATCTGCATGACACCTACGGCCAGGCACTGGCAAATATTTATGCAGCCTTGGAAATGGGTATCTCTGTGGTGGATAGCGCCATCGCTGGCTTGGGCGGCTGCCCCTATGCCAAGGGAGCGTCCGGCAACGTGGCTACGGAAGATCTGGTTTATATGCTCAACGGCCTCGGCATTGAGCACGGTGTTGACCTTGGGGAATTACTGGAGGCCGGCAGTTACATCACCACCAAACTGGCCCGGGACACCGGATCAAAAGTGGCAGCGGCTCTGGCTGATCGTTAGTCATTATCAGGTAGTCGTTTCCCGCAGAGCCAGTTTTTCCCGCAGACTCTCAACACCGGGCTTATTGTCCAGTATTTCTTGCGCAGTAAGTCCCGCCAGCTCGTGCGGGAACACCAGCCATTTATCGGTTTTGTGCAGGTAATAATCCGGCTCCCGCCGGGTGCGATTGTTGCCGGGTTTGAAGTAAGGGGTGGCCAGGCGAATCTCCGGCGGGTTGTCGTCGCACTGCGCCAGAATATCGGCAACCACCTGCTGCAGGCTCAGGCCGGTATCGTAGACATCATCGACGATGAGAATGGAATCGGCCTCGCGCAGGCGGTCAATCACATACCCCAGCCCATGAACCTGTACCGTTTCGGCATGCTCGCCCATGGCTGTGTAAAACGAAGTGCGGATGGCGATATGGTCGGTGACGATGCCGAAGTACTCCAGCAGTTCCTGCACGGCTATACCTACCGGCGCACCACCCCGCCACACGCCGACAATGAAATGCGGGCGAAAATCACTTTCCAGCACCTGTAAGCCAAGCCGGAAAGCGTCATCCAGCAATTGCTGGGCATTGATGTACTGTTTGTCCAAGAAGCTACGTCCCCTTCACACGACTACTGCAAAAAACTGATTATCCACGTTCGCTGGCATGGCACCAGCGCTAACGCCATAATAAACACGTTGTCGTTACCAGTAAGCCCTGATCATGACTGATATCGATCCACAGCAGTTACTCATTGACCTGTTTAAAATTGCCGTTGCCACCGCCGACCCAGCGCTGGTGTTACCGCCATTTCTTCCCGCTTCGCCACTGCCCAACAACCGTCCTTTGATCGTGGTGGGTGCGGGCAAGGCCGCCTGTTCCATGGCCGCCAGCCTGGAACAGCACTGGAAAGGTCCGCTAAAAGGTCTGGTGGTAACGGCTTACGGACACAGTGAACCCCTGGAGCGACTGGAAGTGATTGAAGCCAGTCACCCGGTGCCGGATATGAATAGTGAACTGGCGGCAAAACGCATTTTGTCGCTGGTCAGCAACCTGTCAGTGGAAGATCAGGTCATCTGCCTGATCTCCGGTGGCGGTTCATCGCTGTTATCCATGCCTGCACCCGGACTAACCCTGGCGGACAAGCAGAGTATCAATCGTGGTCTGCTGAAATCCGGCGCCGATATTCATGAAATGAACTGCGTGCGCAAGCACCTTTCCGGTATCAAGGGCGGGCGACTGGCTCAGGCCTGCGCTCCGGCCAAACTGCTGACTCTGGCGATATCCGATGTGCCAGGAGACGACCCAGCGGTGATTGCGTCCGGCCCTACGGTGGCCGACCCGACCACATCCGATCAGGCCCTGGCCATTCTCGAAAAGTACAACATCGAAATTGGTGACGCTGTCACCAAGTGGTTGAAGTCCCCGGAGTCGGAAACCCCCAAACCCGGCGATACTGCCCTCGCCCACTGCCGCTTCAGAATGATCGCCGCTCCCAGCCAGTCGCTAATGGCAACCACCGTGCGCGCCAAAGCTGTAGGTCTGGAAGTATTGTCCCTGGGTGATGACCTGACAGGAGAGTCCCGTGAACTGGCGCAACAGCACGCCTCACTGGCCCTGGCCATCTCGCGGGGGGAAGGCTCAATTCAGGCACCCTGCGTGATTCTTTCCGGTGGGGAAACCAGCGTCACGGTACGAGGAAATGGCAAGGGCGGACGCAATGGCGAGTATCTACTGGCACTGGTGGATGCCCTCAAGGGAGCGCCGGGAATTTATGCCCTTGCGGCAGATACCGACGGTATCGACGGTGCCGGGGACAATGCCGGAGCCGTTCTCAATCCCGACACCTGGCAGCGGGCCATTGACCGAGGCTGGGATGCCGCGACCGAACTCGACAACAATAACTGTTACCCGTTTTTTTCGGACCTCGGCGACCTGCTGATCACTGGCCCCACGCGGACAAACGTCAATGATTTCCGGGCCATTCTGATCTTGCCGCCAGCACGGCATGATTGATTCCCAGTGATACGCCGGGCCCTGAGTTACGTTAGACTTCCACATTATCAATCCTGATCGCGGAGTACTGTTTTGAGCGACATGCGCAAACTGAGCCACCTGGATGAACAGGGCAATGCCCACATGGTAGATGTGGGCGGCAAAGCGGTCACCCATCGCGAAGCAACCGCCGAATCACTGGTGCGGATGCAACCGGAAACCCTGAACATGATCAGCAGTGGCGGCCACAAGAAAGGTGATGTGCTGGCCGTGGCCCGCATTGCTGGCATTCAGGCAGCGAAAAAATGTTCTGACCTGATTCCCCTCTGTCACCCACTGATGCTCACCTCGATCAAAGTGGAATTTCAATTGCTGCCGGACAGCAATCAATTGCGCATCACCGCCAGCTGCGGCCTGGATGGCAAAACCGGCGTGGAAATGGAAGCCCTTACTGCAGCCTCTGTGGCCGCACTGACCATCTACGACATGTGCAAGGCAGTGGACCGCGGCATGGTGATCGAATCCACTCGCCTGCTGGAAAAAGCCGGTGGCAAATCCGGCCACTGGAGCGCTGCCCCTTGAAGATTCTGTTTTTCGGCAGTCTACGGGAGCAACTGGGCACCGGTGAACTGGAGCTGACATTGCCAGACCATGTGCAGACTGTCAGCGATCTGGTATCGACCCTGAAACAGCGGGGCGAGCAATGGCAACAAGGGCTAGGCCAGGGCCAGTTTCTCTGCGCCATCAACCAGGTAATGACCGTTGACACTGCCAGCCTCAGCGATAACGACGAACTGGCACTCTTCCCCCCGGTGACCGGCGGATGATTTCCATTTCCGTACAGCGGGAAGATTTTGATGTAGGCGAAGAATACCAGCGCCTCAAGGCTGATTGCCGGACAGTGGGTGGCATCGCGCTGTTTACCGGCCTGGTGCGGGATATCACCGGCAACCCCCTGACGTCACTTCAACTGGAACACTACCCGGGCATGACCGAAAAGTCCTTGCAGGCCACCGCTGAAGAAGCCCTGCAACGCTGGCCGGTTGCCGATATTCGTATTGTGCATCGCATTGGCGAACTGAAGCCCGGTGACCAGATTGTGCTGGTGGCTGTGAGCGGCGAGCACCGGGCTGCAGTGTTCAGCGCCTGCGAATTTATTATGGATATTCTGAAAACCTCGGCACCGTTCTGGAAAAAAGAAGTTTACCGTGACGGTGAGGGGCACTGGGTGGAAGCCAAGACCAGTGACCAGCAACGCGCCCGCCGATGGCAGCAGGACTAAACGGAGATTCGTGATGAAACCATTACCCCACGCCTACTCTGCCAGTGCTTTCGGCACTCCCAACAGTCACATGGTTTCCACCTTGCAGAATGGTTGCACCCTGGAAGTGGCGCCTCCGGAAAATTTTGACGGCCCGGGCGACACCTGGACTCCAGAGGAGATGTTACTGGCCAGCGTCGCCAACTGCCTGGCACTGACCTTTAAAGCCATCGCCAAAGCGGGTCGACTGGAATGGCAGGAAATCCACTGTCACAGCGAAGGGGTCCTGGACAAAGTCGAACGCCATGTGAAATTTTCCCGCATTGAGACCACGGCGCGACTGGTAATTACATCCGAAGCAGACCGCAGCAAGGCGCAACAGTTACTCGAGAAAACCGAGGCCAACTGCTTTGTCAGTAATAGTCTCGACTGCGACAAACAATTCCACTTCGAGATAGAGACGGCGGACTGATCAGAGCTCAACCCTGTCGCCCATATCCGGCACCGAGGCTCTCCAGCCCAATTCTTCCGACAGGCTGATGCGGAACTGATCCGATGCACTCTCTTCACCGTGGGTGACAAAACAATGTTTCGGTGCCGCTGGCAGTTGCTGCACCCAACGCAATAATTCCAGGCGATCGGCATGGGCAGAGAGAAAGTCCAGGCTCTCGATGCGCGCCTTCACATCAAAGTAGCGGTTGAAAATCTTGATTCGCTTTTCCCCCTCCACCAACCGCGCGCCACGGGTGCCTGGGGCCTGATAACCGGCAAACATCACCGTATTGCGGTGATCCCCCACCATGCGCTGCAGGTGGTGCAGCACCCGACCACCGGTAGCCATACCGCTGGCGGACAGAATGATGGCCGGGACATTGACGTTATTAATGGCGATGGAATCCTGAACATCACGGGTAAAAGTCACATCCCGAGATAATTGCTGGCAGGACGCTTTGTTCAGACGGTGATAGCGGTGATGTCGCTGCATCAATTCCGTCACACTGATGGCCATGGGGCTGTCCAGAAAGATAGGCACATAAGGTATTTTCCCCCGGCGACGCAGCTCGGTGATCAGGTATAGCATGGCCTGGGCACGCCCCACGGCAAATGACGGAATCAGCAGTGAGCCACCCCCGGACAGGGTGTCATTGACAATTTCAGCCACCGCCTCCCAGACGTCTCGATTGTCATGCAAACGGTTGCCGTAGGTGGATTCCACCACCAGGTAATCGCAGTACAGCGGCAATTCAGGGGCGCGCATCACCAGATCATTACCACGCCCCAGGTCTCCGCTAAACAGGATGTGCTTGCCCGCAGCTTTCACATCCAGGTAGGAAGAGCCAAGGATATGGCCATTGGGGTAAAACCCCACCTCAATCTGACCCATAGTGATACCGGGATGGGGACTTTCCGGCATGCTGAAATCGACGACCTCGAAATGCTCCAACGCTTTGCGGGCATCATGCTGAGTGTAGAGGGGTAATGCGGGCTTGTGCTTGCTGTAGTTATGCCGGTTGCGAAATTCCGCCTCTTCTTCCTGCAACTTTGCCGAATCCAGCAGCAGTATGCGGCACAGATCCCGGGTGGCACGGGTACAGTAAACCGGCCCATCAAATCCATCTTTTACCAGCCGCGGAAGGTAACCGCTGTGGTCCAGGTGGGCGTGGGTGAGAAATACAGCTTCGATGGTGGCAGGGTCTACCGGAAAGGGTTTCCAGTTGCGTTCCCGCAAATGCTTGTAACCCTGAAACAGGCCGCAGTCGATCAGGACTCTCTGCTCCTCCACGTCAAGCAGATAACGTGAGCCGGTGACAGTGCCTGCCGCGCCGAAAAATGCCAATGATACCTGACTAGCCATAGCCCCTTCCTTCTTCAGACCAATTGCACCCGACGCAATCGCCTTATGCTTCTTTGAGCATAGAAGCTGTCAGCGCGGACACCAAGGTATCCAGATCAAAGGATGGTGAATTGGGTTAGTAAAGTAAATCCGGGAAGGGTAAAAACAGCACCTGATCCCCTTCGGAAATGGCCTCACCGAGCTTATGGATTACCAAGCCATCACCGCGGCAGACGCTGGACAGCACCCCACTGCTCTGGCTGCCTGCCAGCTCCGCCCGTTGGCGGCCCTGATCATCCGGTACCAGCCTGGCCCTCAGGTATTCCTGCCGTTTAGCGGAATTGGGACGGCTGAACCCGGCGACAACTGGGATAGTTAATGGCGAACAATCACTGGCACCCTGGGTTTTCAGTAGATAGGGACGCGCGGTAATAGCAAAGGTAACAAACACGGAGACCGGGTTTCCCGGCAAGCCAATAAAGGGAACGTCCCTAACGTGGCCATAGGCCAGTGGCTTGCCCGGCTTGATGGCCACACGCCATAAATCGAGGCTACCCAGTTTATCGACACAGGCTTTGACGTGGTCTTCTTCACCCACAGAAACCCCGCCGCTGCTGAGAATACAGTCTGCCTCTGCGGCAGCTTTCAGCAAGGCCTGTTCGGTGGCCTCGGAGTCATCCGCCACAATGCCGATATCCACGCAATCGAATCCCAATGCCTGCAACAGGCCCAGCAACATGTAACGATTTGAGTTATAGATATGGCCGGGGATAAGGGTTTCACCGGGCTCAACCAGCTCGTCGCCGGTGCAAAGCACAGCTACCCTGAGGCGGCGATACACCGGCAGTTTGGCAATACCTACCGAGGCCAGCAGCCCCAGGTCCTGGGGAGTTAAACGACGACCCTGTTGCAGAACGATGGCGCCTTTCTCAATGTCCTGCCCTCGGGGACGGATATTGGCCTGGGGTTTTGCCCCGGAAAAACGGACGGCTGATTCATCCCATTGACACTGTTCCTGAATTACCACGGTATCCGCTCCCGGCGGAACCTCTGCGCCGGTAAAAATGCGTGCAGCCGAAGCTGGCTGCAGGGGTTCGGGCACGGTACCCGCCGGAATCCGCTGACTGACAGGCAACGTAGCTTCTCCATCAGGGGTGCAATCGGAAAAGCGCAGGGCAAAACCATCCATGGCGCTGTTATCCGCAGGTGGTACATCTACCGGGGAATGCTGGTTCTCTGCCAACACACGACCCAGTGCCGCTGTCAGGGGTATGGTTTCAATGTCCGCAGTGGGCCGGGCGGCCTCGAGCAGGCGCTGGAGCGCCTCTTCTACAGTCAATAAACCGGGCTGTTGGTCACGGCTGCTCATCGTCTGTCTAGCCGCGGCTTTCGCAACGGTCTTTTGGGGTGACGTGGGGGACAAAATTACAGGGACGGGTGCGGGCATCCAGCTGCTCACCGACAATATTGTCCCAGGCCGTGCGACAGGCATTGGTGGAACCGGGCATGCAGAACACCAGTGTATGGTTAGCTATGCCGGCTACCGCCCGTGACTGTACTGTCGAGGTTCCAATTTCGTTAAAAGAAATCTGCCGAAACAGTTCACCGAACCCTTCCACCTGCTTGTCGAATAAGGGTAACAGTGCTTCCGGCGTCGAGTCGCGGTCGGTAAAACCAGTGCCACCGGTGACCAGCACCACCTGAACCTGGGGGTCGGCAATCCAGCGGGACACTTCGGCACGCAGCCGATAAATATCGTCAGGAATCAGAACCCGTTCCGCGAGCTGGTGTCCAGCCTCGGTGAGGCGGTCCTGCAACAGCTGGCCGGAGCTGTCCTCCTCCAGACTGCGGGTATCGGACACAGTCAGGACAGCAATAGTTAAGGGGACAAATTCTTTTGTGGCGTGGGACATGGGTTTCTCAATAATCAATGACTGTAGCAGTGTTTCAGGAGCCTGATTATACCGGCTCCATCCCCACCATAAATCAAATTCTCAACATTGATCATTCATACTGGCAACCCATATGAATATCTGTTCGTGACAGAATTGCCCCAGGTTTTGTATCACTCGGCCCAGGCGTAGTCAGAAAACACGTCATCCAGCTCGGTATGAAATAAGTGGTTGTTGTAGTTGCTCAATGTCTTCACCGCAATGGCTACAATCACCTCCAGGACCTGTTGTTCGCTGTACCCGGCATTCAAAAATATTCCTACATCACTTTTGGATGGTGCACCCCGAGTATTGATCATGGTGACAACAAAGTCGTGTAGCGCCTGTAGTTTCTGGTCAGCGATCGGGGCATTGTTTCGAATAGCCTCTGTGACCTCTTCAGGCACGCCCGACATTTTATCGGCAATCATGCTGTGTGCCCCAACACAGTAATCACAGCCATTTTCCCGGCTGATGGTTATAAAAATGACTTCCTGTTCAACCGAAGAAAATGTTCCTTCTTCCCGAAAAAGCCGATATCCATGCAAATAGATTTTCAGCAATGAAGGGGCGGTGGCCATCGCTGAATACATATTCGGCAGAAAACCGAAATTGTTTTTCTGTTCCACCAGAATACCTTTTACCGTTTCTGGTGCGTCACTGATTTCTACGGGAGACATGGATATTTTGTATTTTGATTTCATGGTCAGGTTCTCCTGTTTACATGGTTTAATGGTGAATATTTATTTAAGGACCGAACGGTCCTTAAATAGACAAAAATAGGCAAAAAAATTTAATTAAACTTTTCCATAATTAAGTTAACAACCGGGTGTAACTCTTCCTGACTGACACCAGCTTTTACCATGGTGCGTAAACCACTCACACCGGAAAAGTAGAAA
Source organism: Porticoccus litoralis (assembly GCF_030676955.1). Classification (NCBI taxonomy): domain Bacteria; kingdom Pseudomonadati; phylum Pseudomonadota; class Gammaproteobacteria; order Cellvibrionales; family Porticoccaceae; genus Porticoccus; species Porticoccus litoralis. The sequence continues at coordinate 99,233 of NZ_JAUUUU010000007.1, read as the reverse complement.
CTTGCCAGGGAGCTAATGGATGCCGGGGCCAGCATTTCACCGCGCTCTACAGCCAACTCTATAGCCCGGCGAAAAATCGCTATAAAGTGGTTGGCCCCATCTGACACAACCACTTTTATTTGTGGGTCACGCTGGGATAATTCATTGGCGGTATTAACCAGCAGGCAGCCCTTTCTGGGGCCCCTAGCCGCCGCTTCAGCAACAATTTCTTCCAGAAATTCTCTCAGGAATCCGACAGCAGAATCGCTTTCAACCAATTTCTGCTCTAACCGGCTGGCCATACTCTGTTCATAGTGGTTAAGGCATTGAATAAACAGTTGCTGTTTACTGCCAAATGTCTGATAGAGGCTGCTTTTAGATAACCGCATCACCTTGAGCAAATCCTGCAGAGAGGTCGCCGAATAACCCACCTTCCAGAATTGCTGGGTAGCAAGCTCCAGTGCCCGGTCGGTATCAAATTCTTTGGGTCTGCCCTGATTCATGACACAATTATGGACCACTCGGTCCAGATGTCAAAACAGCGACCCAAGACCAGCTTTTGCTCAAAGGTTGCTAACCGCCCGTAGCATTCATAAAGCGGACCATCTGCGGCTGATCGGCATCGTAAAAATGATGTTTTTCAGGTTTGATTTGCATGGCATCAGTGATGGCCTGTTTCAGAGCCGCCATGTCACCGGGTGAAGAGCGGATAACATGCCTCAGGTCGACGGAGTGCTCATTCCCCAGGCACAGCAGCAATCGCCCTTCACAGGTGACCCGCACCCGATTACAGCTTTCACAGAAGTTATGGCTGTTGGGCGAGATAAACCCGATACGACTGTCACTGCCTTTTATCTGGTAATAGCGGGAAGGCCCCGGTGTGACCACCGCACTTGCGGAAAGGGAATAGACAGAGGAGATCTGTTGCCGGATTTCCTCACTGCTCACCAGTTGACCGTGGCGATCCTCACGACCGGTATCACCCAGCGGCATCTCCTCAATAAAGCTGATATCCAGACCACGTTCGAGGGCAAATTCCAGCAGAGGAATAACCTCATCATCGTTCTGACTGCGCATGATCACGCTGTTGATCTTGATACGCTCTACACCTGCCTGCTGGGCAGCTCGGATTCCCTTCAACACGCTCGACAGGTCCCCTGTCCGAGTAATCGCCGCAAAACGTACAGGATCGACTGAATCAAGACTGATATTGATGCGCTGTACACTAGCAGCTACCAGGTCATCCGCCACACCCGCGAGCTGAGAACCATTGGTGGTCAACAGTAATTCATTCAGACCAACCAGCTGACCGAGTTGATGGATGAGCTCGGTGACGTTGCGCCTGACCAGTGGTTCACCACCAGTCAGCCGAATACGACTGACCCCCAGCTCAACAAAGGCTCTGCCCAGAAAAGCCAGCTCTTCCAATGTCAGCAATTGCTGGCGGGGAACAAACTCCATTTTATCCGACATGCAATAGACACACCGGAAGTCACAGCGGTCCGTTACGGACAGGCGCAAGTAGTCAACCACCCGTCCAAAGCGGTCGACAAGCTGTGGTGATGGTATCTGTGACATAGGAATTCAAATGGATTGCTTATTCGGAGCGTACCCGAACAGCCTGGCAGGTCAAGCCCCCTCGCCGCAATCGGCCATATCACGGGCCACAAGTCGGGCAATCTGGTCGTTTCGTAATGGCAAAGTGCCGCCACTCGTGGTGTCGTCCGTCGAAAATACGCAGCTGGCCATTAATTGCTGATGGCAGACCCAGCAAGAGTTTCATGCCCTCAAGGGCCTGCAGGGAACCCAGTACACCCAATACCGGGCCAACCACGCCACTGGTGCTGCAATTTAATACGGGCTCAGTACTTTCCGGCGGGTACAGGCACTCATAGCAGGGAGTCTGTCCATCGCGGAAATCAAACACCATCAGGTGCCCTTCCCAGCGGATGGCTGCAGCGGAAACCAGAGGAACGCCTTGCCGGGCACAGACGGCATTCACGTTTTTGCGGGTTTCCAGATTATCTGAACAGTCCAGCACCAGATCCACATCCTGGATACAGAGGTTGAGATCATCCAGAGTCAGAGGTTCGTCAAAAACATTGAGTTCAATATCGGGGTTCAGCGCCGACAATCGCTGCTCGGCAAGCCGTACTTTGGACTCACCGGCACCTGCCGTGTCGTATAGAATCTGCCGTTGCAGGTTGCTTACTTCCAGAGCGTCGCCATCGGCAATCAGCAACTGGCCAACACCTGCCGATGCCAGGTAGAGCGCAACGGGTGATCCCAGCCCACCAAGCCCTACAATCAGGACTCGGGAGCGCAACAACCGTTGCTGACCTTCTTCGCCGATATCTCCCAGCAACAGGTGACGGCTGTATCGTTGCCGCTCACTATTGCTGATCATGACCACCTGCCAGTAACGCCATAGCGCTCTGCCATTCCTCCGGGGTATTGGCATTGATCAGTGGTTGCCGGTCAGACAATGGCAACTGCTTTCCACCCAGTGCAGACAGCATTTTTTTGATCGAGCGGGGTTGTTGCGAGCCCTCGGCAAACACCTCGTCAAGATAATTGCGAAGCCCGGCGTTGACTGGCAAGTACAGGGGCAGATAACAGTCTTCATAACAGACGGGAACACCCAGGCGTTCACCGACATCCATCAACTGGTGCAGCAACTTCGGGGTTAACAACGGCATATCCACGGGCAGCACCAGCAGCGCGTCGGATTGCAATGTTTTGAGTGAAGAATAAATGCCCCCCAGGGGTCCGGCCTGTGGCGTCACGTCAGCCATGCCCTGCCTGCCGCCGCTGATATGGGTATCCAGGCCCAGTGTCGAGAGCAGTGAGCGCGAAAACGTCAACATGGTCTGCTGCTCGCGCCGCAACAGTGACTTGTCGATTCCCATCCGGGTCGAACCACCACCGGCCAATATCAGCCCCACGCATACAGGCTTTGTGTCTGACACCTGATTCTATGCTCCGTCATACTTCGGCAAACTGGATTAACAGCATACCCCAGAGCACCGGATAGCCATAAAAAAACCGCGCACGAGGCGCGGTTTTCATGGTGCTGCGGCAAATTGAAATTATTTACTGTTTTCCAGAATGTAATCAACAGCGGCATGGATTTCATCAGCAGAACAGTCCATACACAGGCCTTTTGCCGGCATACCTCGAATACCGTTAACAGCATTGCTGTAGAGAGCATCAACGCCCTGTGCAAGACGAGGCTCCCAATCGCCAGCGGAACCCAGTTTGGGGGCACCTGCTGCGCCACTGGTGTGACAGGCGGTACACTTGCTGTTGTAGATTTCTTCACCGGAGCGCGGACCGGATGCGGCCGCTACAGGTGCTGCAGGGACATCTTTCTCGAGAACGACTTCACCTTCGGGGGCAAGACGCTCAGTCATGGCCTTTTCCTGTGCACTGGTGAGCTTGACCTCTTCGCTTTCAGAACCACAACCCGCAATGCCCAACGCCAGCAGCAGTGCAACAGCAGCCAGACCCGTTTTTTTCAATTGGCTCATTCTCGCCTCCATCAAATTCGTATTAGCGGCCAAAGACAGTCGCGCATTATAGCGACATAAGCCGCTACCGTGAACGCTGTTTTCGGGAAAGTTTTCAGAGACTAGAACATTCACGGCTGGCGACCAAAAAGTTGCCGGGATAGCGCCACTCGCTCCGCAACCGTTTCCGGCATGCTTGGGAGCTTATCAATGGTCTTCAGGCGTTTGCCCAACCCCGACAGATTGGCAATCTGGATGGCCAGCCCCGGCCGGGCATTCAACTCCAGAATCATCGGACCACGGTGTTTATCCAGCACAATATCGGCGCCGAAATAGCCCAGCCCAGTCATTTCATAGCAGCCACAGGCCAGCATCAGCAATTGCTCCCAGTGCGGCAACTGCAGGTCTTCGAAGCCATAGCCGGTATCCGGGTGCCGGTTGACCTTGATGTTGTTCTGTACCGCGCACACGCTGTGGCCCGTTTCAATATCCAGCCCGACGCCCACGGCACCCTGGTGCAGGTTGGCCTTACCATCTGATTCGTGGGTGGCACAGCGGATCATCGCCATCACCGGGAAACCTCGATACACAATCACACGAATATCGGGCACGCCTTCGTAGCTGTAATGACTGAGCACCGGATCAAAAATGATCATGTCTTCAATCATCGCCACATCCGGCTTGCCGCCGAGGCTGTAGAGGCCACTCAGAATATTGGAGGTATGGCGCTTGATATCCCTGAGACCAAGCACCGCCCCGGAGGACTTGGTAAACGACAGGCCATCACGCTCGGAAATCACCAGAATCCCTTTGCCGCCACTGCCTTGCACAGGCTTGATCACAAAGCGCTGCAACCCCTCCAGCATTTTTTCTAGAAACTGGATCTCATGCTGAATTTCCACCACACCGTACAGCTCTGGCACAGTCAGGCCGTGCTCCTGGGCAATGCGTTTTGTCTTCAGTTTGTTATCCACCAGGGGAAACAGCCGACGGGGATTACGGCGGCCGATAAATTCAACATTGCGGCTGTTCATACCGAGAACGCCGTGCTCGCGCAACTCCCGTGGAGAGATAAACAGTTTCACTGCCAGTCTTTCCTCAGGTAGCGAAACCGGTACAGTTCGGTCAGCCTGTAACCGGTGTATTTACCCAGCAACAGGACCACGCCGAGCAACGCGATCATCAGCTCCGGAAAATTAAAGGTCAGGTGCTCGATCAGCTCCACGGTCATTACCAGGTAGGCCAACACCGCCGCCAGCAGACTGCCACCGCCCTGAATCAGCACTTCGCGTGGGCCCTCCTCTTCCCAGAGAATAGACATGCGTTCAATGGTCCAGGAAAGAATAATGGTGGGCAGGAAGGTGACCGTGAGTGCCTGGTTGTAGCCCAGCTTGTAGCTGACAATACTCAGTGCGGCCATCAGCAGGATGACCAGTATCACCACCGCCGTGATCCGCGCCACCAACAACAGGTTGAGGTGGGATAGATAGGAGCGTATCCACAGGCCGGCACCAACCACCAGCAGGAAAATAAACAAACCCGTGAGCAGCGTCGTCTGGATAAACGCCAGTGCGATCAGAATGGGCATAAAGGTTCCGGATGTGCGAATTCCCACCAGAACCCGCATGATCACCACCACCAGCGCACCGACAGGAATCAACAGTAATCCCTTGAACATGCCCTGCTGTTCCACAGGCAGGGCATAAATGGAAAAGTCGAGCATCAGCTTGTCACTCGACTCCTGCTCCATGGAAAGCACGGTCTTTACCGGTAGGGTATTTTTTACGAGGGCAAATTCCAGCTGCGAACTTTTACCGCCAATAACATCCAGAATGAAACGTTCACCCCGCTCCCAGACAAAGAAATTATCCGGCAAACCCGGCTGTGCTGTGCGTGGGTTGAACAGGTACCAGCGGCCACCATCAAATACTTCCACCAGCGTCGACATTTGCTGACGTCTACGCCCGTCTTCAAGAAACACACCCTTCACCCGCTGCGCCGGAATCCCTGCGAATGCCAGTACATCCATGATCACCCCGAAGCGACCTGCTTCGTAGTCGGCAAACAGGAAGGCCGCATCCTGATCCATGTTGTCGTTCACCAACTGCTGAAGTAACAGGGACGTAAAACTGACCGGGCCGGAAGAACGCTCTCTCAGGTTGGCAACCACCCGGGTCATCGCGGCGCGACGGTCATCGGCCAGTTCCGGTAACACAATGTCGGGCACCGGGCTTGCGCCGAGGCCAAACTCATCCGCCCGATAGGTCTGCAGTTTGTAATAAAGCGTGGTAGGCCGATCCAGAGACTGACGGGTCCACTTTGCCTGACGACTGCCATCGGCGGCACGCTCGATAGAAAACCCGAACCCGGAAGAAGCGTAGTGCTCATCCAGCAGAATCCATCCGGCCCGCTGCTCAGGTAAAGCCATGGAAATTTCCACCGGCCCCGCAGTGGGACTGAAGGTAATTTTCGATTCCAGCGTCCACACATCCTGACGCTCACCCGGCAACAGGGGGAAACCCAGCTCAAAACGCTTGTACAGGGTCAGCCCCAGGCCAATGGCAATAAGGATTCCAGCGACCAGGGTAATTTGCATTCTCGATGACATAGGGGTCACTTCAGTGTGTGTTTACGGCTGACATCGACGATAGCGGTATCCGTCAGCAGGTTGCGGCCAATCAGCAGCGGGAACTCGAAGTCTGAGCGGTCCGTCAGTGTCACCTCGACCATTTCCTTGATATTACCCATGGAGAGCCATAGTTTGATCACGTAACGTCGCTCGAAATCGCCGGTCTGGCGCTTGATTCGCACCGTTCTCTGGCGCTTGCGCTCCATCTCTACCTGTTTGTTGGTTTTCGGGTCCAGCACCGTAAAGCGCACGTAACTAATACCGTCCCGCTCGACCATGTGGATATTTTCCGCATGCATGGAAGAAGACTCGGCCCCGGTATCGATGCGGGCCTCCAGAATCATGCCGGGCGGTTCAACCATCACATCTTCCACCTCACCGATGATCGGCAGATTGAGCTCACCCCCGGTCTTTGCAGGGGGTGGAGTCTTATACACCACTTTCTCAATCACTTTCGGAGGCGGGCACTCCACAGGCTCGGCCAAGGTGCATGGCGGTGGCAACGGGCACACCTGGTCCGGGGGAGATACGGACTCTACCGGGGGGCTTTCGCCCGAAACAGCCGGGCTTTCAGCCTGCTGAGATGTTGGCCCCTGAGGCTGCACCTGGGCACAACCTGACAACATTAACCAGACCAAGGCAGATATCACTAACCCCGCTTTCACTAACGCAGAACTCCTTAAACAGACAGGGCCGACCAGGCCACTCATTTTTATGTTCGCCGCCTGAATATTTGGCGGAATAGGGCTGCATGTCACGTCAGCCATTCAATAGACTAATAGCGGAGGACGCTATATCATTGCGCCCTCTCAAGCAACGTCTGCCGCTTCGCACGTACTGAAGACACGCAGTTCAAGTGTAGTTTCCAGAAAATGAAGTTGCCAAAAAGGCCTTCTTCACCTGTACTCAACCTCAGGACAGCAACACTGGAAATCGCAACGGTAACGACTTGATGATGCCATGCCGCCACAACAAGGCGCATTCTAAAGCACCCGTAGCTCAGCTGGATAGAGCGCTGCCCTCCGGAGGCAGAGGTCAGAGGTTCGAATCCTCTCGGGTGCGCCATTTCAAACAAAAAACCCGGCCTTGCGCCGGGTTCTTTGTTTGATACGCCCAAAAGCGTTCGAACCGGTAAGAGGTTCGACAAACGCGTCAGCGTTTGGACCAAGCCGCATCGCGGCGCAGCCCCAAAGGGGACAAAACGGCCAGAAGCCGTTTTGAGTCAATCCTCTTGGGTGCTCTATTTCCTTATACAGCAATAACCACCAAAGCGTTAAACCTTAGAATTAATGCCAAAATTCAACACTCACAATAAAGCGCAGCATTAAGACGATTCGGTTCTGGAACTTCAGGCCCGTAATGTACTGGAGTAACTGGTTATGTATTTCGCCGCCAAACATATATCCCTCGAAGTTCAACAAACCTAATTTTTTCATTATCGAATAATCCTTCCCCTCCACACTCAGGAATTACTCGGACCGTATACACTGATCGACCAGGTTCTATTTGACGCCATTGCCAAGTTTTAAATTGTCCCGAGAGTTCCATAGGTTGACCTTCTAACAAGTAATTCCCACTTCGGTCCACTCGAATAATATCGACCTGACTATGACGTGCAGTACGTTCCGATAGCTGATTGCTAACAAAAACTATGAAATCCCAATCCGAATCTGTGTGCTCAGTTCCGTTTGCACGAGAGCCTACCAACCAAATTGAATCTGTTTCTTTCTCTTTTATCAGGCGATTAAGCACCTCAACGACCTGTTCTGGGAATTCATTAATTCTCATTGAATGTAAAAGCTTCCGAGAGGGAGGGGGTGCACTTATGCGTACCTCGACAAGAAGCGACCTTACTGTCTTGCCTTGTTAAGCTATTGATAAGCACTGAGCTTGACTTTTAGTTCTTCCTGCAGCTTTAAGACCTCTGGCTGTATTCTCATGACATAACCTTCAGCCACTTTCAATATGGCAGTATTTAACTCCGGAGTTTTCTCTAGCATCTTTTTTCCTGCTGGAGAGTCATAGAAAGCAACAATGTCTTCCAGCTCCTGGTGGGAATAAACGTTCATATATGCCTTGGCATAATCGACACGCATTTGGTCAGACTTCAAGACTGAAAATAGAAGGCTTAGCTGTTTATCAAGATATTCATTTACAGCAGGCATCGCTTCAGCGGGCAAATTGAGCTGAGCAATCTGCCTTGCTTGTATATCTCTCATATTTTTTGCCATGACTTCCGATTGAACGTCTACATTCAATTGCTCTATAAGCTTTGTAGCAAGCTGCAATGGGGTCAACTCACCACCAAATGTGTTTACGCTTAATAAAAATACTGAAACGAACAATATATTTTTCATGATTCCTCGATATTGTAGCCCGACAGAAAATTCAAAAGCCTAAGTCTTTATAGCACTCTAACCCTATAGCACAGAAGCTATCAGCACCCTCCTCCCTCTCTCTCTCCCTCCAAACCACCCTATTCCACCACTCAAATTACCCACAGGAATACCACCCAGAAACCCCAGTAATAACGCGGCCTTCAAACCAGATTGCAATTGTGCATCCACGGGAAATGTGTAAGTCTCTTCAGGTCCCCCGCCAGAGCTTTGAGAACCCGTTATGTCCATTAAGGCTGCTGTTCACCACCTCACCCACTACATCTATGACAGGCCCGTCACCGTCGGCCCGCAAATCATTCGGCTACGACCAGCGCCTCACAGCCGCACACGGGTGATATCTCATTCCCTGAAAATCAGCCCAGCCGAGCATTTCGTGAATTATCAGCAGGACCCCTACGGCAACTGGCAGGCTCGTTATGTGTTCCCGGAGCCGATCACGGAATTAAAAATCGAAGTGGATATGGTGGCCGATATGACGGTCTACAACCCCTTCGATTTTTTCGTGGAAGAAAGTGCAGAAGAGTGGCCATTTCACTACAACACCGATATCCGGCCAGACCTGGTTATTTATCGCGTGCCGGGACGGGCCGGGCCACGACTGAAGGCGTTCCTGGACAGCATCGACAGGTCGCCCAAAAATACCGTGGATTTCCTGGTGGAGCTCAACGCCCGTCTGGCCAAGGAAATCAACTACGTAATCCGCATGGAGCCCGGCGTTCAAACTCCCGAAGAAACCCTGGAACTGGGCATAGGCTCCTGCCGGGATACCAGCTGGCTGCTGGTGCATGTGCTCCGACACCTGGGCTTTGCGGCCCGCTTTGTGTCTGGCTACCTGATTCAGCTGAAACCGGACCTGGTGTCTCTGGACGGCCCCGCTGGCACGGATCACGACTTCACGGACCTGCACGCATGGACCGAAGTTTACATACCCGGCGCAGGGTGGATCGGGTTTGATCCCACCTCAGGCTTGCTTACAGGGGAAAGCCACATCCCCCTGGCGGCGACCCCCCATTACAAGAATGCCGCGCCCATTTCCGGCATGGTGGGTTATGCCGAGGTAGAGTTCGATTTCGATATGACTGTCGAGCGAGTGTCGGAGCACCCCCGTATCACCAAGCCCTTTTCTGAAGAATCCTGGGCGGCCTTGGATAAGTTGGGTCAGAAAGTGGATACCGTGCTTGGAAAAAGCGACGTCCGCCTGACCATGGGCGGTGAGCCCACTTTTGTGTCCATCGACGACTTTGAGTCCGCGGAGTGGAACACCGACGCCATTGGCCCCACCAAACGCATACTCGCCGACCAGCTTATCCGTCGTTTTCGCGATCGCTTTGCCCCGGGCGGTTTTCTGCACTACGGGCAAGGCAAATGGTATCCCGGCGAATCGCTGCCACGGTGGACGTTTTCCCTATACTGGCGCGGCGATGGCAAACCGATCTGGCGTGATGCTGACTTGATTGCCAAGGAAAATGGCCCCGGAGACAAGGCCACACCCGAAAATGCCGAGCGCATTCTCAAGGATATGGCAAAAAGGCTGGAACTGAGCCCCGACTATGTACAGCCAGCTTTTGAGGACCCGGCAGAATGGATTATCAAGGAGGGCAACCTGCCGGAAAATGTTACCGCCGCCAACTCCAAGCTGAAAAACCCGGAAGAGCGGCACCGCATTGCCAGGGTCTTTGGGCGCGGACTCAATGTGCCGTCAGGTTATGTACTGCCCATTCAGTGCTGGCAATCCCGCGCCAAAGGTGGCGGCCACAAATGGCGGTCAGAGCGCTGGAAAACCCGGCGCGAACATTTATACCTGATTCCCGGCGATAGCCCGGTAGGTTTCCGCTTACCGTTGGAGACCCTTCCCTATTTGACGGCGTCCCAGTACCCCTACACCAATGTTGCCGATCCCACGGAACACCGGGAACCGTTACCGGAATTCAAGGACGAGGATATGCCGGAGGCCGAACAGCCCGGCAGGCCGCAACCCAGGGCCTCATTTTCACCCAACGAACCCCATTCCGATCGAGTAGAACAACATGCCATGGGTGAACTGGAAGGTGGCTTTGTGCGCACCGCCATGTCCGTTGAACCCAGGGATGGTCGACTCTGTATCTTCATGCCCCCGGTGGAACGGATTGAGGACTACCTTGAGCTGGTGGATGTGGCTGAGAAATCCGCCAAGAAGTTAAAACTACCGGTACATATTGAGGGTTACTCACCCCCAGATGATCCGCGCATGAACGTTATCAAGGTGACGCCAGATCCGGGAGTTATCGAAGTTAACATTCATCCTTCCCACAACTGGGAAGAATGTGTGGCAACCACCGAAGCGATCTACGAAGAAGCCCGCCAGACGCGATTGGGGGCAGAGAAATTCATGATTGATGGCCGCCACACCGGTACCGGCGGCGGCAACCATGTGGTTGTCGGCGGTGCTACGACCATGGACAGCCCGTTCCTGCGCCGACCCGACTTGCTGAAAAGCCTGATCCTGCAATGGCAGCGGCACCCGAGTCTTTCCTATCTGTTCTCGGGCCTGTTCATAGGGCCAACCAGCCAGGCCCCGAGAATTGACGAGGCTCGCCACGACAGCCTGTATGAGTTGGAAATTGCCCTGTCGCAAATCACCAGCCCTGAAGAAGGAGTACCACCACAACCCTGGCTGGTGGACCGGCTGCTACGCAATATCCTGATTGATGTCACAGGCAATACCCACCGGGCAGAAATCTGTATCGACAAGCTCTATTCTCCCGATGGACCCATGGGACGGCTTGGCCTGGTGGAATTCCGCGGCTTTGAAATGCCGCCGGACCCACGGATGAGCCTGGCCCAGCAGGTGCTGATCCGGGCACTGATTGCACGTATGTGGGAGTCCCCCATTGGCGGCGAACTGACCCGCTGGGGCACCAGTCTGCACGATCGCTATATGCTGCCCCACTTTATCTGGGAGGATTTCCTGGAGGTACTTCGCGACCTTAAAGAGCACGGCTTTGATTTCCGTTCTGAATGGTACGAAGCACAGCAGGAATTTCGATTCCCCTTCTGCGGCGAAGTGGAGTATGAAGGCGTGCACCTGGAATTACGGCAGGCTCTCGAACCTTGGCATGTGCTCGGTGAAACCGGTGCCATTGGTGGCACAGTGCGCTATACCGACAGCTCTGTTGAACGGCTGCAGGTCAAACTTACTACCTCTGATCCCGGTCGATATGTGATTGCCTGTAACCAGCGCCGTGTACCGATGACCAAAACCACGTCGTCGGGTGTTGCCGTCGGCGCGGTTCGCTATAAGGCCTGGCAGCCTGCGATGGCTCTGCATCCGGTATTGCCCGTCAATGCGCCATTGACCTTCGATATCTTCGATACCTGGAGCGGCCGGGCGCTGGGAGGTTGTGTCTATCACGTCGCCCATCCCGGTGGCCGCAATTACGAAACATTCCCGGTGAATGGCAACGAAGCAGAGGCCAGACGCCTTGCACGATTTGAGGCAAATGGCCATACTCCCGGCACGTATATGCCCCAGCCGGAAGTCCCCCACCGTGAGTTTCCGATGACGCTGGACCTGAGACGGCCTCCCGGACTGTAGAAATGTCGCAACAAGGCAAAAGAGCCACGAATGATCCGGTAGCCAGCTTACTCGCCGGCTACCGGGCCATGAAGGACGTGCCCGACGAGCTGATTGGCCCAGACGGAGCCATTCGTCCTGTCTGGAGCAGCTTGATCGACGCAGTGGCACGGATGACGCCAGAAGAAATTGCCTTGCGTAAGTCCCGCGGAGATCAATACCTGGCCGATGCCGGGGTTTTCTATCGTCAGTACGGCACTAAAGATGCCGCCGAGAGAGACTGGCCCCTGAGTCACATGCCGGTGCTGATCGACGAAGAAGAATGGAAGCACATTAGCGGCGGGCTGATTCAAAGAGCCGAACTACTCGAGCAGGTAGTGGCCGATATCTACGGCGAAAACAAGCTGGTGGCCAACGGTCACCTACCCGCCGCCCTGGTCGCCAACAACCCCGAATGGCTGCGCCCCCTGGTTGGTGTCAAACCGGCATCTGGTCATTTCCTGCATTTTGTAGCGTTTGATATCGGGCGTGGCCCCAACGGAGAGTGGTGGGTCATCGGCGACCGTACCCAAGCCCCGTCCGGTGCTGGCTTTGCACTGGAAAACCGTATCGCCACCACCCGGGTATATGCAGACCATTATGCACGGGCAAAAGTTTTCAGACTGGCAGGGTTCTTTCGCGCTTTCCGCGATGCCCTGATGGGGCTCCGAGAGGATGAGGGTAGCCGTGTAGGTATCCTGACACCTGGGCCGATGAACGACACCTACTTCGAGCACGCCTACATTGCCCGCTACCTCGGCTTTATGCTGTTGGAAGGTGAAGACCTGACCGTGCGCAATGGTCAGTTGATGGTCCGCACTGTCGCCGGGCTTCGTCCGGTCAGCGTGCTCTGGCGCCGCCTCGATGCCAACTGGGCCGACCCCCTTGAGCTCGATGAAAGTTCCAGGCTGGGAACTGCGGGCCTGCTGGGGGCCGTACGCTCCGGAAATGTCACCATGGTCAATGCCCTGGGTTCCGGCGTGCTGGAAACCCGCGCCCTGCTCGCCTTCCTGCCCCGTATCTGTAGAGCCCTTACCGGGCAACCACTGATGCTGCCGAATATCGCCACCTGGTGGTGCGGGCAAGCCAAGGAACGGAATTACGTTAAGGAAAATGCTCAGCGAATGACCATTGGCAGTGCCTATGCCACCCGTCCGCCGTTTGACCTAGACGATGTGTCCGCTGTAGCCGGAACATTCAATCGCGACATCAAACAAACCATTGACTCATGGATTGATGATGGTGCACAGCATTTGGTTGGCCAGGAAGCCGTCACACTCTCCACCACCCCCGCCTTTGATGGCGACCGGCTGGTGCCAAGGCCAATGAACCTGAGGGTTTTCCTGGTGCGAACCCCGGACGGCTGGCAGGTGATGCCCGGGGGCTTCGCCCGCATTGGGCCATCCAGTCACTCTGCGGCCCTGGCGTTGCAGAGAGGCGGTTCAGTCGCCGACGTCTGGGTAATGAGTAAGGAGTCGGTGCCAACGGAAACCATGCTTGGCTCCTCTACTGGGCCTTTTACCCGCCAACAACCCGGCGTACTGCCCAGTCGAGCCGCTGACAACCTCTTCTGGCTCGGTCGCTATGTGGAACGCGCCGAACACACCATTCGTCTGTTGCGGGCCTATCATATTCGTCTGGCTGAGTCCGGCACTGAATTGACCCCCCTGCTGGAGCACCTGGCTGAGTTCCTGGAAGAGATGGACACTGATGTCGAAGAAGGGCTGCCCACCAGCGTGGTTAACACCCTGGCATCTGCCAATTATGCTGCAGGCCAGGTCCGGGACCGTTTCTCCGTGGATGGCTGGCTGGCACTGCATGACCTGGTGAAAACTGTCCGCAATATGACCCAGACTGTGACCCCGGGCGATGATATGGCAAGGGCCATGAGCATACTGCTGCGCAAACTGTCAGGGTTCTCCGGCCTGATCCACGAAAACATGTACCGGTTCACTAGCTGGCGCTTCCTCAGCATTGGTCGAGGTCTCGAAAGAGCCCTCTCACTGACCAACATGCTGTCGTCCTTCACCCATGAACATGCACCCGATGGCTGCCTGGACATGGCCATTGAAGTGGCAGACAGTGCTATGACCCACCGCCGCCGTTACGCCGTTGCCACCAACCGCGAAACCGTCATCGACCTGCTGGCCCTGGACCCACTGAACCCCAGAGCCATCATTTATCAACTCAACGATATGTCCAGCCATATCAACTTTCTACCCAACAGTGACCAGAATAGGCAATTAAATCCCTTGCAGCGCACCATGCTGCAGACCCATACCAGCCTGGAACTGCATACTCCGGAAACCCTGAGCAGTTCGGCTCTGTATGATCTGGGGGGTGAGATTGCGAGCCTGTCTGATCACCTCAGTGCGTCATACCTGCGTTAAGGCAATAGGAATGCTCTACGACATCAGCCTGAAAATCACCTACAAGTACGACAACGACGCCAATGCCAGCCGCCATATCGTTCGACTGGTTCCCGCCGACCTGCCCGGCGAACAGCGACTGGTAGCCGGCACGTTGACCGTGCGTCCAAAACCGGATGAATGGATCAATCGGGTGGATTTTTTTGGTAATAACAATGTGGAACTGGCATTTCTCGACCTGCACCGGGAGATCACCTTTTCCGTCCAGGCTCGCATCGAACGCATGGACAGCATCGCCTACCTGAATATGTCCCCTCGCCTTTCGGAGCTGAACAAGGAAATTGGGGCGTATCAGGATGTGGGCCCCTGGTCACCCCACCATTTTCTGGGACCATCCCTGAGAGTGCCCATAGAAGCCTTAACCACCAAATATGCCAAAGAGTTGCTGGCCAATGATGTCAGCGTCCTCGATGCGATCAAGATCATCGGTAAGGCTCTCTACAAAGACATGCGCTATGATCCTGAGGCCACTACCGTGGAAACACCCATGCTCGAGGCATTCCAGAATCGTCATGGCGTATGCCAGGATTTTTCACACGTGATGATTGCCTGCCTACGCGGCATAGGCATACCTGCGGGTTACGTCAGCGGTTTTCTGCGCACTATCCCCCCGGAAGGCAAAGAGCGTCTTGAAGGTGCCGATGCCATGCATGCCTGGGTAAGGGCCTGGTGTGGCAGCAACATGGGCTGGGTTGAGTTTGACCCAACCAATGACATGATGGCGAGCAGCGATCATGTCGTGATCGCCCGCGGACGCGATTACTCCGATATAGCACCTATCAAAGGGGTGATGCGTACCCATGGCGAACACACCAGCAAACAGTCTGTGGATGTCTTGCCCGTCTCTGAAAAAGCATAAACCCAAGACAGCCCTGAGCGGACAAACAGCCCTGAGCGAGCAAACAGCCCTGAGCGGACAAACAGCCCTGAGCGGACAAACAGCCTTGAGCGAGCAAACAGCCCTGAGCTGACATAAGGCCCTGAATGGGTCAGAAAGTTTCTGAATTCCAAACCCTGTCGCAAAATCTCACTGTACCTCCTGGTATTTTTCTATACACTTATAGATTCTATAGCCTTATAGAATTTGAATTAACGAATGACGACAAGCCGTGCCACATCAACCCGCTATCAACAACAGCATCAACGCGCGATAGCTGCTGCTGCCTCGGTGTTTGCCAAAAAAGGGTTTCATGGTGCCACGACGCAGGATATTGCCAACGAAATGGGTATCCAGCAGGGAAGTCTCTACTACTACTTCGACAGCAAGGAAGCAGCGCTGGAAGAGGTTTGTCTGTTTGCACTGCGGGATTACCTATCTCGCATGGAGGTACTGGCGACACAGCCGGGTTCAATTACCAACAAACTTGGCAAAGCGATCCAGTCCCACCTGGCGAGCTATCGAACGCACCATGAGGCCATGAAAGTTCACAATGAACAACGACTATATCTGGCGGATACCCGGCGCGAACAGCTCAAGACTCTGGGGTCAAGGTACCGTGAGCTTCTGGAACAATTGTTCAGTGCAGGGGTTAAAGATGGCTCCCTGAACCCCCAGCTCGACTGTCGTTTCAGTGCCCGCTCATTGATAGGGCTCTGCAATTACTGGGGTGTCATGTTACTGCGTGACACCCGTCTCGATATTGAAGACATTGGCGCACGGTGCCTGGAGCTAACGCTCCAGGGTTCCTTGCCACCCAGGATAGAACAACATCTATAAACCACGACAAAAGGACTGACAGATGACCCAGCAAATCGCTACAAATGTTCATTGGCACCACGGAGAAGTCACACGTGAAGACCGCAACCGCCTCATGGGTCAGAAAGGCGCGACTCTCTGGTTTACCGGTCTGTCCGGCAGTGGCAAAAGCACGGTGTCCGTTGCACTGGAAAACACGCTTTTCGAGCACGGCAAACTGGCCTACCGCCTGGACGGCGATAACATCCGCCTGGGCATCAACAAAAACCTGGGGTTCAGCGCCGAAGACCGCACGGAAAATATCCGGCGTATTGGTGAAGTGGCGAAACTGTTCGCCGATTCAGGCATCATTTCCCTGTCGAGTTTTATCAGCCCTTACCGGGCCGACCGGGACCAGGTCCGTAAGCTCCACGAAGATGCCGGCTTTGATTTTATTGAAGTCTTTGTAGACTGCTCTTTGGCCGAAGCTGAAAAACGCGACCCGAAAGGACTCTATAAAAAAGCCCGGGCCGGTGAGATTAAAAACTTCACGGGTATTGACGACCCCTACGAAGCTCCGGAAAATCCCGAAATTCATTTGCGCACAGCCGAAATGACCCTGGAACAGGAAGTCGACACCATTATCGAATTCCTGAAAACCCGCAAACTGCTGGCAGTAGACTAAACTGCCCCGGCTATCGGCCCAAACACTCTCGATTGCATTACATCACAGGAGACTCCATCGTGATCAAGCCACACGGCTCAGACACATTGAACCCGCTTTTTGTCTACGACACAGAAAAACACCACCAACTCTTGAAAGAGGCAGAAGGCCTTCCTTCTCTGTTGATTAATTCAGCGGCTGCAGCCAACGCAGTGATGCTCGGTGCAGGTTACTTTAACCCCCTCCGCGGCTACATGAACCTGGCAGATGCGCTCAGTGTGGCAGAAACCCTGCACACCACAGATGGTCTGTTCTGGCCGGTACCAGTGATCAACCTGACCGATGATATCAGCACTATTCAGGGTGCATCGCGCATTGCCCTTCGCGACCCCAATACCGAGGGCAACCCGGTGATGGCCATTATGGATATTGCCGCCATCGAAACCGTCAGTGACGAGCAGATCCAGTCCATGGCTCAGCAAATTTTTGGCACACTGGACCCTGAGCACCCCGGTGTGGCCACATTCAGCGGGCTGGGCAACAACCTGATCTCAGGTGATATCCAGGTGTTAAGCTTCAGTTATTTCCAGAATGATTTTCCTGATACCTTCCGCACCGCAGTGGAAATTCGCAATGAAATCAGCGAGCGTGGCTGGGAAAAAGTGGTTGCCTTCCAGACCCGCAACCCGATGCACCGCGCCCACGAAGAACTCTGTCGCATGGCCATGGAGCGCCTCGATGCCGACGGCGTCGTAGTGCACATGCTGCTCGGCAAGCTGAAGAAAGGCGATATTCCAGCCCCCGTCCGTGATGCCTGCATCCGTACCATGGTTGAACACTATTTCCCAAAAAATACTGTCATGGTCACCGGTTATGGCTTCGACATGCTCTACGCCGGACCTCGCGAGGCTGTACTACACGCCGTATTCCGCCAGAATATGGGTGCTACCCACCTGATTGTTGGCCGTGATCACGCTGGCGTTGGTGATTATTACGGCGCCTTCGACGCGCAGACCATCTTCGATGACAAAGTACCGGCTGATGCCCTGGATATTCAGATTTTCCGCGCCGATCACACCGCCTTTTCCAAAAAGCTGGGCCGCGTGGTGATGATGAACGAGGCCGAAGACCATGAAAAAGACGATTTCATTCTTCTTTCCGGCACCAAGGTTCGGCAAATGCTTGGAGATGGAATTGCTCCTCCTCCAGAATTCTCCCGCCCTGAAGTGGCTCAGATTCTGATGGACTATTACCGTTCCGAAAACGCTTAAACCACGAATTGGCAGACACATGGCAGTGATCGACGTTTTTAATGGCGATGCCGATGGCATCTGCGCGCTGAGCCAACTGCGCCTGGCCAACCCCTGTGACAGTGTGCTGGTCACAGGGGTCAAGCGGGATATCGCCCTGCTCAAAAATGTCACTGCCGGTGCCGGTGACTGCGTGACGGTGCTGGATGTTTCTCTGGATAAAAACCGCGAACCACTGGCGGAAATACTAGAAGCAGGGGCCGAGGTGTTCTATGTGGACCACCACTACCCTGGTGTAATCCCCGACTCAGACAAACTGACAACGCTCATCAATGAAGCACCTGAAATCTGTACTAGCTTGCTGGTAAACAGCCACCTTAAAGGTGCTCATGCGGACTGGGCCGTTGTCGGTGCTTTTGGAGACAACCTCAACAAAAGTGCTTTAACGCTGGCGAACTCTCTGTCACTCAATGCCGCAGATACTGAACAGTTAAAACACCTGGGTATCTATATCAATTACAACGGCTATGGGTCCGCCCTGGAAGACCTTCATTTTCATCCGGCAGAACTGTTTCAGCTGTTAAGCAGCCACAAAAATCCGCTGGGTTTTATTTCTGAAAACCCCGATGCGTTTTCCCGTCTCGAGCAGGGTTACAAACAGGATATGGCCGCCGCTGCGTCTGTTCAGCCGGAAAAAGCCGACGCCCACAGCGCGGTATTTATCCTGCCGGACCAACCCTGGGCGCGCCGGGTCAGTGGCGTATTCAGTAACGACCTCGCCAATCTGAACCCCGATCGCGCCCATGCGGTACTCACAGAAAAAGCAAATGGCAATTTTCTGGTCAGCGTCAGGGCACCCCTCACCAACCGCACGGGTGCAGCAGACCTCTGCCGCCGTTTCCCCACCGGTGGTGGACGGGAAGCTGCTGCCGGCATTAATGACCTGCCCGCGGACCAGCTCACCGACTTTATTGACGCCCTCCAATCCTCCTACGGGAAAGTGTAAATCCTGTACTTCTGGTTGCCTGACTCTGACAGAGTGACTACTGTTAACAGGCTGCAAAGGCAAGCCGCGTACACCATACTGGCTGACCAAAACAATAAAAAACCACATCTGTAACAGGCATCAGGATATGTCACCCGACTTACTGCAACAGTTATATCAATTGCTTGGCCCCAAGGGAGTCGTGACAGAGGGTATTGAGCAGCGAACCACCGATGGCTGGGGAAATAATGATTGTCTGGCTAGCGTCATTTTGCGCCCAACCACTACCCAGCAAGTCAGCGATATTATGAGGCTCTGCAGCGCTGAGGGACAAAAGGTCGTCACTCAAGGCGGTTGCACCAATATGACCCATGCCTGCGATACCAGTCGTGATGAACTGGTGATATCGATGGAACGGATGACGGTCATCGAATCGGTGGATAACAGTAACCGCACCATGACTGTTCAGTCCGGAGTGCCATTGCAACACATTCAGGAACGCGCCGAGTCGGAGGGACTATTCTTTGCGCTGGACCTTGGTGCCAGAGGTAGCGCCACGATTGGTGGAAACATTGCCACCAATGCCGGTGGTAATCAGGTTATTCGTTACGGGATGGCTCGCGAGCAAGTATTAGGACTTGAGGTCGTGCTGGCGGACGGGCGCATACTGAGCAGTATGAACCAGATGCTGAAAAACAATGCAGGGTATGATCTCAAACATCTGTTCATCGGCAGCGAGGGCACGCTGGGGATTGTCACCCGTGCGGTACTGCGCTTGAGGTCCAGGCTTCCCGTCGCCACCACGGCCCTGGTAGCGACAGACCAGTTCTCAAAAATGCCGAGATTGTTGAATCATATGGAAAGTGCCCTGGGGGGAAAACTCGGGGCATTTGAAACCCTGTGGCAGAGCTATTACCGCATAGCCTATGGAGGTGAACAACAAACTTCACCGCCGCTGCCAGTGGATTATCCCTTTTACATACTGCTTGAAAGTACCGGCATCGACGCACAGCAGGACCGTGAGCAATTTCTGGCAGCACTGGAAACAGCCATGGAGCAGGAACTGATCTGTGATGCGGTACTGGCGGAAAGCCAGCATCAGCAACAGGGGCTGTGGGCCGTGCGCGATAACATTCCCTCCCTACAACCTTACCAGCCGATAATCCTGTTCGACATCAGCCTGCCCTTGAGTGAGATGGAAAATTACCTGGAAGAAATGGAAGCAAATATCCGTGAAATAGACAGCTCCCTGTTTATCGCCACCCTGGGACACTTAGGGGACGGGAACCTGCATGTAGCCGTGCAACTGGGCAACGATCAGCCGGAACGCCGTAAAGCCGTGGAATTGGCTGTATACGGCCCATTGCAGCAACGTGGTGGATCAATATCGGGAGAGCACGGTATCGGGCTGGAAAAGAAGCCCTACTTGCACCTGTGCCGCAGTGAGGTGGAAATCCAACTGATGGAGCAGTTGAAGAAGCTGCTTGACCCACAATGCCTGCTTAACTGCGGCAAGGTGATCGAATAAAACAAACAGCCTACTGAAAAATGTTTTCGGGGCCGACTATATCAGTCATCACCAGACAAAAAAGGGAGGGTAACTACAAAACGGTTCAATCTCTCTGGCAAGGCTTGATCACTCTTGTTAAACCTGCTCGATTTCCACCAATGTCCCACAAAAATCCTTGGGGTGCAGGAACAGCACGGGTTTTCCATGGGCGCCGATCTTTGGCTCACCATTGCCCAACACACGGGCACCGCTGGCAACCAATTTATCCCTGGCAGCGAGAATATCATCCACTTCATAGCAGATATGGTGCATGCCACCATCCGCATTCTTTTCCAGGAATTTAGCCACTGGTGAGTTTTCGCCGATGGGCAGCAACAGTTCAACCTTGGTATTGGGCAGCTCCACAAACACAACCCTGACACCGTGTTCGGGCAAATCCGTGGCGTCCGATACTTTGGCGCCCAGGGCATCCCGATAAGTGGCAACCGCCTTATCCAGGTCGGGTACCACAATGGCAACGTGATTCAGCTTTCCAATCATCGACTCATTCTCCTGCTTATTACCCAGCGTCCGTCTCAGTGACGAAACGCATCAATTAATTTTTTCGCGGCAACCGTGGCCGGCAGTTTTCCATTTGTCACGTCCTGCTCCAGCGTGTGGACCAGCGCCTTCACCGAATCGCTTTCCTTTAACTCCGTGAGCAGGCTGTCCGCAGTTTCACTCCACATCCAGGCCCTTGCCTGTGCCGCGCGGCGGGCATCGATCTCATCGGCTTCGCTCAACGCCTTCCGGTAACTTTCCACGGTTTCCCAGACTTCGTTGACGCCCTGCCCCTTGAGGGCGGAGAGCGGTTGCACCTGTACCTGCCAATGCCTGCTGCGAGGATGCAAAAAGTGCACAGCCATACGGTAATCCGCCACGGTGCGATTGGCCGCAGCCTGTTGATCGCCGTCGGCCTTGTTGACCAGAATCAGGTCGGCAAGCTCCATGATGCCGCGTTTGATACCCTGCAACTCATCGCCACCTCCTGGCAACAGCAGTAACAGGAACATATCGGTCATCTGAGCCACGGCAGTCTCTGACTGCCCTACACCCACGGTTTCCACAATGATCACATCAAAGCCGGCCGCTTCGCATAACAGCAAGGTTTCACGGGTGCGGCGAGTAACGCCGCCCAATGTCTCCCCTGCGGGTGAGGGCCGAATAAAGGCATCTACATTGCGTGACAGGGTTTCCATGCGGGTCTTGTCACCCAAAATGGAGCCGCCACTGAGAGCGGACGTAGGATCGACCGCCAGCACGGCAACCCGGTGCCCCTGCTCGATAACATAATTCCCAAAGGATTCGATAAAGGTGGATTTGCCCACGCCGGGAACACCGGAGATACCCAACCGGATGGAGTTGCCGGTATAGGGCATCAACAGTTCCAGCAGGCTGGCAGCCTGCTCCCGGTGATCAGCTCGGGTCGATTCCACCAGGGTAATACCCTTGGCCAGAGCTCGACGATCACCTTGCCGAATTTTTTCAGCGAGTACTTCCGGGGTCATCTGCAAACGGTGTCTCCGACATTCCGGTTATGGCAGTGGCCATTGTAACTGTCGAGAAACCACTGCCAACCTCAGAAACACTCCAGTCTATTCAAATTCGACGATGGGTTGATCCACCATCAGGCTATCACCCGCTTCGGCAGTCACGGCTTTGACCACACCATCAGAAATGGCGCGCAGACTGTTCTCCATCTTCATGGCTTCGATCACAGCCAGCTCTTCACCGGCCTTAACTTCGTCACCCACTTTGACATTCAGTTTCACCAGCAGGCCAGGCATCGGCGAAATCAGGAACTTGGACAGGTCCGGTGGCTCTTTGATTGGCATGTGCTGGCTCAGTTCAGCCGTCTGTGGTGTGACCACGTAGACTTCTTTTTCAGCACCGCGATGGAACATCTTGAACAACCAGCCATCTCGATCTACCTGGATACAGACCGGCTTGCCGTTAATAGTGGCCTTAAACAGCGGTTCTCCGAGTTTCCAGTCGGTATCCACCAGATATTCCTTACCCTCCGTCCGGGCGATCACAGGAGTAACCGTAGTATCGACGGATACGCTGAAATTGGCCTCGCCGTTATCAGTCATCACGATCCAGTCATTGGAAGGACGGTATTCATGGCTGGGCAGCTGGCCGGAAATATTGGCGCAACGATCACGGAATTTCTTGTTAATCACGGCAGCGGCGATCACGCAAATAGCGGGATCATCCTGGGGCACCAGGTCGGGACTGAAACCGTCCGGATACTCCTCGGCAATAAAATTAGTCGTCAGCTTTCCGGCGACAAAGCGCGGATGCATCATCAACGCATTCAGGAAACTAATGTTGTGGCTGACGCCGCGTATGTAATAGGCATCCAGGGCATCCACCATACGCCCAGTGGCTTCTTCACGGTCTTTACCGTAGGTGATCAGCTTGGCGATCATGGGATCGTAGAACATGGACACTTCGCCACCTTCGTAAACACCGGTATCCACACGAACTCCCTCACCAGTGGGCGGGCTGTAACGCACCAGACGACCAATGGATGGCATGAAGTTGCGGAAGGGATCTTCGGCATAAACGCGGGTCTCAATGGCCCAGCCATTGAGTTTGACTTCGTCCTGAGTCAGCGGCAGCTTTTCCCCAGCGGCAACACGAATCATCAACTCCACCAGATCCTGGCCAGTCACCAATTCAGTGACCGGATGCTCCACCTGTAGGCGGGTATTCATTTCCAGGAAGTAGAAATTCATGTTGGCGTCGGCAATGAATTCCACTGTGCCCGCCGATTTGTAGTCCACAGCCTTGGCCAGGGCAATCGCCTGCTCGCCCATGGCCTTGCGCACTTCCGGGGTCAGGAAGGGCGATGGTGCCTCTTCAATCACTTTCTGGTGACGGCGCTGAATGGAACATTCACGCTCACCCAGGTAAATGGCGTTGCCATGGCTATCCGCCATCACCTGAATTTCAATGTGGCGCGGCTCCTGGATAAATTTCTCAATGAACACGCGGTCATCACCAAAGCTGGAACGGGCTTCATTGGTGGCGCGCTCGAAACCGTCGCGACATTCCTCTTCGTTCCAGGCGACCCGCATACCTTTACCACCACCGCCGGCAGAGGCTTTCAGCATCACCGGGTAGCCAATGCCGTTAGAAATTTCCACGGCGTGCTCGGCATCTTTGACCACGTCGGTATAACCGGGAATGGTATTCACACCCGCTTTTTCAGCGATCAGTTTGGAGGTGATCTTGTCACCCATGGATTCGATCGCCACAACACCGGGGCCAATGAACGCGATACCGGCCGCGTCCAGGGCTTCACAGAAGGTTTTGTTTTCTGACAGGAAACCATAGCCTGGGTGCACGGCATCAGCACCAGTCTGCTTGCAGGCATCGATAATCTTGTCGATCACCAGATAACTCTCTGCCGAAGCAGAGGGCCCGATGTGAACGGCTTCATCCGCCATGGTGACGTGCAAGGCATCACGGTCGGCATCGGAAAAGACAGCCACCGTGCCAATACCCATGGCCTTGGCGGTACGGAATACTCGACAGGCGATCTCGCCCCGGTTTGCTACAAGAATCTTCTTAAACATAATCTGATCTTCTTCTTGAAATTCTGTTATCCAATGTGTGCAGTCAATTCAACATCCGCCTGTTACAGGGGAATGTTGCCGTGCTTGCGCCAGGGATTTTCGAGTTTCTTTTCACGCAGCATCGACAGTGAACGCGCCACCCGCTTGCGCGTGTGGTGCGGCATGATGACATCGTCGATAAAGCCGCGTTTGCCTGCGATAAAGGGGTTGGCAAACTTTTCACGATATTCCAGTTCGCGGGCGGCAATTTTCTCGGGATCGCCAATATCCTTGCGGAAAATAATTTCTACCGCGCCCTTCGGCCCCATCACCGCGATCTCCGCCGTTGGCCAGGCGAAATTCACATCGCCGCGCAGGTGCTTGGAAGACATCACGTCATAGGCACCGCCATAGGCCTTGCGGGTAATGACCGTGACTTTCGGCACAGTACATTCCGCATAGGCGTAGAGCAGTTTGGCGCCGTGTTTGATGATGCCACCGTATTCCTGACTGGTGCCTGGCATAAAGCCGGGTACATCCACAAAGGTCAGCACGGGAATATTGAAGGCATCACAGAAACGGATGAAGCGAGCACCTTTCTTGGAAGCATCGATATCAAGACAGCCCGCCATCACCATCGGCTGGTTGGCGACAACACCAACGGTAGAGCCTTCAACACGGATAAAACCAATCACCAGGTTGGCGGCGTAGTCCGGTTGCAGTTCGAAGAAATCGCCCTCGTCCGCGACCTTCACGATTAATTCCTTCATGTCGTAGGGCTTGTTCGGGTCATCGGGGATCAGCGTGTCCAGAGACATCTCAGCCCGATCCGCCGGATCTTCGGTAGGCCAGACAGGTGGCTTTTCCTTGTTGTTGGCAGGAAGGAAACTGATGAAACGGCGCAGCTTTACCAGCGCCTCCACATCGTTTTCAAAGGCCAGGTCCGCCACACCAGATTTGCTGGAGTGGGTCACCGCACCACCTAGCTGCTCGGCAGTAACCGTTTCATGGGTCACGGTCTTCACCACTTCCGGGCCGGTAACAAACATGTAGGAGCTGTCTTTTACCATAAAGATGAAGTCGGTGATCGCGGGCGAATACACGGCACCACCGGCACAGGGACCCATGATCATGGAAATTTGTGGCACCACGCCGGAAGCCATTACATTGCGCTGGAACACATCCGCATAACCGCCCAGGGAGGCGACACCTTCCTGAATACGTGCACCCCCGGAGTCATTCAGTCCGATAACGGGCGCACCGACCTTCATGGCCTGATCCATCAGCTTGCAGATTTTTTCCGCGTGGGTTTCAGACAGCGAGCCACCGAACACGGTAAAGTCCTGGCTGAAGACAAACACCAGACGACCGTTGATGGTGCCGTAACCGATCACAACACCATCACCCGGAGTGTGCTCTTTTTCCATGCCGAAGTCGGTGCAACGGTGTTCGACAAACATGTCCCACTCTTCAAAAGAACCGGGGTCCAGTAACAAATCAATACGCTCGCGCGCTGTCAGCTTGCCCTTGGCGTGCTGGGCGTCAATACGCTTCTGGCCACCACCCATGCGGGCCTTTTCACGCTTTTCATCCAGTTGCTCGATAATTTCGTGCATGGTGCTCTCCTGTTTCTAAACCGCCAGTGTGGATGGACTGGCCGTGTCTGAATCTTTTTTCGTTGTTTCAGGCAACACCGCCCGGATCGGATAGTGTTGCCTGGCAAATAGAATTAGTGCTGGCTAAGCAGGTCTATGACTTCCGCAGCCGCCTTGGGAATATTGGTGCCGGGCCCATAAACAGCCGCCACTCCAGCGTCATACAGCGCCTGATAGTCCTGCGGTGGAATCACGCCACCACACACCACCTTGATCTCACTGGCACCCTGCTCTTTGAGCGCGGCGATCAGTTGAGGCACAAGCGTCTTGTGTCCGGCAGCCTGAGAAGACACACCAACCACGTGAACATCGTTCTCCACCGCCATGCGGGCGGCTTCTTCCGGCGTCTGGAACATGGGGCTGATATCCACATCAAAACCGATATCGGCAAAGGCTGTGGCAATGACTTTTGCACCGCGGTCATGGCCATCCTGGCCCATCTTTGCCACCAGCATGCGCGGACGACGACCCGCTTCGCTGGCAAACTCTGCGACGCTGGCCTGAATGGCCGCAAAATCTTCATCGCCTTCGTAAGCAGAACCGTAAACACCGCTGATGGTGCGTGTTTCTGCTTGATGACGACCCCAGATTTTTTCCAGCGCCATGGAAATTTCACCTACGGTTGCGCGGGCGCGTGCAGCGTCCACAGCTAGTGCCAGCAGGTTACCCTCTCCGGATTCTGCGGCTGCTGTCAGTGCATCCAGTGCTTTATCGCAAGCTGCGCTATCACGCTGGGCACGGATTTTTTCCAGCCGTGCCACCTGGGATTCGCGAACTGCCGTGTTATCGATATCGAGAATATCTACGGGGGGCTCTTCCGCCAGCTGGTATTTGTTGACGCCAACAATAACTTCTTCACCGCGGTCGATACGGGCCTGGCGCAATGCCGCCGCCTGTTCGATACGCAGTTTCGGCATACCAGACTCAACGGCTTTGGTCATACCGCCCATTTCCTCAACTTCATCAATGAGTTTACGGGCTTCCTTGACCAGCTGATCAGTCAGGCTTTCCACATAGTAGGAACCGGCCAGCGGGTCCACCACGTTGGTAATACCGGTTTCTTCCTGAATCACCAACTGGGTGTTACGGGCGATCCTGGCAGAGAAGTCGGTGGGCAGAGCCAGCGCCTCATCCAGGGCATTGGTGTGCAGTGACTGGGTACCACCCAGCACCGCAGACATCGCCTCAATGGTGGTACGCATGACGTTGTTGTAGGGGTCTTTACTGGTCAGGCTGACACCGGAGGTCTGGCAGTGGGTACGCAGCATCAGTGAGCGCTGATCCTTGGGCGCAAACTTCTCTTCCATAAGAGTCGACCACAGGATACGAGCCGCACGCAATTTGGCGATCTCCATAAAGAAGTTCATGCCAATGGCAAAGAAGAACGACAGTCGCGGTGCAAATTTATCGACATCCAGACCGCTGGCAATGGCGGTACGAACGTATTCAATGCCGTCGGCAATGGTGTAAGCCAATTCCTGAACATTAGTCGCACCGGCTTCCTGCATGTGGTAACCGGAAATGGAAATGGAGTTGAACTTGGGCATATTTTCCGCGGTGTAGCCGATGATGTCGGCAACAATGCGCATGGAGGGCGCAGGCGGATAAATATAGGTATTGCGGACCATGAATTCCTTGAGAATGTCATTCTGCAGGGTGCCCGCCAATTTGTCCGGGGTAACCCCTTGTTCTTCCGCAGCAACAATGTAATTGGCCATCACCGGCAGCACCGCGCCGTTCATGGTCATGGAAACGGATACCTTGTCGAGGGGTATGCCGTCAAAAAGGATTTTCATATCTTCGACGGAATCAATAGCCACACCGGCTTTACCGACATCGCCGACTACGCGCTCATGGTCAGAGTCGTAACCACGGTGGGTCGCCAGGTCAAAGGCAACAGACAGCCCCTGTTGTCCAGCCGCCAGGTTGCGACGATAAAAGGCATTGGAAGCTTCCGCTGTGGAAAAACCGGCGTACTGGCGCACCGTCCAGGGACGCCCTGCATACATGGTTGCCTTGGGTCCTCGCTTGAAGGGGGCAAAACCAGGGAGATTGTCCTGGTAATCCAGATCAGCGACGTCTTCCGCTGTGTAGATTGGCTTGACGGCAATGCCCTCTGGGGTCTGCCACACCATATCTTCCGGCGACTTGCCTTTGGTTTCTTTACTGGCCAGATTGGCCCAGTCGCTTAAAGATGGTTTTGAATGATCGGTCATGGAAAGCTGCCTCAAGTAAACTCAACCCAGCGCTACCTTATCTACCTTAATAAGGGTGGCTGCTTTTTTCGATATAGTTGGGTATAGCTGAATTTCCCGCCAGGCACCACAAATGGGCTCTGACTGCCACCAAAATGCGCTTTTTAGCCGAGCGCTATTAAGGTGGGAGTGCACTATGACGGAGCATACAGGTTGAAACAAGGGCAAAATAATTCGGCAAAACTCACAAAATATTTCATTATTTCTGAATAAAAACAGATATTTTTGCTACCCTATACCCCAAACTCACCATACATAGCAGAGACTCGTCATCGCTACCATTTCACACCATCATGTTGCATCCAGTCTGCTCGGCATCCAGCGCAAGCAACAAGACCACCACGTATTGCTGGCCAGAGCCGGCATTAACCCGGCCATCGTTGAAGGCTCCACAGATCGCGTACACACCGACCAGGTCGCCCGTCTGTTCCGCTTGGTGCAGCAGCAACTTAACGACGAGTTCATGGGCTTCACTGCCCGCCCCTGTAAATACGGTGTTTTTGCCATGGTCTGCGACCTGGTCAGGCACTGCAAAACCCTGGGTGAAATGCTGGAAAAGGTGGTGGAGTTCTACAACCTGATCACTGATGAAATCCACATGCAGCTGGATTACACAGACACCAGTGTCTGCCTGAATATTGCCCTGAGGCAGCCGACGCTGGACAGCGACCATTTTCTCACCGAGTTTCTGCTGGTTATCTGGCACCGCTTCCCGAGCTGGTATATCGGTGAGGCGATCCGGCTTCGGGAAACCCGCTTTATCCATGCAGCACCGGAACACCGCAACGAACTGCGCATCATGTTTCCCGGCAACGTACTGTTTAACCAACCCGGCAATGGTTTGCTGTTTGACCAGCAGTACCTGGACAAACCCCTGGTAAGAACCAACCGCGAACTGGAAACGTTTCTGGCCAACAATCCTGCCGACATCATGACCATCCCCGGCGAAGACAACAGCCTGGAAGCCCAGATTGAACGGATGCTGTTACGCTTTAATCACTCACGTCTTGTTTTTCCCAAAACGGAAGAACTGGCACAACAGATGGGCGTACTGCCGCTGACCCTTTATCGCCGCTTACAGCGGGAAGGCACCAGCTACCAGAAAATCAAGGACAATATTCGGCGCGAGGTGGCCATCGACAAGCTGGTCAATGACAACCTCTCTGTGGATGAAGTATCGGATATTGTCGGCTTTGAAGAACCGCGCTCATTTACCCGGGCCTTTAAGCAGTGGACGGGGTTATCCCCAAGAAATTATTGCAAATACCACCGGGGCTGATAACTACAGCTCAAGCCCGCCACCAACAACGATCGTCTGCCCACTGATGTAGTTGGATTCCGGCAGGCAAAAAAGAAATACGGCATCGGCGGCTTCTTTGGGTGTTCCGGGGCGGCCCAGAGGAATCAGATCTGTCATCAGGTCGCGGATCTGGTCACTGACCCCGACCCGAATGTCCTTGCCCTCAATATTGATGGTTGGCTCATCACTGGCAGCGCCTGTGAGACGTGTCTGAATAAAGCCGAAAGCCACGGTATTAACATTCACCTTGAAGCGGCCCCATTCCTTACAGAGGGTTTTAGTCATGCCAACCACTCCAGCCTTGGCCGCCGAGTAGGCCAGTTGCCCGGCATTACCGCCCAATCCCGACACCGAAGAAATGTTGACCACCTTGCGGAATACCTCGCGCCCGGCCTCTGATTCAAGCGCATGGTAGGACTTGATATAGGACTGAGCGGCTTTGAGGATACGGTAAGGGGCAGTCATGTGAACATCGATCATGGCGTACCACTGCTCGTCGTCCATTTTCTGGATCACGTTATCCCAGGTGTAACCGGCGTTATTGATGACGATATCCAGACCATCAAAAGCATCCACGGCCTGTTTGACGAACCGGGTGCCAAAATCCGGTTCGGTGACACTCCCTATCACAGTAACCACCTGACTTCCCAAAGCTTCTGCATCCGCGGTTAATTGAGCCAGCAGCTCACTGTCCAGATCATTCACCACCAGATTACAGCCCTCGGCGGCCAGCTTCAGAGCGATCTCTCGACCTATTCCTCGACCCGCGCCGGTGACCAGCGCGACTTTACCCGCCAATTTTTTCATTCGGCTATCTTCTCAACTTTATTATTTCAACATAGTGTTAAAACGGGAGAACAAAGTCTTCTCGCGCCGATTAATCATGCCCCCCGTATGGTGGAGCATCTGCACAAGCATAAAGACTTTACCCTGATTTAAAGCCTCCGCTGAGCAGTATCAGGCATCTGGGTAAAAGGCCGGACAGAGTAAGGCACAGGTTATGTGCAACCCCCGCTTCTCGCACAGTTTAACAATAAGCGGCGCATAGGCAGGTGGTATACCGCCATCTCGATTCAACCAGTTCCAAATATGTTGTTGACGAACACTTCGTCCGGTTTGTTGTGACAGGGCTCTGGCCAAAGCTGTTTGCCCACCCAATGCTTCTACAACTGATTGCAAGGCTTCTATTGGGGTCATCCATTTCACTCCCTGATCTTAGGAAAACAATAACGCGAACCAAGTCGCACTACAACTATGGTTGTCTACACATTTACAACATATGTTGTAATATTGCTCGCCATGAATGACATGGCGTATCGCATCAGAACCACCCGGCAGCAATCGGGCCTCTCTCAGGCCCAACTAGCCACCGAAACCCGCTTGACCCAGCAGATGATCTCAAAGCTGGAAAGCGGGCAATCTCGCTCTACATCCGCTATTTTTGCAATTGCCAGGGCCCTGGGCGTCTGTGCAGAATGGTTGTGGCTTGGTGGAGATAAAACCATCAGCCAACCTTTCGATCATGATCTCGCCCGCGCCTGGCAAAATCTTTCCGAGGAACAACGCGCAGAAATCAGCGACCACATCATGAGCCTTAGCACCGAGCTCCCAAGCAAGTAAAAGCCCACAACGGCCTCCAGAACGATTTATTGAGAAACCAGTTATTTTTCTTGCCTCGTTCAATTCTTAATATCGATCTTGCCAACAACGTATTTAGCCCCTTTTTATACCTACCGAATCAGAAAACGGATCACCTCGGCCAATTGCACCAGGCTATTCTTGTGCTGGGAAAAGGGCTGGCGGTTTCCCGCTCCCCTATACCCCTTGCTCACTATCCGCATTACACTTTCAGCGACTTGTCCTCTGCCTGCAGGCTCTACTAGGCTTACCCTATGACCCTAACACTGAATAATCCCGACTTACTGAGAAACCTGGCCCATATTGACGGGCAATGGGTATTCGCCAAAAGTGGCGAAACATTCCCCGTCCACAACCCCGCTGATGGCACACTAATCAGTGAAGTGGCTTACTGCGGTGCAACCGAAGCCGCACAAATGGTGGACGCCGCACATCGCGCCCAACAGCAATGGGCAAAAACCACTGCCAAGGAACGCGCCGCCTTTCTACGCGACTGGTACAACCTGCTGCTGGAAAACCGCGAAGACCTCGCCAGAATTCTCACCGCCGAACAGGGCAAACCCCTGGCGGAAGCTCGCAATGAAATTACCTACGGCGCCAATTTTCTGGAGTGGTTTGCAGAAGAGGCCAAACGCATATACGGCGATTTGATACCCGCCCCGTCCAGCGACAAACGGCTGATGGTGATCAAACAACCCGTGGGTGTGGTCGCTTGTATCACCCCGTGGAATTTCCCCAGTGCCATGTTGGCGCGCAAAGTGGCACCGGCTATTGCCGCGGGCTGTGCCGTTGTCTGCAAACCCGCCAGTGCCACCCCACTTTCGGCACTGGCATTGGTCGCACTGGCAGAACAGGCAGGCGCTCCTCCGGGACTGATTAATATTGCCGCCGGTGATACAGCCGCTATCGGCGATGAACTGACCACCAACCCGCTGGTGCGCAAAGTGACCTTTACTGGTTCCACCGAGGTGGGCAAACAGCTGATGGCGGCCTGTGCCAGCACTGTTAAACGCACCTCCATGGAACTGGGGGGCAATGCACCCTTTATTGTGTTTGATGATGCTGACCTGGATGCTGCCGTGGCCGGGGCCATGGCCTCCAAATACCGCAATGCCGGTCAGACCTGCGTCTGCGCCAACCGCATTTTGGTGCAGGCCGGGGTTTACGATGCCTTTGCCGAGAAACTTCACACCGCCGTCAAAGCACTACAGGTGGGCCCCGGCGATCAGGACGATGTCACCCTGGGACCACTGGTGGATAAAAAAGCCGCGGAAAAAGTCTGCAACCTGATCGACGATGCCGTCGCCAAAGGTGCCCAGGTAATGACCGGCGGCGGGCTGGATGCTCTGGGGGGCAGTTTTGTCCAACCCACTATCCTGACCGGCGTTAACAACAGAATGCGGGTATTTACTGAGGAAATTTTCGGGCCGGTGGCCCCGCTGTTCAAATTCAACAGCGATCAAGAAGCCGTCCAGATGGCCAACGATACCGAATTCGGCCTGGCCGCTTACTTCTACTCCCGTGATATCGGCCGTATCTGGCGGGTAGCGGAACAGCTCGAGTACGGCATTGTCGGCATTAACGAAGGCATTATTTCCAATGAAATGGCGCCCTTTGGCGGCGTCAAACACTCGGGCCAGGGGCGTGAAGGCTCCAAGTATGGCCTCGACGATTATCTGGAAATCAAATACCTCTGTGTCAGCGGTATCGACGCGTAACCGCCCCGCAACGTTATAATCATCCGCCGCACAACAAGGGGCTTTTACCGTGAAGTTGAACTACCAGATACAGGGTGCCGGAGCACCGGTAATACTGATGCACGGCATGTTCGGTTCCCTCAGCAATCTTGGGCTGGTGGGCCGGGCACTGATCGACCACTATCAAGTGATCTCCGTCGACCTGCGCAACCACGGTGAATCCCCCCATGCCATGGAAATGGATTACCCCTCCATGGCCGATGATATTGTCGAATTAATGGAAAACCTCGGCATTCCCAAAGCCCACCTGCTGGGCCATTCCATGGGTGGCAAGGTGGGTATGCAGGTGGCACTCAACCGACCCGAGAAGGTGGACAAACTGATCGTGGCCGACATCGCCCCGGTGGACTACACACCCGATCGCCACGGCGGTGTGCTGGAGGGCCTGAAAGCCCTGGCGCAGGCCCGCCCTACTTCCCGACAGCAAGCAAACGAATTGCTGGCAGAACATGTGGAAGACTCTTGGGTACGCGCCTTTCTGCTGAAAAACCTGTTGCGTGCCGACGACGGTCATTTTGATCTGCGGCTGTATCTGGAAGGTATTCTCGCCAACTACTACGACACCCTGACGCTGGCACCAACAGGCACGCCCTTCAACGGCCCCACCCTGTTTATCAAGGGTGCCGATTCCGCCTATATACAGGACAAGCACCGGGAAACAGTCATGCGACTTTTCCCCAACGCCCAACTGAAAATCATCAACAATGCCGGCCACTGGCTGCATGCGGAAAAACCCGACACCTTCAACCGCATCGTCACCCAATTTCTGGCGGGTAATCGCGACTAGGCGACACTAACCTCACAAATGTTTATAACCATTTGTGAACAATTCATCTGATTGCCGTTACCCTTTTTCAGAAGCCACAGGCTTTATAACATCGTAGAACTCAGGCCAAGCCATTGAATTTTATCAAGGGTGCGTTATATTCAATGGGCCAAAGGATTTGCCTTTCAACACAGGGAGTGGCTTGTTTTGTCTCCAATAGTATTCCCATCAAAATCCCTTACACACCGCGTGGTTAAAGGCTTTCAGCCGAACCACAGAGTTGAGCGTTCCCGTGTTATAAGGCCAACCTGTTATAAAGCCATAGGCTTTTGAATTTACTGTTAAATTTCTATGAATAAAAATCTTACGATTGCCAAGAAACTAACTTTTATCGCATTAGTTCTTTTTCTAACTTTCTATATTTGTATTGATCTAGCGACATACTTAGTTATTTATGTTCTTGAATCCTATACAGACTACGTATTCAGCGAAATAGTAATGTGCACAACTGATCTATTCATTACATTCATTCTGCTGACCGCTGGACTCACTACGTCTTATAAAATTGCCAAAGAGAATAGGCTTCTATCAACTATTTCGTTTATTTTGATTTTTGTAATTTGGCTCACGCAAGACAGGTACTTTTATGGAAACCCGTGGCCTTGGTGGTACACGCCATCTCTATATTTAGAGTTTGTTTTAATCCCTATTATTGTCTATTGGGCAAGTAAAAAATTTAACAAGCAAGTGGTGCAGGACTCCGGTGCTGTCGCACCTTCGCCTCACACTTAGGCGTTAGGCAACAAAAGGAAAATTATGGTTCGTTCAATATTCACAATATGCTTATTTTTCGTAATGGTCGGTTGCGCATCAAAGCAAAGCTTTGAACTTGCACAATATGATCGCTATCAAAACCCCCAGTATCCGTCTGTATCCTTTACTCTAAACGATGGCTATGTGGCATCTGATTCCGGATGCAACCAGCATGGTTGCTATTCCTATAGAGATAACAATGACTTTTTCCTTATATCTGCGCTAAGAAATACAGGATTATTTGAACGCGTAGATATAAATAATGCTTATTCTGAATATACCTTCGACATAAAATTTTACGACACATTTAAGGGGTCTGATGGTGCTGAGTTTTCCAAGGTAATGCTTGGTGCCGCAACTCTTTTCTTAGTGCCAACTGTCAGTGATAAAAAGGTCCACTTTTCTGTATCGCTCCGACATAAAAACGAGATCATAAAAAAATACTTATACGAAGATGAATACACAGAAACATCTTCACTCTTTATCGACCCTCAGAGCGGCAGCAAAAATGCGGTTGAATATTTCGTTTCATTGTTAATGAGAGATCTGCAAAAAGATGAAATATTTACTAGAGGGCTGCCTAACAAAGCCAGCCCGTAGGACGCAGAAAAATTACGCGACTCCCGGCGGCGTTATGCGTAAAAAGGGGCCGTTTGAACCATGAAGCCAAGAATCAGCATGATCACTCTCGGGGTTCGCGATCTGGACGCAGCGATAACTTTTTATGAGAAAGGACTGGGCTTCCCTAGAATGGATTCTCCACCCGAAGTAGCCTTTTTTACGCTGAATGGCACCTGGCTTGGTTTATATGATCGCAAAGCATTGGCAGAGGATGCCCAGGTCGCAGCAAAAGGTAATGGGTTCGAAGGCTTTTCACTGGCCCATAACGTGGCATCAGAAAATGAAGTTGATGAGGTAGTGGCACAGGCCGTGGCTGCCGGAGCAACACTGGTAAAAAAGCCTCAGAAGGTATTTTGGGGCGGCTACAGTGGTTACTTCAAGGATCTTGATGGCCATCTATGGGAAGTGGCCTATAACCCGCTGTTCTGGGTCGGCCCAAACGATGAAAGCGAATAGCAAGACTCTAATTATTGAGCCGTGACTGTTACGGGCCCCAGCCCTTCGAACTGCGCCCGGCTTGCCTGCGTGTTAGCTGTTTTTTTAAGCGACAGCCACACAAATTCCTTTTATGATTTCCGCGCTCACAGTGAAGCCGATAATCCGTCGTCCTTTCGGACCCTGATACCCCCGACTGCCCTGGAGTGCTGCTTTTTTTTGCCGCAGCCTGAACCCGGGAAAGGGGCTTCTCCTTAACCGATAGTATCCCTCGGCCTTTTGCGCCAAACGATGTTGTGTGGGTGACATCCATGTTGAGTTATCGCCACGGTTTTCATGCGGGCAATTTCGCTGATGTGCTGAAGCACATTGTACTGGTGGAATTGCTGGAATACATGACCCTCAAGGGTAAACCCTTCGAGTACATCGACACCCATGCCGGTGCGGGCATGTATCGTCTCGATACTCCGCAGGCTGGTAAGACGGCAGAATATCAGGATGGTATTGCGCGGCTCTCTGCAGAGAACTTTCCGCAGCTTCAGAAGTATCTGTCACTGGTTAGCCGGGCCAACGGTGGCAACAGCCTTAACTGCTATCCCGGCTCACCCTGGCTGGCACAACAATACCTGCGGGAAAAAGACCGCGCCTGGCTTTATGAAGCCCACCCGGCGGATTTTGCAGCCCTACAACAACTGATGGCAGCTGATCGACATGTTCGTTGCGATTCCGGCGATGGCTTTAACGGTCTGCTGGCCCACCTTCCACCCACCGCTAAACGGGGGCTGGTACTGATGGACCCGCCCTACGAAATCAAAAGTGATTACCAGAAGGTGGTGGAGTTTCTCGGCAAGGCCCACCGAAAATTTGCCAACGGTGTGTACGCCTTGTGGTACCCGGTGGTGGAACGGTCGCGGATCGAGACTCTTGAGGGGCAACTAAGTAACAGTGGCATTCGCTCCATCCAGTTATTCGAACTGGCAGTTCGGGCAGATAGCCCCGAGCGGGGCATGACCGGGTCGGGCATGATTGTGATCAACCCGCCCTGGACCCTGTTCCCCTGGATGCAGCAACTGCTGCCGGAGCTGCTCAACACCCTGGGCGAACCGGGCGGCTTTTATCGCTGTGAGCAGCTGGTGGCGGAATAATCCGTATTTAGAACAACGAAATTAAGAGGCGTTGGCTTCTAATTCGTCTGGATTGGAAGCCCGCAGCGACCGACGCAGCACCAGGTAGCCCACCACACCGGAAAGCAGGGAGCCGACAATAATCCCCAGGCGCTCGTCAAACAGCCTGTTCACAGCCGAAGGCTCAAATGCCAGGGAGCCGATAAACAGGCTCATGGTAAAGCCGATGCCACACAATGCGGCAGTGCCATACAACGCTGACCAGCTGACTTTTTCAGGCAATGCGGTAATACCCAGTTTCACCGCCAGCCAACAGAAGCCAAACACACCTATCTGCTTGCCGACGAAGAGGCCCAGGGCGATCCCCAGAGGAACCGGGTGTAGCAACTGCTCCATGCCGACGCCACTAAGGTTGAGACCGGCATTGGCAAATGCAAACACCGGCAGAACAAAAAAGGCCACCAGTGCATGCAGGTCGTGCTCCATAATTTTCAGAGGCGACACACCGGCAGGTGTCCTCAGCGGGATAAAGATGGCCATTAACACGCCGGCCAATGTGGCATGTACCCCGGACTTCAACATCGCCACCCACATAATGGTGCCAGCGGCGATATACAGGCTTTTTGACTCTACGTTAAAACGGTTTAACAGAAACAGCACCGGCAGGCACAGGCCAACCACCACCAGCGCGGTAAAGGAAATATTGTCCGTATAGAACACCGCAATAATCAGGATCGCGCCGACATCATCAAAAATGGCCAGTGAGGTGAGGAAAATCTTGATAGACACTGGCACCCGGGAGCCCAGCAGTGACAACACCCCCAGAGCAAAGGCGATATCGGTGGCTGCCGGTATGGCCCAGCCACGCAGCCCGGCCTCATCGCCCTGATTAAACAAAAGATAAATCAGTGCGGGAACCGCCATGCCACCAATCGCGCCCACACCGGGCAGCACAATGTTGCGAACCTCTGCCAGCTCTCCTTCCATAAGCTCGCGCTTGAGTTCCAGGCCCACCAGGAAGAAGAAGATGGCCATCAAACCATCGTTGACCCAAAGCAACAGGGGTTTGGAAACAAGCAGCTCGCCAACCTGCACGGCTACGGGCGTATCGAGTATCAAGTCGTAGTAGGGTTGCAGCGGCGAATTGGCGCAGATCATGGCAGCCACTGCCGCCAGGATCAGCACAATACCACCGGATGACTCCATTCTCAGAAACCGGGAGAGAACAGACTCCTCCCTATCCACCATCACTTCCTCTACATGATTACCCATCGTGCACTCCGCAATATTTCACTCACTTTATCCATTGAGCAACCACTTGTCATTGCCTAACCGGCTTGTTGAAAATCAATCAAGCTTCGGAGATGAAGGTATGGGCTGATGATCCGGGAAAATTAACTGCCCAGTATCGAACCCCAACTGTTGCGCCTTTTCTGTGAAAGTCGATAGCACACCGTCATCCACCTCGGGAGATCGCGCCAGCAGCCATAAATAATTTCGGTTGTAACCGGAGACAAAGGCGTATTGATAGTTTTCATGGTCCAGCCCAAACACCACATAAGAGCTGAAAAAGGGGCCAAAGAAAGAGACTTTGAGGTGTGCCACCTGGGGCTCATCGGTGAAATATGCCCTGCCCTCGGCAGACTTCCATTCCTGAGCATCAACATCGTAACCCCGGTTGATCACCCGTATGCCCCCGTCGTCCCTGAGGCTGTATTCAGCGGTCACGTGGGACAGCCCCCGTTCGAAGGAATGATCCAGGCGGGCTATTTCATACCACTGTCCCAGGTAGGCTTGCCGGTCAAAATTTTCCACTGGCTTGACGCCATCGGGCATACCCAGGCAACCACTCAACATCAATAACACGGGCCACCAAATTAGCCTGACTAATCGCTGCGACATTCGTCTCTCCATTATTCGTGACGGTTAGCATTGAGCAAATACAAAACTACGGCAAGTGTTTACGCGGGAACAAGCGGGCTGGTTTTCTGCCTGACCGAAAAATAGTCCTCTAGTGCATCAACACGCATCACAACCAAGGGCCACATATTTTGAAAACCCTGGCACGTCGGGAGGATGCTCTAGTTCGGTGCAAAATGTGCGGGCCAAAAAAAACGCCCCAAATTGGGGCGTTGGAAGAGTAGGTTTTCCGAAGAAAATAGTGAGAGTTGGGGCAGACAGGAGGATGGATTGCCTGTGCAGAATGAAAAATGGCGTGGTAATCAAGAAGTAAACAGCTGATAGTCCAGACCGGGAATTCTGTAGGCCTGAAACCGGCCTGCACCCACTTAGATACTGTGCAAAAAGTGTGACAAAAATGTGTAAGTGGAGAATTATTTTTCCTCCGCTCAACACTGCTGTGTATTCTGGAGATTGGCGGGAATACCTATTTTTCAGCAGGATTCTGACACAACAAAAAAGCGGGCCCATTGGCCCGCTTGGTTCTTTCGCGCGCTGATCGTCGTTACAGGTAATCAGACACCGGTAGGCAGGCACAAACCAGGTTGCGATCGCCGTACACATTGTCGATGCGACCCACCGGTGACCAGTACTTGGTCTCTCGCAGGGAAGCCAGCGGATAAGCCGCCAATTCGCGCGGGTAACTGCGCTGCCAGTCGTCGGCGGTAACAGTTTCAGCAGCGTGTGGTGCGTGGCACAGCGGGTTGTCTTCCAGCGGGTATTCCCCTCGCTCCACCGCTGCAATTTCTTCACGGATCTGCAACATGGCGTCACAGAAACGATCCAGCTCTTCGCGGGATTCACTTTCAGTGGGTTCGATCATCAACGTGCCGGGCACCGGGAAAGACATAGTCGGAGCATGAAAGCCGTAATCAATCAGGCGTTTGGCCACGTCGTCTACGGTGATACCCGACGCTTCCTTGATAGCGGCGAGGTCGACAATACATTCGTGAGCAACCCGGTCGTTAGCACCGGTATAGAGTATCGGGTAGGCATCCTTGAGACGGTGGGCCACATAGTTGGCATTGAGAATTGCGCCTTCGGTCGCCTGCTTCAGACCCTCGGCTCCCATCATGCGGATATACATCCAGGTGATAGGCAGAATACTGGCACTGCCCCAGGGAGCAGCAGAAACTGCTCCCACGGGGGATGCTTTCCCGTTACTGACATGCCCTGGCAGGTACGCCGCCAGGTGCTGTTTGACCGCCACCGGGCCAACACCGGGGCCACCGCCGCCGTGGGGAATACAGAAGGTTTTATGTAGGTTGAGGTGGGAAACATCGCCACCAAACTGCCCAGGCTGACATAGACCCACCATGGCATTCAGGTTCGCGCCATCGATGTACACCTGCCCACCGTGGCCATGAATAATCTCGCAGATTTCGGTGATACCCTCCTCGAACACCCCGTGGGTAGACGGGTAGGTCACCATAATTGCTGCCAGTTGATCACTGTATTGTTCGGCCTTGGTACGCAGATCATCCAGGTCGACGTTGCCGTTATCGTCACAGGCAACCACCACCACTTTCATTCCGCACATCTGCGCCGAGGCAGGGTTGGTACCGTGGGCAGAACTTGGGATCAGGCAGATATTGCGCTCGTGGTCTCCGCGGCCTTCATGGTAGGCACGAATGGCCAGCAGACCGGCGTACTCACCCTGGGAACCGGCGTTGGGCTGCAGAGAAACGGCATCGTAGCCGGTGGCGGCACAAAGCATGGCCTCGACTTCACCGATCATCTGTCGGTAACCCTGTGTCTGGTCTTCGGGCGCAAAGGGGTGAATGGCACCGAACTCAGGCCAGGTTACCGGCAGCATTTCAGCGGTGGCATTCAGTTTCATGGTGCACGAACCCAAGGGAATCATGGCCCGGTCCAGGGCGAGATCCTTGTCCGCCAGACTCCGCAGGTAACGCAACATCTCTGTTTCCGAGTGATACTGGTTAAACACCGGATGAGTGAGAACTTCGTTGGTGCGCAACAATGCCTCCGGCAACCCACTGGCCGCAGAAGGTTCTACTTCGGCAACGGTGAGAAATGAATTGGCATCGAGCAACTGCCAGAGGGTTTCCACATCTTCAGCTGTGGTGGTTTCATCCAGTGAAATGCCCAGGCAGGTGTCGTTGATCACCCGCAGGTTCACGCCCCTAGAGGCAGCCGCCCCATGAACAGCGGCGGTATTGGTCCCGGTTTCCAGAGTGAGGGTATCGAAAAAGCTGTCGTTCAGAACTTTCACGTCCAATGACTCAAACCCTTTGGCGAGAATCGCTGTCAGGCAGTGAACCCGCTCGGCAATCCGCTTCAGGCCCTGCGGGCCGTGATACACGGCGAACATGCTGGCCATCACTGCCAACAATACCTGCGCGGTACAGATATTACTGGTGGCTTTCTCACGTCGGATATGCTGTTCCCGGGTTTGCAGGGCGAGACGGAAAGCGGGCTTACCGCGACTATCTACGGAGACACCCACCAGGCGACCGGGCAACGAGCGTTTGAAATTATCCCGGGTAGCCATATAGGCGGCGTGCGGGCCACCGAATCCAAGCGGCACACCAAAACGCTGGGTAGAACCAATGGCAACATCTGCACCCAGTTCTGCCGGACTCTTCAGCAACAGCAGGCTGAGAATATCTGCCGCCATCACCACCAGGGCTTTGTTATCGTGGGCCTGGCCGATCACATCGCTGAAATCACGCACGGCACCATCGGCACCGGGGTATTGCAACAGCACCCCAAAGCAATCGTGTTCACCCAGCGTTGCCGGATCGCCCACCACTACGTCGATATCCAGTGGCTCCGAACGGGTCTGGATAACCGCCAGGGTTTGCGGCAGGCACTGTTGATCCACAAAGAACGTACGACCCTTGGATTTGGCCATGCGCATACACAGTGTCATGGCCTCGGCTGCTGCCGTGCCTTCGTCCAGCAGCGAGGCGCTGGCGAGATCCATACCGGTGAGATCGGTAATCATGGTCTGGAAGTTCAGCAGTGCTTCCAGGCGACCCTGGGAGATTTCCGGCTGGTAAGGTGTGTAAGCGGTGTACCAGGCGGGGTTTTCGAGCACATTGCGCAAAATGACGTTGGGGGTGAAACAGTTGTAATAGCCCTGTCCAATAAACGATTTCATAACGCGGTTTTTTCCCGCAATGGCTTTCAACTCAGCCAGGGCCTGTTGTTCAGTGCAGGAAGCACCCAGCGCTAATGGCTGTGTTGAACGGATGCTACCGGGCACCACCGCGGCAATGAAGGAGTCCATATCGGCGTAGCCCATTTCCCCAAGCATTCCCTGTTGGTCTTCGATGGAGGGACCAATATGGCGGTAGACAAATTCATTGCTGTAGTTCAGTTCAGCCAGTGATTTCACGGATACACATCTCCAGGAATAAGCGGGTTAAAAGTCTTTCAAACTCAGTTCTGTTTCTTGTTAAACATCGTCAGCGAAGCCGCTGAGACAAGGCAAAAATGGCCGAAAAAGCGGAGGTTATAGGGTATAACCGAGCATTTTGAGGCCATTTTTAATGCCGTATCAGCAACGCAGGTAGATGTTTAACCGCGACGGTTTAGCCACGAAAGTATCGGTGGGGCACAAACGGCATCTTGGTGACCGTCACCGCGCGCGCCTTACCACGCACCAGGGCATTCAGGGTGGTGCCGACAGCAGCATACGCGGATTCCACGTAACCCATGGCCAGTGGCGCACCCAGAGTCGGCCCAAAACCGCCGCTGGTCACCATGCCCACCTGCTTGCCATTTTCATCCACCAATTCGGCACCTTCGCGAACCGGTGCACGGCCATCAATCTGCAGGCCGACGCGTTTGCGGGCAGCCCCTTCCGCGATTTCACGGAAGATGACATCGCTGCCGGGAAAGCCCCCGGCTTTTTCGCCATCCGCACGGCGTGATTTACTAATGCTCCACAACAGGGAAGCCTGAATGGGTGTGGTGGTAACATCCAGGTCATGGCCATAGAGACACAGCCCCGCTTCGAGGCGCAGTGAATCCCTGGCCCCCAGGCCGATAGGGGCCACCTGTTCGAAAGACAGTAGCTTTCGAGCCAGGGCGTCAGCCGCTTCAGCGGGCACGGAAATTTCAAAACCGTCTTCTCCGGTGTAACCGGAACGGGTAATAAAACAGTCTGTCCCGTCGATAGTGACATGGCAGCCATTCATGAAAATCAGTTCACAGGCTGCCGGTGCCACCTGAGCCATAACTTCTGCTGCAGCCGGTCCTTGCAGTGCCAACAGGCCACGTCCATCCAGGTAATCGACCTCGAAACCAGCCAGATGCTTCCGTAGGTGCGCTAGATCCTGCTCCTTGCAGGCGGCATTGACCACCAGAAAAAAGGTATCTTCGGACCAACGTGCAATCATCAGGTCATCGAGAATGCCGCCCTCATCATTGGTGAACAGGGCATAGGTCTGACGATTGATGGGCAAGCTCTCCAACTCCACCGGCACCATCGCCTCCAGAGCAGCAGCCACTCCCACACCACGAACCACCACCTGACCCATGTGGGAAACATCGAACAGCCCGGCTTTGTCACGGGCATGTAAATGCTCGGTCATGATGCCATCGGGGTACTGCACCGGCATATCGTACCCGGCAAAGGGCACCATACGGGCGCCAAGTTCCCGGTGTAAGGCATTGAGGGGCGTGGATTTCAGGTCGGTATTCTGTTCTGTGGTCATAGCGGGAACCCGGCAACATAGGGAAAGAAAAAAGCCATGTTAGCGGTCGGACTAGAATTGGTAAAATTAATAGTTAAAATCATTTCATTACATTTGTTAATAGTATCTACGCCATGAAAAACCTACCCACAGACCTGTTGCGCGCTTTTGTTACCGTGGTGGAACTGGGCGGATTTACACCGGCCGCCGACTGGCTCGGTAGGTCCCAACCCGCCGTCAGCCTGCAAATCAAACGCCTGGAACAGCTGGTGGGCCAGACCCTGCTGATCCGCAGTGGACAGCAACTGGAGTTGAGCCGGGCCGGTCAACAACTGTTCCGCTATGCGCGCCAGATACTGGCACTAAATGACGAAGCCGTTGCCCAGTTCAGTAAAACCGCCGTCAGCGGCAAGATTCATTTCGGAATACCCAGTGAGTTCGCCACCACTCTGCTGCCGAAAATTGTTGGGCGTTTTGCACAGGCATACCCCAATGTCACGCTGGAAGTGACTTGCGCTCTCAGCAAACAGCTTCTCTCCGAAACAGAAAGGCGGCGTTACGACCTGATACTGGCACTGCACGATGACCCAGCCATGGCGGGTCACAACCTGGTCAAGGAAGACGAATTGGTGTGGGTTACCGGTGCCGATCACGATGCACACCTGCAATCTCCACTACCACTGATCGCTGCCCCCGAAGGCTGTATTTACCGCAAGCGGGGCATCCAGCGATTGCAGGAAAGCCTGCGTGACTGGCGAATTGTCTACACCATTCCCGACCTCACCGGCATTCAGGCGGCCATCGAGGAGGGCCTGGGCGTTACTGTACTGGCCCGCAGCACTGTGCCAGAAAACCTGCGCGTATTGAAACCCACGGAGAAACTGCCCAGACTCGGCAGGGTCGGCATCAGTCTTATTGAACAGAGCCCGGAACCGGGTGAAGCCATCGCCCGACTGATGGACTTTGTGAAGGCATCCCTGTAATGGAAAACAACTCCGTGAAAGATAATATCGTTCTCATCGGTATGCCCGGCACCGGCAAAAGCACAGTTGGCATTCTGCTGGCCAAGGCTCTGGGCAAGGACTTTGTGGATTCCGATATCCTGATCCAGGTGCGCGAAGGAAAGACCCTGCAACAGATTATGGATGAGAACGATTACTTGCACCTAAGGGACATTGAAGAATCGGTGCTCACCAGTATTGACGGCCACCACCTGGTCATTGCCACCGGCGGCAGTGCCGTCTACAGTGAAGCTGCCATGAATCACCTTCGTCACCACGGCATCATCATTTACCTGGATACGCCCTTGCCTGAACTGCGCCAACGTATCACCGACTACGACACCCGTGGTATTGCCCGCCGCCCCAACCAGAGTTTTGAGGAACTGTACGCCGAGCGCACCGCCCTGTATCGCCGCTATGCGGACATCACGGTAAGCACGGGGAACGCCTCTGCCGAAGAAGTA
The DNA here is from genome assembly GCF_030676955.1 of Porticoccus litoralis. NCBI lineage: Bacteria > Pseudomonadati > Pseudomonadota > Gammaproteobacteria > Cellvibrionales > Porticoccaceae > Porticoccus > Porticoccus litoralis. The sequence goes on along the minus strand of NZ_JAUUUU010000007.1, from coordinate 54,558 downwards.
CTAAATAGCACTCGGCAGTCACTGACTGACCGGAGCGGCCCTTAAGACAGGCGAAAAAAAGCCGGGTGTTCCCCGGCTAATCTCCCCATTCATGTGGATATTTTTTTGACTGGAGTTAATTCATCCGCACTTCGAGTCCCCACAATTCAGGCAGGTCATGCAGCCATCCATCAGGATCACTGCCTTGGTCATACATTTCTGGCAGAGCTGAGCACTTTCGGGAAACGGGTTACTGGGTTTCGCGACAGGAGCCGCCGGAGCGCTGGCTGCTTCATATTCGGCGCGCTTTTCCGCCAGAATCGCTTTCTGGTGATCACCCAGTTCCGGGGTCTGGATCATGCCGATCTTGGTCAGGTGATCTTCAATGGCCTCGCCAATTTCCGCCACCAGTGAGGGCATGAATTTGCCACCGCGCTTGAAGTAACCACCCTGGGGATCGAACACTGCTTTCAGCTCTTCCGCCAGGAAGGTGCAATCACCACCCTTGCGGAACACCGCAGAGATAACCCGGGTCAGGGCAACCACCCACTGGAACTGGTCCATGTTTTTCGAGTTGATGAAAATCTCGAAGGGGCGGCGCTGCTCGTGGTCGGTGCCCTGGTTAAGCACGATATCGTTGATGGTGATATAGAGCGCGTGATCGGACAGCGGCGTCTTCACCTTGTAGGTGGAGCCGTGGAGTTCTTCCGGGCGGCCGAGATTTTCGTGCATCTGCTCAATGGAGCGATCCAGATCAGATGCAGCGGGTTTTTCTTCCGGGAGGGCCTCGTCATTGGACGGCGTGACCACCTTATAGCCGATGATTTTCTTGTCGAGTTTTACAGTCATGTCAGTTGTTCCGCTCAGAATTTGCCGTAGTAGCCTTCTTTCAAGGCATCAAAGAGATTGGCGGCCGTATGGATCTCGCCGTCGTATTCCACTTCCTCATTGCCCTTCAGTTCGACGGTGGAGCCGTCTTCCAGGGTAAAGCGGTAGGTGGTGTTTTCCAGGTCTTTATCTTTCACCAGCACGCCCTGGAAGGCCTCGGGATTAAAGCGGAAAGTCGTACATCCCTTGAGTCCATTCTCGTAGGCATACAGATAGATATCCTTGAAGTCCTCAAAATCGCAGTCAGTGGGGACATTGATAGTTTTCGAGATGGATGAATCCACCCAGCGCTGGGATGCGGCCTGAACATCCACATGCTGCTTCGGTTTGATATCTTCACTGGAGACAAAATAGTCGGGCAGTTTTTCCGCCGGGTCGTCACTGAAGGGCATCGCGCGGGGATTGACCAGCTCCCGGTAGGCCAGCAACTCATAGGAGAATACGTCCACCTTCTCCTTCGACTTCTTGCCCTCACGGATCACATTGCGAGCGTAGTGATGTGCAAAGCTGGGCTCAATACCATTGCTGGCATTGTTGGCCAACGACAGGGAAATGGTGCCGGTGGGGGCAATGGAGGAATGGTGGGTAAAACGGCAGCCGACCGCGGCAATCTCGTCCACCAGCTCCGGCGCCACTTCTGCGACCTTCTGCATGTAACGGCTGTAGCGGGCCTGCAGAACCTTACCCTTCAGCTTGTCACCTACCACAATGCCATCGTTGGCCATTTCCGGGCGCAGGCGCATCATGGCTTCGGTGACTTCGAACTCTTCGTCCATGATCGGAGCCGGTCCTTTTTCCTTGGCCAGTTCCAATCCTGTGTGCCAACCGGCCAGTGCCATCTCGCGGGAGACACGCTCGGTCAGCTCCAGGGATTCCTTACTGCCATAGGGCACTTTGAGCATGGTCATGGTGGAACCGAGACCAAGGAAACCCATGCCGTGGCGGCGCTTGCGAGTGATCTCGTTGCGCTGACCTTCCAGCGGCAGGCCGTTGATCTCGACCACGTTATCCAGCATGCGGGTAAATACCGACACCACCTCGCGGTAGTTATCCCAGTCGAAGCGCGCGCGGTCAGTGAATGGATCAAGAACAAATTTGGTGAGATTAATAGAGCCCAACAGGCAACTGCCGTAAGGTGGCAGGGGCTGCTCACCACAGGGGTTGGTGGCACGGATATTTTCGCAGTACCAGTTATTGTTTTGCTGATTCACCTTGTCGATCAGAATAAAGCCCGGCTCGGCGTAGTCGTAGGTGGAACTCATAATAACGTTCCACAGCTGACGCGCCTTCACTGTGCGGTAGATACGGCACGCCACCAGACCCTCATCGTTGGCAATGTAACCTTCCGTTGACGGGAACTCGCGCCAGACAATGGTTTCATCGGCGGGATCAACCGTTCCCTGCTCTACCTCTTTCGGCGAGATCGGGAAACAGAGTGACCACTCATCATCCGCCTTGACCGCTTCCATGAACTCTTCGGTCACCAGCAGTGACAGGTTGAACTGGCGCAGGCGTCCGTCCTCGCGCTTGGCGCGGATAAAGTCCACCACGTCCGGGTGACTGACATCAAAGGTCGCCATCTGCGCACCGCGGCGGCCGCCGGCGGATGACACCGTAAAACACATCTTGTCGAAGATATCCATAAAGGACAGAGGACCGGAGGTATAGGCACCGGCACCAGACACATAGGCACCTTTCGGGCGCAGTGTTGAAAATTCATAGCCAATACCGCAACCAGCTTTCAGGGTCAGCCCCGCCTCGAGATTCTTTTCCAGGATATCCAGCATCGAATCCTGAATAGTGCCGGACACCGTGCAGTTGATTGTGGAGGTGGCGGGCTTGTGCTCCAGCGCACCAGCATTGGAAATAATCCGACCTGCAGGAATGGCCCCGTTGCGCAGTGCCCAGAGAAAACGCTCGTACCAGTGTTCCTGTTTTGCCGGTTCTTCCACCTCGGACAGCGCACGGGCAACCCGGCTATAGGTCGCATCGATGGTTTCATCAACCGGATTACCGCTTTTATCCTTGAGGCGATATTTTTTATCCCAGATGTCATCTGAGGCTGGCTGGAGTTTGATTTCGATGGGGGAAGGCTCGTCTGCGGTTTTTAGGGCTTCTATCGACATGGCGGTGCTTGTTTCCTTGTGCAGTATGTGGCTTGAGCAATCTTTGAAGGTCCTGCAGAGGAAAGCGTTGCTGCAACTTCCCCCCAATTTACCCGGTTTCGGCACTCTTGAGTCGCCTTATGATGAACGGGTAAATAGTCGCTGAACTGGATGGAGTATACAATATCTAGTGCTGTTGGCCAGAGCAACCACTATAGGTAGTAGTTTCTAAAAATCGATCTGATATTCCAACCCATTGCTAGCAGCCACTCAGCCGCCAGCCCGCCGCAGGCAACGCTCTTTGACAAACAACGAAAAATCGTCACGGGAAAATCCTGACTCGGTTACCAGATGAAGTGACCATAAAGGCCTTGCTCGGTCAAAAAAATTGGAAAAAAGTCTCTAGCACCCCCCTTCCTTGGCAAATGGAATCTCATCACGGATAATGCCTCCCTCATTAGAAATTCATCTCCAGTAGAAGGTATCCAAATGAATATCACTGAAAACGCCGTCGTGCTCTTTCATTACACACTCACCGACGAGGAAGGCGTTCAGCTGGATTCGTCTACCGATGATGCACCTCTGGCCTATATTCATGGCCACAAAAATATTATTCCTGGCCTTGAACAGGCGATGGAAGGCAAAACTGAAGGCGACTCCATGAAAGTCACCGTTCCAGCTGCGGACGCCTATGGTGAGTACCAGGATCACCTGGTACAGGAAGTGCCACGCGAAGCATTCCAGGGTATCGAAGAAGTGAACCCGGGCATGCGTTTTGAAGCGCAAACCCCCTCCGGCCCCGTATCCGTAGTGGTAACCGCCGCCTCTGACGAAACAGTCACCGTTGATGGCAACCACCCGTTGGCGGGCAAAGACCTGACCTTTGACGTGAAGATTGAAACTGTCCGTGAAGCCAGCGAAGAAGAACTGGCCCATGGCCATGTTCACGGTGCCGGCGGACACCAGCACTAAGTCTGCTCACCCCCATAAAAAAGGCCAGCTTTCCAGCTGGCCTTTTTTATTGCCCTGTTTTGTTAGCAACAACTAAAACTACGAGATCAACTCCGCTACCAGATCGTACTCTTCCGCCTCGACCACCCGGGCTTTCACCAAGTCACCGGGCTGTAGACCAAATTCGCCATCCAGGAATACATTGCCGTCGATCTCCGGCGCATCGGCACTGGAGCGGCCAATGGCGCCTTCGTCATCGACTTCGTCAATCAATACCTCAATGGTGCTGCCGACCTTGCGCTGTAAACGCTCTGCACTGATGGCCTGCTGGGTTTCCATAAAGCGCTCCCAGCGATCCTGCTTCACCGCTTCCGGCACAGCACCGGGAAGCTCGTTGGCCGGAGCACCGTCCACCGCCTCGTATTTGAAACAACCAACGCGGTCGAGCTGAGCTTCCTGCAACCAGTCCAGCAGGTACTGAAAATGCTCCTCGGTCTCACCCGGGAAGCCAACAATAAAGGTACTGCGCAATGTCAGGTCGGGGCAGATTTCCCGCCAACGGCGAATCCGCTCCAGTACCTTTTCCTCATTGGCCGGACGCTTCATTGCCTTCAGCACCTCTGGGTGAGCGTGCTGAAAGGGAATGTCCAGATAGGGAAGAATCTTGCCCTCCGCCATCAGCGGTAACACATTGTCCACATGGGGATAGGGATAGACATAATGCAGACGCACCCATACCCCCAGCTCACCCAGGGCTTCACATAGTTGCTGCATATGGGTCTTCACTGGCTTGCCCTGCCAGAAGCCGGTGCGGAATTTCACATCCACACCATAGGCGCTGGTGTCCTGAGAGATCACCAGCAACTCTTTGGTACCCGCATTCACCAGGCGCTCTGCTTCATCCATCACATTGCCGATGGGTCGGCTCACCAGATCGCCGCGAATGGAAGGGATAATGCAGAAGCTGCAACGGTGGTTGCAGCCCTCGGAAATTTTCAGGTAAGAATAGTGGCGCGGTGTCAGCTTGACGCCCTGCTGCGGCACCAGGTCCACATAGGGGTTGTGCTCGGCACTGGGTGGCACGTATTCGTGCACAGCGCCGACCACCGCCTCGTATTGATGGGGGCCGGAAACCGCCAACACGCCCGGATGAACATCGCGAATGGCTTTTTCGTCACCACCCATGCAGCCGGTCACAATCACCCGACCGTTTTCCGCCATGGCTTCGCCGATGGCATCCAGGGATTCCTGTTTGGCACTATCGAGAAAGCCGCAGGTATTAACCACCACCACATCGGCATTCTCATAACTTGGAGACACTTCGTAACCTTCCAACCGCAGTTGGGTGAGAATACGTTCAGAGTCCACCAGCGCCTTGGGGCAGCCGAGAGAGATAAATCCAACTTTGCCTGACATACCTGACCTGTTGACTGGCACCGCACTTCAACGCACAGCACCCGAATTAATGGAAGCCGCGGATTCTACAGCAAACCCTCTCTGACTGCCCGCAGAATGGCTTTACTGGGCGGTCCAACCACCATCTACGGGCAGGCTTGCACCGGTAATGGTGGCAGCGGCATCTGAGCACAGAAACACCGCCAGGTCACCCAGAGCAGAGGGCTGGGTCGCCTTGGGCACCGGCTGTTTGGCAATAATGGTGCGCCGCTTGCCCTCTTCGAAGCTGACGCCATCCCGATCCGCAGTTGCTTGAAATTGGGCCGCCACCAGTTCGGTATCCACCCAACCCGGGCAGATAGCATTGGCGGTGACACCTTTTTCTGCGTTCTCCAGCGCCACCACCTTGGTGAGGCCGACAATGCCGTGCTTGGCCGCAACATAAGCTGCCTTCTGCAGGGAAGCCACCAGGCCGTGTACGGAAGCAATATTGATAATGCGGCCCCAGCCACGCGCCTGCATGCCGGGCACCAGCAGGCGTGTGGTGTGAAATGCGGAACTGAGGTTGATGGCGATGATGGCATCCCACTTCGCCACGGGAAAATCTTCAACCGAGGCGGTGAACTGAATGCCGGCGTTGTTGATGAGAATGTCCACCTGACCAAACTTTTCCAGCGAGGCATTAACCAGCGCTTCGTTACCCTCGGCAGTGGAAATATCAGCATCGCTGAACAGACACTCGACACCAAAGCGGGACTCAAACTCCTTCCCCAGGGCAGCGCCTTCTGCAGGGTCCATCAGACCGTGTAACACAATATTGGCACCGGCATCTGCCAGACGCTCAGCCATGGCATAGCCAATGCCACTGCTGGAACCAGTCACCAATGCAGTTTTACCTTTCAACATAAATCACCTCACGAAATGAATGGTGTCAGCCCGGGGTAGATGGTGGGCGAACAATTGGATTGACGATTGCAAAATCTATGGGAGCAAACAGTTTAAGCCATTCAGCCGGCAATACAAAAAAGCCTTTGCTGCCGACGACAGGCATAAAAAAAGGCCCCCAACAGGGAGCCTTTTTTGACAGCGCCAGAGAATCAGAACTGCATTTCCGGCACGTTGTCGGGAACAACCAGCTCACCGCCAGTCTTTTCCACGATCTCTTCAACAGATACGCCAGGCGCACGCTCCACCAGGTGGAACTTGCCATCATAGATCTGAATGAAAGCCAGGTCGGTCAGTACATTCTTGATACAGCCCGCACCGGTCAATGGCAAGGTACACTCCGGCAGCAGCTTGGAGTTACCGTATTTGTCGGCGTGGGTCATCAACACGATGATGTTATCGGCACCGGCTACCAGGTCCATTGCGCCGCCCATACCTTTTACCAGCTTACCGGGAATCATCCAGGAAGCTATGTTGCCGTTCACGTCCACTTCGAACGCGCCAAGCACGGTCAGGTCCACATGACCACCGCGGATCATGGCGAAGGACTCAGCCGATGAGAAAATGGAAGCACCAGTAGCCGTGGTTACAGTCTGCTTACCGGCATTGATCAGATCGGGATCAACCTGATCTTCTGTTGGGAACGGCCCCATACCCAGCAGGCCGTTTTCGGACTGCAGCATAACTTCCATACCTTCCGGCACATGGTTCGCCACCAGCGTGGGGATACCAATACCGAGGTTTACGTAGTAACCATCCTGTAGCTCGCGGGCAACACGGATAGCCATTTGATCACGAGAAAGTGCCATGATTGTCTCTCCTCTTAACCTTCGCGAACGGTGCGGATTTCAATACGTTTTTCAAACGTACCCTGAATCAGACGATCTACGTAAATACCGGGGGTATGTACATACATCGGGTCCAGTTCGCCAGGTTCAACAATCTCTTCCACTTCCATCACGCAGATCTTGCCAGCGGTGGCGGCCATGGGGTTGAAGTTCATGGCTGTGTTGCGGTAGATCGCGTTACCGTAACGGTCTGCTTTCCACGCTTTAACAATGGAAAAATCGCCCTGAATAGACTCTTCCAAAATGTATTTTCGGCCGTCAAACTCGCGCACATCCTTGCCTTCACCAATATCGGTACCGTAACCGGTGGCCGTGTAGAACGCAGGAATGCCAGCGCCCGCAGCGCGCATTTTTTCTGCCAGAGTGCCCTGGGGCGTCAATTCCACTTCCAGCTGGCCAGAGAGCAGTTGCTCTTCAAACAATTTGTTCTCACCCACATAGGAAGAGACCATTTTCTTGATCTGACGATCTTCCAGCAGAATACCCAGACCAAATCCATCAATACCACAGTTGTTGGAAACAATAGTGAGGTCCTTGGTGCCCATTTTCTTGATCTGCTTGATCAGATTTTCGGGAATACCACAAATACCAAAACCGCCAGCAATCACGGTCATGCCATCTTCGAGACCTGCCATCGCTTCTTCGTAGGTGCTCACCACCTTATCGAAACCCGCCATGAACTTTTTCTCCTCAATCGTTTTTTATGATTTACCCCGCAGACAATACATCTGGCCTGCAAAACCGTTAAAGCATCCTATAGCGCAATATATTTATCAAGCGTAAAATTTTAATCAAATGATTAACCCCCCTTATAAATAGAAGTGGACACATGGATATCACCATTAAACAACTCAAGGCATTTGTGACCGTTGCTCAAACGCGCAATTTTGCGGAAGCCGGGGAGCGCCTGCACCTGTCCCAGCCCGCACTAAGTATTGCCCTGAAAAACATGGAAGAAGTGGTCGGTGGCAAGCTGCTGGCACGCACGACCCGCACCCTGTCACTCACTCCGGAAGGCGAAGCTTTCCTGCCAGTGGCGCAGCGCCTGCTGGCCGACTGGGATAACGCCCTCACCGACCTGCATAACCTGTTTGCCATGCGTCGTGGCAAACTGAGTATCGCTACCATGGCGTCCTTCTCCATCAGCAAGTTGCCCAAGGCATTGCACCACTACCGGGATCAGTTTCCGGATATCAACATTACCGTGCAGGATGTGGTGGCTGAGGAAGTGATCGACATGGTGCGCAAAGGTCGCGTGGAGGTCGGGGTCACCTTCGACCTGGAAGAGTCTGAAGACCTGCATTTCGAACCACTATTTGAAGACAGTTTTTTTGTGGTCACGCCCCAGGACCACCCGCTGCTGAAACAAAAAACGATCCGCTGGGCAGAGCTTCAGAACTACCCCTTTGTTACCCTGCAACGACCCTCAGCCATGCGGCAGATGATTGACGACACCACTGACAGTTGCGGCATACACCTGACCGTCGAGTTTGAAGCCCACCAACTGGCATCTATTGGCTCTATGGTCGCCAATGGACTCGGCATCAGCGTAGTTCCCTCATTGGCTATTCAGCAAATGCAGCTGCTGGGTGCAGAAAGCCGGCCACTGACTGACCCGGTAGTCAAGCGTCAGGTGGGCATTTTGACACGTCGCCGCTACCCATTATCCTCTGCGGCCAATGCACTGGTGGAAACCCTCAAGTCCCAGATCACCGCACCCTGACGACCTGTGGAAAATCTGGTAGGGTGTCCGCCCCAACGATCAACAACTGAATAAATAGCATGAGTGATTCCAAAAAATTTGACGCCAGCATGAATCCAGACGAGCTGTACCTGGAAGAAATTTTCACCGACCAGAAGGTCGGTAGCATCCGTCGCCTGACTCCGGTCACCGCCGACGGCGAGCGCGACCCCAACCGCGAAATTGCCTACATGGGTTCCACCCAGGTGATGAGCCCCATGGGTGCGCTGCCCATCAACTTCCTGATCGAGGCCACCAGCATTGGTGACGCGGCAGAAAAATTTGGTGCCGAAGCCGAAGCCGCAGTTGAACGCACAGCCAGAGAGCTGGAAGAACTGCGCCGTGAACAGGCCTCAAAAATTGTTGTACCCGGCCAGGATGGCGGCATGGGTGGTATGGGCGGCATGGGTGGTATGGGCGGCCCCGGCGGACTGAGTGGTTCCGGCATTATCACCTGATAACCTCGACCCCTTTCACCACTTGAGTAGGCGCTGTCCACCAGCGCCTCAAGAGCCCACGAATATTACCTAGAGTGCTGCGTGCATGGCCCTGAAAGCCACTGTGTTCAAAGCCGAGTTAGCCGTATCCAATATGGATCGCGGTTATTACCACACACACGCCCTCACCATTGCTCGTCACCCCTCGGAAACCGATGAGCGCATGATGGTTCGCCTGCTGGCTTTTGCACTGAATGCCAACCCACAGCTGCAATTTTGCCGGGGACTGTCCAACGATGAAGAGCCGGACCTGTGGCAGAAAAACCTGCAGGGAGATATCGAGCTGTGGATTGAGGTGGGACAGCCGGATGAGCGACGTATCCGCAAAGCCTGCAACAGGGCCGACACCGTACTCATCTACCCCTATGGCGCACGTACTGCAGAGCAGTGGTGGCAAAATATCGCCCCCAAGCTGAGCCGCTTCGATAATCTCGAGGTGTACTATTTTTCCCCGCAGGACACCGCATCATTAACCTCCCTGGCAGAACGCAACATGTCTCTGCAGGCCACCATTCAAGACGGCATGATGTGGTTTGGCAATGACATCACCACGCTGAGTATCAGCCCTGAAAACTGGTTTCGGTGAAATCTGCGGCCCTGCTTACCGATACTAGTGATCAATAAAGGGATTCGCCCTCAATCGTTCAACGGCCAGATCAATAAATGACCTTATCTTGGCGTTAGCCTTTCGCCCGCCAAAATAAACGATGTTCACCGGCAGAGGTGCCAGTTCAAAGTCGCGCAAAATTCGCACTAAGGTCCCTTTTTGAAGCTCTTCACCCACTTGACCTTTTATGACGTAGTACATTTCCAGAGAACTAATTGCTAACCCAGCAGGAGATACAAAGACCTCAGATTTTCCTTCCTTACAACTGCCCCATTTTGATAGCGACCTCATGTCCCGTTGAAACCCCGCCATCCATTTCTCGGCGTCCAGCCACCCATCCGGCAATTTATTAATCGCCATGACATATTGAAGACTTTCGCTAAACCACCGGGCTAAACAAAATTCATGGTCATCGTAAAAAGGTAAGGTTTGGTAGGTAATATCCAGCTCATCTGGAATTTGGATAGCTAATCCTTTAGCAACGATATTTGTTTCCATACAACTGATTATCCTTTACATATTAATTACAGACCGGCTGCACCAAGACCCACGGCTTGACGACTACTGACCACACCAGGGCATCGGTTTCCAACCAGGTTACCGCCTGTTCATCGCTAACTTGCCCTACCTGTCCGGCGGCCATCCAAGACTGAACCTTCTCTTTGTTGTCCTGGCAGATTTCCCCGGCCACATCGATCAGGTCCAGTTCCGGCGCCACGTAAATGGTGGAGCCATTGGCAAAAAACTTTTGCAACTCTTGCCAGCTAATTTTTGCTGTTTCCTGTAGTAATTCTTCTTTCAACATTGCTCTCTTTCCGAAATAGTTATCTCACTCAAACGCTTTGCCCGGCGGCTACCCCGGAGGCCCAGGCCCATTGAAAATTAAAGCCCCCCAGATGGCCAGTGATGTCCAGTACCTCGCCAATAAAATACAGGCCAGGTCGCAACTGGCTCTCCATGGTTTTGGAGGATACCTCCCGAGTATCGACACCGCCCAGGGTCACTTCCGCGGTGCGATAGCCCTCGGTGCCGGAGGGTTTTAACTGCCAGCCATTTAGCTGTTTCGCTACCGCCAGCAACTGTTTGTCCGGCCATTCCGCAAGGGGCGTTTCCGCGCGTTCTGACCACCACAGTGCCTGTAATTCCTGAACCAGTTTGCGCGGCAACTCCCTAACCAGCAAGGTGCGCAATAATGTCCTCGGCTGTTGCGACTTCATAGCCATTAGCCACGATGCCACATCTGTGTCAGGAAGCAGGTCAATGTGCACTTCCTCCCCTTCACGCCAGTAACTGGAGACTTGCAAAACTGCCGGACCACTGAGCCCACGGTGGGTAAAAAGAAGATTTTCCCGGAAAGATTTACCGCCGGCGGTCACCCGGACCGACACCGACAAGCCAGAGAGCTTCTCTGTCAGCAATTTAAAACCGTCGCTAAAGGTAAAGGGTACCAAGGCTGGTCGCAACGGCACCAGACTATGGCCAAATTGCTGCGCCAGCCTGTAACCGAAGTCGGAGCCGCCCAGTGTCGGCACCGACAAACCACCGCTGGCCACCACCAGTGCGTTGGCATGAAACTCCCCAAGACTGGTCTGCAACCGGAAGCCCTGATCGGCTTCCTCGCAAGTCACTTCGCGGATCTCGCACCGGGTCTTCACCTGTACACTCGCCGCATCTGACTCCGCCAATAACATATCGAGAATATCCTGGGAGCGGTGATCGCAGAACAACTGGCCAAGGGTCTTCTCGTGGTAGGCGATACCGTGCTTATTGACCAGTTCAATAAAGTCCCATTGGGTATAGCGGCTCAGCGCCGACTTGCAGAAATGGGGGTTCTCGGACAGGAAGTTATCGGGCTCCGTATAGAGGTTTGTGAAATTACAGCGCCCGCCGCCGGACATCAGGATCTTCTTGCCCGGTTTATTGGCCCGTTCCAGCACCAGTACCCGGCGGCCGCGCTGTCCGGCCACCGCGGCACACATTAAGCCAGCCGCGCCTGCGCCAATGACAATCACATCCCAGGGTTTCACATTAGTGTCCACAAAAATCTCAAAGGGCGCATTCTATCGACCGCGCAGTGCGGGTACTATAGCGGCGCAATTTTTACCCAACCTGTTGAGAGCATCTGCATGTTTAAAATGAACGAATATTTTGATGGCACGGTGGTTTCCATCGGCTTCCAGACCGAAACCCTGCCCGCCACCGTCGGCGTCATGGCACCGGGCGAATACGAATTCGGCACGAGCAAGAAAGAAGTGATGACCGTGGTGAGCGGTGCACTGACTGTGAAACTGCCCGGCCAAGACGACTGGCATACGTTTAACGCCGGCGACAGCTTTGAAGTGGCCGCCAATCAATCGTTCCAGTTACAGGTGGCAGTGGATACGGCTTATCTTTGTACTTATGAGTAAGTCCCAACAGCCTGCCTGAAAACGTTTTCGAGGCAGGCGATACAAGGCAAGGAAAACGGAAAAGGCGGAGTTTAGGGGGCTCTTCAACAGACCTATTGAGCACCTTGAGGTTTTTCTTAACGCCGTACGGCCACGCAGAAAGCTTTTCAGCGGACTGTTAAAGGAATTTCTGCACATACCAGCAGGTTGCTCTCACCCTAAGCCCTTGCTGGTTTGCCCAGCTCAGTCCGGCGCGCACCAGTTTTTCAGCTAAGCCATGATTGCGGTACTCCCCCGGCACATAGGTACGGGAAAAATTTACCGTATTATCAGGCAATAACTGGTACTCCAGCACCGCGCGTCCTCGTTCAAGCTCAATCAGGAAACACCCTTGCTGGTCATCGTGAACAATTTCAGCATCCATCTTTCGAACCCTCCGAAATCAGTGCCAGCTTTTGCTGTCGCCCCAATTGCTTGATAGCCGCTTCCCGTTTCGAAGCCATGCTGCGATCCTCTGCGGGTTCAACGTACACCACCTTTTTTGGCTGGCGCCCATTGAAGTAACGGGCACCCAGCTTGCCATCCCGATGCTCCGCAAAGCGGCGCGCCACATCGGTGGTAATACCGGTATAGAGAGAGCCGTCGCTGGCCTCGATCATATACACAAACCAACTCATTCAGGCCACCACTAAGTGGTTACCGCACTGACGGCAGAGATAACGGGCCTCGCCACGTTGTATCTTTAAGTGACGTCGCGTACCTAAACGGTGAGGCTGGCATCCACAGTGGTAATCAAACTGTCTCTCCCGACGCACCGGGATACCTTCCAGGTCGAATCGGGCGGTGGCGCGGCCATCGACGCCAAAGGCATCCATAATTTTGCGCCACTCGGGGCCGTGAGGTTTGACCCGACGAATGCCGTAGACGCAGTCCACCAGATAGTGGGCCACCTCATGGGGCACAGTCACGTGCAGCCCGTCCTCGAAATATTTGGCAAAAATCCAGGGGTTGTAACGAATTAGCCGTTGCCGACCCTTAACGCGATACATGCCAGCGGTACGCCCTCGGAGGTCGAAAGCCACTGGCACATCGGCAAAACGACGGTCCAGCAACTCGCTTCCCAGCCCGATAAAATGTCGGGTCTGTTCCAGTACTTGCTGTTGAAGCTCTTTACCAATGGGGGTGATCGTTTCCATGACCGCAGTATAGCGGCTCGCGCCCGGCGGCCATACCAGCTCCCAGGGCTACATGCATACCAACACCGACCTTGGAAGGCGCTATAATGTCCCGTTGTTTCCCACAACGGTCCAAAATGGATTGCCACATGCTTTATGACCTGCACTGCCACAGCACCTGCTCCGACGGTTCCCTCGAGCCGGAACAACTGGTGCAGCGGGCAACCGATGCAGGGGTGGAGATGCTGGCCATCACCGATCACGACACCACCGCAGCATTCGGCCGATTACCGCCATGCACAAACTCATCCATACAGGTGATTCCCGCCATCGAGTTCTCCACCACCTGGCGAAAAATTGGCGTGCATATCGTCGGCCTGAATATCGATCCCGACAGCGACGCCATGCGAGCCGGCTGCCACTACCAGCAACAGGCCCGCAAACAACGTGCCGAACAGATTGCCGAAAAGCTTCACCATCTTGGCCTACCCGACACTTTAGAAGGAGCAAAGGCACAGGCTGGCAGTGATATTGTGGGACGCCCGCACTTTGCCCAGCACCTGATAGAGATCGGGGCGGTCAGCAATATGCGTCAGGCCTTCAAGAAATACCTCGGCTCCGGCAAGCCCGGCGATGTCAAACAACTGTGGGCCACACTGCCACAAATCATTCAGTGGATTCGCGATGCCGGCGGCACCGCCGTGCTGGCTCACCCAGACAAATACAATCTCACCCGAACCAAGCTACTCGCCCTGGCAGATGACTTTATGGCAGTGGGTGGTCAAGGCATGGAGGTGGTCTCGGGTCGGCAACCCCCACCACTGACCCGCGATCTGGCCAAGATCTGTGAGCAAAAAGCACTGCTGGCTTCCTGTGGTTCAGACTTCCATCAACCGGGTCAGCCCTGGGCAGAACTGGGCCAGTTCCCCGGTTTACCGGATATCTGCCGCCCGGTATGGGATCACTGGTAGAATGGCTGATGACCATGGCAAATAAACCACCCTTGAAAAAACCACCAGATAAGTCCCAGCTACGCAGAGAACTGCAGCAGCAGATACAGGACTACCTGACCCATGGCGGGGAAATTCACAAAATCCCTCGCGGTGTCAGTGGCCGGGACAACCCCCTGGAGGGTTTGCCCATGGCCTTTTTCAACCAACCAAAAGCCGAGCGCACGCCTATCCCTGAAGTGGTCGCTGCACTGGATGCCCGACGCCAGAAAACATCCAAGTCGGGAAAAACAACGCCCAGTAAACCGAAAGAAAAAATTATCTACGACGACTTCGGAGAACCTATCCGCAAAATCTGGGTGGAGGAATAACTACCGGACCTGGCTCGCTTCACCACCTGGGCTATGATCAAATGATCTGACATGCGCTTGATTGACTACATGTGGGATGTGAACTGATAGCGGGCTTTTCGGGACTGGCGATGAAAATAACAAAGAAAAACCTGGATGCAGCGGTTCAGGAAAACATTATCAGTAGCGAACAGGCAGAGAAATTATTCCTGTTCCTGAAAGAGAACCCCTCCGCTGGCCCCCGATTTGATTTTACCCATGTGCTCTATTACCTGGGCGGACTCATTGCCATCAACGCGATGACCCTTTTTATGACCCTGGGGTGGGAAATGTTTGGGGGCTGGGGAATCCTGGCAATGTCTCTGGCTTATGCCGTTCTAGCACTCAAATTGACCCACACGTTTCAGCAAAAAGGTTACCCGGTTCCTGCGGGAATCTGCGCCACGTTTGTAGTTGCCCTCACCCCACTGGCTATTTATGGCCTGCAGCAAGGGCTGGGCATATGGCCTGATGATACTGCTTACCGTGAATACCATCGCCTGATCAAATGGCACTGGCTCTATATGGAGTTAGGCACGCTGGCCGTGGGTGTTATCGTGGCATGGAAATACAAGTATCCGTTTCTGATCATGCCGATCGCAGTCACCCTGTGGTATATGTCGATGGATATTGCCGCCATGCTCGCTGCTGGCAGCCCGGACTTTGAGCTCAGAGCGATCGTATCCATGTACTTTGGCCTGGCTTTTGTTTGCCTCGCTTTCTGGGTGGATATCCGTGCCAGAAATACCGCAGATTATGCCTTCTGGCTTTATATCTTCGGGGTGCTGACGTTTTGGGGCGGCATGACCCTGCAATATTCCGACAGCGAACTCGCCAAGTTTTTCTATTTCTGTATCAATATTTTCATGCTGGGCATTGGAGTGGCATTGGTGCGTCGTGTTTTTGTGGTATTTGGTGCAATTGGCTGCTGTATTTATCTGGGACACCTGGCCTACAGAGTCTTCGAAGACAGTTGGCTATTTCCGATCATGCTAACGGTTCTAGGATTCACCATCATTTATCTGGGCGTGCTGTGGCAGAAAAATGAACCTCGGATTACCGCGAAAATGCACAGTGTTTTACCCCTACCGCTAAGAGAGCTTCTGGAGGCAAGATCCCGATAACCGGGCATACAGCAGCCTGGAAAATCGCACATCGAGACGTAATAGAATATATCACCCCCCCCGGCAACCCCCGCTTCAAACCCATTTTCTCTGAAGACAGGCAGCCTGTTCTGTATTGTCAGCCTGCCCGGCGTTCAGCCTTGGCCACTGCAGAGTTAAAGGACTTGGGGTTCTACAACACCTGTCATATTGAAGGAAGGTTTTCCGCGTGGGAAAACGCCGGTGGAGAAACCTCTACAAAAGACGCAAAGTGGGTACAGATCGTGTCTGGCAATCCGGGGCAAATCGACTAATATCAAAAAGTCACTTCCCACCACTGCACCTAAAACCGCCGTTCATAATAAAAAAGGGGACACACCATGGAAGAGCAGCAGAAGCTCCAGTATCTGAAAACCGCCCTGCTGGTATTTGGCATTGTTTTTGTCGTTGGCGTACCGGCCATGATGATGTGGGTCTGGCCCTCCGGTTGGAGCTGGACACCACGGCAACCGGAATACGAACAAATGATCATGGGAATTTATGCCACCCTCGGGGTATTCCTGATTCGTGCCGCCAAAAACCCCCTCGCCCATGCCAGCCTTATCTGGTTCACCATCTGGTCGAGTATTGTTCACGCCGGCATTATGTTGGCCCAGGCCCTGGCCGATCATTCTGAACACGCCAACATGATCGGTGATATTCCCGCATTATTCCTGGTGGCAGCCGTACTCTGGTTCCTGATGCCAAAAAATAGTCCGGCCCAGTAATCGGCTTTCAGCGTTAACGCCCTCGTTAACCCATAAATGTTGGGGTACCATCTGTGATTTCTAAATTCTGAGGAGCTGCCACCGTGAACTTCCGGTTAACATTGATCCTGCTGACTCTGCTGGTCACCAGCGTTTCCCAAGCCGAACAGACCGCCATGGCGGATATTAAAGCACCTACCGACCTCGCCAATATTCACGTGGTGAAGCTCTACAGCGACAAACATGCCTCGGACTTTATTGTTTTTGTGAAGAAATCAGTCCCATTGCACAAGCATGCCTTTCACTCCGAGACCATCTACATTCTCGAAGGTACCGGCATCATGCGACGGGGTGATGAGACGTTTGAAGTAAAACCCGGCGACTTTATCAAGGTTCCTGAGGGCACTCCCCACGCAGTTAAAACAACGTCCGAGATGCCTCTGAAAGCACTTTCTATACAGGCTCCCGAGTTCTTCGGCAAAGACCGGATACCTGTCAAATAACACAAACCATACAGACTGTTTACCGGCAAAGGTCATCGACATTGTTCACATTGCGGCAGTCGGCAAAGGTATACTCTGGCAACTCAATAATCACAAACCATTAAGGGGTGGATAAAGCGTGTTAAACACTGTGACGGGCGTCTTTGCACGCCAAAACTATACGGCCGGTCTGCTACAACTTTTTCTAGCACTACTGTTGATCTTTGTGGCCAGCCCTTCATCAGCCGGTCTGAAACTGGAACACAGTGACACCCTTTGGATTAGCGTGGGTGGCGGCACGCGCCTGCAACAAACCTCCCGGAATAATGATGCCGACGGCAGTGATGAGTTCACCATCAACAGCCTGCGGACTTACTGGGCTGGCCAGTTACATGAATACGTCAAGTGGAGTATTAACACGGAGAAATATGAAGGCGACTCCGTGATGATGATTGATGCCATTCTGCAATTTGAACTCGATCCTGCATTCAAACTCTGGGTGGGGCGCACCCTGGTCCCCACCGACAGACCGGGACTGAATGGCCCCTACACTGGCATGAGCTGGAATCAGTACCGTCAGCCACTGTTCCCCGCAGACTACGACGGTCCTGCAGGACGACTCGGCCGTAGCGAAGGTGCCGTGGTATTTGGCCAACTGGATAAACTGCAATACCTGGCAGGGATCTTTGAAGGCACCGACGATTATGGCAACGACGATGACAACCTGCTGTATGCCGCACGCTTTGCCTACAATTTCAAGAATGTTGAGCCCCTGGTGGGTTACTACACTGCCGCCACACACTTTGGTAAGGCTGGCGATATTCTGACAGCCGCCGTCACGGTGCAAAGTCAGAAGGATAGCAGTGGCAGCGAAATTGACCCTGGTGATTTTTTTGGCTATGCCTTCGATGTGTTTTCCGAAACCGTGCTGGATAACAATGCTGTACTGACGCTGGAGACGGGTTACAAGAATATGGATGGCGACCGAACCTGGGCCTCGCCACCCACAGATGGGCTGGAGGAGTGCTTCTGTCTGTTTGAAGGGGACTCGTACTATGCTACCGCTGGCTACCTGTTTGCCAAGAAAATCGGTCCGGGGCAATTCCAACCCTATGCCCGCTATATGAAAAATGACCCGGTGGATGCGGACACCAGCGACACCACTGAGTGGGGACTGAACTACGTGATCAACGGTTATAAAGCCACCGTCAACCTGCATTACGTAACCGGCGATGCCAATGCACTGGGTTATCCGGGTAATGATACCGACATTGTTTCAATGGGTGTCATTCTACAGTACTACTAAAACGCAAAACGGGGGTTGAACCTGCCGCTCAACCCCCGCCATTTCCGGCACCGGTGCCGTTATTTTTTCACTTCCCGCAGCCCTTGTCCCCATGAACATGGCCGTGGTCGCGCTCTTCCTGCGTTGATTCGCGCACATCCACAATTTCCACATCAAAGGTCAGAGTCTTACCCGCCAAAGGGTGGTTGATGTCGATATCCGCATTGAACTTGCCTACCTTGAGGATAGTCACCGGGCGCAAGCCTTCTTTGGTACGCAGGGGAACCGTCATGCCAGGCTCCAGCTTGCCTTCATAATGCAGGTTTTTCAGCCCCACACGCATTTCGTTGTCAGTCAATAATCTTCCATAGGCCATTTCAGGCGGCAGGGTAATGCTGTACTTGTCTCCCGGCTCCTTGCCCAGCATGGAGGCTTCGAGCGGTTCAATCATATTCCGGTAGCCGCAAATAAAGGTCGCAGCTTCCTCATTCTGGGAAGTCTCGACGACTTCGCCATTTTCGTCGGTCATGGTGTAGTGGAAAGCCACCACAGCATTGTCTTGTACTTTCATAACGTCAGTAATCCTGGATCGGCAAATCGGCGCACATTATGGTGGCCTGTGACTAGGCTGGCAAGACCTGGTAAAAACCGTTAGAGATACTGACGGTCAACGGCATATCAAACAGCGACGACAGGTGATTGTCAGTCAGCAGGTCGGCTTTGTAGCCATCGGCCACCACACTGCCATTAGCGATAAAGACCACACGCTCAATTTCAGGGGGAATCTCGTGTATATGGTGGGTAGCGAGAAGAATGGTCTTTCCGCGCTGCAACAGTTCGCGGATGCCATTGAGATAATGATAGGTGGCATTCAAGTCCAGCCCGCTGGTGGGCTCATCGAGAATCAGGTGATCGGGGTTGTGGATTAGAGCACGACCGAGCAGACAGCGACGCTGTTGACCTGTAGACATCTGCTTGTAGGGCCTTCCCGCCAGGTCGGAGATTCCCAACTCTTCCAGCACCGCCCTGCCCCGGGTCAATTGCTCGTCCGTTACATCCTGATAATGAAACAGGCCAATGGAGTTGTGCAGACCAGACACCACCACACCGAGCCCACTAACATCCGGCACAAAACCCTGTTGCAGGTCAGCGGACACCAGGCCGATTTTTTCCCTCAATTCCCAGAGTATGGGGCGATCCTGGCCCAGGATTCGCACGTGGGACTCATCATTTACCACCGGGTACAGCTCACGGGTCAGCAGTTTAAGTAAGGTGCTTTTACCGGCGCCATTGGGCCCGATAATGGCCGTGCTCTGCCCCTGCTCTACCGACAGTGAAAAGCCATCGAAGACTTTTTTATTGTCGCGGTAAACCGTGGCGTTATGAATATCAAGAAGCCTGGGTGTTTTCATTTATTCTGATCCAGTGCTGTACAGCAAAAGACTATCAGCTATTTAACCTGTTCGCCCTTTGCCTGTTTGTCGGCATGGTAGGAAGACCGTACCAGCGGACCTGAAGCGACTTGGCTGAAACCGATACTGTGGCCATATTCCGCATACTCGGCAAATTCATCCGGGTGCACGAAGCGGTCTACGGGCAGATGGTTTTTGGAGGGCTGCAGGTACTGCCCAACGGTCAACATATCGACATCGTGGGCGCGCAGATCATCCAGCGTGCGCATCAGCTCGTCCTTGGTTTCACCCAGCCCCACCATCAGTCCTGACTTGGTGGGTACATTGGGGTTCAGGCGCTTGTATTCCTGAAGCAGTTTCAGGGACCAGGCATAGTTGGCACCCGGACGGGCCTCTCGGTACAGCCTTGGCACGGTTTCCATATTGTGGTTGAAGACATCCGGTGGCGTGGCGGTAAGAATCTCCAGAGCAGGCTCCATACGACCACGAAAATCCGGTACCAGAATTTCGAGTTTCAGCGCCGGGCTGAGGAGTCGGGCTTCCCGAATACAATCGGCAAAATGCTGGGCACCACCATCGCGCAGATCATCACGGTCGACAGAAGTGATCACCACGTAGCTTAACTGCATTTCGTGGATGGCCTTTGCCAGATGTGCCGGCTCTTCTGCATCCAGGGGGTTGGGTTTACCATGTCCCACATCGCAGAACGGGCAGCGACGGGTACAGATTTCCCCCATAATCATGAAAGTTGCCGTGCCGTGACTGAAACACTCGCTGAGATTGGGACATGCTGCCTCTTCACATACCGTCGCCAGCTTGTTCTTGCGCAGTATGTTTTTGATTTCCTGTACCTTGGGGGACGATGAGACCCGGATACGCATCCAGTCGGGCTTGCGCTGGATTTCCTCTGTGGGGATCACCTTCACTGGGATCCGTTCCACCTTGTCCGCACTGCGTAGTTTCTCGCCCTGCTGAAGGCGGCGAGTGCGTTTTGGCGGAACTACGTTGGTATCAGTCATGACAGCGGAATGCCTCAAAGATTCGTTTCAGGATGCAGGCGCCTGCTGCGAATGCAGCAGTGGATGGTCGCCTTCCACACGGTGCGTATTATACCCCAGCCTGCTGGTCAAAATATCAGCAAGGTACTCGGACACCTCTTGCAGGGTGACCTTGTTCTGTAACAGATCGTTCATCTGGGTCATGGGCACGCCGAGCCCGCAGGGATTGATGCGAGCCCAGGGACTGAGATCCATATCAACGTTGAAATTGAGCCCGTGGTAACTGCAACCGCGACGCACCCGCAGTCCCAGAGAACCGATCTTGGCACCATTTTCAACGTAAACACCAGGGGCATCAGGCCTTGGGGCGGCTGTAATACCCCAGTGTGCCAGTGTTTCCACCAGCGCAGCTTCAATGAGCGAAACCAGATCGCGCACCGTGATACCCAGTCGTTTCAGGTCAATGAGCAGGTACCCGGTAATCTGGCCCGGGCCGTGGTAGGTCACATGGCCACCGCGATCACTCTGAACCACCGGAATGTCACCAGGCATCAGGATGTACTCCTGTTTCCCCGCCTGCCCCTGGGTAAACACCGGCTCGTGCTCAAGCAACCAGATTTCATCCGGTGTCTCGGCATTGCGTGTAGAAGTGAGCGTTTTCATCGCTTCGAAGGTATCGGCATAGGCACGACACCCCAGGTAGCGGATGATTAGAGGCAAGTCAGGTACTGTCGACATATAAACGGGTTGGATTCCAGCTCTTACAAGACCATCTGTACCAGCGGGTGATCTTTCAGGTCGGCAAAGATGGCCTGAAGCTGTGTTTCCCCGGTTGCAGTAATCGTGACAGTGATGGATTGAAAATTGCCTTTACGGCTGCCCCTTACAGTTATCGTCGCCTGATCAAATCCCGGCGAATGGCGCTCCATAGTTTCAATCACCAGGTTGTGCAGTTCGCCACCGGCACTACCAACCACCTTGATGGGGTAATCACAGGGAAATTCAATTTTCGGTGCTTCTGGTGTCGACATCAGGCAAAGATACCTATGAAGAATCGCTTAATGGCATCCCAGAGACGGGAGAAAATTCCCGCTTCCTCCACTGACCTGTCTGCCACCAGCGCTGTTTCCAGCAGGGGTTCTCCCTCAAAACTGATGGTCAGACTACCCAGCGACTGGCCCCCAGTAAGCGGCGCTTCGATGTCCTCATCGGACACCACCTGGGCTTCCAGTTGATCTTTTGAGCCGCGGGGGATAGTCAGGTACAGGTCCTCAGGCACAACCAGGTTGACGCTGTCTTCAACTCCGTACCAGACCCGGGCGTTTTCTTTCAGAATGTCGCCAGCACTGTAGACTTTGCCGGTTTCATAGTAGCGAAAGCCAAATGACAGCAGTTTTTGTGATTCCCTGGCACGGGCCTCTTCACTGCTGGTTCCCATCACCACTGATATCAGGCGCATGTTATTGCGCACGGCCGAAGCCACCAGGCAAAACCCTGCCTCTTCGGTATGGCCGGTTTTCAGGCCATCCACCGAGCTATCCCGCCACAACAGGCGGTTGCGGTTGGGTTGTTTGATATCGTTGTACTCGAAGTATTTCTCAGCATAGATATCGTAGTGTTCCGGGTAATCCTGTATCAAGGCACGTGCCAGCAGAGACAAATCGCGAGCCGTTGTTAGGTGGCCGTCTGAGGGCCAGCCAGTGGCATTGTGAAAGGTTGTGTTTTTCATACCCAGCAACTGGGCCTGCTGGTTCATGACATCGGCAAAAGCACTTTCACTACCTGCCAGGTACTCCGCCAGAGCCACAGATGCATCGTTACCGGACTGAATGACCACACCACGCAGTAAGTCCATCAGCGGCACCTGTGTCCCCTCACGGACAAACATTTTTGAACCACCCATTTTCCAAGCTGTGACGCTGATGGGTACCATGTCCTGTTCCTTGATTTTGCCGTTGTGCAATTCAGCGGCAACGATGTAACTGGTCATCATTTTGGTCAGGCTGGCAGGGGGCAATTGCTGATCTGCGTTGTGCTCCACCAGGACTTTCCCGGTGTTGGCATCCATCAGTATCCAGGCGGAAGCAGCCAGTTCCGGTGGTGCCGGAATAAGAATTTTGGCTTGAGAGAAAGCCGGTAACAGGGACAGTAACAACCCGATGGAAAGAATTTTCTTCAGCATAAGCAACAGTTTTTTTAATTGGTGTAACGATGGATGGATGTACCGGAAAGGAATACGGAAATTCTAGCACGAGGCCCGCCGGTCTTTCAGGTAAAGTTATTCGTAGACCACAAAGGGACTGATATTCTCCCGCTGCTGCAGCAAATTGCGCAGATTCAATAGCGTGTCATTATCGCTTAACGGTCCCACCAACACCTTGTAAAGAGTTGTTGGTTGGCTTTGCTGCCTTACCACCACGGGAACCTCCGTTAGGCTCTGCACTTTCTGCGACAACGTCGAGGCGGCCGTGTGTGTGGAAAAAGCGCCCACTTGGAGGTAAGTATTACCCGGCAGGCTATAGTCATCGGCACTAGCCACCGGTTGCGCCGAGGGAATCACACTTGGCTGACTGTAGATATGCGGCTGTTCCACAGAATTTTTCTGGTACTTAAGCGGATCGATCGCTTCTACAATCACCTTCGCCGTACCCCTGTCTGAATACCCCAGCTTCTTTGCAGCAACATAAGAAAGATCAATAATGCGGTCACCGTGGAAAGGACCGCGATCATTGACCCGGACAATCACACTGCGTCCATTTTCGACATTGGTGACACGTACATAGCAGGGAATGGGCAGGGTTTTATGAGCCGCTGTCATTTCGTACATACTATAAGGCTCACCATTTGAGGTATTGCGGCCGTGGAACTTGTTGCCATACCAGGAGGCCATACCCTGCTGCCTGAAACCAAGACTGGAAGGTAGCACTTCGTAGGTTTTACCAAACACGGTGTAGGGGCTTTTGTTACCAGCCTTGGTAACCGGCTCTACCTTCGGCACAGCATCGGGAATATGTGCGACGTCCACATCCTTAGGCGGAGGACCATCACCATACCCGTACCCGCCTTTACTACTGCCGCTACCGCCGCAACCCTGAAACAGGAGCACAGTGACGGCCAGCACAGCCCACGGAGTAAAACGTCTAGAGATTGCTTTCACCAACACGCTCCAGGATCAGCTGACTCAACTGGTGTACCGCCATGGCATACATGGTACTGCGGTTATAACGGGTGATAACGTAAAAATTATTCAGCCCCAGCCACAGCTGCTCACCGTCCTCGGCTTCCAGCGTAAAAGGCAGGGCTTTGATGTCTGCGGGTAATTTATCTTCGGCCTGCACTCCCAACTGCGACCATTCAGCCAGGGTTTTATCCAGCGTCAGCTTATTCAATAACGCGTTATCCAGGTCACCCTTGGCGCGTGCACGGGCGACCACGGGCTCATTCATGACCCAGCCATGTTTGGCAAAATAATTGGCGACACTGCCGATGGCATCGGAGCGATTATCCCAGATGTCAGCGAAGCCATCGCCGTCAAAATCCACAGCGAAACTGCGATAGCTGCTGGGTATGAACTGTCCATAACCCATGGCGCCGGCATAGGAACCGGTCAATTTGAGGGGATCCTGGCTCTGCTCACGGGCCAGCAGCAGAAACTCTTCCAGCTGACGGGTAAAAAAGGCACTGCGGGGCGGGTAATCAAATGACAATGTCGACAGGGCATCAATAACCCGGAACCCACCCTTGATCCGCCCATAAAAAGTTTCCACGCCGATAATGGCAACAATCACTTCCGGTGCCACATTGTACTGTCGCGACGCCAATTTAAGGGCTTCACGGTTGTGACGCCAGAAATCAACCCCTTCCGTAATACGTTTCTCGGTGATAAAAATTTTGCGGTAGTCCTTCCAGGGCTTGACCTTTTCTGCAGGCCTCTCCATGGCATCAATAATGGACTGTTTCTTTTCTGCATTATCGAGCAGCGCATCGATTTCACCGCGACCAAAACCGTGTTCTGCCACCATACGATCAGCAAAGGCTTTGGCCTTGGGAGAATCCAGATAACCGGCTTGCACCGAAACAGACAACAATGCAGCTAACGCAAAAACCATTCTTTTTTTCATATTTTTATCAAGGGCTAGGCCCTTACCCCTCACCAACCTCAATGATCAAATGGATCGTTTTTTCTCTGTACTGACCGCCATCAGCATACCAAACCCCAACATCAGGGTCACAATGGAAGTGCCACCATAGCTCACCAGAGGCAAGGGCACCCCCACCACGGGCAAAATGCCGGAAACCATTCCCATATTCACAAACACATAGACAAAGAAAGTTAGCGTAACACTCCCCGCCAACAAGCGTCCAAACATGCTCTGGGCCCTCAAGCAGATGATGATACAACGGACAATGATCAGCAGATACAGCCCCATCAATAGCATCACACCCACCAGACCAAACTCTTCCGCCAGCACCGCAATAATAAAATCCGTATGGCTTTCCGGCAGGAAATCCAGTTGCGACTGGGTTCCCAGCATCCAGCCTTTGCCGTGTACACCACCCGAACCAATGGCAATGGTCGACTGAATAATGTTCCAGCCGGCACCCAGTTTGTCTGCTTCTGGATTAAACATCGTGAGAATACGCTGACGCTGGTAATCGTGTAGAACGTAATACCACATTACCGGCATCAGGGCTGTCGCCGCCACACCCGCAAATGCAAGATACCGCTTTGGCAACCCTGCCAGGAACAAGGCAAAAAACCCCGAAGCGGCAATCAAAATGGCGGTACCCAGGTCTGGCTGCAATATCACCAGCACCGGCGGCAGGGCAATGAATACCAGCGCCGCTATCACATGCATGAAACGTGGCGGAATTGCTCTCTGTCCAAGGTAGCTGGCAAGCATCAAGGGCACCGCCGCCTTGAGGATTTCCGATGGCTGAAAGCGAATGCCACCAATTTCCAGCCAGCGCTGGGCTCCTTTTGCGCCGACCCCCATAAACAACACCGCCAGTAGCAACAACACACCACCGAAGTAGGGCAAAAAAGCCCATCGAGCCATCAGTCTTGGCGGCACCTGAGCGGTCGCCACCATGACAGCGCAACCCACCGCGTAGTTCACCAGCTGGTGCTGAACATAATAGAGACTCTGTCCACTGGCACTGTAGAGAATAAATAAACCGACCGCTGCCAACAGGGTTAACAACAGGAACAGCGGCACATCCAGATGCACCCTCTGCCATTGGCTAGGCGCACCATAAATGGCGGCCCCGCCGGAACCCATACGGCGAACAAAATCACCCTGACTCATCGGTCACCTCATTCGCCAGAGCATCCGGGTAATAGGCCATGTAGGCGTCGATTAACTTGCGCGCTACCGGGGCTGCAGTACTGCTGCCGTGCTCACCATTTTCCACCAGTACGGACACGGCAATTCGTGGATTTTCAACCGGTGCAAAGGCGATGAACAGGGCGTGATCGCGATTGCGTTTAGCCACTTTTTCCGCATCGTATTCCTCATCCTGCTTGATACCGATCACCTGTGCCGTACCTGTCTTGCCAGCAATATGATAGTTCAGTCCCTTATTGATGCCCTTGGCTGTCCCCCGCAAGCCATGCACCACTTCCTGCATGGCCGTGTGAACGTAGTTCCAGTTATTTTCCGAGGCCTTAATGATCCCCGCGGGTGGAGGAATGCTGTGTTGTTTTCTCACCAGTTGCGGAGAGCGAATCTCGCCACGACTGGCCAGACGTGAGGTAGCCACGGCCAACTGCATGGGTGTCGCCAGGGTATACCCCTGCCCGATACTGGTATTGACCGTATCGCCGGGATACCAGGCAATCCCCTTGGCAGCCCTCTTCCAGGGCCGGGATGGCATGATACCCGCGCGCTCTGAGGGCATATCCAGACCCGTTTTCTGGCCCAGTCCAAAGCGTGTGCCGTACAACGCCAGGGTATCAATAGTCATTTTGACACCCACGTCGTAAAAAAAGGTATCGCAGGACTGGATGATGGCATCACTAAGATAAATGCGGCTGCCATGCCCACCCTTTTTCCAGTCCCGGTATTTTCTTTCATCGTTTTTAAGTTGGTAAAAACCGGGGTCATAGATGCGGTAATCCTGGCTGATGGTGCCACTCTGCAATGCCGCTAACCCGTAGATAGGCTTGACCGTTGATCCCGGCGGGTATTGACCCTGTAGCACTCGGTCAAACAACGGACGATCAGGGGAATCCAACAGAGCACGATAACTCTCGACACTAATCCCGGTAACAAACCCATTGGCATCAAAACTCGGAGCACTGGCCATGGCCAGGACACCACCAGTGGCCACTTCAATGGCCACCACCGCCCCTCGCTCACCGGCCAAGCTTTCGAAGGCGACGTGCTGAAGGCGACTATCCAGATAGAGGTGAAGGTCCTTGCCGGGCTCGGGAGCAGTCTGCTCCAGTTGTCGCATCACCCTACCCCGGGCGTTGGTTTCAACCGTCTGGTAACCCACTTGTCCCAGCAACTCATCTTCGTAGAATTTTTCCAGACCGGTTTTACCCACCACTAAGGTGCCACTGTAACGCACAGGGTCCAGGTCCTGAATTTCCTGGTCATTGATGCGCCCCACATATCCCAATACGTGAGACATCTCCGGTCCCAGGGGATAGTGGCGCAGCAACTGTACGGTCACCTCCACTCCGGGCAGGCGATACTCGTTTACCGCGAGCACACCCTGTTCCCGTTCATCCAGATTAACCTTAAGGAGCACTGGTTCGTAGGGGCGTCGACGGCGTTGCATTTGTTTCTGGAAACGTTCCAGTTCGACCTCGGACACACCCACCAGCTGATCCAGCTCAGCAATCAGGGTATCGAGGTCTCCGGCACGCTCTTTGACGATGGACAGGTTGAAACTGGGACGATTGTCCGCCAGCAGAACACCGTTGCGGTCATAGATGAGGCCTCGGGTCGGCGGCATGGGCTCCACGAGAACCCGGTTTCGATCTGACAGGGTCACCAGACCTTCGTGTTCCAGCACTTGAAGATGGTAATAGCGCCAGAGTAATACCCCGGCCATGATCAACACTACCAGCAGGGTAAACAGCAACCGTCCCACGTACAGGCGGTATTCCTGTATCGGGTTCTTGATGGCGCGATCTTCATTCATGGACAGTGATTGTACCCGCAAGTTGTCATCTATCGACAACAGAGATAGCACTGAGTGCCTACGCTTTTGTCGGCGCACAAAAAAACGGGGCACAGGCCCCGTTTTTTATCGCTATTGAAGGTATTACTCGTTGGGCTGAGCAGCATCTTCAGCCGACACCTCGGCAGCGGTTTCCCCTTCATCCTCGAGGAGTTCTTTCATGGACAGTTTGATTCGGCCACGGGCATCAACATCGAGCACCTTAACGCGAACCTGCTGACCTTCCTTGAGGTAGTCGGAGACATTTTCCACACGCTCTTTGGCAATCTGGGAAATGTGCAGCAAGCCATCGGTTCCCGGCATGATGGTCACAAAGGCACCGAAGTCGACAATGCGCGCCACAGTTCCTTCGTAGACCTTGCCCACTTCCGCTTCGGCAGTGATTTCCTCAATGCGGTAAATCGCATCCTTGAGGCTATCACCGTCGTCACTGTAGATACGGATCGTGCCACTGTCATCGATATCGATAGTGGCGCCGGTTTCCTCAGTCAATGCACGGATTGTTGCACCACCTTTACCGATCACATCGCGGATTTTATCGGGATCAATTTTCATGGTGTGGTAGCGAGGTGCAGACTCAGCCACTTCCTCGCGGGCTTTATCAATCACCTTGTTCATCTCACCCAGGATATGCAGTCGGGCCTGCAGAGCCTGACCCAGGGCGATATCCATGATCTCTTCAGTAATACCCTCGATCTTGATATCCATCTGCAGTGCGGTCACGCCTTGGGCAGTACCAGCCACTTTAAAGTCCATATCGCCGAGGTGGTCTTCATCGCCGAGAATATCGGTTAGAACTGCAAAGCCATCGGGCTCTTTGACCAGGCCCATAGCGATACCAGCAACAGGTGCTTTCAGGGGCACGCCAGCATCCATCAATGCCAGGCTGGAGCCACACACGGAAGCCATGGAGCTGGAGCCATTGGATTCAGTGATTTCAGACACGACGCGGATGGAGTAGGGAAACTCTTCCGTGTTAGGCAGCACTGCGGCGATACCACGGCGAGCCAGACGACCATGACCGATTTCCCGGCGACCGGTGGCACCCATGCGACCGCACTCGCCCACCGAATAGGGAGGGAAATTGTAGTGCAGCATGAACGGGTCTTCACGACGACCTTCCAGGGCATCAATCATCTGTGCATCACGCATGGAACCAAGGGTGGCAACGACCAGCGCCTGGGTTTCACCGCGGGTGAACAAGGCCGTACCGTGGGCACGGGCCAGAACACCAACTTCAACATCAATACCGCGAACGGTTTTGCCATCACGGCCATCAATACGGGGTTCACCACGAATAATGCGACCACGAACAATTTTCTTTTCGAGCTTTTTGAACGCATCGCGCACGTCTTCTTCAGATACGCCAGACTCTTCATTGGCCAGTGAAGCGATAGCTTGGCTACGCAGGCTGTCGAGTTGTGCAACACGCTGTTGTTTATCAGTAGTTCGATAGGCTGCATCCAGCGCTTCACCAATCTGTGCCTTGAGAGCATCGGCCAAAGCTTCGTTGAGAGGCGCTGCCTGCCACTCCCAGCGGGGTTTGCCTACTTCGCGGGCCAGTTCGTCGATGACTTGAATTACGGCCTGCATTTCCTGGTGAGCGTAGAGCACAGCGCCCAACATGATATCTTCGGGCAACTCGCGGGCTTCGGACTCAACCATCAGCACAGCTTCGCGGGTACCGGCTACCACCATATCCAAATCGGAGTCTTCCAATTCAGAATAGGTCGGGTTCAGCAGGTAACCTTTTTCACGGTTGTAGCCCACTCGGGCACCACCGATGGGGCCGTTGAAAGGCACACCGGAAATCGCCAGCGCAGCAGATGTACCGATCATGGCCACAATATCGGGATCGACATTTTTTTCCGCTGACATCACGGTACAAACAACCTGCACCTCATTTTTGAAGCCATCGGGGAACAGCGGGCGAATCGGACGATCGATGAGGCGAGAGGTCAGGGTTTCTTTTTCAGTCGGACGACCTTCACGCTTGAAAAAACCGCCGGGGATCTTACCGGCCGCATAGGCTTTTTCCTGGTAATGCACACTGAGAGGGAAGAAATCCTGCCCCTCTTTTGCGTCTTTGGCACCAACAACGGTGCAGAGTACTGCTGTCTTGTCCATGGTACACATCACTGCACCTGTGGCCTGGCGTGCAATCCGCCCGGTCTCCAGCGTCACAGTATGGTTACCGTATTCAAATGTTTTAATTACGGGATTCACTATTTTCACCTATTCCTTACGCATGAACGGCTCCCGTAGGAGCCGTCAGCAATTCTATTAACGACGCAGTCCAAGCTTTCCAATCAGCTGAGTGTAGCGGTTTGCGTCCTTACTTTTGAGGTAGTCCAGCAGTTTACGACGCTGGTTTACCATGCGGATCAAACCACGACGAGAGTGGTGATCCTTTTTATGATCACCGAAGTGACCTTGCAGTTTGTTGATATTGGCAGTCAGTAGCGCCACTTGTACTTCCGGCGAACCGGTATCGCCCTCAGCCTGGGCGTGTTCTTTAACAATGGCTTCTTTTTCAGCTGCAGTTAACATGGTTTTTTCTCCAATATGCGGGTTTCGATTCGGGGTGCCCGCGCATATTTACAGGTACCCTAGTAATAAAGGCGGGTGTCAATCACTGCTCCCCGCCCAACAATTGCTCTCAATGAGCAAATTCCACAGCTGTCGTCCCCAAAGGGCGCAACAACTAAAATACGACCAATCGTTTGGGCGCCACTCGCCCGTCGTCGGTGACCTCCGCCACCCCCAGAAACAGGGCACTGGTATCACCCGGGGATACGCCCCCATTTTCGTCCCTGTTTTCAAAGACGCGCACTATATCGCCTTCTTCGGTCTGTTGATAGACCTGCGGCACCATTACCGCTTGCCCCTGACGGAAGTAAAAGGCTGCATCTTCTGACAGCCCGATCGCCGTCAAGTGCCTAATGCCAGCGTCCATGGTGAGCAACCGCGTGTCCAGGGCCTGTTCACCCTCACTCTCGCGCAAAGCCTCAAGGTCCGGCAGGCTGATGGCCTGGGATTCATCAAAAGGACCGGCTGCCGAGCGGTGTAAGCTGGAAACATAGGCTCCACAGCCAAGCCGCCGCCCGATATCTTCTGCCAGTGTGCGCACATAGGTGCCCTTACTGCAGTGAATCTCTACGTCCGCTTCGGGAAACTCACCTTCCATGAACGACTTGAGGTCCAGCGAGAAGATAGTTACCGGCCTCGCCTTACGTTCAATCTCAACGCCCTCGCGAGCCAGCTTGTACAGCGGTTGCCCATTGTGCTTCAGCGCCGAATACATGGACGGTACCTGTTCGATGTCGCCCCGAAATTCGGGTAGCACCGTCAACAGCTGTTCTTCTGTCAAGTCAGGTGCGCCATCCTCACTCACCACCGCACCATCTGCGTCACCACTGGCAGTGGCAATGCCAAACCGGAACGTTGCCCGATAACACTTATCTGCATCCAGCAGAAACTGGGTAAACTTTGTGGCTTCACCCAGACACACAGGCAATACCCCGGTGGCCAGGGGGTCAAGACTCCCCGTGTGTCCTGCTTTTGCCGCACCAAACAAGCGACGGACTTTTTGCAGCGCACTGTTGGATGATAGTCCCAACGGTTTATCCAACAGCAAAATGCCGTTAACCGGCCTGCCCTTACGACGACCCAATGCTTATTCCTCCCCGGAAGAATCCGGGTCGCGGTGTCGTTGTTTATCGCTGTTCACGGCGTACTCAATCAGTGCCGATAATTCCTGGCCGCGTTTACCGCTGAGGTCATAGATAAAACGCAATCGCGGAGTCACCCGCAACTGCATACGCTTGGCGATTTGGGAACGCAAGAAACCGGCTGCACCGTTGAGCAACTCGGCGGCTGCCTCGCTCTCTTGTGCTGACTCGGCACCCACCAGATTCACAAACACTTTGGCACTGGACAGGTCACGACTGACCTCGACGGCAGTGATGTTGACCATCCCCAACCTCGGGTCGCGCATTTCATCGCGAATCAGCTGTGCCAACTCCCGTTGAAGCGCATCGGCAACCCTGTCATTACGGGTAAATTCTCTGGGCATAAAATCAGTCGACCTGAAGTTACCGGTTAGCGACTACGGCAACCGTTAAAGTTGGCGCGCCACTTCCTTGATGTCATAGACCTCAATCTGGTCGCCATTCTTGATATCGTTGTAATCTTTAACACCGATACCACACTCCATGCCGTTACGTACTTCGTTCACATCGTCTTTAAAGCGGCGTAGAGACTCGAGTTCACCTTCATAAATGACCACGTTATCCCGCAACACACGGATTGGCTTGTTGCGATAGACAGTGCCCTCGATCACCATACAGCCAGCCACGGAGCCAAACTTGGGCGAACGGAATACATCGCGCACTTCTGCAATACCGACAATCTCTTCTCGCTTCTCCGGAGCCAACAGACCACTCAACGCCTGCTTCACATCATCGAGCAGGTTGTAGATAACACTGTAGTAACGAAGGTCAACATCTTCTTCTTCCGCCAGCTGACGGGCAGCGTTATCAGCACGCACGTTAAAGCCAATCACGGCGGCGCCTGTTGTAATCGCCAGGTTAATGTCGGATTCATTGATTCCACCAACACCTGAACCGACCACATTGACTTCCACTTCGTCAGTGCCGATATCGGCCAACGCTGAGAGAATCGCCTCCAGGGAACCACGCACATCGGTCTTCACCAGCACCTGCATGACACCTTTTTCTTGCGCTTCGAAGGTGGCAAACATGTTTTCCAGTTTCGATGCCTGCTGACGTGTCACTTTTTCCTGGCGCGCTTTTTCCTGGCGCATTTGCGCCAGTTCGCGGGCCTTGCGCTCATCTTCGACCACCAGGAATTCCTCACCGGCGGCGGGTGGCACATCCAGACCGAGAATTTCCACCGGGATAGATGGTCCGGCTTCCGTAGCAGGGCGGCCAGCTTCATCAGACATCGCACGAATTCTGCCAACACTCTCACCGGCCAACACCAGATCACCCTTGCGTAGAGTTCCCGCCTGAACCAGGGCAGTTGCCACCGCGCCACGGCCTTTTTCAAGGCGGGATTCAACGATCACACCTTTACCCGGGCCGCTTCTCTGGGCCGTCAATTCCAGCAGTTCTGCCTGCAGCAGTACCGCATCCAGCAAGTCATCAATGCCCTCACCGGTGTGGGCAGAGACTTTCACAAACTGTACGTCACCACCCCACTCTTCAGGGATCACATCTTTAGTAGCCAGCTCATTGATGACCCGATCAGGATCAGCGGCTTCCTTATCAATCTTGTTAATCGCCACCACAATAGGCACACCGGCAGCCCGGGAATGCTGAATGGCTTCCTCGGTTTGCGGCATCACACCATCATCGGCGGCCACCACCAGGATGACTACGTCGGTGCTCTTGGCACCACGGGCACGCATGGCCGTAAAAGCGGCGTGGCCAGGGGTGTCGAGGAATGTCACGGTACCCTTCGGTGTATCCACGTGGTAGGCACCGATGTGCTGGGTAATACCCCCCGCTTCCCCGGAAGCCACTCGGCTTTCACGGATGTGGTCCAGCAATGAGGTCTTACCATGGTCGACGTGTCCCATGACCGTTACCACAGGTGGGCGAGGCTCAAGATTTTCTTCTACTTCCGCCTGCAGGGCCCTGATCATCTTCAGCTCAGCCTCTTCCTCAGAGACTGCTACCGGGGTGTGACCCAGCTCTTCAACCACCAGAATAGCGGTATCCTGATCAATCGCCTGATTGATCGTGGCCATGGTGCCCATCTTCATCAATTCTTTGACGACAACAGCGGCTTTCACATTCATGCGCTGCGCCAGCTCACCCACCGATATTTCTTCTGGCACCTCTACTTCGTGGATGATTTTGTCTGTGGGCTTCTTGAATTTGTGCTTGTTCTCAACCCTGATAGGAACCGGTGTCGCAGAGCGCAGGCGTGGTTTTTTCTGGTCGGCGGTGTCGTCAGACTCGTCCACCACAGCCTTCAGGATATCTTCTTTCTTGCGTTTCGGGTCCTTGATAGCGCCCCGCTTCTTGGCCTTTTTGGGCGCCTCCTCAGAATCGTCGGCTTCGTCACCTTCTCTGACGTGCTTTTTAACGTGCTTGTGGGCGTCAGTAACCACAGGTTCTACCGCGGGCTCAACGGCCTCAGGCTTGGACTTCCCTTCCTGCTTTCCTTCCACAGCAGCTGCTTCCTGCTGTTTGCGTGCAGCTTCTTCCTCAGCCTTCTGGCGCGCTTCTTCCTCTGTCTTGCGACGGGCTTCGATAGCAGCCTGACGCTGCAGTTCCACATCATCAACAACGCGGCTGACAGGGGCCTCTACAGCCGCCGGTGCTTCCTGCCCTGCATCTGTTTCGGATTTTTCTTCTGCAACCTCTTCCATATCACGTTTCACGTAGGTGCGTTTTTTGCGCACTTCTACATTCACGGTCTTGCGTCCCGCACCGGTTTTGAGGGTACTTACGGTCTTACGCTTTAACGTGATTTTTTTCGGTTCGCGGGTTTGCTCGCCGTGCAACCCTTTCAGGTATGCCAGCAACTTCTGTTTTTCCTCATCGCTGACAGGTGCGTCAGGAGAGTTGTGGGGCAAACCTGCCTCCTGCATTTGACTCAGCAGGCGGTCGACGGATGCTCCGACAACCTTGGCAAGTTCGCTTACAGTGACTTCAGCCATCAGTGTTCCTCGATTTTCCGCCGTATCGTTTAGTGGTCGCCCTCATCGGCGAACCAGGGTGCCCGTGCTGTCATAATCAGTTCAGCGGCGCGTGCCTCATCGATATCAGCAATATCCAGCAGGTCTTCTACTCCCTGCTCAGCCAGATCTTCCATGGTCACCACACCCCGGGCAGCCAGTGTGTGAGCCAATTCATCATCCATCCCTTCCATGGAAAGCAGGTCTTCTGCCGGCTCCGAAACCTCTTCCTCAGAGGCCAGCGCCATAGTCAGCAGTGCATCTTTGGCGCGGGCACGAAGCTCTTCGGCAACGTCCTCATCAAAACCTTCGATGCCCGCCAGCTCTTCCAACGGGACATAAGCCACTTCTTCTACGGAAGTAAAGCCTTCTTCCACAAGCACCATACCCACGTCTTCATCCACATCGAGACGCTTCATGAAGGTAGATACCAGTGAACTGGATTCTTCCTGTTGCTTGCTTTCCGCTTCGTCGGTGGTCATCACGTTGATTTTCCAACCAGTCAGCTCGGATGCAAGACGGACATTCTGTCCATTGCGGCCAATGGCCATGGCCAAGGATTCTTCTGCCACGGCTACATCCATGGAGCGGGTTTCCTCGTCCACAATAATGGACTCAACTTCTGCCGGGGCCATAGCGTTAATCACCAACTGTGCCGGGTTGTCGTCCCACAGCACAATATCGATTCGCTCGCCGTCGAGCTCATTGGATACCGCCTGAACACGCGCACCGCGCATACCCACGCAGGCTCCCACAGGGTCGATGCGGCCATCATTGGTCTTCACCGCAATCTTGGCACGGGAACCGGGGTCACGGGCTGCTCCACGAATCTCAATCACTTGCTCGGCCACTTCCGGCACTTCGATGCTGAACAGCTCAATCAGCATTTCCTTGCACTTACGGCTCAGATAAAGCTGCGGACCACGACTTTCGGAATTGATTTCCTTGAGAATGGCGCGAACCCGGTCGTTGATACGAAAGACTTCGCGGCCAACCAGTTCTTCGCGGGGCATCACTGCCTCGGCATTGTTGCCAAGATCCACAATAATGTTTTCACGGGTCACTTTTTTGACAGTGCCGCTAATCAGGCTACCCACCTGGTCGCGGTATTGCTCCACCACCAAAGCACGCTCGGCATCGCGAACTTTCTGCACGATGACCTGCTTGGCCGTTTGGGCAGCGATGCGACCAAAACCGATGTTCTCCACCTGCTCTTCAAAAACGTCACCAGCTTTGAGTGCCGGGTCTTTTTCGTGAGCCTCTTCCAAGGTGAACTGGGTGCCTAATTCCGCGAGGGTGTCGTCATCCATCACTTCCCACCAACGGAAAGATTCGTAATCGCCGGTATCGCGGTCGATGACGACACGGATGTTTGCATCTTCGTCATAGCGCTTTTTGGTCGCCGTGGCCAGGGCCTGTTCGATGGCCTCAAAAATCACGTCCCGGGAAACACCTTTCTCATTGGAAACGGCTTCCACTACCATCAAAATTTCTTTGTTCATTCAGTCAGCCTCACAATCGCCCTCAAAATCGGGGTACGACATTTGCCTTTTCAACGCTATCCACAGGAAACAGGTACTCGTGATCATCGACGACCAACAGAATATCCTCTCCCTCAACACCATTCAGGCGACCCTTGAATTTTCGCCTGCCTTCGTAGGGGAAGCGCAGCTTAAGTGCCACCTCTTCACCGACATACCTTTGGAACTGCTCCAAATTGTAAAGGGGCCGCTCCAGACCCGGGGATGAAACCTCCAGGGTATATTCTCCACTGATGGGATCTTCAACATCCATTAGACTGCTGACCTGGCGACTGACTTTTTCACAGTCCTCAACCGTCACGCCTTCCTCAGCCCGATCAATGTAAATACGCAGCAGTGCCGAGCGCCCTGACGACAAGTATTCCAACCCCCAAAACTCACAGCCCAGGGCTTCCACCACCGGGGCGATCATTGCTTTGAGCGTTTCCTCTTTTGTCGCCACGGCAACCTCATGATTTCACAATCAAAAAATGGGCACACGGCCCACTTCATACTGCTTTTTTGGTACCTAACAAAAGGCCCCTAAGAAGGGGCCTTTTGACAGCGCCTAAAGCTGGCGCCCGGTATCAGCAACATTCGCTGACACCCATAATTGGTAGCGGGGGCAGGATTTGAACCTACGACCTTCGGGTTATGAGCCCGACGAGCTACCAGGCTGCTCCACCCCGCATCAAACTGCATGGCTTTTCAGCCGTGGAGACTGAGCAAGTCTCCTGCACCCACCAGGTCATAACTCCTAGTTTCGCCCGAAGCCTCCAATTGGCTGCTTCAAGGGCCGTGAATTATAGGGATGCCCCCACATGCGGTCAAGGACAATCACGCCTATCAAGCCTCTTTACTTAAGATTGTGTTAAGAGTGCGTTCGTATAGTGGGCTGCAAACCTTATAGACCTTTGGATTCAGCCATGCGACACGTTGCGACCAAACATCCCATACTCTGGGCTTACCTGTTTGTAGCCTTATTTTCTCTCAGCTACCAACTCCCGATCTATGCAACCGGCATGTCCGGATTCCCCGGTTTACGTGACGTGTTTTTAGCCAGCTTTGCCTGGCTGATACCGATGTTTCTGGTGCCCCGCTATAGCCGCATATGGCTGGCACTGGCGGGGCTCATCATCTGGCCGGCAGCTCTGGTCTCGTTATTTTACTTTGTCATTTACGGGCAGGAGTTTTCCCAGAGCGCCATCTTTATTGCTTTTGAGTCCAATGTCGCGGAAGGCAGCGAGTTCATTCTTTCCTACTGGAAATGGTGGTTCACCCTCTTGCTGATCGGCTTTAGCGCCATTCCCGTTTGGATGTGGCGACAGACCCAACCCCTTCAGATGAGCCGCCGTGCACGTATGACCTACGCAATGGTTTTCACCCTGATCGCTTTCTGGCCGTTTATTGGCACAGTGCTGTTTGATCCCGGCAAAACAGTACACAACGCCCTGGAGCATCAGCTGGCCAGGGTCGAACCATCCGCCCCCTGGAACCTGGTTGTGGGTTACACCAAATATCGAGAACAGATGGCTGGTATGGAAGAACTGCTGGCCCAGAACCGGGAGGTGAAACCACTGCAGCACCTAGCCACTGATAGTGACAAAGTGTTGCCGGAAACAGTGGTACTGGTTATTGGTGAATCCACCAACCGCCAGCGTATGAGTCTATATGGCTATGAGCGCCAGACCACACCACGTCTCGACGCCCTACGCAATGCCGGTGATTTGCTGGTGTACCAGGATATTGTCACCCCCCGCCCCTATACCATTGAAGCGCTTCAGCAAATTCTTTCATTTGCCGACTCAAAGCACCCGGAACGCTTTTTTACCCAGCCGACACTTATCAATATGATGAAACAGGCGGGCTACGACATCACCTGGATCACCAACCAGCAGACTCAAACCCGCCGCAACACCATGCTCACCACCTTTTCCCAGCTGGCAGATCACCAGGTATACCTGAACAACAACCGGGAACAGAATGCCAGCCAGTATGACAGCGCAGTGCTGGAGCCCTTTACCGAAGCACTCAACACGTCTGCCGCGAAGAAGTTAATCATTGTGCATTTGCTCGGCACCCACCGCGCATACCATTACCGCTACCCGCAGGAAGAAGCGGTATTCAGCGGCCGGGAAGATGTCCCCGAATGGATTACTCCGGAACTGATGGATGAGTACAACAGTTATGACGACGCCATTCTCTTTAACGACAAGGTGGTCTCGACGCTGATCGACGATACCCGCCAGAAAGGTGGCAACAGCCTGCTGGTGTATTTTTCCGATCACGGCGAAGAGGTCTACGATAACCCGGACGAACTGTTTACCGGCCGCAATGAAGGTGATCCTTCCTCGGCTATGTACACTGTTCCTTTTATTGTCTGGGCCTCCCCGGAGTTCAGACAACAGCGGGATATGGCGTCATGGCGGGCAGCTGAAAACCGCCCCTACTCCAACGCCTACTTCATCAACACCTTTGCAGAAATGGTGGGGCTGAGCTTTGACGAACTCGATCACAGTGCCAGCCTGATTTCTGATCATTACCGGCCAATGCCTCGATGGATTGGCGATCCGAACGATCCCGGCTCGCTGCGTGATTACAGCAGTATCGAAGACAGCGAGAACCAGCTACAGGTGGTTAAAAGATAAGAAGAGGAGCCGATCAAAGGGCTCTAATGGCGCTTTGATCAGGAAGAGATGAATAAAGTTACTGAGATTGAGTATCAGGGTGCAGGCTTGGCCGGCAATTCGTAACTGACCTGATACTCATTGAAGAGCGGCGCCATCTGTCCACCATCGATCATGGCCATCACCGCGGCATCCACTTTGTTGGTCAGCTCCGGAAAGGTAGCTTTAACAGCAATGCCGATATCCCAGGCGCGGCGGGGCCAGCTAACGATGCTTTCATCGGAGATAGCAAACTTCTGGCTATCCATCTGCCTATCTAAGTCGTCACCCGAAGCCTTTACAGACCATTCCACCTGACTGCGCATACCGGCAACCGCATCAATCTCGCCCTTTTTCAAGGCGCTCACCGCCTCATCGATGGATAAAAAGAGCGTCACCTGCTCGACCAGGCGGCCGCGCAGTGCTGTGGTGAGGGTCAGGTCTGGAACACTATCTACTTCAACGCTAACCTTGTGGTACATAAATGGTGCCAGGTTGACCAGCTCAGCCAGTTTTTCCGTGTTCCGCGCTACCGTCCATCGCTCTTTGTGATAGGGGGCAACAATACTGACCTTGTCATTATCGTAATTGATGTCGTAGGGAACGCGCAGCATGATATCTGCAACGCCACCACCCATGTAATGACACTTCCACACGGCATTGCGCAGATCATCATTCAGGGTTTCATCCGGGGTCAGCCAAAACCAGGCTGGCTGCACACTCAACTGCTCGGCAATCTTCTTGCCGACTTCAACGTCGATCCCTGCCGGTGAGCCTTTTTCCAGATAGGAATAGGGCGGAAAGTCCCGGTACACGGCGATACGTAGAAAACCTGGTTATCTTTGAAAAACATATCGTCCCCGGCAGAGCCACCCACTAGTGGAATATTGCTCAGGGAATCGTTGAGGCTCTTGAGTACCAGCTCTTCCCGAATAGAAAGACCATCGAGTAGCGACGAGGCAAAACTCCACCCCCACAAGGGAAGCAGTGCTTTTTGATTAAAGTTGAGCATCTCCTGCTTTAACAGAGCGTGGTGTCTGAAAAGGAAAAATGATGCAGCCTGACCGCCAACTGCTACAGCACTGAACAACGCCGCAGCCAGCGTTGAGTATGCGAACTGCTTATAGTTCGGTCTATGATTACGCAATTTCATCTCTAGAGCTCCTGTTTCTCTTATCTTTCTCAAATGCTTTTTATGCTTAGGCGCGATTATTTAAGTCCCCACACCATTTCTTATCTGGGAAACTAAATAATTTAAAAGTTAGGATTTCCCATACGACCAAGTATCTGCCTGCATATGGCTGCCAACAATGACACTTGGGAATGAACTAAGCTCGTCAATAAGCAGGACGACACCGACCGGATAAGAGGGTCAAATTTTTATCAAAACGAGTCGCCAAGTACCCATAATCACTCTTGACCGGAAAACTAAGCATAGTCCACCCACAGGAAAACGACGGGTAAAACGAACCACCACAAAGACGGCGAATATGGTAGATTGCCGGCGTTTTCACGGAGATAAAGACCAGAGATGAGCGCACCGAAAATTCGCTTACCCGCGGAGTGGGAACCACAGGATGCCATCCAGCTTACCTGGCCCCACAAAGATACTGACTGGCAGCACCTGCTGCCGGAAGTCATTCCCATTTACACGCGACTGGTTCAGCTACTGACGACCAGGGGCCATGTGATTATTGGTGCCCCGGCAAATGAAATTGAGCCCATACAGCAGCGGTTTGCCGCCCTGGGTGTGCCTGAGGAAAAACTGCACCTCTACCCGGTAGTGTCTGATGACACCTGGGCCAGGGATCACGGCCCAATTACCGTTGCAGAAGGGGATACCCTCTGTTTGCTGGATTACCAGTTCAATGGCTGGGGTGAGAAATACGCTTTTCAGCAGGACAACCGCATTACCGGGGAATTGTTTCGCCAGGGAGCTTTCCCCGGTGCCACCCTGCAACCAAAAACCTTGGTATTAGAGGGCGGTTCCATCGAAAGCGATGGTGAGGGCACGCTGCTCACCACGGCTGCCTGTTTGCTGAATCCCAATCGCAACCCAACCCTGAGCCGTGAAGAGATTGAGCAACAACTTTGCACTGATCTCGGCATCCGCAAAATCAACTGGCTGTACCACGGTGCCATGGAAGGTGACGACACCGATTGTCATATCGACACCCTCGCCCGGCTCTGCCCGAACAACGTCATTGTTTATCAAGCCTGCGATGATGAATCCGACAGTCACTACGCTGAACTGCAACAGATGGCCGAAGAACTGGAAGCCCTGACCTGCCCCCACGGACAACCCTACCAACTGGTGCCCATGCCGTGGCCCTCGGCAAAATACGATGAGGATGGCCACCGGTTGCCAGCCACCTACGCCAACTTCCTGATTTTCAACGGCATGGTGATCGTTCCCACCTACCGGGATACCAATGACGAAGCAGCCTTGGAACAAATGGCCCTCGTCTTCCCGGGCTACGACATTCAGGGGCTTGATTGCCTGCCCATAATCCACCAGCATGGCAGTCTTCACTGCATTACCATGCAACTGCCCAAGGGCGTAGTGACCCCGGCAGCGCAACAAAAGCAACAGGGGTAAACACCTTATGACCGAGCTGACCATTGGTGTTGTGCAGCACGCTTGCGGTGCTGATATCGACGCAAACCTGCAAAAGACTCTGGAAGGTATTCGCGCCACGGCAAGCCAGGGTGCCAACTTGGTAGTGCTTCAGGAACTGCACCGCAGCCTGTATTTCTGTCAGCAGGAAAACCCCAATCTGTTTGACCTGGCGGAAACTATTCCCGGCCCCAGCACCGACACACTCGGGGCGCTGGCCAAAGAGCTGGGCGTGGTGATCGTTTCCTCACTGTTTGAACGCCGTGCCGCCGGGCTGTACCACAACACAGCGGTGGTGCTGGACAGCGACGGCAGTATCGCCGGCAAATACCGCAAGATGCATATCCCGGACGATCCCGGCTACTACGAGAAATTCTATTTCACCCCCGGCGACCTCGGTTTTACCCCTATTCAGACCTCCGTGGGCAAACTCGGCGTACTGGTGTGCTGGGATCAGTGGTTCCCGGAAGCCGCGCGTCTAATGGCGATGGCCGGTGCCGACATGCTCATTTACCCCACAGCCATTGGCTGGCATCCACCGGATGACGACGCCGAGAAACAACGCCAGCGCGATGCCTGGATTACCATCCAGCGCGCCCATGCCGTCGCCAACGGTTTACCGGTGATCAGCGTCAACCGCATTGGCCATGAAGCAGACCCGAATGGCGGACCTGGTGCAGATTTCTGGGGCTCCAGTTTTGTCGCCGGACCCCAGGGTGAAATTCTCTGGCAGGCAGATAGCGAAAGCGAAAGCTTTGCTACGGTCAAAGTAGATTTGGCCTGTGGTGAAGACGTGCGCCGTATTTGGCCCTACCTGCGTGACCGGCGGGTGGATCATTACACCGATCTGACCAAACTTTACCGGGATTAAGCCTTGCGGGTATCATGGCCTCCGAAGCCCCATGTTCGACATTGAGACGGCCTTGAGATTTGCCTTCAACCGCCATCGCATAAAAAAGCTGCCAGTGAAACGAAGTTGAGACAGCTTTTTCGTCTAGATTGACGCATTACTCTATTGGCTAATCTGTTACTTAGTGTTTCTCGTAAGCCCTAACCAACACGGGCTCCTTGAAAAGAAATGATTCACCTAACAATAATTGACCCATTAGTATTGATATTTTAAGGTTTTCTTAAGACCCGCCCGCTAGCATAACCGTGGTAAATGAGATTCATATTTATGAGGCAATCAAACCATCAGTGCATATAAATTTACCATCCTAAACAGCCAAATAAGCAATGTTTATGAGTGGCAAGATGGCATGTGGCGTAAAGAGAGGTTAAGTGCCAACGAATCTTGGTCCTTGGATGGCGCGAATGTAATCAAAAGCGAATACGAGCAAGGATTACTTGAAGTAACGACTTATACAGACACTAATAATGATGGTGTCTACTATAAAGCGTCAAAATCTTACAGTACTGGTTCGTCTCCATATGAATATAGCACCTATAGTGACTTCGATAATTACGAAGAAAATGACTATGATTTAACTTTGACTAGGCCCTACAACCATTGCTTAAGCTCTTTTGCTAGTGCTAAC
The DNA here is from genome assembly GCF_030676955.1 of Porticoccus litoralis. Classification (NCBI taxonomy): domain Bacteria; kingdom Pseudomonadati; phylum Pseudomonadota; class Gammaproteobacteria; order Cellvibrionales; family Porticoccaceae; genus Porticoccus; species Porticoccus litoralis. The sequence continues at coordinate 11,431 of NZ_JAUUUU010000007.1, read as the reverse complement.
CCACTCAAATAAGCAGATTCTACTCTTCCGCCCATCAGCCAGTCGCCACAAACCCCCAGTCGTAGCTGGTGATCTATGAAACAATCCTCATTATCTGAGGAAACTTCCTCAGATATTTCGATGTTTGCATAACGCCAGAGGTGCAATCTTGAATACTCAGGTTCAGGCATCGTTTTGGCCATCAGCCTTTCCAACTCACACCAAAGGGTTTGCTGAACGCACGTAGGGGAGGCATTCCGATGTTGCTCTGCCCAGTTATTCGTAGAGTGTAGCAGCAGTCCCGCTCTATTATCCCGGCCCGGGCGGGATGACTGCCACGCCAACCAGCCAATGGGGGAGTTCTTCACCACTGCAGCCTCCCAGGGAATTTTAGGTGCTCTAGAAAACCCTAGTAGCAGACTGTAGCAACTGAGCATTATAGTATGGGCCACTTTCTCATAGCTGACAAAAGATGTCGGCAGCAGTCCAGCGGCCTGCGGTGCTGGGATAGCGCAGACAACCCACTCAAAAGGACCGTGGTAGGTGTTGTTGCTATCCCTCAATAACCACCCGGCAGATATCCTTTTAAGTAACTGAACCTCGGTATTCACCATTATATTGAGACCAGATGCTACCAGTTGACAAAGCATATTCATGCTCGGAACAGCTATATAATGAGGTTCATACCAGTCGCGCCCATAGGATTTCCGGTCATCGCCCAGGGTTGTAGTTCGTGGGTGCCATTCATTCACATGGCCTGCAGTAATGAGTGGTTTCAGGTAACCCTTGAAGGCGCGAGCTCGAGCTGTCATAAACTGTGCGCCGTAATCAAACTGAAAGCCCTCTCCGTCACATGTCGCTATACGCCCTCCTACACGAGAGGATTTTTCAAAAACAGTCACATCGGCATGACCATCAAGTTCTCTTGCCAGGGTCAACCCAGAAAAACCGGCTCCGATAATAGCGAGACGAGGTAATTCCAGAACTACAGACATTAGTTTCTTGCCTCTCCTAGGATCAAAGGGCAATTAATCCATAGCTGAAAAGCGATAGTACGGCCAGCGTACTAACCTGAAGTCGAAGGTTATAAAACCACGGAGCAAGCAGTTGCTGGTTGAGAAGAGCGGAATCAATCAAAAGTAGGAAAAATAGGCAAAGAATCAGTATTATTAAATTCAAAAAAAAGATAGAGAAGATAGACAACCAGGCTAACAAGGCAATAATATTGCTGTACAAGAAAAGGTTCAGAGGGCCTTGTTTGAATAAAAAAATCCCCCAATGAATCCCGGCAATGAATGAGACAATAACAGCGCTGTAAGCGACAAGCAACGCTTCCACACCAAATCCAAATATCACGTTATTCCCTGTAAAAAATAGATAGATAGGGAAATAAATAAATGGCAGCAAGCCACTATAAGCAAGTGCTGAAGCTAAGCGCTGATTGCGAGTATGGTTAGTATACATTTTTTACATAATTTGCAAAAATTACAGCGATGAACCCAATGTCCAGAAAATTTTTTTGATAAGGGTTTTAAGAAATTCCATAGAGTCCAGTATTTTTTTCACCAAACAACCTATGGAAAATGTTATTTTTTAACTTCTCGAAATGCTGCCAAGTCATTATGGTCACCACTGAATCTCATTAGCTTGCCAATCAATGTATAACGCATCTCCAACTTTTTTTATATTATCAAGAATAGAGAGTAACTGAGCTGCTACAAATTCGGCAGAAAATAATTTCTCTGGTGGTACATTTTTTTTAAATGGTCTGGATAACGCCGTATCAGTGGTACCGGGGTGAAATGCAACTAACTGAACATTTTTTGCCCGTCGAGCATACTCGATTGATGCTGTCTTAATCAGCATGTTTAGTGCTGCTTTCGAGGCTCGGTAGCTGTACCAGCCGCCTAGCTTATTATCACTGATACTCCCAACACGTGCACTAAACAGTGTCAAAGTACATAACTGATGACTGCGCAATGGCTCCAACAGGTGTTTCAACCATATAAGTGGCGTAAAAGTATTTACTTTGAATACCTCTTCAACACTGGAAAGATCAATATCTTCAAGCCTTTTTTCAGGAAATATATTGTCACCCTCGTGCAGTATACCGTTGCAAATAAATACTCTAATAAAGTCGCCAGGCTCATCCTTTAGGACTTGAACGGCTTTCGCTATGTCAAGCTCTTTGTAATCGCATACAATCCAACTCACTTTTTTTGATAATATAGCTTCTACAGGTCGACGACTCACCGCATAAACCCTGTCAATACACTGGTCACTGCAAAGCCTATTTACTAGCTGCTTTCCGATTTCGCTGGATGCACCTATAACTAATGACTTCATTATTGATGAGCTCATAGAGAAATCCTATCAATATTAGATGATTGGTAATGTTATAGGTTAACAAGCTTTTAATTCTGCCTTAAAGCCCTTATCAAAATACCCTTCTCATCTCTAGATACTTGCCTATCTATCGGCATACGCCATAGTTTACCATCACACGTAGAGTAATACTTACAACTTGCCATGCATCCTCTACAGGGCAATCTTTTCATACATTTTTGAGGAAGCGGAGTCATTGGTTTTTCCTTTTTCATTTTTGGAGTATACGCAGGACTGATCGTATCAGTTCAGCCTGAACTCATACGCTTACACATAATGTGCTGGCCCGGGTTATACCCAGTTTCTACGGACGGTTTAAAAACGGCTAAAATCTTTTGATCCTGCATGGCAACTCTACGTCTCATTCTGGAGTTATGGAATCGCTCAAGATAATCGAACACGCCAGCTCGCGCTTCGTTCCGTGTACGATACCGGCGATGGCGAACTCTCTTACGTTTGAGCATGCCAAAAAAACCTTCGCAAACGGCATTGTCTCCACAGTGACCCACTGCGCTCATGCTGCTGATCAAATCGTTCCGCGTTAGCAGCTTCTGATAGTCGCCACTCGTAAACTGACAGCCTCGATCTGAATGCAAGATGACGCTGGCGGTTTCCTGCCGCTGCCACGCCGCCATTTCTTCAGCTCTCATCACCATGTGCCGATCCTGGCGATGATGCATGGACCAGCCAATGACCAGCTTACTGTACAGATCCAGCACGACGCACAGATAAAGTTTGCCCTCCTGGATCTCAATTTCTTTGATATCAGTGACCCATTTGGTATCTGGCTCTGAGGCCGTGAAGTCCCGCTCAAGGTGATTCATAATCCCCGATGGACGCGCGGTCGAACGACCCTGACATCTGCCTTTCTTCCGAGGCCGTCCCTGGAGACCATGCGCTGACATCAGCCGGGCTAAACGGTTCAGACTGACGCTTTCTCCTTCGGCCCGCAGATCCTCATGCATCCGTGGTGCCCCAATGATGCCACCACTATCATCATGAATTTCTCGAATACGCCCGAGCAGCGGTGCATTCTCAGACTCCCAAGCGTAATAACCGCTGGCTGACACCTTCAGGCAGCGGCACATGAGGCGTATAGGAAAGTTGGTGCGACAACGTTGAATCGCCTAATCCCTTAGAACGACCCCTTGGCGAAGAACGTTGCCGCTTCGCGCAAAGAATCCCGCTCCTTTTTCACCCGCGCCAGCTCTCGCTTCAAGCGGACAACCTCCTCATCCCGCGGGATATCAATGACGACAAAGGCCTTGCCGGAAACGTCTTCGGCCTCTCTTTTCCAGCGGCTCAGCAAATTGGCATTGATCCCGATCTCCAGGGCAATCTGTCGGCAGCTCACCTCGGGCTGGCGGGTCAGTGCAATGGCTTCACGCTTGAACTAAGCACTGTACTTTCTTCGCTTGGTCATGAACACTACTTATAGGCATATTGTGCCTCTTTTTGGATGTGTCCGTAGAATCAGGGTAGACCCCCCCACAGATGAATCGCCACTAGTTTCCCAGACCCCATTCAACCTCCAAAAAAGCTAGATAGGCAAAGACTGCAGAACAAGCGAAAGGCTTTGGATAACTGTTATCACATCCAAAAGCTAAATACATTACTCACTGAAAACAAGAATCTCCGGATAGGCCTTTGAATGCGGCTCATCAGTTTCGCTATTCACTCTTTTTTTATATGGGGCGACACTATTGGAGTAAGAGACGGATAGGTTCTAAAGAGCATGCTTGAGCTATTTGAACGCAAGATGCTTTTTGTGAACTTGATCTCATTACACGGTAACACTTAACCAGGAAGGCCAGAGGCTGAATTACGACTCACTGCAACGATCTGAACTATTTCGGGTTCAGACATTAATTCTGTAATGATGACCAGGGAAAAGATCACTACTCCCGTCGAGCAATAGTGTAAGTCACGGCTCTTCCCGCTTAATTTCACAGACCTCACAGCGATCACTGCCGGTTAGTAACCTTGAAATTCGGGTACGGTGCTTGGCAAAAAAAAGATACATACAATGCGATACCTGCTTGACCACAGGCCAGCGCAGCGCTGCAACCCAGTGACGTTTCCCCACTAACATCCACGCAGTATAAGTTACGTCCAGACCATAGATCATTTCACCGCTGGCTAGCTGAGCATGAAGTATCTGATCAGCACGCACAGGGTCAATATGTGGAAAGCGCTGAGCAAAACCTTTGGCATGAATATCTTGCAGCGCAATTTTTTGCTCGCTATCGTACCTGGATAAGTGCCGCATCTCCATGGCACAGAGTGGACAGCCGCCATCATAAAAAATGGTTAGCTCCGTCATACTGTTTCCTCAGCAACCAAGAGCGCACTGCAAGAATCACTATTGGCGAGTATAATCATCAATTGTCCAAGACTAGTTTTTTTAGGCAGTCAATCCACAGTGGGTGGTCATTTAAACTCTCCACTAGCTGGATTTTCTCACCGCCATTCTTCACAAAAATCTGTTGGTATTCATCGCCTATTTCAATCACTGTCTCGAGACAATCTGCGGTAAACGCGGGCGAGAACACTAGTAGCTTTTTGTCACCTTGTTTGGCTCGAGCCTCCACTACTTTGTCTGAAAAAGGCTCTAGCCAGTTCTTATCGAGGCGCGACTGGAAGCAAACAGTGTAATCGGACTCCTCAAGCCCCAACTTTTCTGCTAGAAGTCGGGTTGTAGCAAAACAGCTGGCTTTATAGCAATACTGGCTATCAGTCGTGATCTCATGCACGCAATTCCGATCTGCACACAAGCCTTCTTCGTATACCTTATCAACATGACGGGTAGGTAGCCCGTGGTAAGAAAACAACACATGGTCATAATCGTTCAGATCATACTTACTAGCGCGGTCGACAATTGCATCAAGAAAATCAGGGTTGTCGTAATACTGGCTGATCAACTTTAGTTCGGGTATTGCCCACCATGTCCTAATTTCTTCCATTACCATTTCCAGCGCTGAGCCAGTTGAAGCCGATGCATAATGTGGGAACATTGGCAGCACAACGATGCGGGAATAATTGAGCTTCTTCATTTGAGCCAGCACGTCTGGAATGCCCGGGTTTTTGTATCTCATCGCCAAATGTACGCTGTAATCATCACCCAAGGTATCATCCAGTAGCCGGGCGACTTTTTTACTGTAATAAAGCAGCGGTGAGCCCTTTTCTGTCCACAGCTTCTGGTAAATTTTGGCTGATTTTGCTGCCCGGAACGGCACGATAACAAGATTCACAAGTATTTTTCTAAGCAGCCAAGGTAAATCCACAACCCGCGGGTCATTCAAGAACTGGAAAAGATAGGACCGAACATCTGCAGTGGACGGGCTGTCCGGTGTACCTAAGTTTATTAACAAAACACCGATTTTTTTCATTTATGAATTATGCCGCATAGTTATAGATTTAAGAGAATTAGCCAAACATATTTTCCAGCAATCAAAAAATGTATCACAGAATTATAACGCCATAAAAAACAATACGTATAAATGCAGAAAATGGGTGACCCTATTTTCATATAAGGTTATTTTTTGCGTTTTTCAGCTTTTGTATATTCTGGTTGATATTTTCGGCTTCGTTAGTAATCATTGAGTAGGACTCTATATCTCCATTTCTTTGTGCGTGCATAGCCTGTTCTAGCTTTGCTTCATAAGCTTTTTGTAATTTTTTGGTGGGGTCCTTTTTAAAGAAAGAAAACATATACGTTACTTTATAATGGGTTGTACTTTGTATACGTATATAACTAGTTTTTGGTTCTTCAGTTTATGCCTCCATAAGTTACGAGCTGTTTCCATGACCCGGCTCTCACTATTGTATCATTGGTCTCACCTGAAGGAGGCGAACTCTGAGGGCTGAGTGCTTGCAAGAAGGTGATATAAATGCACATCGTCAAACAACTTCGGGCTCAGAAAAGCATAATTTAAGAGGCAGTTAGCTCATCGGCGTTGCTTGTCTCAAAGTATCGCACCCCCCCACTACATCCAAAGGGATATTATATCATTCACTCAGAACCAAAAGCTGCGGGAAGCTCTTTGAATGAGATACAGCAGCATCGCTATTTACTCTTTTTTGTATGTGAGGCTACTCTCTTGGAGTATGAGAGCGGTATTAGCTTATTACGAATGAAAGGATATCCAAGGAAAATGAACATCAAATGACTACACTGTTGTTTACGTCGACAATGATCGCGATATAGGATCAGAAATGGCCATCAAGCTAGTGGGTTTGCACGATCTGACAGCCTCTGACTTTATTTTGTAGGTGAGACTATCGAGACGACTATACAGCCATCTCTTTATAACACTGAATCTGTCTTCAAAAAAATTACTGATAAATACAATATTAAACGTGATGCAAAGTAATAAGTGCGATTCTCAAGCCCATATCGCTAAATTAGTTAAACTATCTGGGTTAGAAGACAAGATTCTTGACCTTGAGCTTAGGGAAAAGATTCTACTTAGCGAAGAGGAGATCCTTTGGGATGAAGTGCACGCTGTGCAAAGGGACTTGGATTACTTAAAGAGTATTCAAAAATAGTAATCAATACCGGATAGTGTTCTCTACAATCAGTCTTACTCACCTGATCTAACGCTTGATCCTTCGCCACTGCCATGGCTCTATGGGTTTATCCTCAGCCCACAACCTCAATCTGTTCACCTTGGCATTACCCTCGGCCTCTTCGCAAGCTATCTGATCCATCTGTGACTGCTGTTTCTTATAATACCGATACCACCACAGGCCATACCAGCCTTTATCTGTTCCAGATTGATGTCTTGGCCGTTTAGGATGACTTTCCCCAAGTCTCGGCCATAGCGGTCTTGCTTGTTTGATTCAATAAGAACCTGCTTACCCGCAACAATGCCTGCCAAGCACTCTTGAGACTTGCGCCCATAAGGCTGTAAGGGGGCGCAAGCGGGTCAAAACTAAATATATGAGCTTAGAGGGGTGCTATAGGGCATCCATGGCGTTAGCTGTGGCAAGGAGTTGGTTCTAATGGCTAGGCATCAATGGTATCTTATAGAAATACTGTAACTCAGAATATTTAGAATGGAGCATTTAGCTGATGAGCTTGCGTAATCTTCTCATTGCGATCTTCGCTCTTGCCCTCAGCGGCTGCGCAAACTCCCCCCCAAAATCAGTTGAAAGTGCTTGCTCAATACTTTCTGAAAAAAGAAATTGGTATAAAGCATCTCGTAAAGTAGAAAAAAAATATTCACTTCCTATTCATGTTCAACTAGCAATAATTAGACAAGAGTCTAGCTTCAGGCATAATGCTGCCCCACCAAAGAAAACCCTACTAGGAATTCCACTTTGGTGGAGGATATCCAGTGCCTACGGTTTTGCGCAAGCAAAAGATGAGACGTGGGAATGGTACATGGAAAAAACTGGCAACTGGGGGGCAGACAGGGATAATTATGGCGACGCAGTAGATTTTATAGGGTGGTATTCTAGTGTTTCTCAAAGGACACTAGGTATTTCAAAATGGGACGCTTTTTCTCAATATCTCGCATACCATGAAGGTCATACGGGCTATAAAAATAATACATATAAGGGAAAACCTTGGCTAGTGAGTGTTGCTAAAAAAGTAGAATCCTACTCCTCAACATACGCCGCACAACTAGCAGGTTGCCGAAATAAACTGAAATCCTCTGCATGGTGGTGGCCATTTTAAATTATCATAATATTACCTATACATCTTATGTAGGTCGTCAAAGAAATCCGGACATAGCCACGCCTGATTCAACAGACAGTTAGCTGATCGTTTCCTCTAGGGTTAAATATGAGCCAAAACGGCTTATTAGGCGAACAGGCAATTTAGTCCAAATTCTGCTGACGGATGGTACTTATTACATTGCTTAATTGTTATTCCTCAAAGACCAGATCAATCCTCCAAAAATAATAGATACAATAATCACTTTTAGAAGTAAATTTTCTCCCTTGTCAAAGAGACGAACTATCAACCAAATTACGTAAAGAAAAAATAACGCTTTCTGCGGGGTGTTGAACACCATATTTTTCTCCTCGTGGTGAACTTGATAGATTGTGGTATTTATTGAACTAGTAAATGCTGGCAGTGTCACCATCAAACTCTGGAGCTTATAACATCATTCGCTCAAAACCAAAGTCTGCGAGAATGTCTTTAAATACGATCCAGCAGCTTCGCTATTCACTCTTTTTTGTATCTGGGGTGGTACTACTGGAGTAAGGGGGCTGGAATAGCCCCCCCCCGGGGGGGGGGGGGGGGGGGTTTTAGAAAAAAAAAACAAAAAATTAAATTAAATTTTAGAATAATTTTAAATAAA
>NZ_JAUUUU010000007.1:0-2743 GCF_030676955.1 Porticoccus litoralis | reverse complement strand
TTTTTTTTTGTTGGTGGGGTTTTTTTTTTGGTTTTTGTTGGTTTTCCCCCCCCCCCCCCGGGGGGGGGGGGGGGGGGGGGGGGTATTAGCTGAAACTAGCTAAGATTTAGATTACTTTTTAGATTAATTTTGAATGAATGCGCCAAAAAACCTAACGAAATTAAGGCGTTTCAGGCGCATTTTAGTATGAACGGCGCCAAGGCCGGACTTGAAACAAATATATAACCTATTGAATTATAGTAATAATTACAATTCAATTTAATATATGTAGCACCATTTGTAGCACCAACTATAGGCTCATGGTTAAGAGATACGACACTTTTTCTCTTGCGGCCTACGCTGACCAATCTAATACATTTTACCCGCCAACAGACAGCATAACACGGTACATCTGGTGGCTAATCGTACCCCCCCGGGGGGCTATTCCATCCCCCTTACTCCAGTAGTACCACCCCAGATACAAAAAAGAGTGAATAGCGAAGCTGCTGGATCCCATTCAAAGAGTCTTGCCACTGGTTTTGGGATTGAGCGAATGATGTTATAAGATCCAGGGTGTGATAGAGAGTAGCGATACTTTGAGACAAGCAACCACGATGAGCTAACTGTCTCTTAAATCAGGCGTGGCCAAGTCCGAAGTTCTTTAACGACGCACAGTTGTTTTACTCGCACCAGTTGAAAAACGATATAGTTTTTTTTATCTTTGGGGGCGCACATTACGAAAGTGCTTCCAAAATAATTTAGGTGTTAATAATGAAGAAAATAATATTAGCTGGACTGTTTTTTTAATGGTTTCCATTGGGGCGTCTGCAAAGACTGTTTATATGATCGTGTGGGTTCATTCAGGTAATTCTACGAGTAGCTGGTGGCCTACACTTAAACAGTGTGAATACGCTCGTAGCTCATGGCATGAAAGCTGGAAATATAAATGCGTAGAGTGGGAGATATAGGTTTTTTGGGGAACTAAGAAAACGTAGACCAAGTATCTAGGCTTTAGAACTGATATTCTGAAAGTTATTGAATCAGTACTCTTGAAGAGAACCATTGAGGTATAGGGATTAGAACCAACTCCTTGCCTCAATTAACGCCACGCTAGCCCTATAGCCCCTGTAAGCTCATATATTCAGTTTTGGCCCGCTCCTGTCCCAGTTTTGCTAACAACAATGGCCGCTAAAATCCTATTAAATATAATGAGTTAATGAGCAGTGTCCCATTGTCCCAATTATCCCACCTTAATCCCATATGCTAGGTTGAAGACAGATGCTCAAGAAATAGTCAGTGTTACCCACTGTGAGAAATCAAGGTAACTTCATTCAGCAGGTCATCCCTTCCATTGTAGAAAGCAGCAGTAGCAGATCCAATCCCCTTGGTATAAACACCTTCCCTGACCCACAATCTATACCGATTGTTATTGATACGATATCTACTATCATCCTTTACCAGCCCAGCCTCAACGAGCAAGTGTTTACGCTGATTTGAGTTCACCCTGTGCTTATCAAAAATTTCATCAAAGCATTCAATATTGAAGCACCAATATTTTTCATTGTCTTCAAGGTAATCCTTTATCTCAGTCACAACAGGATTGCAGCTCATATCCATAGCCATCTCCTTTTCTCTCGTAACTGGCACTTTCCGTATGTCTTGAGTCACCTGGTGGTTAATTAAGTATTGATATATCGCTTGGTAACCACCTTCTTTCTCAAGCCAGTTTGTGTATTGAGCAAAGTACTCATCTTTAGTCTCTGTCTCATCAAACTGAACGAACCACTCTTTCACAAAGAATCGTCGGTCATGCGCTTCAATAAAGGTCGGAGCCCTGTTTGACATTAGCATCAACATGGCTGGAATTTCCTTCTTGCCGAATCCCTTATGCTTTGCATCTGCATCCACCTGATCAGCCCCGGTATAACTCTTTATCGTGTCATAGATCTTACTTCCCTTAGCTACTCCAGCTTCTTCAATGGCAAGCCAACTGGTATTCCATAGCTCGGCAGCACTCATGCTATTGAGCCTGTCCGTTGTATTGATTGTATTGACAGAGTTTTGCCCCAAGACATTCCTGAGTGTTTCAAGGAACAGACTCTTACCCATCCCTCCAGTCTCGTGATAGAAGTAGAACGCTATATGTGGCTTCTTATCATTAGGGTGCTGCAACCGGTAAGACAGCACATCAAGCAGGTACATGGCAGCTTCCTTGCCCAAAGCCCGCTCCAAATGACTGATAAAGGGCTCGGCTGAGAGATCACCTGGTGTTTCTGTATCAAACCTAGGTGCCACCCAACTGTTTAGGAACAACACTCCCATTTGGTTTATGACTGGAGGTTGACCAGGTCGGTAGAGTTTTGTTGGAGCAAGGGTCTTGAAATACACATGCCTCACAAGTTGCTTAGCATCGTCATAACTCATCTTACCCAAATGCATGGCTACACCAACAAGATTTGATTGCATGAGCCCATTCTGATTAAGTTCAAGATCGTAAAACTTAGGGTATGCAGCGCGATCATCTGTGATGAAAAAGCGACGTGATAGGTATTCTCGTAACTGATAGCCTTCTAGGTGCTCCCCCTGATGCTCACACTCTTGATTGATAGCCATTACTTAGCCCGCCCATATGAATGAGGGTTCTACCCCGAATTTACGGACACTTTAAAGAAGGCCATAATCATGGCTAAGGAGTGTTTGTTATGTCTAAACGTAGAAAATATAGCCCTGAGTTTAAGCGGGGCGCAGTCGAGCAGCTAAATCA
>NZ_JAUUUU010000006.1:0-129394 GCF_030676955.1 Porticoccus litoralis | reverse complement strand
TGACACCGAGAACTTCACCTTCACCGTCAGCGATGGCGACGATGCGGATGTGACCCAGCCTTATGCCGTACTGATCAGCGGTGCGGACGACCAGCCGACCCTGCAGGATGTGACCGATGGCAGCATCAGCGAAGTTCGTCTGAGCGGCACCCTGAGCAGTTCCGGTCTGAGCGGCACGCTGGTGGGTGACGATGTGGATGTTGAGACCCTGACCTACGGTGTTCAGGGTGGTAGCGCCGATAATAGTCTGGCCGGTTACGACACTTCAGTTGATGGTACCTACGGTACGCTGTACGTAAACTCTGGCACCGGTGCTTACCAGTATGTTCTGACCACTGATATTGAGGGTTGGGACGACGGTGAAAGTGACACCGAGAACTTCACCTTCACCGTCAGCGATGGCGACGATGCGGATGTGACCCAGCCTTACGCCGTACTGATCAGTGGTGCTAACGACGCGCCAGTTGCCAAAGCCGATACTAACTTTGTTGATGAAGGTATCGATGGTGCGGATGCAGTTGTCATTACTGGGAACGTGATCATTGGTGAAGACCATGGGTCTGATGCCGCGAATTCAAACAATGGCAGTGAAGCCTATGCTGATGTTGCTGATACAGATGTGGATAGCTCTTCTCTGCACGTGGTTCGTGTAAATGGAGTTGGTAGCACTTCTGGTGATGGAGTTAATCCAATTGCTGATGGAACGCAAATCATAGGTTCACATGGTATTTTGACAATTAATGCCGATGGCTCTTATAGCTATGATCTGAATGATGATAGCTCTTTCCTGGATGCACTGAATATAGGTGATGAAACTAACGATATCTTCATATACACCGTATCGGATGGAGTGTTAACGTCTACAACATCTTTGATTATCACAATCAATGGCCAGGATGATCCGACTCAGCTGGAACTGGCCAAAGATGTCTGGTTGCCAGCTGATCCCGGTCAGCTTCCGGCAGAATATACCGATGGCTATCCGCTGAATATCAGTGTGTACGATGTGGATACTGATCTGAGCATTACCTTTACTGACCTGGTGACGGCGACAGTGAACCAGGCAGCGGAAGGCGAGCCGGATAACTTCGTCTCTATCGGTAAAGTAGTCTACTGGGATGGTGATTCCTGGGAAGATGTGGCTCTGAATCAGGAGTTTAACTTGGCTGCAGGTGAAACTCTTCCTGAGTTCCGGTTTGTGGCCAATCCAGATCTGGATATCAATTTCATTACGACAGAGATTGCAGACCTGATTACATACACGGTGACAGGCGAAGGTGTAGACGAAACGGCCAACGTGACATTGCATGCGCTGCCGCCAAATGATTTGCCGCAACAGTCTGCGCAGGTTGGCGATGGTAGTTCACCTCTTACTTCAGGTAATGACCAAGAATCTGTATTGGTGCTTGAGCAGGCGTTAGTGAATAGTATCAATGCTGACCCTTACAATGGGTCGGTCACCCTGTATACCGATTTTCAACAGTCGCCATTTACTGTGCCGATTGATGTTGGTTCCCAGGATGGCGTACAGCTGGAGCAGGAGGTCACTGCAACTATTATCATCAACGGTATTGAATTTATCGTCCATCAAGGGACTGGTGACGGTGGCGCGGATACTGGCTTTTGGCAATATGATTCTAATACGGGTCTGATGACAGGTTCTGTCAGTTACGATCTTATTCTGCGTGCTGATGACGATACTGTAAGCTTGGCAGAATATCTTACTGATAATCCACCTTCAGCGGGTGATAACTGGACTGTTGTCTATAACGATGACGACGGCGGCAATTACCAGGCCCGTTTCGTGCAGTTCGATTTCAGTCTGGATGATCCGGGTGATCTGGGCGTTACAGCGGTTGGCACCGATGATCCCAACTTAATGTTCGGTTCGAATAATGGCGATGATCTGACCGGTGGCGCCGCTGACGATATCCTGATTGGCCGTGATGGTGATGACATTCTTGCCGGACTGGGTGGCAGCGATTCCATCGTGGGTGGTGCAGGTATAGACAGCATCAATGGTGGTGCTGGGTCCGATATACTAACTGGCGGAACTGAAGCCGACATTTTTATCTGGAATCTTGGTGATACAGGTACGGATACTGTTACTGATTTCAATAGATCTGATGGTGGTGTGTATAACCCTGCTGAGGGTGACGTATTGGATCTGTCAGCATTGCTTGTTGGTGAAGATTCAACTGACTTGGTTGACTTGGCTAATTTCATTGATGTTACCGAGTCCGGAGGCAATACGACCATTAAGATAGACGTTGATGGTTCTAATGACTTTGTAAGCCCAGATCAGGAAATTGTGCTAACTGGTGTTACAGGTGTAACTCTTGAGAGCTTGGTTGTGACAGATGGCAGTATCGTTACAAACTAGCATGTTAAGTACAAAACAAGAAAAGCCTCGGTCTTCCGGGGCTTTTTTTATGGCCATGATTTTAAACAAACGGAATATTTCAGCGCTGATAAATCACAACATTTCTTCCTGAATTCGCGTGTTCAGGTCTTTCCATAGGCTGAGCTGGTCGGGTTTGCCTGCTTTTAGCTGTTCATTACGGGTGCGGGCTAGCCACAGGTTGTTGGCATTAAAACTGTATATGGGTCGCAGGTCCGTTCGTTCGTTGGCTGGCAGTATGCGTTTGTTGATGTTGTCCAGAATCAAAGGGGTAGCGCTGGGATTTTCGTAATAGGCGAGAACCATATGTGCCTGGTTGAACAGGGTAGCTTTAACGTAGGTGATCCGCAGTTTAGAAACATCCAGGCCCATTTCTTTCAGGGTGAAATATTTGGCGATGGAGAAATCCTCACAATCCCCCGCATCTTGGGCAAGGAATTCCAGTGGTGTTGCCCAGTAATCGTTTTGATTCCAGAGGTCGATATCGTTAACAAAGCGTGCCTGGTTAAAGAAATCATTCACCGCGTTGAGTCTTTCCATGTCCTGGCTTCGCTGGTGTTGGTGGATCATGCTTTGCCAGTGCTGGATACGGATTTCTGCCGTAGGGCCGTATTTGATACGTATTTTTGCCAGCATTCGGTCGCTGATACCAAAATGTTGGGCTGTTGCTGAAAAAAATAGGGCGAGAAAAATAACAGGAAGCCAAGAAGCTCCTTTTGCCTGCCGTTTTTTTTGCCTGAAATTTTTCAACTTATCGCTTCTTTTGAGACGTTGTCGTGTCATTAAAAAGTCGATTTGATCTTATCATGAACCCCTTTATCTCAGTGGCTTTCAGCCTGCGCAAACTGTGACCCAGTGCTTAATTGGCAAGTGAACGGGATTCCATTAGACTCGTTAACACACAATGTATAAGGAAAAACGACGTGACCCTGTTTCGTCAGTTGATTGTTGCGATTTTATTGCTGTTCATTTGCCTCTACGCGGGAAATACGGTCGTCAGTCTTCGCAATAATCAGCAGCTGGTGGCGGATCAAATGCACGTCCACGCTCAGGACACGGCAACGTCGCTTGGTTTATCGATGACGCAGGCCGCTAAGGATAAGGATATCGCCACGCTCGATACGATGTTCAACGCTGTATCAGATAGCGGTTACTATCAACGTATCTATTTTGAAGACCTCGATGGCAAGGTGTTGATCGACAGGTCATTTCCCGTATCTATTGAGGGCGTTCCTCCCTGGTTTATTTCATTTATCTCTCTGCCCGAGGCGCTGGGCAGGGCAGAGGTGGCTTCTGGCTGGGCTCGGCTGGGTGACGTCTATGTGGTCAGCAACCCCGGCCAGGCGTATATGAAACTCTGGCAGGTAACCACTTCCCAGCTAACCTGGTTTGCCTCGATTACTCTGGGTGTTTGCCTGCTGGCTTATGTTGCTCTGAAATGGTTGTTGGTTCCCTTGACTCGTCTTGAGCAGCAGGCCAACGAGATCTGTGAAAGACATTTTGTGGTCCAGGAAACCGTTCCAAAAACCCGTGAGCTGGCAAGGGTTGTGGAAGCCATGAACCGCATGGCCAAGACTTTAAAGCACATTTTTGATGATCAGCTTGAGTTGATAGGGCGGTTACAGAAACAGTCTTATCAGGATGATGTAACGGGTCTTTCCAACCGTGTGGACTTTGATAACCGCATGAAAAGCTATGCAGATGACCAGGAGGGTGGTGTGCATACGGGCGCATTGGCCATTCTGGCAATCAATGATTTTGCCAGTGTGAATGATTATGCGGGCCGTGGTGAGGGCAATGCGATACTGAAGGCTGTAGGTGAGCAGCTGACGGAGGCATTGAGTTCCCACAGCCGGGCTCTGGTGGCGAGGCGCCAGGGGCCGGAATTTTCCATTTTTATCCCCGATGTAGCCCCTTCAGAAGGTGTTGCGGTAGCCGGGCATCTATTTGATAGCCTGCAGGGGGGGAGCTGGCTTAACAATCAGAAGTATCCTCTTCGCTTTCATATGGGGTACACCTATAGCAGTAACGTCAGTGATGTCCCGGAGATGTTGAGTGAGGCAAATATCGCCTTGTGCCAGGCCAGAATGGGCAAGGGCAGTCGCTGGATGCAATTTGCGGATGTTTCTGACGGGGAAGTGCCAGTACTCGGTAAGCCCCTGAATGACTGGGAAAGCTACCTTCGCCAGGCTGTTGAAAACAGGCTTGTGGCCCTGCATTTTCAACCGATATACACCACGAAAGATCGCTCACTGGTGGCAAACGAAGTCTTTGTGCGCTTCCTTCAGGGTAGCGATCTGTTATCCGCCGGGGTGGTGATTCCCATTGCTGAACGTTTGGGATTGATGCCAAAACTGGATCAGTTGGTGCTGGAGTCGCTGGCATCGGCTCATCGCCAGGATGGTCTTGATGGCAAGCTGTGCGTCAACTTGTCCATGGTTTCCATAAAGTCATCGGGCTTTATGACGTGGCTTGATACTTTCCTTTCTTCGCAGCGAAAGCTCGCCAGTAAGCTGATTTTTGAAATCCCTGAATATGCAATTAGATCCAACGATGCACCATTGCGGGAATTACATGACCTACTGGAGCGGCGCAATTCGACACTCGGCCTGGACAATTTTGGGGTTGACTCCATTGCATTCGGTTACCTGGGCAGCCTGTCCCTGCATCACCTCAAGATACATCGCTCCTTCACTCGCGGCCTGGACAGTAATAAGGACAACCAGTTCTACATCAAATCCCTGGCGGGCTTAATCCACAATCGGGGCATGGAGTTGTGGATTGAGGGTGTGGAAACCGAAGCTGAGTGGCTGGAACTACAGGCCCTCGGGGTTGATGTCGCTCAGGGCTATTTTTTATGTGAGCCTCAGGTGAAACCTGTCGCCTAGCGTTGGTATGCGTATAATGACCGCCTTTTTGTGACCCTTTAATTTAGGCGGAATTTCAACATTATGTCTGTTCGCACACGTATTGCTCCTTCACCCACAGGTGACCCCCATGTCGGGACAGCCTATATCGCGTTATTCAATCTGTGTTTTGCCAAAAGTCAGGGCGGCGAATTTATTCTGCGCATAGAAGACACCGATCAGGTTCGCAGTACGCCGGAGTCTGAGGCAATGATTCTGTCATCCCTCAAATGGCTGGGGCTGGATTGGTCCGAAGGCCCTGATGTTGGCGGTGACTATGGTCCTTATCGCCAAAGTGAGCGGATGGATATCTATCACCGCTATGTCTCAGAGCTGATAGAAAAAGGGCATGCATTTTATTGTTTTGCCACCCCGGAAGAGCTTGATGAGATGCGTCGTGAGCAGATGGCCCGCGGTGAGACGCCAAAATACGACGGACGTAGCCTGAGCCTGACCCAGGACGAAATTGACCGACGCCTAGCTGAAGGTGAACCCTATGTTATCCGTATGAAGGTACCCTCTGAGGGCAGCTGTCGATTCAACGACATGTTGCGCGGTGAAATTGAAATTCCCTGGTCGCAGGTCGATATGCAGGTGCTACTCAAAGCGGACGGCATGCCTACCTATCACCTCGCCAATGTGGTCGATGATCACCTGATGGCCATTACCCATGTTATTCGTGGCGAGGAGTGGATTAATTCGGCTCCCAAACATTTTCTCCTCTATCAGTATTTTGGTTGGGAAATGCCGCAGCTCTGTCACATGCCGTTGTTGAGGAATCCCGATAAAAGCAAACTCAGCAAGCGTAAGAATCCCACCAGCATCACCTACTACCGCGATATGGGGTATTTGCCTGAAGCGGTGGTGAATTACCTGGGGCGTATGGGGTGGTCCATGCCGGATGAAAGTGAAAAGTTCTCTCTACAGGAAATGCTGGCGCACTTTGATATCAGTTCTGTTCATCTGGGTGGCCCGGTATTTGATACCGAAAAGCTGGATTGGTTGAATGGTTGCTGGATACGCGAAAATCTTGACGATGAACAGTTTGCCGACCGTGTTGCGGCCTGGGCACTAAATCGCGATAACCTCAGTCAAATGATCCCATTGATCAAGGAGCGCGTAGAGAAGTTTACCGATATCGCGCCTCTGTTGAATTTTATGCTCTCTGGAATGCCGGCATTACAAGAGAACAGTTTTGAGCATAAAAAGCTTGAATTGGATACGGTCTGCAAGATTTTGCAATTCAGCTCCTGGCGGTTAGATAACCTGCGTCACTGGCATCGTGATGGGTTATACCAAGAACTGAATCAACTGGCTCAGGGGATGGACTTAAAATTAAAAGATTTCCTGTTTCCGCTGTTTGTCGCTGTGGCGGGCTCTCCGTCAGCGCCTCCGCTGTTTGATGCTATGGCCATCCTTGGCCCTGATATTGTCAGAGCGCGCGTTAGACACGCTCTCAATGCCGCTGGCGGCGTATCCAAAAAACAGCTCAAGAAGCTGGAAAAAGAATATCAGGAAATGTCCAGATCGCGACTAGAGCATCCTGAAGAACAAGCTTGACACCTATGGGGTCAGTACCTAAAATTCGCAGCCTCTTTCGGGGCTATAGCTCAGCTGGGAGAGCGCAACACTGGCAGTGTTGAGGTCAGCGGTTCGATCCCGCTTAGCTCCACCAAATAAAAAACCCCTGCATATTTATGCAGGGGTTTTTTATTGGGCGGGCGTGGGGGTTATAAAGCGCTTTGTCAGTATGAGTACCTACTGGTTATTGAGCCTCGGCCCATTTTTGGTCCCGAGTTTCAGGCTTCATCTCTTTTTTTTGGCCAGCTTGTTGTCTGTTGCATTTCCAGCGGTAAACGGCATACCCAGTGAAGGCAAAACCGATGGCGATGACGTAACCGATGCCGTATATCAGTCCAGTCACTTTATAAACGGGGCCATACATCAGGTACTCGGCCATCATATAAACACATATGCCGAGAAGCATGCCCCAAACGTATTGGGGTAGGGCGGTGGCATATACATAACCGCATAACATTGAGGGGACGGCCATCAGCAGGAGGACGGATGTAATATTTTGAGCAAAGATGGCGGCCCAGGTTGCCGACCCAAACATCAAGAGTGCTCCCACCAGATACGCCTGTATTCGTTGCATGACCCCATACCCCTTTATATAGCTGTGTTTTTAACAGTCTTTCACAGAGCAGTTGCGAAACCTATTGGACGTTAGTCGTGGGGCATAAAAAAGCAGCCATTTCCACGCGAAATGACTGCTTTTATTAATGCTGTGTAACTCCAGATTATTCCATTAATACTTCTGTTGCATCGAGCTTCCAAACGCCATCGATCAGTTTCAGGTGATCGATTTCCTTTTCGATAATTCCATCTTTATTAAATACATCGCTGGCCCGTGTCCAAGCAGATACCGTAGCGGTTTCGCCATCAATATCAATAGAGCTTATGCCGTATTCGTGGAGAATCACCGAACCCATATTGACAATGTTCTTCCAGTCAGCGACGTATTCCTTACTTGTTCGGCCATCGATCATCGTAGGTGTTAATAGTACGTATGCATCCTCGTATTTGCGGGCCTTAAGCGCCGCGTAATAGCTTTTAACTACGGCTTCTGGGGTGTTTTCTGCTTCAGCCGCTGATAACCATGAGGCGCTTGACAGCAGCAAAGCCGACAGCAAAGTGGTTATTGTTAAACGTATTTTACCCGCTAGTCTTTTACTCATTATTGTAATCTCCTAAACGCACTCTAATTATGACTATCAGGCTCTCTTCAAGTTCAGCCCTTTTGTTGGTTCATGCTGACATATCAGTGCGAATTTGGCCATAGGTAGCACAAGGGGTTTATTTTTTGTGTTGTATGCGAACGTTTTTGTGGGCGAAAAAAACCGCCTGGTGTGGCGGTTTTTTCTATCAGCGCTGGTCTCAGCCGGGGTAATCGCGCTTTGGCGAACCTGTGTACAGTTGACGCGGGCGGCCAATACGATAGGGATTGCTGAGCATTTCGTTCCAGTGTGAAATCCAGCCCACTGTGCGGCCTGTGGCGAAGATGACAGTGAACATTTCTGTCGGAATGCCAATGGCTTTCATGATGATGCCGGAATAGAAATCCACGTTGGGGTAGAGTTTCTTCGCGACGAAATACTCGTCTTCCAGTGCGATTTGCTCCAGACGCTTGGCGATTTTCAGCAGGGGATCATTTTCAATGCCCAGTTCTGCGAGCACGGCGTCACAAGCTTCTTTCATCACCTTGGCGCGAGGATCAAAGTTTTTGTAAACGCGGTGGCCAAAGCCCATCAGGCGGAAGGGGTCATCCTTGTCTTTCGCACGCTTGATGAAGCCGTCGATGTGTTTCTCATCGCCAATTTGCTCCAGCATTTCCAGTACTGCCTGGTTGGCGCCACCGTGGGCGGGTCCCCACAATGCAGCAATACCTGCGGCAATACAGGAGAACGGGTTGGCGCCTGAAGAGCCGGCCAGGCGAACAGTAGAAGTGGATGCATTTTGTTCGTGGTCAGCGTGGAGCAGGAACAACAGATCCATGGCTTTGGCGACGACCGGATTGATGTTGCTAGGCTCGCAGGGAGTACCGAACATCATATGCAGGAAGTTCTCTGAATAGCTCAGGCTATTGTCGGGATACATGTAAGGCTGGCCAATGAAGTGCTTGTGGCACATGGCCGCCAGAGTAGGCATTTTCGCGATCAAACGGTGAGCTGTGATCAGTCGATGTTCGGGGTCGTTGATATCCATGGAGTCGTGATAGAACGATGACATGGCACCGACTACGCCACAGAGCATGGCCATGGGGTGCGCATCGTAACGGAAACCTGACATAAACTGCTCAATTGAGCGGTTGACCATGGTGTGTTGATTGATGATTTTCTGGAAGTTTTCTTTTTCTGTACCTACGGGAAGTTCACCGTGAAGAAGTAGGTAGCAGGTTTCGAGATAGTTGGATTTTTCAGCCAATTGCTCAATCGGGTATCCACGGTGCAGGAGAATACCTTTTTCACCGTCGATGTAAGTGATTTTTGACTCGCAGGCAGCGGTTGATCCAAAGCCGGGATCGTAGGTCCAGCAACCTGTTTTAGGTACCTGGGAAATATCAATAACATCTTCACCGAGGGTGCTCTTGAGAATGGGCAGCTCAAGGTTGATATCTGTGCCCTCAACTGAAAGATTGACCTTCTTATCGCTCATTGGGTTCTCCTAAGAGTCAGGAATCTGGATCTGGGATAGCAAGTAAATAGTCTTGCGAAATGACCTGAAAAATTTATCAGAGGCCGGAAACTATAGCCTGCTCGAAAAAATTGTCAATTTAAGTGAGGATCGATGCAGTGAATAGCGACTATCGATAGGTCGTATGCCGATCACTGGTTGTTGGCAATCAAACGACGGTTTAATTGTAATCGGCTTGTAATGCACCTATAATTTCCGCCCGATCTAACCCGGCATGCTAACGATGGTATAGCCGATTCCCTGCTTTGCATTTAACTCATCTTATAGCTAGCTGTACAGATTAGATAAGGTGTATATACCGTGAACAAGAAAAGACCTGTAAATCTCGATATTGGAACTATTCAGCTTCCAATTACTTCCTACGCGTCCATTCTTCACCGGGTATCCGGTGTAGTTCTATTTGCTGCCATTGGGGTATTCCTCTGGTTGCTGGACTCAAGCCTTTCCTCAGAAGAGGGGTTCAATGCTATTAAGGAGACCATGGGCAGCCCATTTTGCAAGCTGATCATATGGGCATCCTTGGCAGGACTGGCCTATCACATGGCGGCAGGGATTCGTCACCTTATTATGGACTTTGGTGTTGGTGAAACACTTGAAGGTGGCCGCCTGGGTGCGAAGATCGTCCTGGTTGTTGCCGCCATTCTGATTTTGCTTGCGGGGGTATGGGTAGCATGATTACCAATATTACAAGTTTTGGTCGTAGCGGCCTGTCCGACTGGCTGTTACAGCGTGTGACCGCTGTGGTGATGGCGGCCTATGCCATTTTCATCACATTTTACCTGTTGTTTACCCCAAATCTGGAATACAGCCAGTGGGTGGCCCTTCATAGCTGCCTGTGCATGAAGGTGTTCAATGTCCTGACTGTATTGTCGATTGCCATCCATGCATGGATTGGCCTGTGGGCAGTACTGACTGATTATGTGACTGTCCGTCTGCTTGGTCCAAAAGCGACACCACTGCGTATATTCCTGCAGTTAGGAATGATTGCCGTCACACTGGTGTATGTCATCTGGGCTCTTGAAATCGTTTGGGGAATTTAAATCCATGACTAGCGTAAGAACTATTTCCTTCGACGGCGTTATCGTCGGTGGTGGTGGCGCCGGTATGCGCGCCGCGTTGCAACTGGCTCAGTCCGGTTATAAAACAGCTGTTATTTCCAAGGTGTTTCCTACTCGCTCGCACACCGTGTCAGCTCAGGGTGGTATTACCTGTGCAATTGCCAGTGATGACCCAAATGATGATTGGCGCTGGCACATGTACGACACCGTCAAGGGTTCTGACTATATTGGTGATCAGGACGCTATTGAATACATGTGTTCAGTCGGCCCTGAAGCGGTCTTCGAGCTGGAACACATGGGCTTGCCATTCTCACGTACCGAAGAAGGCCGTATCTATCAGCGTCCTTTTGGTGGTCAGTCCAAAAATTTTGGTGAGGGCGGTCAGGCTGCTCGTACCTGCGCTGCTGCTGACCGTACTGGTCACGCATTACTGCACACTCTTTATCAGAACAATGTCAAAAACAATACCGTCTTCTTTAATGAATGGTTTGCGGTAGATCTGGTGAAAAATGCCAATGACGAAGTTGTTGGTGTTATTGCGATCGATATCGAAACGGGCGAAACCGTTTTTGTAAAATCCAAAGCAACAGTATTGGCCACCGGTGGTGCAGGCCGTATCTATGCATCCACCACTAATGCCCACATTAATACCGGTGACGGGATTGGCATGGCGCTTCGTGCCGGCTTCCCCGTGCAGGATATGGAAATGTGGCAGTTTCACCCGACCGGCATCCATGGTGCTGGTACTTTAGTCACTGAAGGTTGTCGGGGTGAGGGTGGTTACCTGATCAATAAAGATGGCGAACGCTTTATGGAGCGTTATGCTCCTAATGCCAAAGACCTTGCGGGGCGAGATGTTGTTGCACGTTCAATGGTGCTTGAGATTCTCGAAGGTCGCGGATGTGGTGAAAATGGTGATCACGTCTACTTGAAGTTAGATCACCTGGGTGAAGAGATACTGGAAAGCCGCTTGCCCGGTATCTGCGAACTGTCAAGAACCTTTGCTCATGTCGACCCGGTTAGTGAGCCTATTCCTGTTGTACCAACCTGCCACTATATGATGGGAGGGATTCCCACCAATGTTGAGGGCCAAGCCTTAACACTGGATTCTAACGGCAAAGAAAAGGTCATTAACGGCCTCTACGCCTGCGGTGAGGCGGCCTGTGTGTCAGTTCATGGTGCTAACCGGTTAGGTGGTAACTCACTGCTCGACCTGGTGGTATTCGGTCGTTCCTCTGGCCTGTTCATTGAAAAGGCTCTCCGTGAAGGTATCAATATGGATGACCCTACGGATGAGCATGTAAACGCCGCGATGGCACGCCTCAATCGAGTTAATAGCAGTAATGATGGGGAAGGCGCTGCTGAACTGCGCACCGAGTTGCAGAATATCATGCAGAACTATTTTGGTGTGTTTCGTCGCGGTGACTTCATGCAGGAAGGCATTAAGAAACTTGAAGCATTGCGCCCCCGCATTGAGAACGTTCGCCTCGATGATAAAAGCAACACCTACAATACAGCCCGTATTGAAGCTCTCGAATTGCAAAATCTTCTTGAGGTGGCAGAAGCAACTGCAATTACTGCAGAGGAGCGTAAAGAAAGCCGCGGCGCTCACGCTAGGGAAGATTACTCCGTGCGCGACGATGAAAACTGGCTGTGTCACTCTGTTTATTTCCCCAGCGACAAGCGAGTGGGCAAACGCAGTGTGAACTTCTCACCCAAAACCATGGAAGCCTTCGCACCGAAGGCGCGTACCTACTAATAAAAGGTTAGTGAACCATGTTGAATGTAACTATTTATCGTTATAACCCTGATGTGGACGAAGCGCCGTACATGCAGGACTATGAGGTTGATACCGCAGGTAAGGACCTGATGGTGCTGGATGTTCTTGGTTTACTTAAAGCTCAGGATCCGACACTGGCATATCGTCGCTCATGTCGTGAAGGTGTGTGTGGTTCTGATGGTATGAACATCAGCGGCAAGAATGGCCTGGCCTGTATTACTCCACTATCTGAATGTGTGAAGGGTGACAAACTGGTACTGCGTCCGCTGCCAGGGCTGCCCGTGGTGCGCGATCTGGTCATTGATATGAGCCAGTTCTATGCTCAGTACGAAAAAATTCAGCCGTACCTGGTGAACAATCAACCGGCACCTGCGATCGAGCGTTTGCAGTCTCCGGAAGATCGCGCCAAGCTGGATGGCCTCTACGAGTGCATCCTTTGTGCTTGTTGTTCTACCAGCTGTCCTTCCTTCTGGTGGAACCCGGACAAATTCATCGGTCCCGCTGGTCTCCTCCAGGCCTACCGCTTTCTGATTGACAGTCGTGATACTGACACAGAAAATCGCTTGTCAAATCTGGATGATCCCTTCAGCGTATTCCGTTGTCATGGTATCCAGAACTGTGTCTCTGTTTGCCCTAAAGGGTTGAACCCGACAAAGGCAATAGGCCACATCAGAAACATGTTGTTGAGAAGCGCTACCTAATAATGCTGACGCATAATAATGACAACCCATCGGGCCCTCCGTCAAAAGAGGGCCTTGATGATCCTGCTTTCATACTATAGGGAACCTTTCGATGCCTGAAAGCATCATGCAGCAATTTTTGCGCTCTTCCCATCTCTCTGGTGGGAACGCCGCATATATCGAAGATTTATACGAAACATACCTACACGACCCCAATGCAGTGCCCGAAGAATGGCGCTCATTCTTTGACTCCCTTCCGAGAGTAAACGGCCATTCTGGTGCTGATGTCTCTCATGCAACCATACAGGATTATTTCGAGCTGCTTGGTCGTCGCCGTGCACGGCCCACGCCTGCACCTGGTTCAGGTGGCATGAATATTGAGCATGAGCGGAAGCAGGTCAAGGTCTTGCAGCTGATTAGTTCATATCGTAACCGAGGCCATCAGAAAGCTAACCTTGATCCACTCGGCATTATGAAACGCGAGCAGGTGCCGGATCTGCAGCTGAACTACCATGGGCTGACAGAAGCTGACCTGGATACAACGTTCCAATGTGGTACGTTGTTTATAGGCAAGCAGGAAGCACCGCTAAAAGAGATTATTGCTGCTCTTGAGGAAACCTACTGTCGCCACGTGGGCGTCGAGCTGATGCACATCACTGATCTGGCTGAAAAGCAGTGGCTGCAGCAGCGTCTAGAAAGTGTTCGTTCGAAGCCTACCTACGACAACGAGATGCGCAAGCATGTGCTGCAACGACTGTCTGCTGCAGAAGGTCTAGAACGGCACCTTGATTCGAAGTATCCCGGTACCAAAAGGTTTGGACTGGAGGGCGGTGAGTCTCTGATTCCCTTGCTAGATGGCTTGATTGAGCGCGCCGGAGAATACGGGGCAAAAGAAATTGTTCTGGCGATGGCTCACCGTGGTCGCCTCAATGTGCTGGTCAATGTGCTGGGTAAGAATCCAGCAGACTTGTTTGCAGAGTTCGAAGGCAAGCGCCATGTGGACACATCCGGTGATGTGAAATATCACCAGGGCTTTTCCTCCAACGTGATGACGCCGGGTGGTGAAGTGCACATGGCATTGGCCTTTAACCCATCTCACCTTGAAATCGTATCGCCGGTGGTTGAGGGTTCTGCTCGCGCTCGACAAGACCGCAGGGTAGATCCGGAAGGCAACAAGGTAGTACCCATTCTCGTTCATGGTGATGCGGCTTTTGCTGGTCAGGGTGTGGTGATGGAAACCCTGCAAATGTCCCAGATCCGGGGCTATAAAACAGGCGGTACCGTTAACCTCGTCATCAACAACCAGGTAGGTTTCACCACCAGTCGACGGGAAGATTGTCGCTCTACCGAATACTGTACAGATATCGCTAAGATGGTTCAGGCACCCATTATCCATGTCAATGGTGATGACCCTGATGCGGTGATGTTCTGTACCTTCCTCGCCATGGACTACCGCTACCAGTTCAAGAAAGATATTGTCATTGATCTGGTTTGTTACCGGCGTCGTGGTCACAACGAGACGGATGAGCCCTCGGCGACCCAGCCTTTGATGTACAAAATCATCAAAAAGCATAAAACCACCCGTGAGCTATATGCGGACAAGCTGGTCAGCGAAAGTATTCTCACTAAAGATGAGGCAGCGAACATGTTGACTGCCTATCGGGATACCCTGGATCGTGGAGAGAATGTCGTTAACAAGCTGGTTTCCGAGCCGGATGAGGCATTGTTTGTAGACTGGACTCCTTACCTGGGGCACGAGTGGACAACGCCCGCTGATACCGGCTACCCGCTGCCTGCGTTAAAAGAGGTGGCTAACCGGATCTGTCACATTCCTGAAGGGATTGTTATTCAGCGGCAAGTAGAGAAAATCTACGACGATCGACGCAAAATGGCTGGCGGTGCTCTCGAACTTAACTGGGGCATGGGCGAGTTACTGGCCTATGGGACTCTGTTGGAGCAAGGTTACCCGGTTCGAATGACGGGTCAGGATATCGGCCGGGGCACCTTCTCCCATAGACATGCAGTGGTTTTCAACCAGAAAGATGGCGAAACTTACACGCCTCTCAAACACATGTCTGAAGATCAGCCTTTGTTTGATATTTATGATTCTTTCCTCTCTGAGGAAGCTGTTCTCGGTTTTGAATACGGTTATGCCACTACTGCTCCGAAAGGTCTGGTAATTTGGGAGGCCCAGTTTGGTGACTTTGCTAATGGCGCCCAGGTTGTCATTGACCAGTTCATTACCAGTGGCGAGCACAAGTGGGGACGCTTGTGTGGTCTAACCATGCTGTTGCCACACGGCTATGAAGGCCAGGGCCCCGAGCATTCTTCGGCGCGCCTGGAGCGCTACCTGCAGTTGTGCGCAGAGCACAATATTCAGGTATGTATTCCTACTACACCTGCCCAAATGTTCCATCTGTTACGTCGTCAGGCAATCAGGCCCATGCGTCGTCCGTTGATTGTCATGAGCCCGAAATGGATTTTGCGACACAAGCTGGCCACCTCATCTCTGGAAGACCTGGCCAATGGAGAGTTCCAAACGGTTATCGGTGATAGCGAAATTGATCCGAAAAAGGCACGTCGACTGATTCTCTGCTCGGGGAAGGTGTACTACCATCTGCTGGAAGAGCGTATGGCCCGCGATATTAATGACATCGCCATAGTGCGTATTGAACAGCTCTACCCCTTCCCTGATGAGGTGCTGTTGCAGGTCTTTAAGCAGTACTCTTCCCTGGAGGAGGTCATCTGGTGTCAGGAGTGCCCGATCAACCAGGGTGTTTGGTATAACAGTCAGCACCATATGCGAGCAGTGATCGACAACTATCAACCATCTCTGCCTTTACGTTATGTCGGACGAGCCGCGTCAGCTGCTCCCGCTGCAGGTTACATGTCTACTCACCTCGAAGAGCAGGCAAAATTTGTTAATGAAGCTTTGAGTTTTTAAGTGGCCAGAGGGCCATCCTCGACCAAGGAAATGATAAAAAATGAGCATTGAAATTAAGGCGCCTACATTCCCCGAATCTGTTCAGGAAGGGAATATTGCTACATGGCATAAACAACCCGGTGATACCGTAGTTCGGGATGAACTGCTCGTAGATATCGAGACCGATAAGGTGGTGCTGGAAGTGGTAGCCCCTGCCGATGGCACTTTGCAGGAAGTGTTCAAGGGTGAGGGCGATGTGGTTCTCAGCAATGAAGTCATTGCCAAGGTAGTGGCTGGAGCTGTTGAGTCCGCTTCGGCTGCTGCGCCGGCAGCCGCAGCTGAAGAAGCATCGACAGATGATGAGGCTGGCGGTGACACCATCGCCAGCCCCGCAGCGCGCAAACTTGCTGAAGAGAAGGGCATTGACCTGCAGCAAGTTACCGGTACGGGTAAAGACGGCCGCATTACCAAAGAAGATGTCGTAGGTTGGCAGGCTCCAGCAGTTCCCAGCACGCCACCTGCTGCGCCAGCGCCCGCACAGCCAGTACAGGAAGCAGTTGCAGTAGCAGCTGGTGAGCGTGTTGAGAAGCGTGTGCCCATGACACGTATGCGCTCTAGAATTGCAGACCGTTTACTTCAGGTTACCCAGACAACTGCCATGCTGACCACGTTCAATGAAGTGGACATGCATCGCATTATGGCCCTGCGTTCTGAATTCAAGGACACCTTTACCAAGGTCCACAATGGCACACGCCTCGGCTTTATGGGTTTCTTTGTGAAAGCGGCCACCGAAGCACTGAAACGTTTCCCTTCAGTAAACGCTTCTATTGATGGAAATGATATTGTTTACCATGGTTATCAAGATGTTGGTGTTGCTGTTTCCACCGACAAAGGTCTAGTGGTTCCGGTACTTCGCGACGCTGATAATATGGGTATCGCGGAGATCGAGAGCACCATCGCCGAGTTTGGTGGCAAGGCCCGTGACGGCAAGCTAACAATTGAAGACATGACTGGCGGCACATTTACCATCACCAATGGAGGCGTATTTGGTTCTCTGCTTTCGACGCCAATTCTCAATCCGCCACAGACGGCCATTTTGGGTATGCACAAAATCCAGGAGCGTCCGGTAGCGGAGAATGGCCAAGTTGTCGTACGGCCGATGATGTATCTGGCGCTTTCCTACGATCACCGCTTGATCGATGGTAAAGAAGCAGTTCAGTTCCTCGTGGCCATCAAGGAAATGATTGAGAATCCCGCTAAGATTCTACTTGAAATTTAATTACTAATTTATTGAAATTATTAGGATAAGTGATGTCCGATAAATATGATGTGATTGTGATTGGCTCCGGTCCTGCCGGTTATGTGGCAGCGATCAGAGCGGCCCAGCTTGGCTTGAAGACGGCCTGTATTGAGAAGTGGCAGAACAGTAAAGGGCAGGGTGTTAATGGCGGCACCTGTCTGAATGTGGGCTGTATCCCGTCAAAAGCGCTGTTGGACAGTTCCTATAAATATCATGAAACAAAAACGTCATTGTCCACCCATGGTATCGCCACCGGAAAAGTGGGTATCGACGTTAAAGGGATGATTGGCCGGAAGGCAAAAATCGTTGAACAACTCACCGGTGGCATCGCTGGGTTGTTTAAAAGCAATGGTGTGACGTCTCTGTTTGGCACTGGAAAGCTACTGGCAGGTCGCCAGGTCGAGTTCACGGATCACGATGGTAAAACCCAAGTTTTGTCAGCGGATAATGTGATCATTGCCACTGGCTCTCAGCCAATCAATATCCCCGTTGCACCTATTGATGGCAAGACCATCATTGATTCCACCGGTGCGCTGGAGCTGACAGAAGTGCCCAAGCGGCTCGGCGTAATTGGCGCAGGCGTTATTGGCCTGGAGCTTGGCAGTGTCTGGAACCGCCTTGGCAGTAACGTGGTACTGCTCGAAGCTATGTCAGATTTTCTGTCCATTATGGACCAGCAAATTGCCAAAGAGTCCCAAAAGATCTTCACCAAACAGGGGCTGGATATCCGTCTCAGTTGCCGTGTAACGGGCAGTGAGGTGAAGGGCAAGGAAGTGGTCGTCACATACCAGAACAGTGAGGGCGAGGAAGCACAGGAAACGTTTGACAAGCTGATTGTCTGTGTGGGACGTCGTCCCTACACCGAGGGCCTGCTGGCTCCAGACAGTGGTGTAAATCTCGATGAGCGCGGCTTTATCTTTGTCAACGAACAATGCGCAACCAATGCGCCGGGTGTCTGGGCTGTTGGTGATGTGGTACGTGGCCCAATGCTTGCCCACAAAGGCTCAGAAGAGGGCGTCATGGTTGCAGAGCGTATCGCCGGCCAGAAGACACAGATGAACTACGATATTATTCCTAACGTTATTTACACCCACCCTGAAATTGCGGCTGTTGGCAAGACAGAAGAGCAGCTGAAACAGGCGGGGGAACACTATAACGTTGGTATTTTCCCATTCATTGCCAGTGGCCGAGCACTCGCAGCGGATGAAACCGAAGGTATGGTGAAAATGATCGCCCATGCTGAGACTGACCGCATTCTGGGTTGTCACATCGTTGGCCCCAGTGCGGCTGACCTGGTCCAACAGGTCGCAATTGCCATGGAATTTGGTTCCAGCGCTGAAGATATCGGTATGACTGTATTTGGTCATCCGACCTTGTCGGAAGCAGTCCATGAAGCCGCACTGGCGGTTAATGGCCACGCGATCCACATTCCAAATCGCAAAAAGCGCAAGTAACAGTGTCTTATGAACTCCGCGGGTACAGCTGGCCTGCGGAGTTTTTTTATCCATCCAATGAAAGCAGCTACGGGGATTTAGAGTATGAACCTACACGAATATCAGGCAAAGCAGCTTTTTGCTGAGTACGGCCTTCCGGTGTCGCAGGGTGTAGCGGCGGAAACCGTGCACGAGGCTGTTGCTGCGGCCGATATCATCGGCGGCGATCGCTGGGTTGTTAAAGCCCAGGTGCATGCCGGTGGTCGCGGCAAGGCAGGTGGCGTCAAACTGGTCACCTCAAAGGCGGAAATTGAAGAATTTGCACGCCAGTGGCTGGGCAATCGTTTGGTGACCTACCAGACAGATGCTAACGGACAGCCCGTCAGTCGCATTCTGGTTGAGTCATGTACCAATATTGCTCAGGAACTGTATCTGGGTGCTGTTATCGATCGATCTACCCGTCGCATCGTATTTATGGCCTCTACTGAAGGTGGCGTTGAGATTGAGAAGGTGGCTGAAGAAACACCAGAAAAAATTCTCAAGGCTGTTATCGACCCTCTGACCGGAGCACAACCCTACCAGGCACGTGAACTGGGTTTCCAGCTGGGACTGAACTCCGATCAAATCAAGCAGTTCACCAAACTGTTCCTGGGACTGGCAAAATTGTTCCAGGATTACGACTTGGCCTTGCTGGAAATTAACCCTCTGGTTATTACCGATGAAGGCAACCTCCACTGCCTGGACGGAAAGATCAATATTGACGGGAATGCCATGTATCGTCAGCGCAAGCTGCAGGATATGCACGATCCATCTCAGGATGACGCCCGTGAAGCACACGCTGCGAAATGGGATCTGAACTACGTGGCCCTCGATGGCAATATTGGCTGTATGGTCAATGGCGCTGGTCTGGCCATGGGCACCATGGATATTGTCAAACTCCACGGCGGTCAACCAGCCAACTTCCTCGATGTGGGCGGTGGTGCGACGAAAGAGCGTGTTGTTGAAGCATTCAAGATCATTCTTTCAGACGAGAAAGTTCAAGCGGTACTGATCAATATTTTTGGCGGCATCGTGCGCTGTGATCTGATCGCTGAAGGTGTGATGGGCGCAGTAGAAGAAGTGGGCGTAAAAGTACCGGTTGTGGTCCGCCTTGAAGGTAACAACGCTGAACTGGGCTCAAAAATTCTGGCAGATAGCGGTTTGAACATCATCGCCGCAACCAGCCTGACTGATGCAGCCCAGCAAGTGGTAAAAGCAGCGGAGGGCAACCAGTAATGTCTATCCTTATCAACAAATCAACCAAAGTTATCTGCCAGGGTATTACTGGCGGACAGGGCACATTCCACACCGAGCAGGCCATTGAATATGGCACGCAGATGGTGGGTGGCGTTACCCCCGGTAAGGGTGGTACGACGCACCTCGGCCTTCCTGTCTTCAACACAGTCGCTGATGCCGTTGCCGAAACCGGCGCCGAAGCTTCAGTGATCTATGTGCCTGCACCATTCTGTAAGGACTCGATTTTGGAAGCGGCCAATGCTGGTATTAAGTTGATTGTCTGCATTACAGAAGGTATTCCGACTCTGGATATGCTGGAGTGTAAGGTCAAATGCGATGAGCTTGGCGTGCGCCTGATTGGCCCCAACTGTCCGGGTGTGATCACTCCCGGTGAGTGTAAGATCGGCATTATGCCCGGTCATATCCACCTGCCAGGTAAGGTCGGCATTGTTTCCCGCTCCGGAACTCTGACTTACGAGGCCGTGAAACAAACTACGGACTACGGCTTTGGTCAGTCTACTTGTGTCGGTATTGGTGGTGACCCGATTCCCGGCTCTAACTTTATCGACATCCTGGCGATGTTCGAGAAAGACCCTGCGACAGAAGCCATTGTGATGATTGGTGAAATTGGTGGTACCGCTGAAGAAGAAGCTGCGGCTTACATCAAGGCAAATGTCACTAAGCCTGTAGTTTCCTATATCGCTGGTGTTACGGCACCTGCAGGCAAACGCATGGGTCACGCTGGTGCCATCATTGCCGGTGGCAAGGGTACTGCTGATGATAAATTTAAGGCCCTGGAAGATGCTGGTGTGAAGACTGTTCGCAGTCTTGCAGACATTGGTGATGGCCTGAAGGAAATCACTGGCTGGTAATCTGGCTGGTGTCATCGAAAAAAGGCGGCCTCCGGGCCGCCTTTTTTGATTATGGAGTAGATCAGCTGATGGGGCTGGCGTACTTTTTTTACCTTTGAGCTTGAATTTGGCGTACTTGTCCCCACCTTTGTTTCATCCTAATAAACACAGATAAGGGAGACATTGATAGCCATGACAGTCGAGACCCACGGTTTCCAAACTGAAGCCAAGCAATTGCTTCACTTAATGATTCATTCGCTTTACAGCAATCGTGAAATCTTTCTTCGTGAACTGATATCCAATGCGTCGGATGCGGCTGATAAACTTCGTTTTGAAGCCCTGGCTGATGCCTCGCTGTATGACAATGACAGTGACCTGCGTATCCGCATCGACCTCAACCCGGATGACGGCATCGTTACCATCCACGATAACGGTGTGGGTATGTCCAAGGAGGAGGTTGTCGAGAACCTGGGGACCATCGCCAAGTCCGGCACATCACAGTTCCTGCAGGGTTTGTCTGGGGATCAGAAAAAAGATGCACAGCTGATTGGTCAATTTGGTGTGGGTTTTTACTCGGCATTTATCGTTGCCGATAAAGTGGTGGTGGAAACCCGCCGTGCGGGAGCGGCTGCTGACCAGGCCGTGCGCTGGACTTGTGAAGGCGAGGCCGAATACACCATCGAAGATATTGAAAAGCAGGATCGTGGCACAACCATCACCTTGTATCTCAAGGACGACGCACTGGAATTTGCCAGCGAATTGAGAGTTCGCAGCATCGTAAAAAAATATTCTGATCACATCGGTATTCCCGTGGCGCTTCGCAAACGTGCGGATGAGCAGGATAAAGACTCCGATGAGCCGACCTACGACTACGACACAATCAATAACGCGACGGCACTTTGGACACGCCCACGCAGTGAGATCAAGGATGATGAATACCAGGAATTTTACAAACATATCTGCCATGACTTTGTGACACCCCTGGCGTGGAGTCACAACCGCGTAGAAGGCAAGCTCGACTACACTAGTCTGCTATATGTGCCAGGCCATGCGCCGGTTGACCTTTACAACCGCGAAGTCTCCAGGGGTCTGAAACTGTACATTCAGCGCACATTCATTATGGATGATGCCTCACAATTCCTGCCTTCCTACCTGCGTTTCATTCGCGGTGTGCTGGACTCAAACGACCTGCCGTTGAATGTGTCCAGGGAAATTCTGCAACACAGCCCCGCAGTGGATAGCATCCGCTCTGCGCTGGTGAAGCGTATCCTTGATATGCTGGAAAAAATGGCTAAGGAATCGTCTGACGACTACCGTACTTTCTGGCGCGAATTTGGCGCCGTGTTGAAAGAAGGGCCCGCTGAAGATTTCGCCAACAAGGAACGCATTGCCGGTCTGTTCCGTTTCGTCACCACCAAAACCGAGGGTGATGAAGCGACAGATTCCCTGGCGGATTACGTCTCGCGGATGAAAGATGGCCAGGAAAAAATTTATTTCCTGGTGGCAGACAATCTGACCAGTGCCCGCAACAGTGCCTATCTGGAGGCTTTCCGTAAGAATGATATTGAGGTCCTGTTGCTGACTGACCGTCTTGACGAGTGGACCATCGCCCATGTCGCTGAGTTTGAAGGCAAAGAACTGAAAGATATTACCAAGGGTGAGCTTGAGGAGAGCCTGTTTGCCGACACTGAAGACAAAGCCGATAAAAATGACTCTTCGTCAACAGAGGCTATTGAGAAAATCAGCAACCTCCTGAAGGATAAGGTGGAGAGCGTTAGGGAGACGCGTCGTCTTACAGACTCCCCAGCCTGCCTGGTTTATGCGGAAGATGCCCTGAGCCCCCACATGAGAAAGATGATGGAAGCTGCTGGTCAGAAAATGCCTGTCGACAAGCCTGTACTTGAAATTAATGCTTCGCATCCGCTGGTTCGTCAGTTGGGGAGTGAGAGTGATGAACAGCGCTCTGCTGAATTGACAGGTTTGCTTTATGACCAGGCTGTTCTTTCGGCGGGTGAACAACTGGAAAACCCAGCTTTATTTGTGAAACGACTTAACCAGCTGTTGTTTGAAGGTGCCGCGTAGCTTCCTGGCGGTGATTCAACCTATAATCTTTGGGTGATTCACCGCGAAGTAGATACATGGCAACAGTAACAAAAATAGCCGTTCTTGGCGGTGGCAGTTTTGGTACTGCCATCGCCAATATGATTTCAGCCAACGGTCATGACGTCACCCTGTGGATGCGTGACAGGGACAACGTTGAACAGTGCGCCCGGCTGCATGAAAATGTCAATTACATGCCGGGTTACCGGCTGGATGACAATCTGAAATTCTCAAGTGACCTGGAACAGACACTACAAAGTTGTCAGGTCGTCTTTTTTTCCGTACCCAGCAAGGCATTCCGTGATATCGCCCATCAGGCAAAACCTTTTCTTCCCCCGGGGACCATAGCGATCAGTACCGCCAAGGGTATTGAAGCCAACACCTTCAAGCTGATGAGTGAAATTCTGGAGGAGGAGCTGCCCCAAGTTAGGGTAGGGGTCATCAGCGGCCCTAACCTGGCCAAGGAAATCGCTAAAAAGGCCATCACCGCCACGGTTATCGCCAGTGATGACAGTGAACTGTGTAAAACTGTTCAATGTTTGTTGGGATCCCGATATTTTCGTGTTTACGCCAATCGGGACCGTTTTGGCGTTGAGCTGGCGGGGGCCTTAAAAAATATCTACGCGATTGCCGCGGGCATGGCCGCAGCAATGCATATGGGCCAAAACACCATCAGCGTGCTGATTACCCGTAGCCTGGCTGAAATGAGCCGTTTCGCCGCTAAACTGGGTGCCAATCCCATGACCTTTCTTGGCCTCAGTGGTGTTGGTGATTTGTTTGTTACCTGCACATCGCCACTCAGTCGTAATTTTCAGGTGGGTTATGCCCTTGGTGAAGGCCTGGGGCTGGAGGCAGCTGTGGCGAAGGTCGGTCAGGTTGCTGAAGGCATCAATACCACCCGGATTATCAAGGAAGAAGCCGAGCAGCTGGGTATCTACATGCCGTTGGTCAGTGCACTGTATGAAACTATGTTCAACCAGCGGCCAGTCAGCGAAGTACTGAGTAGTTTGATGTTGGCAGAACAGAGTACCGATGTGGAATTTTTTGCGGAGTGAATGCCATGAATGACGAAACAAAAGCGAACCTGTTAAATCCCGATACCTGGATGCGACTGCTCTACATGATCCTGTTTGCTCTGTTGCTGGTGCTGGCACGGCTGGTTATTCTCGCGGTCGCTGTGCTGCAGTTTGTTTTTGTCCTTGTGACGGCCAAACCGAA
This sequence comes from Porticoccus litoralis, assembly GCF_030676955.1. Taxonomy (NCBI): domain Bacteria; kingdom Pseudomonadati; phylum Pseudomonadota; class Gammaproteobacteria; order Cellvibrionales; family Porticoccaceae; genus Porticoccus; species Porticoccus litoralis. Next base: position 105,215 of record NZ_JAUUUU010000006.1, on the reverse strand, counting down.
CACGTCACTGCTGGAGCTAGGGCAGGGTGTGTCCAAGTGGGCGTTACAGGCTTTTCTATTTCTGACCTATAACAGTGACGAGAAACCCTATCCGTTTACAGATTGGCCGGAGACGCAGGTTATTGAGCCTCAAGAGCCCGGGAGAAGCAGGGAAGATGTAAAACCTACGACAACCTCTGTCAGTAGCTCTGAAGATGTGCCTTCGTTTATCACGCCTTCTGAGGGAGAAAAGGATAATCCCGAGGATAACCCCAAGGCCTAGTGGTGCTGATTTACCTGTTGCGTCACGGTGACGCTCCCTATGACCAGGTCCGTGGTGAAAGGGCGTTGTCACAACACGGGCATGACGGGACCAGAGCTGTTCTCGAGCAACATTTGGACGACTTACAGAGCCTCGACCTGATACTTTGCAGCCCGGTTCTACGCGCCCGGCAAACGCTCAGTGTTGTGCAGGAAACGCTGTCTTACCAGGGTGATTTGCTGTTTGAGGATGTGCTGCGTTCAGAAGCCCGCTTATCCGCGGTAGAGGCTTGTGTGGACAAGCTCCGGGTTCCCTCTCTTTTACTGCTGAGCCATCAGCCCTTGATTGGCAAGATGCTGGAATATCTCACTGACCGGCCAGGACTCGGTTGGTCCATGACCACGAGTAGCCTGGCTTGTCTCGATGCTATTGCTTTCGGGCGAGGTGCTGCAGAGCTGCGGTGGCTCACCCAACCCTGAGTAGATCCGTGTTCAGCAACCAATAAGCGACAGGAATTCATTGCGTGTAGCCTGATTTTCCCGGAATACCCCCACCATGGCCGAGGTCTTCATCAGGGAATTCTGTTTTTCCACGCCGCGCATCATCATGCACATGTGTTTGGCTTCAATGATGACGGCCACGCCCTGGGCGCCGGTGACGGACTCAATGGTATTCGCAATTTGCGTGACCAACGCTTCCTGAATCTGCAAGCGGCGGGCAAACATGTCGACAATGCGGGCAACTTTGGACAGACCGAGAACAACGCCGTCCGGAATATAAGCGACATGACATTTACCAATAAATGGCAGTAGGTGGTGCTCACACAAGGAATAGAGCTCGATGTCTTTCACGATCACCATTTCATTGGCGTCAGATGGGAAGAGGGCGCCGTTGATAACGTCTTCCAATTTCTGGTGATAACCTTTGGTCATAAACTCAAATGCTTTGGCGGCGCGTTGAGGGGTGTCTACCAGTCCCGGACGTGATACGTCCTCGCCAATGGACTCAAGGATTTGGGTGTAGCAGTCGGCAATATTCACAGTTTGTCTCGGTTCCAACATGAAGTATTCGGTGCATAACCCTACGTCAGGGACTCAGAAACGTAAAGCCATTTGTGGTGCTGCTGGTTACAATAGCGCGATGAATAATACACCGGAAAATCCCTGTACTTTGGGCGAGGCTATTCGTTACGGAGCCGAGCAGTTTGACGCTGCCAGCCTGTATTTTGGCCACGGCACAGACAATGCCTGGGACGAGTCGCTGTCCCTGGTTTTGCATTGCCTGTCGTTACCCTGGGATGTTGATCCATCCGTTCAGGAGCGTCAGCTTACAGAAGACGAATGGTGCAGTATTAAGGCCCTTTTTGAGCGTCGTATCACGGAGCGCATACCGGCAGCCTATCTGATTGGCGAGGCCTGGTTTGCTGGCGTGCCTTTTTGGGTAGATTCAAGGGTACTGGTGCCCCGGTCTCCCATAGCAGAGCTTATTGAGAATGAGTTCTATCCCTGGTTGTCACAACCTCCAAAGACAATTCTTGATCTCTGCACCGGTAGTGGTTGTATAGGCATTGCATGTGCACTTTATCTGGAGGGAGCAGCAGTCACATTGAGTGATATTTCTCAAGAAGCACTTGCTGTGGCAGAAAAAAATATTGCTCGCTATGCCCTGGAAGAACGAGTTACTGCCATTGAGTCAGACTTGTTTGATGGACTGGGGTCACAGCGCTTTGACCTGATTGTCAGTAATCCACCCTATGTCGATGCTCAGGATATCGCATCCATGCCGGATGAATATCACCATGAACCCCCAATCGGGCTGGCATCGGGTAATGATGGGCTCGATTTTACGCGCCGATTGCTGATTCAGGCTGAAAGCCATCTCACTGATGAGGGTGTGTTGATCGTGGAAGTGGGAAACTCCTGGGAAGCACTGGAAGAGGCCTATCCCCAGGTGCCATTCCTGTGGCTGGAACTTGAGCGCGGCGGTCATGGGGTTTTTATGCTGACGGCGCTCCAACTCCGAGAATATCGCTCTGTGCTCTGTCCGGCGTGAGACATCGCCGGTAGCTTCGTATAAAATTCGCCTCTTTGCGGGGCACATGCAGATAGACCTGCGTGTCACTGTGGCCTCTGTTAACTGGAACTGGGAATCTTATGTCGGGCAATAGCATAGGCAAACTTTTCACCGTAACAACGTTTGGCGAAAGCCACGGTCTGGCTTTGGGTTGTATCGTGGATGGCTGTCCTCCCGGGTTGCCGTTGACCGAAGAGGATATGCAGCGCGATCTGGATCGTCGCAAACCTGGTCAGTCCCGTTACACTACCCAGCGTCGTGAACAGGATCAGGTGAAAATCCTGTCCGGCGTGTTTGAAGGTAAAACAACTGGTTGTCCTATCGGCCTGATCATCGAAAACACGGATCAGCGCTCCAAGGACTACTCCAATATCAAGGACCAGTTCCGCCCGGCCCATGCGGATTACACCTATTTTCAAAAGTACGGCATTCGCGATTACCGCGGTGGTGGACGCTCGTCAGCCCGTGAAACCGCCATGCGGGTTGCAGCAGGTGCAATTGCCAAGAAATACCTGAAAGCGATTGCCGGTATTGAAGTGCGCGGTTACCTCTCCCAGCTTGGCCCCATCAAGGCAGAACAAGTACTGTTCGATGAGGTGGAAAACAACCTCTTCTTTTGCCCCGATCCGGACAAAGTGCCTGAAATGGAAGCCTACATGCAGCAGTTGCAAAAGGACGGCGACTCAGTAGGGGCAAAGATAACCGTGGTTGCCAGCAACGTGCCCCCGGGTCTGGGTGAACCCATCTTTGATCGCCTCGACGCCGAGATTGCCCACAGCCTGATGAGTATCAACGCTGTGAAAGGCGTTGAAATCGGGGCAGGGTTTGATGCGGTAGCCCAGAAGGGAACCGAGCATCGGGATGAAATAACCCCGGAAGGTTTCCTGTCGAATCATGCCGGTGGGGTTCTGGGCGGTATTTCATCTGGTCAGAACATTATTGCTCACCTGGCGTTAAAGCCCACCAGTAGCTTGCGTATTCCTGGAAAGTCTGTGGATGTTCACGGTGACCCCATTGAAGTGGTGACGACCGGGCGTCACGATCCCTGCGTGGGTATACGGGCCACCCCAATCGCAGAGGCCATGCTGGCGATTACCCTTATGGATCACCTGATGCGCCACCGTGCACAGAATATGCACGTGGATACTGGACTGGAGCCGATCCCCGCCGGTAAAGGCAGCTGATACCCTATGCAGCAGGAGGGCTCTGAGCCGGTTCCATACTGGCGCTTGTCGGCGTTCTACTTTTGCTTTTTCGGCCTGTTGGGGGCGCTGTTTCCCTACTGGTCCCTGTATCTCAAATCTCTGGGTTTTTCTGCCGCTGATATCGGTTTGCTGTTGGCGCTTCCCATGGCGACCAAAGTGGTTGCCCCCAACCTGTGGGGATGGCTGGCAGACCATACGGGTCAACGGCTGCTCATTATCCGTGTGGGCGCCTTGTTGTCCTGTGTATGTTTTTCAGGAATCTTTTTAAGCCAGAAATTCTGGGTCGTGGCCATGGTGATGATTGGCTACAGTTTTTTCTGGAATGCCGTATTGCCACAACAGGAGGTGGTCACCACCAGCTTTCTTCGCGAAACCCCCGAAAACTACAGCCGGGTCAGGTTGTGGGGTTCCATCGGATTTATCATCTTTGTTCTGGGCAGCGGCGCCTGGTTTGATGCCTATAGTATTGATAGCCTGCCATTGATCGGCTTTTTGTTGTTAGCCGGCATTTTTATCACCAGCCTGGCGGTGCCAACACCCCATCAACAGAAACATCAGCGTGCCTCACAGCCCTTTCTCGCCGTCTTGCGCCAGCCTGCGGTTGCCGCATTCTTTGTGGCAGGTATGCTGATGCAGTTTTCACACGGCATTTACTACAGTTTTTTCAGTATCTATATGGAAACCCAGGGATATAGCCGGGGAGTCATCGGTGTGCTCTGGTCAGTAGGTGTAGTGGCCGAAGTAGTTCTGTTTATCGTTATGCATCGCCTGCTACCGCTCTTTGGTGTGCGTTTAATCATGTCTGTCTGCCTGTTGCTGGCTACACTGCGTTGGCTGACGATTGGATATTTCCCGGAACTGTTGTGGCTGTTGATGTTGGCTCAGACTCTCCATGCCTTCACTTTCGGTGCTTATCACTCTGCCGGTATCGATTGCATAAGGCGACTGTTTGAGCCAGGCAACCAGGGAAAGGCGCAGGCGCTTTACAGCGCTTTTTGCCTGGGGTTGGGTGGTGCTATCGGTTCCTGGTTGGGCGGACTGGTGTGGGACTACAGATCCCTGTTGGCTTTTGAAATGGGAGCTGCAGCGTGTTTCATAGCCGTGTTTGTGATTTGGTTCCGCTTGAGGGATGAGCGACTTTGAAGCGGTAACGCTAATTGCCATTTATACTGGATTTTTACGATACGGGAGGTGTTCGGATGAAAGCGGTACTGGTCATTATTGTGCTGGTCGTCGTGTATATGTTTTATCCGCAGTACGACCTGATCGTTAAACAAAGTCCATTTGATGAAGAGCCAACGCTGGAAGGCACAGGCTATCTCACGGAAGGAAGTTGCCGGGAGGCAGCACAGGCGATAAATGCCCGATATTTTCACTGCTCATCGAAGAATCTTTGGGGCGAATTGTTTGGCACTTATACCAGCTACCGTGAGCCCGAACGCTACTCTGATCCTAAATTGTTTGAGGATCTTCAGGGGCAATAGGGTGGAGAGGTACACTTAAAGCACATAAAAAAACCCACGATAACGTGGGTTTTTTTGTATCTGGTCGGTGTGAGAGGATTTGAACCTCCGACCCCTTCCTCCCGAAGGAAGTGCGCTACCAGGCTGCGCTACACACCGGCGGCGCGCATTATATCACTCTCCGTTTTACTGTCCATGCATGGTAACTACGTGACCATTGACAGGGTTTGGGTTTTCAGAACACAATTTGCCTCCACTTTTGGAACGGATGGGGCGTTTAATGCCAAGGTCATCTAGTGATAGTACCGATAAAATTCGTGCCAAGAAAAAGCGCTTTCTGGCCCGCGAAGAACGCATTATTGAAAAGGCGTTATACCTGTTGATTCGCGACGGCATCGACAAGGTCACCGTCTCAGCCATCTCCAAAGAGGCCGGTGTCGGCAAGGGCACCGTCTACAAGCACTTCCTTACCAAAACCGAAATTCTCATGCGCATCGTGCTCGACTATGAGCGCAATATCACTGAAAACCTGAGAATAGGCATTGAAGCCACAGACTCTGGTGATCCCGGGGCTGCCGCACGATCCTACTTCAAGGCCCGGTTGGCCAATCCTGCCCTCGACAGGTTGGTGCAGTTACTGGAAGTTAAGTTACAAGATAACGAAGAAGTGGCTGACAAAATGTTGGAGCTACATAGCCTGCGACGTTCCAATGTCGATGCCCTGAATAACATGATTGCCAAGCTGATTGATAAAGGCATTCTTGAAGATGTACCGCCCAGCTATCACTATCTGGCCTGTTGGGCCCTCGCACAGGGTGCAGTGGAGGCTTACTTCAATGTCAGCTATGGCGCAGACCTTGAAGATAAAGAGGACTTCCTGCGCTTTGTCGCCAATATTGGCATCACCATGGGTAACCTGGGGCAGCTGCGGGGCCAGAAGCCATCCTAGACGACAGGGCTAACTACCCGTTAGCCCCGTAACCAACTACGCGCCGGGTTCTTTTTCAACGCCTGGCCATCTTGGCCATTCTCTATTTATTCCTGATAGACGTTTGTCCTAGTGGAACAAACGTCTGTATCTGTACGTCCGAAAAATCCAATAATATAGATTAGATAAAGTGGTTAATTTATTGTTTTATCACATATTTGGATAGTTTGGACCACCAGAGCCTTCCGGTGTTACCCAGGTGATATTCTGACTCGGGTCCTTGATGTCACAGGTTTTACAGTGCACACAATTCTGGGCATTGATCTGAAAACGGGGACCGCCATTGCTGTCTTCTACGACTTCATACACCCCGGCAGGGCAGTAGCGCTGTGCGGGCTCATCGTAGAGGGGCAGGTTGTGGCTGATGGGAATATCTGCATTCTTCAACTTGAGGTGGCAGGGTTGTGCTTCCTCGTGGTTGGTGTTGGAAAGAAAGACAGAGGACAACTTGTCAAAACTCAACTTGTTGTCCGGTTTTGGATAAACGATTTTCTTGGCATCGCGAGCCGGAATCATTTTGCTGTGATCTGGCACTGGATCGGTGAGGGTCCAGGGTAGTTTGCCGTTGAAAATATTGATATCAATAAAGGCATAGGCTGAGCCCAGAATATTGCCCCATTTGTGCTGGGCGGGCCCAAAGTTGCGCTGTTGATAGAGTTCCTTGTACGCCCAGCTGTCCTTGTAGCTGGTGGTGTATTCTGTCAGCTCGTCACCAGCACGATCGGCCGCAATGGCAGCGGCAGTCACTTCTGCAGCAACCATGCCGGATTTCATGGCACAGTGAATGCCCTTGATCTTGGCAAAGTTGAGTGTGCCAGCGTTGTCGCCAATCAACAGACCGCCAGCAAAGGTCATTTTAGGTTGAGATTGCAGGCCACCCTTGACGAGTGCCCGGGCTCCATAGGCAATACGCTCGCCACCTTCCAGGTACTGCCTGATGACAGGGTGGTGCTTATAACGCTGAAATTCATCGAATGGACTGACATGGGGGTTTGAGTAGGAGAGGTCAGTAATTAACCCCAATGCCACCTGGTTATCTTCCAGGTGATAGAGGAACCCGCCACCTGAAGAGTCGCTTTCATTCAGGGGCCAGCCTGCAGAATGAACCACTAAGCCCAAATGGTGGTTTTCCGGGGGAACCCGCCAGAGCTCCTTGATCCCAATACCATAGTGCTGTGGCTGCTGTGCCTCGCGGTCCAGTTCGAAGTGTTCGATGAGCTGTTTGCCCAGATGTCCCCGGCAGCCTTCCGCAAAAAAGGTGTATTTACCACGCAGCTCCATGCCAGGCATGTAGGCGTCTTTGTGTTCGCCGTTGACATCCACGCCCATATCCCCGGTGATCATCCCCGCCACAGAGCCGTTTTCGGCATACAGCACTTCAGCCGCCGCGAAACCTGGAAAGACTTCAACCCCCAGATTCTCGGCCTGCTCAGCCAGCCAGCGGCACAGGTTACCCAGGCTGATAATGTAATTGCCGTGGTTGTGCATGGTTTTCGGCGCAAACAGGGATGGTACTTTTATGCCCTTGTTTTCAGAAAACACATAAATGTTATCTGTACTGACTGCCGTAGTAACTGGTGCGCCCAGTTCTTGCCAGTTGGGAAAGAGTTCGTTGAGAGCGCGGGGCTCTAGTACCGCACCGGAAAGGATATGTGCACCCACTTCGGAGCCTTTTTCCACGACGACGACAGACAGATCCTGGTTGATCTGCTTGAGTCTGCAGGCGGCTGCTAGGCCTGCCGGACCGGCACCAATGATGACTACATCGTAATCCATATATTCACGTTCCACCGATGTCTCCTTGGGCTACTTGGATTGGCTGGAAGGCTCTGATTTTGAGAAGCGTGAATTTTAGCTGGTCTGACCTTTCGGTGCCACGCGGAATTAGGACCAGATGGTCAGTACTGATGGGTCAGCCTTGGTAAACACAAAACCCCCGGTTTGCCTTGATTTGGCACCATTGGAGCGGCATTATTACGCCCCTTCAAAGCTAACCGACCATTTTCAAAGGGTATTTCATGAAAGTACTTGTCGCTGTCAAACGCGTTGTGGACTACAACGTCAAGGTACGGCCAAAAGCCGATGGCGCCGGTGTTGACCTCAACAACGTCAAAATGTCTATTAATCCTTTCTGTGAGATTGCTGTGGAAGAGGCGGTCAGGTTGAAAGAGAAAGGTGATGTAACTGAAATCGTCGCTGTCTCTATTGGCCCCCAGCAGGCCCAGGAACAGTTGCGAACGGCCTTAGCATTGGGTGCTGACCGGGCCATTCTTATTCAGTCGGACGCTGATCTGGAGCCGTTGGCAGTAGCCAAGTGCCTGAAAGTGGTTTGTGAGCAGGAGTCTCCCGACCTGGTATTAATGGGTAAACAGTCCATTGACGGCGACAACAACCAGACTGGACAAATGCTAGGTGCTCTGACGGGTTATCCTCAGGGAACCTTTGCGTCCCAACTAACCCTGAGTGCTGGCAAGGCAGAAGTCACACGTGAGATTGATGGTGGTCTTCAGACTCTGGGGCTGTCGCTGCCCGCGATTGTCACCACGGATCTGAGACTGAATGAACCCCGCTATGCCTCGCTGCCGAACATTATGAAAGCGAAAAAGAAGCCATTAGATACCACTACGCCGGAGGCTTTGGGTGTTGATACTGCTCCCCGGGTCACACTGCTTAACGTGGAAGCTCCAGCTCAACGTGCAGCCGGTATCAAGGTTGCCAGTGTGGATGAATTGCTCGACAAACTGAAAAATGAAGCGAAGGTGATCTGATGGGTATTCTGATTATTGCCGAACACGATAACAGCCAGTTGAAACCGGCGACGTTGAACACCCTGAGCGCCGCACAGGCCATAGGCGGTGATATTGCTGTTCTGGTTGCCGGGCACGGTTGTGACGGCGTGGCGGAACAGGCATCAAAACTGGCTGGTGTCAGCAAGGTATTTCTGGCGAGTAATGAAGCTTATGGGCATCAACTGGCGGAAAATGTTGCCCCGTTAGTGGCCGAGCTCGCAGGTGATTACAGCCATGTGCTGGCGCCGGCATCGACGACAGGTAAAAACCTTGTTCCGCGGGTTGCAGCATTGCTGGATGTGCAAAGTATTTCCGATATTAGTGCTGTGGTCAGTCCCGACACCTTCAAGCGCCCGATTTATGCGGGTAATGTGATTGCTACGGTTCAAAGCAGTGACAGTATCAAGGTGCTGACCGTTCGTTCCACGGCGTTTGATCCGGCTTCTGCGGAAGGCGGTAATGCATCTATTGAAACTGTGGGCAGCGTTCATGATGCCGCCAACTCGAGTTTTGTTGGTGAAGAACTGGCCGTATCAGAGCGTCCTGAACTTACTTCCGCTCGCGTGGTGATTTCCGGTGGTCGCGGGATGGGTAGCAGTGAAGGTTTCCATGTTCTGGAAGAGTTGGCTGATAAGTTGGGCGCAGCTGTTGGTGCCTCCCGAGCGGCAGTGGACGCGGGATTTGTTCCCAACGATATGCAGGTTGGTCAAACCGGCAAAATCGTCGCTCCTGATCTGTACATTGCCGTAGGTATTTCCGGAGCGATCCAGCATCTTGCCGGTATGAAAGACAGCAAGGTCATTGTGGCGATCAACAAGGACGAAGAAGCCCCGATATTTCAGGTGGCTGATTATGGTCTGGTTGCTGATCTGTTCGAGGCCCTGCCTGAACTGAATAGCAAGCTCTGAGATCAGGGCGTAAAAAAACCGGCCAGATGGCCGGTTTTTTTATGTCTGTTAACAGCGGGACTACTGATAGTTTCGATTGCGCTCGTCATTCTCCATCCTGCGATGGTATTCCTTGCGCTGCTCCGGACTCATATTGCGCCATTTTTCGCGGATTTCCTCCCGGCGCTCGGGGGGGAGATTACGAAACTTTTCTCTTGCCCGTTCGATACGTTCCTGCTCTTCAGGGGGCAGTGCTTTAAAAGCTTTGCGGCGCTCACGGATTTTTTCCTGCTCCTCCGGAGAGAGTGCTTCAAAACGCCGCTTGCGATCTTTATCTTGCCAGCTTTTGTCTTTTGAGTTTTTGTCCTTCCAGTGCTTATCGGTGCCTTGTTTGTTTTTGCGGTACTCCCCGTTATCAGCGATCACAGCGTGGGGAACATGACGCGCCTCCCAAGGGGGTTGCGTGTTATGGCGGGCCCCCGCTGGGTCAGCACGCTGCGACCAGGAATTGCCGACAGGCTGTTGACTGGCCAGTAGTGCTGGAGAAAACAGCATTGTCAGCATTAGCATGACAGTACTGCCGATGCGAAAAGTAACTTTGCTGTTGATCAATTTCATAGATTAACCTTGTAAATTGCTGTCTTCCCGGGCCAGCCAGTAATAAAAATCCATGTCCTCGTAAAGATCCATACTTTCACCCAGTAGAACTTCTTCCTGTCCGCCACTGGTGTTTGTCCGTTCCATCATGTCCGGTGACATAATCAGAACCACGGCAAGAATCGATGCCAGTGCCATGCCGGTGGCAGGTACAAAAAAGCGGGGTACCCGTTGTTTGTTTCTGGCGCTGAGCGCGGCCGAGCGGGCGCTGGCAAGTTCCTGGATTGTCTGGTCGTCGATATCTCGCTCTGAACGACGCAGAACCTGCTGCATTTGTCTTTCAAAGTCATTCATACCAATGATCTCCCAGTAGTTCTCTCAGGCGATGTATAGCCCTGGAATAGTGCGTTTTAACGCTGCCTTCACTGCATTTCATAGCGATTGCAGTTTCCGCTGTATCCAGGCCTTCCCAACAACGCAGCATAAAGGCCTGCTTTTGACGTTCGGGTAGTGATGTAAGCGCGTCTTGCAACTTCGCCATCTGCCTATCCTGCTCATGCTGATGGTGAGGCGCCTGGTGGTCCGGGCCAGGTACCAAATCCAGGGGGTCAGTATCATCTTCCGAGCCATCTTCCCGGTTGCGAAATCGGGAAAGCCAGCCTTTAAAACGTCCCTGGATATTCCTTTTTCTCTGCAGGTCGGTCACCTTGTTTTGCAAAATTCGGTAGAACAGGGGACGCCACTGTTCTTCTGCCCTGTCAGCATAGCTGATCACGAGTTGTGCCATGGCTTCCTGAACCACGTCCAGTGCATCCTCTCTATTGCCCAGGGATGCCATGGCTATAGCGTATGCCCTACGCTCAATGGACAACAGGAAAGTTTCCAGGGGTTCTCGTGTCAGAACAGTACTCCTTTCACTGTTGGTTTTGAGACTGCCACAGGGATTCTGCAACACAGCTGTCTGCCATTCAATCAATGGTGGCCATGGAGTATTTCCGTCAGCAGTATGGTTCCGCCGATGATGGCCAGGTATTCACCAGTGCGACTGTCATAGTAATGGTTGTGGTTATGATGAGCCCGCGAACCGGGGTGGTAGCCACATCGATAGTGCTTGTAATGGTGTTTTACCTCGTGACGATACCGGTCACTGTAGCTGAAGCGATGGTAATAGCGATCATCATAACGGCGTTTGTCATAATGCTTGTCTCTTCGATAGTCATCGCGATGCTCATTGCGACGATCGTTACGATGCTCTCGGCGTTCATGGCGGTGTTCATAGCGGTGGTGATCAGAGGAAAACAGTTTGCCTCCGTCGTAGTCCCTCGCCAGAGCAGGTGCAGCCCCCAAGGCCAGAGAGGTTGTCAAAAGACCAATAATAGCGAGTTTTTTCATGGGTATTCCCTCATTCGCGTGTAACCCTAAAAACGGATCAGATCGTCATTGGTTGACAGCGATAAGGAAATTAATTGTCAGTGGTTAACCAGATGGGGCAGTGGTCAGAGGGGTTATCCATGCCGCGGATGTGGTAATCGATGCCGACATCGGTGGTTCGGGACAACAGAGAGGCTGATACCAACATAAGGTCGATACGCAAGCCGCGTTTATCGGCCTGTTCAAAACCTCGACTGCGGTAGTCAAACCAACTGTAAAGTGGTGGCTGGTTGCCGGGGTGTAAATGATCAAAGCTGTCTTTCAAACCCCAGTGTTTGAATTGTTCCAGCCATTCCCGCTCTTCCGGTAGAAAACAGCACTTTCCTGTGCGCAACCAGCGTTTGCGGTTGTTGTCACCAATGCCGATATCTGTATCCAGGGGAGCGACATTCATGTCACCCATGACAACAATTTGTTCTTCGGGATGATGATGTTTTCTGAGGTGCTCGAAAAGGTCTGCATAAAATTGGCGTTTGGCCGGAAATTTAGTCGGGTGATCGCGGCTTTCTCCCTGGGGAAAATAGCCGTTATACACATGCAGCGGTTGCCCCTGATATTCGAAGCATCCATAAATCAGTCGTTTCTGACTGTCTTCACCATCATGGGGAAAACCTGCCATCGAATGTTTCAGGGGCATTCGGTAGAGTAGTGCGACGCCATAGTGACCTTTCTGGCCATGAAAAATGGCTTCATATCCCAGAGCATTGATGTCCTCAATGGGGAACAGGTCATCCGCCACCTTGGTTTCCTGAAGACCAATGATGTCCGGTTGGTGTTCCTCGGTTAACGCCTGCAGTTGGTGCAGGCGAGAACGGAGGCCATTGACGTTGAAAGAGACGATTTTCACGGCAGTTGCCTGACTGCTGATCAGGGCTGGTTGGCCAGCAGTGACTTGGGTGCTAGCAGGCTCAGGTAATCCGCCAGAATATTGCCTGTTTCATAGAGTAACGGGTCGCGTTCTGACAGGTCCCGTGTGTCGTCATCCTCAGGGCTGCGGGATTCCCGCCATTCCTCAATGGTGGCGTAGGGTTCCAGTCCTTTCGACTGTCGGCGCTGATTTTCAATGGTCAGTAGGGTGGTATCGTACTTGGCCATTTCGTCCCGGCGCACGGATTCATTGAGTGAAATGCTGTTTTCCTTACGACGCTCCCGGAGCAAAGACAATTCCTGGTTCAGATAGACAAGGTCGGGGTCCTTTGATTGACGATAGACGTGGCGCTCCTTCAGTGTTTCCAGGGGGATATCCGTGAAGTTATAGCGGCGGTGGGGGACGGCATTAATCTGGTCCCAGGGCAGCGCATTTTCGTCGGCGCTTTCACCGACTTTTTCAGTATCGAAGTAGGAGGGCAGTTCTATATCCGGTACAACGCCCAAGTGCTGAGTGCTGTTGCCGGAAACCCGGTAGAATTTGGATTCGGTCAGCTTCAGTTGGCCCTGGCGAACCGGTAATTGGACCTGTACCGTGCCTTTGCCGAAGCTCTGGCCACCGATCACCAGTCCGCGCTGATAATCCTGAATTGCGCCAGCAAAAATTTCCGATGCCGAGGCACTGAGACGGTTAATCAACACCACGAGAGGACCGCGGTAATAGGCGTCGGCATGTGAACGATGGTTGCGGGAAATCATCTGGTTGGAATAGCGCACCTGAACGACCGGACCTGGGTCGATAAACAGGTCAGTTAACGTGGTGGCCTCCTGTAGGAAACCACCGCCGTTGTTGCGCAAATCGAGAATAATGCCATCGACTTTCTGTTCATCAAGTTCGCCCAAGAGGCGCATTACATCCCGTGTGCTGCTTTTAAAGTTGGGGTCACGGTTGTAGTAGGCTTCAATGTCCAGATAGAAGGTGGGCACGGTGATAACGCCAAGCTTGTAGTTGCCCACATCAGTGTTGACTTCGATGATTTCGGAGTTGGCTGCCTGCTCCTCAAGCTGTATTTTGTCTCTGATAATGGCAATTTCCCGGTTTGTTCCGGCGGACTCGCCGGTGGCGGGGATAATTTCCAGGCGTACGGTACTGTCTTTCGGACCGCGTATCAGGTCGACCACGTCATCGAGGCGCCAGCCGATGACATCGGTAATTTCCTCCTGATCCTGTCCAACGCCGACAATAACATCACCGGCCTGCAGAATACCCTGTTTGTCAGCTGGTCCGCCGGGCACCACTCTGACTACTTTGGTATTTTCATCTTCAAATTGCAGAACTGCTCCGATACCGGTTAGTGACAGGGACATGGCAATGCGGAAGTTTTCCATGGAGCGGGGTGACATGTAAGTCGTGTGGGGATCGTACAAGGCGGCGAGCGAGTTCATGAACACTTGGAATGTATCTTCGTTATCGCGCTGCGACAGCTGCTTGCTGAGATTGCTGTAACGCTTGATCAACAGATCCCGGGCTGCCTGGGGCTCCTTGTCGCTCAGGATCAATCTCAGATAGGCTTCTTTTAGGCGTTTCCGCCAGAGTTCGTCAGCTTCTGCCATGGTCTTGGGCCAGGGCAGCTCATCAAGGTCTATGGATAATTGCTCGTCCTGATTAAGGTCAAACTGGTAGTCGCTCTCAAGCAGGTCGATATTGGCCTGTAGGCGCTCGGTGGCCCGCTTGATGTAACGATTAAAAATAACAAAGCCGGCAGTCAGGTCTCCGCGTTTCAGCATGTCATCGAGTTCTGTTTCCCAGCGCTGGAATTCGTTGATATCAGTCTGCAGCAGGTAGCTTTTTGCCGGGTCCAGGTTGTCGATGTATTTGTAGAGGAACTGTTTTGATAGTTCATCGTTCAGGTCCTGCTTGCGGTAGTGTTTGTTGATGAGTTCATCGACAATTTCAACAGCTGTTTCCGGCTGCTCAGTGTCAAATTGCACCTCTGCTGACACCAGCAAGGCAAAGATAGAAAAGGACAGGCAGGCAATAACGCGTGGGATATAGGACATTAGGGGGACAACTTCTCGTCACTCATATGGAAATCGCAGTGTAGCAAAAATCTCCTTTATTAGACCTCGGTAGTACTGAAATGTTTTGCGCTATGACACATTTTGCTCCAATGCCTGGCTTGCAGCCGGTGTTTCAGAATGAAATGATGGCACCCAAAATCGGAGTCGCAACATGACAGAGATTGATCTGAGACCGGCAGCCTTGGTCACTGGCGCCGCCACAAGGCTTGGGCTGGCCTTTGCCCGAGCTCTGGCTATGCAGGGCTTTGATATCGCCTTGCATTACCACCACTCAAAGTCCGAGGCTGAGGCGGCCATTGACGAGATAACCGCCCTTGGTGTGCACTGTCAGGGATTTCAATGCGACCTGGCCGGTGAAGGGGTAAATACTCTTGTTGACGAGGTGGTGGAGCGTTTTCCGGCACTTCAGCTCTTAATTAACTGCGCCTCAGCATATACAGCAGCCAAGATAGCCGAGACCACGCCTGCACTGTTGAAACAGCAGTTCGAGGTCAACTTTTTCGCCCCGTTTTTGTTGTCTGGTCGTTTTGCCTCAGTGGTTCAGCGAGGGGCCATAATCAATATCATTGATAATAAGATTGCCTTTCAACAGAACAATTACGCAGCTTATCTGCTCTCGAAAAAAGCCCTAGCGGAGTTAACGACACTGTCAGCGGCGGAGTTTGCCCCTAATATTCGTGTGAATGGCATTGCCCCGGGGGTTGTTCTACCGGGAAGCAATCGCACGGAAGATTACATTGCCTGGCGTGTCCAGGGGATTCCTGCGGGTCGCCAGGGTCATGTGTCAGAGCTGGTAGCCGCCATGAATTACCTCCTGCAAAACGAGTTTGTCACCGGCCAGGTACTTTACGTCGATGGAGGAGAAAGCATTAACCAGCGTGGACTCAATGCAGAAGACTACGTACCGGGGAGTGGGTCGTGACAGAAGCTTTAGAGTCTCTGCACCAGGCCATCATTTCAGGGGGGTCGAATATTGATCCACATGAACACCTACGTCAGGCCCGTGAAATTCTGGCAGAGGAAACCCGGCTTCTGGCAAGTGCAGATGTCATTGAAACTGCGCCGGTAGGCTTCCAGTACCAGCCTGATTTTCTCAATACGGCCTACCTAGTGGAAACGGCAATGGACCGGGAGTCATTTAATTGTTACCTGAAGTCGGTTGAAGACCGTCTGGGGCGGGTGAGGGGGGCAATTAAGTCAGGTCCTCGGACTATCGATCTGGACCTGGTTGCCTGGGATGGAGAGCTTTTGACCACTGATTACTACCAGTACGAATACGTCTCTGTGCCGGTCAACCAGATCGTCCAGAATGCCGGTCTGGCGCTTTATTCACCAGACGACCAGGTGTAACCAGTTGGTATTCACCAGCCGGATGCCCACAATCTGATTCAGCGAGTGAAATTTTCTAGCTTTTCCTTATAATGGCCGACCCATCTAGTTAACAACTTGTCTTGGAGACCTATCGTGAAAGCACCTGTACGTGTAGCCGTTACCGGCGCCGCTGGCCAAATCAGCTATTCCCTGTTGTTCCGCATTGCCGCTGGTCAAATGCTCGGCGAAGATCAGCCGGTTATCCTGCAATTGCTGGAAATCACTCCTGCTCTTGGTGCACTGGAAGGTGTGGCAATGGAACTGGATGATTGTGCATTCCCACTGCTGGCGGGCATTGTTCAAACGGATGATCCCAATGTGGCGTTCAAAGATGCCGATTACGCACTGCTGGTAGGTGCACGTCCACGTGGTCCCGGCATGGAGCGTAAAGATCTGCTGGAAGCCAACGCCGCGATCTTCTCCGTTCAGGGTAAGGCAATTAACGATAACGCTTCCCCAGACATTAAAGTATTGGTGGTCGGTAACCCTGCCAACACCAATGCCCTGATTGCTCAGCGTAATGCGCCGAACATCAACCCCCGTCAGTTCACTGCCATGACCCGTCTGGACCACAATCGTGCCATGACTCAACTGGCTCAGAAGACTGGTACTACCATCAATGATGTCAAGAAAATGACCATTTGGGGTAACCACTCCTCAACCCAGTACCCCGATCTGCACCACGCTACGGTCAATGGCAAAACCGCTATCGATATGGTTGATCAGGCTTGGTACGAAGGCACCTATATCCCCGAAGTACAACAACGTGGCGCGGCTATCATTAAAGCTCGCGGTGCTTCCTCTGCGGCTTCTGCTGCCAATGCGGCTATTGCTCATATGCGCAGCTGGGCTCTCGGTACTGCCGAAGGCGATTGGGTCAGCATGGGCGTATACAGCGACGGCAGCTACGGCATTGCTGAAGGCTTGATCTACTCCTATCCCTGTGTTTGCAAAAATGGCGACTGGGAAATTGTTCAAGGACTTGAAGTGAATGACTTCTCTCGCGACAGAATGGCCGCTACTGAACAAGAGCTGGCTGAAGAGCGCGATGCAGTGAGCCACCTGCTTCCCTAAGGGATTCTATTCCTGTTAGAAAAAGGCGCCCATCGGGCGCCTTTTTTGTTTTTATCAACATCATTTAGGTAGTGCTCCGGAGTTATCAAATGGTCTAAACTGCAAACAGGTAAAGCCATGGTTACTCTACATACTCTGACAAACCACGCCCTGCAATTGGTGCTGACGCCTAACCGTTCGATGGACTGGAACGGTAATCTCTTGGTTTTGCTCGGAGCTTCCTCAATCCTGTTGGTAACGGCCGCAATTTTTGCCCTAAAGGGTGCATGGCTGGTGTTGCCATTTGCCGGGCTGGAAATTGCTGCGCTGGCCGCCGCCATGCATCTGACCCTGCGTAAACTGGATTGCCAGGAAGTCCTGACCCTGGAAAATGGTGTTTTGAAACTGGAGAGGGGCAAAAAAACCCCCGATCTATATCTTCATTTCCCGGAACAGTCCATCCGTATTCTTGTGGATCGCCCATCCCGCCCTATGAGTCTGCCAGACATTGACCTGGTGGCCCTGGGCCATTGCTACCACCTGGGTTCCTTTCTCAGTCGATCAGATCGTTTTCGCTTGGCGGGAGTGCTGAAAAACAAGATGCACCTGCAGGTCTCTAGTCACGACCCATATCTTCGCACCAGCTTCTGATTTTTTGCTAAAGTTCACCCCTGCTAATTCATTGATCACAAGGAGACCCCCATGGCATTTCCGGAAGTGGGCAAAGCCGCACCTAAGTTCAGCTTGCAAAACCAGCGTGGTGAAACTATCAAGTTGAGTGATTTCAAAGGTAAAAACGTGGTGCTGTACTTTTACCCCAAGGCGATGACGCCCGGTTGCACCGTTCAGGCGTGCGGTATCAGGGATTCTAAAAAAGCATTCGCTGATCTGGATACGGTTGTTCTCGGTGTGAGCCCTGATCCTTTTCCGCGGCTGGCTCGCTTTGAAGATAAGCAGGATCTTAATTTTGATCTTCTCTCTGATGAAGATCATGCCATCACCGAAGCCTATGGCTGTTGGGGGCTGAAAAAATTTATGGGCCGCGAGTTCATGGGAGTATTACGCACCACCTTTGTGATTGATAAAAAGGGCAAAATCGCGCTGGTGATGGATAAAGTGAAGACGAAAACCCATCATGACGACGTCATTGGCTGGATTAAAGAAAATCTGGTTTGAGTAACCGCGGTGATCGCGCTAAAGTCGCCCCTTTCCTGAATAACACACAAAATTGAGGTAATTGAATGTCTCTTGATTTGTCCCAGGTCATTATGGCCGCACCAGCGCCAGCCGGCGAACCCAACCCCATTGTGACGCTGCTGATGTTCGGCGGGTTGTTTATCTTTATGTATTTCCTGATTATCCGTCCCCAGCGCAAACGCCAGAAGGAACATCAAGAACTGACCAAATCACTGAGCAAGGGTGATGAGGTCGTGATGAACAGCGGCATGCTAGGGAAAATCAGTAAGCTCGACGACGATTACCTGGTGTTGGTTGCCGGGAATAACGTTGAACTGAAATTCCAGCGGGCTGCAGTTCACGCTGTATTGCCCAAAGGCACGATCAAAGAGATCTGATGAGAATAGGCCGCTGATGCGGCCTTTCTTTTGCCTATGATTTCCTATCCCCAAAGGCTGGAACTCGCTCAGACACCAACGCCATTGCAGCTACTATCCCGACTGTCTGCAGAAGTTGGTACCCGCATTTGGATCAAGCGGGATGATATGACGGGCTGTGCCATCAGTGGCAACAAGGTTCGAAAACTGGAATTCACCCTGGCACAGGCCCTTTCAGAGGGTGCCGATACCATCATTACCTGTGGTGGATTACAGTCCAATCATTGTCGTGCTACGGCAATTCTGGGTGCCCAGCTTGGGCTTAAAGTCCATCTGATTCTCCGTGGTGAGACACCGGAGGAGTTAGACGGCAACCTGCTGCTGGACAGCCTGGCGGGTGCGCAGATTACTGTCTACCCACTTTCCGAATATCAACAGCTGTCAACGCTGTTTGACCACTGGGTGGAGCACTATCGTCGAGAGGGACGCCAGGCCTTTGCCATACCCACAGGAGCCAGTGACGGCATTGGTGCGTGGGGATATATCCACTGTGTTGAGGAAATGTCAGCACAGTTCAAAGCGCGGGGGATAACACCGGAGGCCATCGTCTGCGCCTCTGGTTCCGGCGGTACCCAAGCCGGTTTGACCCTGGGCTGTTCACTGCACAACCTCGATGTGCCGGTAGTGGGTTTTGCCGTCTGTGATGATGAAGCCTATTTTCAGCAAAAAATTCGTGAAGATATAACAGACTGGACGCTGCGTTATCGGCAGACATTGAACGTGGATGCACTGTCTGTGCATGTGAATGATCAATATATTGGTCCAGGTTACGGTCGGGCAACAGAAGAAGTGTTTGCTACCATTCGCCGTGTAGCTGCTCTAGAGGGCATTATTCTCGACCCGGTATACAGCGGCAAGGCCTTTTACGGGATGTTAAAGGAACTTGAGAGGGGTAGTTTCCCTTCCGACAGTGATCTGGTGTTTATCCATACCGGCGGGCTGTTTGGGTTGTTTCCGCAACGGCAGCAGCTGGGTTTGTCCCTGCCCGTGCGGGATCAATAATAAGATAACTGAGAGCAGAGCCGAGTTAATGCCATGATGCTACAGAACATCGTCAATACGATTAACGGATTTGTATGGGGGCCGGTCATGCTGGTTCTGATTCTTGGCACCGGCCTCTATCTGACCATCGGCCTACGTGGCTTGAGTATCCGTAAAATCGGTTACGGTTTTCGACAGCTTTTCATTGGGCGACGGGGTAGTGGTGAGGGCGATATCAGTCCCTTTAACGCCTTGATGACGTCACTATCCGCGACGGTGGGCACCGGTAATATTGTGGGTGTCGCGACGGCAGTGGGTATTGGCGGCCCCGGTGCGCTGTTCTGGATGTGGTGTACGGCGTTGGTGGGTATGGCCACGAAATACAGTGAGGCAGTGCTGGCAGTTCACTACCGTGAAACCGATGAGCGTGGCCGGAAAGTGGGTGGCCCTATGTATTACATCCGCAATGGCCTGGGCCCGCGGTGGGCCTGGCTTGCCTTGTGTTTCGCCCTGTTCGGCACCCTGGCTGGGTTCGGCATCGGCAATACTGTCCAGGCCAATTCCGTGGCGGATGCACTGCGCACCAGCTTTAATGTGCCGGAATGGCTATCCGGGATATTGATGGCGGTGTTGGTGGGATTGGTGCTGCTTGGCGGCATCCGCCGCATTGCCAGTGTGGCGGGTAAGCTGGTGCCATTTATGGCGTTGCTGTATCTGGTTGTCACCCTGAGTATTCTGGCAATAAATATCGGTGCTATTCCTGAGGCGTTATTGCTTGTTGTTAAGAGCGCGTTTTCCCCGGTGGCAGCGGGCGGTGGCTTTGCCGGCGCCACTATCATGCTGGCGCTGCGTATGGGTGTGGCGAGAGGCATTTTTTCCAATGAGGCCGGGCTCGGCAGCGCCCCCATCGCCCATGCGGCGGCGGAAATTGACAACCCGGTGAGACAGGGCACTATCGCCATGCTCGGCACGTTCATCGATACCCTGGTGATTTGTACGCTGACAGGACTGGTGCTCATAACCACGGGGGCCTGGAATAGTGGTGAGCAGGGTGCAGCACTGACCAATCTGGCATTCAATTCGGTACTGCCATTTGGCGATCACGTGGTATCGCTGTGCCTGGCCCTGTTTGCTTTTACCACAATTCTTGGCTGGAGCTACTACGGGGAACGCTGCGCTGAATACCTGTTCGGGGTCAAAGTGATAGTGCCATTCCGGGTGTTGTGGGTAATTGCGGTCTATGTAGGCGCCACGCTCAAGCTGGGCCTGGTGTGGAGTATTGCTGATACCCTCAATGGCATGATGGCGATACCGAACTTGGTCGGGTTGTTGCTGCTCAGCCCAGTCATCTTTTCTTTAACCCGCGAGTATTTTTCCGAAAGGCGCTAGCGATATCGGTTGATGATGTTATTCACCCGGGAATAATAGCCACGGCCAAACAGGTTGAGGTGGTTGAGCAGGTGATAGAGGTTGTAGATACCGGAGCGCTCTTGCCAACCCGGCTCAAGTGGGTTGATTTCCAGGTAGGCTTGGTAAAAACGCTTATCAAACCCTCCAAACAGCAGTGTCATGGCGATTTCCGCTTCAGCCCAGCCGTAGTAACAGGCCGGATCAAGGAGCACGGGTTGCTGGAACTCATCGCATAGCTGGTTGCCAGACCAGAGATCGCCGTGGAGCAGGGAAGGTGGTTGAAGCGGGACCAGCTCGGGCAGTCGGCTGCTGATTCGTTCGATCAGGTCTACATCCCCAATATTCAGCAGCCCCCTCTCTAAGGCCAGTTCAGCCTGGTAGTTGAGGCGCTGAGTGGCGAAAAAGTGATAGCCATTTTTATCCCTTGGGTTAGGCTGCGGTGTTGCTCCGCAGTAGTTATTTTGCACAAAGCCAAAGTATTCGGATGTATGGGTATGTAATTGCGCCAGTTGGTGGCCGAAGTTTATCCAGTAGTGATCTGTTGGTTTCGCTTCCGTGATCAGTTCCAGTATCAGGTAATTGTCGGTCTCCGCAATGATAGTTGGTGTTCTAATACAGGCTGCTGTCGCAATTCTCCTCAGCCCCGTTGCTTCAGCGTTGAACATATCAGGGGGAAGGTTTTCCCCAAACTTGAGGAAATAGCTTTGGCCTGCATCGGTTCTTATTGTGAAGGTTGTGGCAATATCACCACCGGAAACCGGGCTTGCCCGCTTAATGGTTGCATTTAACTGGGACTCCATTTGCTGTTTGAGCTTTGCAGGTATTGCCATTAAATTAACCAGGTAAAGAGATGCCGTATTCCGCCGCCGTGTTGAGGTCAGAGTAGTGTCAAAAAACTTTGGTGACAAACTGGTGATCGCGATTTCATCGCGGGCACTGTTTAACCTGGATGAAAGTCACCAGGTATACGAGCAAGAAGGGCTGGAAGCCTATTCCCGCTACCAGGTGGAACATGAAGATGAACTGCTGGAACCGGGTGAAGCTTTTCCTCTGGTAAAAAAACTGTTGCGCATTAACGAAAAGCTCGAGGGTGAGCCCCGTGTGGAAGTGATCCTGTTGTCACGCAATTCTGCGGATACTGGGTTAAGGGTATTTAATTCCATCGAGCATCACGGACTCAATATTACCCGCGCCGCTTTCTGTGGTGGTGAAAGTCCATACCGCTATGTGTCCGCTTTTGGTTGCCACCTGTTTCTGTCCACCAATGCCGAGGATGTCTGTAACGCACTGGACAATGGCGTGGCGGCAGCAACTCTGATTTCTTCAGGCTCAAGGGATCGCAAGGATGATGAGTTGCGCTTTGCTTTTGACGGCGATGCGGTTCTGTTTTCTGACGAATCCGAACGGGTGTTCAAGGAGGGAGGGCTGGCGGCCTTTACTCAGAGCGAGAAGGCATCGGCCAAGCAGCCCATGAGCGGAGGCCCGTTTAAAAACTTTTTGCAAGCGCTGCATGCCCTACAGGCAGAGTTTCCACCTCGAACCTGCCCCATACGCACGGCATTGGTAACAGCCCGCTCTGCGCCTGCCCACGAGCGCGTCGTCAGAACCCTGCGAGCCTGGGATATTCGTATCGATGAATCCCTGTTTCTCGGGGGGTTGGATAAGGGTTCTTTTCTTAAGTCCTACGGCGCCGATGTGTTTTTCGACGACCAACAGGCCCACTGCGAATCGGCTAAAAGTCATGTGGCAACTGGCCATGTTCCCCATGGCATTGCCAATCCTCGTGCCAACCCTCATTCCAACCCGGACGGTGAATCGTCGTCCTAAAATAGACTGAACTTGATTCCAAGCCCGAATAACAGAAAGGCGAGAATGGACTGCAGGACACCACTTGGCAGCCTAGCGGCGAGTTTTGTACCGACGTGAATGGCGGGCAGAGAACCAATGAGCAGTGAGCCGAGCAGCACCAAGTCCACGTTCCCAAGGATGATGAGGTGGCTTAACCCGGCGATGAGGGTCAGAGGAACCGCGTGAGCAATATCGGTCCCTACAATATGAAGGGCAGGAAGGCGCGGGAACAGGATCATTAACAGGGCAGCACAGAATGCACCGGCACCCACGGATGACAGGGTCACAAACACACCGAGGAATATTCCGGCGACAAAAGTGACTTTGGTTGCATGTACCTGAAAGAAAGTACCGACGGCGCCATGTGGCCGATCGGAGGTGTCACGCAACATCCGTTTGCACAGAATAACCGCAGCAGTGATGATCAACATCACACCGAGGCTGGTGGTGAGAATTTCCTTGTACTCGTCAGCATCGGTGAACACTGAGCTCAGTAGTTGCGCTGTGATCAGCGAAGCTGGGATGCTGCCTGCTGCGAGGAACCCAACCAGCCGCCATTGCACACTCTTCTGTTTGGCGTGGGCGACAACCCCTCCAGCTTTCGTCACTGCGGCATAGAGTAGATCTGTTCCGATGGCAATGTTGTAGGGAATACCGAGCAATATCAGAAGTGGCGTCATGAGCGAACCGCCGCCCACGCCCGTCAGTCCCACGATCAGTCCGACAAATGCCCCCGACAGGATATATAGAAAAAAATCCAGCAAAATCCAATGGTTCCGTGTACCCCAAATTTGGCTGGCAACTCTAGCAATTTAAATCTATTCTTCAAAGGAATAGTTTCTTATATTTTTAGACCATTGCAGTCTAGTTGGGTGGGACCATGAAATTACAGCAATTGCGCTATATCTGGGAAGTAGCTCATCATGAATTGAATGTCTCCGCCACCGCGCAAAGCCTTTACACCTCGCAACCGGGAATCAGCAAACAGATACGTCTGTTGGAAGATGAGCTGGGTGTGGAAATCTTCTCCCGTAGCGGCAAGCACCTGACACGGGTAACACCCGCAGGTGAGGAAATACTGAATGTTGCCGGTGATATCCTGCGCAAGGTTGAAAGCATCAAGCAACTGGCACAGGAACATAACGCCCCTAAACGTGGCAGTCTGTCCATTGCCACCACCCATACACAGGCGCGCTATGCGCTGCCGTCCGTGATTGAATCGTTTATTAATAAGTACCCCGATGTCTCCCTGCATATGCACCAGGGGACACCCATGCAGATTTCAGAACAGGCTGCAGACGGCGCAGTGGATTTTGCTATTGCCACGGAAGCTCTGGAGCTATTTCACGACCTGCTGATGATGCCCTGTTACCGGTGGAATCGCTGTATTCTGGTGCCCCGGGATCATCCCTTGGCACAAAATTCCAAGCTCACGCTGGAAGATGTAGCTACCTATCCGCTGGTGACCTACGTCTTCGGGTTTACCGGTCGTTCCCGGCTGGATGAGGCGTTTAACGATCGCGGTCTTGTTCCCCGTGTGGTATTTACGGCCACGGATGCAGATGTCATCAAAACCTATGTTCGTCTGGGGCTGGGCATCGGCATTGTGGCGCATATGGCCTATGACGAAGCCAAAGACACTGACTTGGTGGCTCTGGATGCAACGCACCTGTTTAAATCCAGCGTGACCAGTATTGGTTTCCGACGGGGCACGTATCTCCGCGGTTACATGTATGATTTTATCGAGTTATTTGCACCCCACCTGACCCGGGACCGGATTGATGAGGCCTGTGGCATTCACGCCAAGGATGATCTTGAGAAGTTTTTCAGTACGGTCGAGCTACCTGAGTTGTAACTGATAAGTGAGGAGGGGTGATCCCTCCTGTTGTAGCGTGTGTTCAGATAAAATCCAGATCCGGATTATCGTTAAGAATTTCCTTCAGCTCGTCTTTTTCCTGGGTTTTCTGATTTAGAACTTCTTTGACGAACTTGAAATAGACGGTATGAATCTCAGCGGGCTGACCGTCGCGCTCCACCACAAAGAAAGGCGCACGTTCCACCTGGTAGAGTGAAGCAAGCTCCATGCCGGGGGAAGAGGGGTCGCGTTCATCGGCAATCAAAACCTCGTCAATAAAGGCCATCTGGCCGGCAGCTTCCATCTTCTGCTGCACTTCCTCGCATTTCTTGCAGAGGCTGCCATCCTGTTTGATCTTTTTGACGAGGGTGATTTTCATCGATAACTCCGCTTATTGCTTGATGTTAACCGCGTGCAGGCCACACTCTTTTTGTGTGGCTTCTTCCCACCACCAGCGGCCTTCGCGTTCATGCTGGCCAGGGCCGGTGGGACGAGTGCAAGGTTCGCAGCCGATACTGACATAGCCCTGATCGTGCAGCTCGTTGTAGGGTACATTGTTGCTGCGGATATATTCCCACACCTGCTGGGATGACCAGTTGGCCAAAGGATTGAATTTGGTAAGACTGTCGTCCGGGCGCGCAAAGGCCTTGTCATCCTGAATGGCAGGAATGGAGGTGCGTGTGCCAGGACTTTGATCGCGACGCTGTCCGGTAATCCAGGCATCAACGGTTAGTAGTTTGCGTCGCAGGGGACCAATTTTGCGGATGCTACAGCATTCCTTGTGGTCATCCTTGTAGAAGCTGAAGAGACCCTTTTCCCGCACCAACTGGTTGACTGCATTGGAGTCGGGGAAAACCACATCGATCTCAATGCCGTAATGCTCGCGTACTTTCTCGATAAAACGGTAGGTTTCGGCGTGTAGACGTCCGGTATCAAGTGAAAATACCTGCACTTTGTCCGGATTGATCTTGTGCGCCATGTCGATCAATACCACGTCTTCAGCACCGCTGAATGAGATAGCGATGTTGTCGAATGTGTCCAGGGCGTACTCGATAATTTCCTGGGGAGATTTTTGAGAGAGTTCGCTGTCAAGATCGACAGTATTTAAACGGTTTTCTGCCATGGGTTTTGCTCGTTGTTCTCTAAATTTAAAGGGTTCAACAGTTGAGGCCGCGCATAATAGCAAAGCCTTAACTAAAGGAAAAATAATCAGAAAATATAATCTACATCCATCCGGCTATTAGCCCGCTGTGGTATCAGTCTGTTGCGCCAATGCCCTGAAATGGTTAGAGTGGCGCGGCTTTTCTAGGCCTGATAAATGAGGATAGTACTGTGGAAATCGCATGTTTAGACCTTGAGGGTGTTCTGATTCCTGAGATCTGGATTGCCTTTGCGGAAAAAACGGGTATTGAAGCCCTGAAACGGACCACTCGTGATGAACCGGATTACGACGTCTTGATGCGCTATCGGTTGGATATCCTCGAAAAAAATGGTCTTGGCCTGAACGAGATACAGGAAGTGATTGCTACGCTTTCTCCCCTGGATGGCGCCCGGGACTTTGTCGACTGGTTGCGGGAGCGATTTCAGGTAGTGATTCTGTCCGACACCTTCTATGAGTTTGCCCAACCCTTGATGCGTCAGTTGGGGTTCCCGACATTGCTATGCCACAAGTTGGAAACCGATGGCAATGGCCGGGTGACTAACTACAGGCTTCGCCAGGCAAACCCCAAGCGCCAGGCTATCGTGGGTTTCAAAAGTATGTATTACCGCACCATTGCTGCGGGTGATTCCTATAACGACACTACCATGCTGGCGGAAGCGGATGCCGGCATCCTGTTTCATGCACCACAGAATGTCATTGATGAATTTCCGCAGTTTCCCGCTGTACACACATTTGAAGATTTGAAAAAAGAGTTTATTAAAGCCAGTCAGCGCGATTTGACCCTATAACCTCCCAGGCGGTGGCTAATCGTTAGTCACCGTTGCTTTGAATAAGGATGCGGATTTTGTCCAGGGTTTCCTGAAACTCGTTTTCGGCGACCGAATCCGCAACAATACCGCCACCACCCCAGCAGTGGAGCGTTTCCGCATCGGCCAGCAGTGTGCGAATAGCGATGTTGGTGTCCATTCTTCCCGTAGCACTGATATAACCAATACTGCCGCAGTACAGTGATCGTCGGCAGGACTCGAGTTCTTCAATGATTTCCATGGCGCGCTTTTTGGGTGCTCCAGTAATGGAACCTCCAGGAAAACAACCGCGCAGCAGGGTTAAGGGGCTTTCGCCTCCCCGAAGTTTGCCGGTGACCGTGCTGACCAGGTGGTGAACATTGGGAAAACTTTCCAGCCCAAACAGCTTGGGCACCCGTATGGAGCCCGGTTCGCAGGTTTTGCCGAGATCATTTCTCAACAGGTCGACAATCATCAGGTTCTCGGCGCGATCCTTGGCGCTGTTCATCAACTCTATGGCATTCTGTTGGTCTTCCTCGACAGTCTTACCTCGTCGCGCTGTTCCCTTAATTGGTTTGCTTTCCACTTGCCCCATGGACAGTTTAAGAAAGCGTTCCGGTGACAGGCTCAAGATGGCCTGTTGCGGATCTCCCCATTGGTAATAGCAACTGTAGGGAGAGGGTAGAACCCGACGCAATTGCCGGTACAGCGTCCAGCTGTCGCCATCAAAGGGCGCCGAATAATGGCGTGCCAGGTTAACCTGATAGCAGTCGCCCTGGCGGATATACGCTTTAATCTTGCTGATGGCGTCAAAATATTCATCCCTGGTTGCGGATGGGGTGAAGAGGTATTCAGAGCGATAGCCGGGATCGCTGCTCTCTTCCGGGGCCTGTTTCAAGCGTTTTTTGATATCCGCCCGCAAGGTTTGCGAGCAATTTGACTGAAAGATCAACCAGCCTTTTTGTGATGAGTGATTTAACACCAACGCCCAGGTGTAATAGCCAAGATGCATATCTGGGAAACCATCGACTTTTGGCAGTGAGTCAGGCAATGCTTCTATGCGGCGACCCAGATCGTAGCCGAAGAACCCGGCGAGACCACCGACAAACGGATAGGCGCTGAGAGATGGTTCCATAGCCCCGGAGGTGTTGAGTAAATCCTGTGCCAGAAGAAAGGGGTCTTCGCCACTGATGTGTGTGGCACTGGCAGTCGTTATGCGCGTTTCGTTACCCCTGGTTTCCAGTACGCAATTGGGTTGGGCGGTGATGATATCGAAGCGACCGGATAGACTGCGCGGCTTACCACTGTCCAGCCAGATGGCATTGGGCAGATCACGTATTTCCGCAAACAGAGCTTCGGCATCAGGGCGGTAAGGAAAATCGAGGACATCTACTGAAGACATGGTCGTTAGTCTAAGGTAGGGGGCAGGCTTTTCACAGAATAAAACGATGTTTAAGTCTGACATAAGGTTCTAGGTTGTATGCTCTTAAACGTTTAGATGACGCGACTTTTACCATTGCGACACTATCCTGATCATGGCAACCTTTCCGGCCTATGAGCTTCTATCCACTAGAGTCAAAAAATCGCCTTAAAGAAGGGTATCTTCGGCGTGTCAACGTGGCAGGCAGAGACCTGTTGCTGCTACACAGCGCAGGTATTACCCGTCTGATTGAAAATCGCTGTCCCCACGATGGCTCACCTTTATTTATGGGTCGCTTGCAACAGGGCTGCCTGCGCTGCCCAAAACACGGCATCTCGTTTGAGCTGGAGAATGGTCATCCTATTGGTGGTGACGTGGTTGCAGATGTTGGTCCATTGGTGAGCCTGACGTTGACCAGCGAAGGCGATCAGGTGGGCATTATTATTGATGAAACCTAAGGATCAGTTATGAGTTTTTCTACCCCCGATTTATGTGATGACAACCCTGAGCTGGTCAGAGTGCTGGAGCCGATGCTGGCCAATTTTGGCGGCAGAGACAGCTTTTGCGGTGAAATTGTCACGATCAAGTGTCATGAGGATAACTCTCTGGTGAAAGAAAACGCGGCTAAACCCGGGCATGGCAAGGTGATGGTTGTCGACGGTGGCGGATCCATGAGAAGAGCGTTGCTTGGCGATATGATTGCTGAGAATGCTGTTAAAAATGGTTGGGAAGGACTGGTTATTTTTGGTTGTGTGCGGGATGTGGATGCCCTGGCAGAGCTCGACCTTGGTGTTCAGGCATTGGGCAGTATCCCCTTGAAAACAGACAAGCGGGGTATTGGTGACCTGAATGTACCGGTAACTTTTGGTGGTGTGACCTTTGTTCCTGGTGAATATGTGTACGCCGATAATAACGGAGTGCTGGTTTCTGCCAGCGCTTTGCTATATACCAGTCATTTATTCCGCACCTGATTGATATCAACGCAATTGTGAGTCATTGATCTAAAGTGATGCTATAGGTAAGAGAGAATAGCTATGGGTTTAAAGAATACAGCTGACCGTTATGGCTCGCTCTCCATCGCCATGCACTGGCTGATGTTGCTGCTGATTATTGCTGTGTATGCCGCAATTGAGTGCCGGGAATTTTTTCCGAAGGGGAGTGACCCTCGCAATGCATTTAAAGCCTGACACTTTTCACTGGGGCTCAGTGTTTTCTGCCTGGTTTGGCTGCGACTGCTGTTGAAGTTGATTCAGGTCTCGCCGCGTATCGTTCCGACCCCTGAAAGCTGGCAAAAGTGCTTCATCTGGCGCTTTATTTACTGATGTTTGTGATGCTTGTGCTGGGCTGGCTGGTGTTAAGCGGCGAGGGTAAGGATATTCTCTTCTTCGGTCTGTCGCTTCCTCCACTAATCGCTGAAAACAAGGAGGTGGCGGGTATCTTCAAGGAGATACATGAAATTTTTGGCATTACTGGTTATGTGTTGATTGCCATCCATGCAGTCGCAGCGTTGGTCCACCATTATGTGCTGAAAGATAATACGCTGTTGCGTATCTTGCCGGGTAAACACTGACCCAGTGGCTTAATGTCACAGGCTGTGACAGTTTAAAATAGAATAAATAACGATAAATAATTCAGTATTAAGGAGAGGTCGATGATTAAGTCCAAGAGTCTTTTCGTGCTACTTGTTGCTGCCGGACTGGTAGCCTGCGGCGATAAGGGAAAAGCAGAGGTGGACCCTTCAGTTGTAGCTGGGGAAAAGCTTTTTCAGGAGAACTGTTCCGAGTGTCACCCTAGGACTGGCCGTAGCGATTTTCTTAAACGTATCCCCGCCACGTTGTTGACGCGAAAGTCGCAAAACGAGTTGATGGAGTGGATCAAGGGAAGTGACCGGCATCGTGAAATGCCTTCGTTCGATCATCTCTCTGATGAGGAACTGACTTCTCTGGCAAATTATCTTGAAAGCCAGATACTTAAGTAATCCCAAACTCTTCAAGCTGTTCTGAAGCCGCCAAGCGAGTGGCCAGCTGCTGCTCTCGCCCTGAAAATAAATAAAAAACGACAACATAAAAAAAGGGAGCTGTTACCAGCTCCCTGAAGGGTACTCTATAGGGGATATAGAGTGAAACTTGAATGGTTTATTAGAACTGGTTCATGGTGTTGTCTTTACCACCAGCTTTCAGTGCGGCTTCACCCGCAAAGTATTCCTTGTGGTTGTCACCGATGTCGGAACCGGCCATGTTCTGGTGCTTAACACAGGCGATGGTCTGACGAATTTCCTGACGCTGAACACCTTTCACGTAAGCCAGCATGCCTTCTTCTGCGAAGTAACCTTTAGCCAGGTTGTCTGTAGACAGCGCAGTAGTGTGGTAGGTCGGCAGTGTGATCAGGTGGTGGAAGATACCGGCTTCGCGAGCGGCATCAGCCTGGAAGGTACGGATACGCTCATCAGCGGCCAGAGCCAGTTCAGTGGCATCGTACTCTTCGCTCATCAGGTTGGCGCGATCGTAAGCGGATACGTCTTTACCTTCTTCACTCCAGGCATCGAATACTTGCTGACGGAAGTTCAGAGTCCAGTTGAATGACGGGCTGTTGTTGTAAACCAGCTTCGCATCTGGAACAACTTCGCGGATACGGTTAACCATTTCAGCGATCTGGCCAACGTGGGGCTTCTCGGTTTCGATCCACAGCAGGTCAGCACCGTTTTGCAGGCTGGTGATACAGTCCAGAACCACGCGGTCAATACCGGTGCCTTTCTTGAACTGGAACAGGCCGGAAGCGAGACGTGCGGGCTTCAGCAGCTTACCGTTGGCCTTGATCACAACGTCGCCGTTGTCGATGTCGTCAGCGCTGTTGACGTACTCGCCGTCAAGGAACGCGTTGTATTGATCGCCCAGGTCACCGGGTTCGTTGGTAACAGCGATCTGCTTGGTCAGGCCAGCACCCAGGGAGTCAGTACGGGCAACGATAACACCGTCATCAACACCCAGTTCCAGGAATGCGTAACGAACAGCGTTGATTTTGGCCAGGAAGTCAGCGTGAGGAACAGTAACTTTACCGTCCTGGTGACCACATTGTTTCTCGTCAGAAACCTGGTTTTCGATTTGGATACAGCAAGCACCCGCTTCGATCATTTGCTTGGCCAGCAGGTAGGTGGCTTCTGCGTTACCAAAGCCGGCGTCGATATCGGCAATAATCGGCACAACGTGGGTTTCGAAGTTGTTAACCTTGTCCAGAATCTCGGCTTCTTTAGCTTTGTCGCCGGCAGCGCGAGCAGCGTCCAGGTCGGTGAACAGCAGGTCCAGTTCGCGGGCGTCAGCTTGGCGCAGGAAGGTGTACAGTTCTTCGATCAGTGAAGAAACTGCAGTTTTCTCATGCATGGACTGGTCGGGCAGGGGGCCAAACTCGGAGCGCAGAGCAGCAACCATCCAGCCGGACAGGTACAGGTAACGCTTGCTGGTAGTTTGCAGGTGCTTTTTGATAGCGATCAGTTTTTGCTGACCGACAAAACCGTGCCAGCAGCCCAGAGATTGGGTGTACTGAGCACTGTCAGCATCATAGGCTGCCATGTCTTCGCGCATGATTTTTGCCGTGTACTTGGCAATATCAAGACCGGTTTGGAAACGGTTTTGAATGCGCATGCGAGCTGCAGATTCCGGGTTAATAGCACTCCATGTGCTGTTTGCACCACATACGGATGCAATATCGTCAATCGCTTTTGAATAGTTTGACATGATCAGTCCTTCCAGATTGAGAAAAGAAATTGAATTGAACGCAACGAATTCTAGCCACCGGACTAAAATTTAGCTAATCTATAGATCTTATTTTCGGTATTTTTGGTATGAATATACGTAGCGTCGATCTAAATCTTCTGGTTTACCTGGATGTCCTGCTGAAAGAGCGTAACGTGACCAGGGCAGCTGAAAACTTGGGAATCAGCCAGCCCGCGATGAGCAACGGTTTGCGGCGGCTGCGAGATCTTTTTAATGACCCCTTATTGGTTCGCACCAGTGATGGAATGACGCCCACTGAACGCGCTGAGCAGCTACAACCTGTCGTCCGTGAAGTGTTGGCATCCATAGAAAAAGCTGTGGAGCCGCGTAGGGAGTTTAATGCCGCCCAGGCTGACCGGGTGTTCCGTATTTCCGTCAGTGATTACACCGAATCCACTCTGTTGCCGCATTTAATGCGTCGGCTGCGCTCAGAAGCACCGAATATTACCCTTGATGTACTGACCCCCAGTGACATCAGTTACCAGGATGTTGACCAGGGTAGTGTTGACCTGGTCATCAACCGTTTTGACATGCTGCCGCAATCTTTTCACCAGATGACCATCTGGCGAGATTCCTTTTCCTGCCTGTTAAGTGAGCACAATCCCATTCGTCATGATTTCACCCTCGACAATTACCTGGAAACGGGCCACGTCTGGGTCAGCAAAACTGGTATGGGGGTTGGCGTTGGTATGGAGCCTGGCGCCGTGCAGCGTCTGGGCTGGGTGGATGAGGCCCTGGCAGTGCAGGGTAAAAAGCGCCGTATTCGTGTATTTACTCGCCACTATCAGGCCGCGATGCGGCTCGCCGAATTGCGTGATCTGGTTATTACCCTACCTACCAAGGCAGCCATGCTGCTGAAGGACAACCCTAATGTAGTGATCTTGCCGCCACCTTTCGAGATACCGGAAATTGAACTGATCATGGCCTGGAGCCCGTTGCTCCAACATAACCCGGCCCATCAGTGGATGCGTCGCCTGATTGCCGATGTCGCCCGAACATTGGACTAATTATTTGTTAAACAAATAGCCGACATAATATCCATAAAATTGATTAATTCAGCTTTGCGTACCTACAATTCCTCCTTAAGCGAATAGATCAATCATAGGGCTCAATCATGACTGAACGTGTTCAAGTGAGTGGACTTCAGGTCGCTCGTTCGATTTATGACCTCGTCAAGCAGGACATTATTCCCGGCACCGGTGTAGATGCAGATGGCTTCTGGCAGTCTTTTAGCGCCATCGTCGCTGATTTTGCCCCGAAAAACCGACAACTCTTAAAAAAGCGTGATGAGTTGCAGGCACAGATCGACAACTTTCACCGCGAACGTTTTGGCAAACCCCACAACCATGCGGAGTACAAAGCGTTTCTGCAAGATATTGGTTATCTCGTGCCCGAAGATGGAGAGTTCGCGATAACCACCAGCAATGTAGATCCCGAAATTGCCATGCAGGCTGGCCCACAGTTGGTAGTGCCTGTCATGAATGCCCGTTTTGCATTGAATGCGGCCAACGCCCGTTGGGGCAGCCTTTACGATGCACTATATGGTACTGATGTGCTGCCGGAAACGGATGGTGCAGACAAAACCGCAAGCTACAACCCGGTTCGTGGTGCCAAAGTGATCGCCTATGCACGTCAGTTGCTGGACGACGCTGCACCTTTGTTGAAAGGCTCCCATAAGGATTCAACCCAATATTGCGTGGTGGGTGGGCAGTTACTGGTCACATTGAAAGATGGCAGCCAGGCCAGTCTTGCCGACCCTGAACAGCTGGCCGGTTATCAGGGCGATGCTGGAAGTCCCGATGTGGTATTGTTGAAAAACAATAACTTGCATATGGAAGTTCAGTTTGATTCTAATAGTTTGATTGGCTCTTCTGACAGTGCTGGCATAAAAGACATTCTGATGGAAGCCGCCCTGACCACGATCATGGATTGTGAAGACTCTGTAGCTGCCGTTGATGCGGAAGATAAGGCGCTGGTCTACAGTAATTGGCTTGGTCTGATGAAGGGCGATTTGGAAGAGAGCCTGGAAAAGGGTGGCAAGACCATCGTGCGCCGTATGAACCCGGACCGCGAATACACCACGCCAGAAGGTGGTTCGTTGGTGTTGCCCGGCCGCAGTCTGCTGTTTGTTCGCAATGTGGGTCACCTGATGACCAACCCCGCAATTCTGGACAGCGACGGTAATGAAGTGCCGGAAGGCATTATGGACGCGATGATTACCAGCCTGATTGCCATTCACGACCTGAAGGGCAATGGCTCGCTCCGAAACAGTAAAACCGGCAGTGTTTACATCGTGAAGCCGAAAATGCATGGGCCCGAAGAAGTGGCATTTACCAATAGCCTGTTCAACGCGGTTGAAGATGCTCTCGGCCTGGGTCGCAATACCCTGAAAGTGGGCATCATGGATGAAGAACGACGCACTTCAGTGAACCTTAAAGAGTGTATCCGTGCTGCCAGCGAGCGTGTGGTGTTCATCAATACCGGCTTCCTGGATCGCACTGGCGACGAAATCCATACCAGCATGGAAGCCGGCCCCTTTGCACCCAAGGGTAAACTGAAGACCCTTAAATGGATTACCGCTTACGAGGATCAGAATGTCGATGTAGGTCTGGCCTGCGGATTGAAGGGTCGTGCGCAAATTGGTAAAGGTATGTGGCCAATCCCCGACAACATGGCCGATATGATGGTGGCCAAGATTGGTCATCCAAAGGCAGGTGCCAATACTGCATGGGTTCCGTCCCCCACAGCTGCTACCTTGCATGCCATTCACTACCATCAGGTAGATGTTTTTGCACTTCAGGATGAACTGGCTAACCGCACTCCGGCCAGTGTCGACGATATTCTTACTATCCCGCTGTTGGAAGGTGAGTTGACTGCCGACGAGATTCAGAAGGAGCTGGATAACAATGCTCAGGGTATTCTTGGCTATGTTGTCCGTTGGGTAGAGCAGGGAGTAGGTTGCTCCAAAGTGCCGGATATCAACAATGTTGGCCTAATGGAAGACCGCGCCACTTTGCGTATTTCCAGCCAGCATATTGCGAACTGGTTGCGTCACGGCATCTGCAGTGATGATCAGGTCATGGAAACCATGAAGCGTATGGCCAGTGTGGTTGATGGTCAGAACGCTGGAGATCCGGCCTATCGCAACATGGCACCTGATTTTGATAACAGTGTGGCATTTGCCGCTGCTTGTGACCTGGTCTTCAAGGGATGTGAGCAGCCCAGCGGTTACACTGAGCCCTTGCTGCATGCTTATCGCCAGAAGGCAAAACTGCAGTAATTGCACTTCTGAGGTGCGAGAACAAAAAAACGCCGGGTTATATTCCCGGCGTTTTTTTGTCTGGTGAGGTGGCAGGCTATAACTGTTTTTAAAGCCCCTTATTGGTCAATATCAACGGTCGCTGATAGTTGCTCAAGGGGCTGCTAGATATGCAGTCTTCTGAGGTCTGGATCCAGCTCACTCTGTTCCCAGAGGTTATCGAACTCTTCAACCAGTTCCACTGCCTCCAGCGGCGCATGGGGGACGACGTAACCCACAAAACGTTCCGGCTCTTGCTTGTAGAGAATCCCGGTGCGATCCACTAGCATGAACTCCGTGTGTAAACAGTCTTCCTTGGTTTCTAGTTTGCGTATTTGGATGCGACTAGGCAGCCTCAGGCAGAGCTCATGCAGCTGGTGGGTTTGATGAATCACCTGGGCCAGGTCTTTGACCAAAATTCTGACTCTGGCCAGTGGGTGGCTGGTGGCAAATGAATAGATGGCGTCACAGAACTGGTTGTTGGCATAGATGCCGGGCTCCAGCTTGAACGTAAAGATACGAATTTCACGTTGTGCCCGCTCTACCAGCATGACCGCCTGATCACGAAATTCATCCACCCCCTCAATGCCAACTCTTTGCCTTTCCTCGTCAGAAATCTCCCTCAGTAACGGTTTCGGAGCGTTGTCCATGAAACGATGCAGATTGAGCACCATGGTGCGATGGGGAATACCCGCATCCAGGTATTCTTTTCCGTCGGATATAAAGCCAAACCCCTCATAAAATGGAATAGCGTGTAACTGAGCACTGAGTACCAGCTGTTCTTTGCCCTCACGGATAGCATAGCGGATGATATTGCGCATTATTGAGGAACCCACACCCCGCTGTCGGTAGGGTTTTAGCACCGCCATACGCCCCACCTGGCCGTCTGGTAGCATTCTCGCTGTGGCCATGGCCACATTGCCCGGCCCAAAGGCAATCCAGTGCATGGCCGTGGGGTCGAGGTCATCCACTTCTTCTGCAACCGGTACGCCTTGTTCTTCGACAAAAACCTTGTGTCGAATAGCCGTTAACTGCTCGCCGGCACTTTGCCAGCTGACTTCCTCAACTTCGATGGGGAAATAGTCAACTGTGTCCATTCATTACTCCCATTTTTTTATATCGTAGCCCTTCAGGGGCCTATAGTGGTGTCGAATGCTAAGATTACGTTCGATTTATAGCGGAGTATTGATGTGAAACAGGCTTTTCTCAAGTGGCTGTTTTTGTTTCTGTTATTTCCATTGCAGATGGCGATGGCATTTGAGCCCGCAATTATTGATCAAAGCGCCCGCTTTCATCCGCAGTTATCAACCAGGGGAATGGTGGTTTCTCAGGAGGTTCTGGCCAGTACTGTTGGCGCAGATATTCTTAAACAGGGGGGGAATGCTGTTGACGCAGCTGTCGCTACAGGTTTTGCCCTTGCCGTGACACTGCCTCAGGCAGGCAACCTGGGTGGTGGAGGCTTTATGCTGGTGCATTTAGCCAAGGAGAACCGCTCACTGGCCATTGATTACCGGGAGATGGCACCTGCTTTGGCCCACAGGGACATGTTTCTGGATGAACAGGGGTCAGCAGATGCCAACCTGTCTCGTTTCAGTCACAAGGCAGCGGGGGTACCCGGCACAGTTGCCGGTTTGCTCCATGCACTGGATGTCTACGGCACCATGACAGTCGAGCAGGTGTTGGCACCTGCCATACGGCTGGCGGAGGAAGGCTTTTTAATTTCTGACACGCTGGCCTTTTCCCTGGGACAGGCGGCGGGTCGTTTGCGTGCTGACAGGGCGTCGGCCGGATATTTCTTTCGCCCCGATGGAAGCCCAATGCAGCGGGGCGATATCTGGCGCCAAGCTGACCTGGCAGCGACTCTGCGGCAGATTGCCAACCAGGGTGTCGCTGGCTTCTATACGGGAAAAACTGCTGAACTGATTGTCGCCGAGATGAAGCGGGGCGGGGGCCTGATTACAGCAGAAGATCTTGCCAATTACCGCGTGCTGGAGAGGCAGCCAGTGGTTGGCGATTACCGTGGCTATCGGATTGTCTCTATGCCGCCACCTTCTTCCGGTGGTGTTCACCTGGTCCAAATGCTCAATGTCCTAGAAGGGTGGGACTTGCACTCACTGGGGCACAACAGTGCGTCGTATTTGCACCTTCTGGTTGAGACCATGCGCCGAGCCTATGCAGACCGTAGTCAATATCTGGGCGACCCGGATTTCTTTGATGTCCCGGTTGAGAAACTTATCGACAAGTCCTATGCCGCAAGGCTTAGGGACAATATCGACTTAGAGGCTGCCTCTGCTTCTGCCGATGTTCAGCCGGGGCAATTAATGCATGAGGAAAGCCCTCAGACGACCCATTTCACAGTGGTCGATCGCTGGGGTAATGTGGTGAGTAATACTTACACGCTGAATTTTTCCTATGGCAGTGGCATTTCTGTGGCAGGGGCCGGTTTTTTGCTCAATAACGAAATGGATGATTTTTCTGCCAAGCCTGGTGTTCCCAATGCCTACGGTTTGCTGGGCGGGGAGGCAAATGCTGTTCACGCAGGCAAGCGTCCACTGTCTTCCATGACGCCATCCATTGTTCTAAAGGACGGCGTGCCGATCCTGGCTACTGGAAGCCCTGGTGGAAGTACGATCATTACCGTGGTTTTGCAGAATATCCTGAATGTGATTGATTTCGGTATGAATGTCGCCGAAGCTACGGCGGCTCCCCGTATTCATCATCAATGGTGGCCTGACATGCTCCAGTATGAGCAGGGAATCAGTATCGATACGCTCAAGCTCTTACAGAACATGGGGCACTCCCTCAACAATACTCCCAGGGTGTTGGGCAAGGTACAGGCTATTTCTCAGAAAAGTGGCAGGCAATACGGCGTGACAGATAGTAGATGGCCGGGTGGAGGGGCTGTGGCCGCTGACTAAACAAATTAGTCTGACGGTTGACCATTGATATATTGCTTGCCGTTGACGCTAGCGCAGCGCTCTTCATCCAGTTCGTCGGCAAGATCCGGGTACTTGGGTGCGGTCATGTATCGGGCAAACCAGTCTCCCAGCAAAGCTTTATCACCTGCCAATTTGGTTAGCATTCCCTGGATTTGTTCGATAAACAGCGGGTCTATGTGTTCGCCCGCCATTTCAGGTTTCAGGGGTGGGTCCCGGTAATAGGTGGAATCGCCCTGAGCCATCAGTTCGGTAGCCAGATCGCCAAGAATTTCTGCCAGGGTAGGGGCTCGAAAACCGACAGAATAGGTGAGACAGTCGTTTTCAGCGATACCAAAATGGGCAATTTGGGGGGGTAGGTAGAGCATATCCCCGGGGTTGAGTACCCACTCATCAGTCTTGGTAAACTCTTTCAGAATGCGCAGAGAGGTCTCGCTGAGTATCGACGTTTGCTGATCACAGCGCTGACCGATCTGCCAGTGACGCTGACCTTGAGCCTGTATCAGGAAGACATCGTAAAAGTCGAAATGGGGTCCAACGCTGCCGCCAACGGGAGCATAGCTGACCATAATGTCATCGAGACGCCAAGACGGAAGAAAATGAAAATGTTCAAGTAGATGGGCCACTTCCGGCACCCAAATATCAACCGCCTGCACCAGTAATGTCCAGTGGCTCTCTGGCAGTTGCTCAAACTGTCTTTCCGTAAAAGGGCCACACATCAATTCCCAGGGCGATGCACCGGCCTCAACTACAATGCGTGATTCAACCTCTTCTTCCAGGGCCAAGCCTGCCAATTCATTCGGGCTAATGGGTGACTGGAAACCCGGCAGCGCATCGCGCACCAACAGTGGTTTCTTCTGCCAGTACTCACGAAGAAAGACTTCTGCTGACAGGTCTCCGAGTATTGGTGTCGGCATGTTAGGGCGCGACTGGCTCAGAGTGCTTTTGCCTGCGCAATGGCATTGCCAATGTAGGACGCTGGAGTCAGTTGACGCAACTCGGTTTTGGCTGACTCAGGAATTTCCAGAGTCTCGATAAATACCTGGATGGTCTCTTTTGTGATGGCCTGACCCCGAGTCAATGCCTTGAGTTTTTCATAGGGTTCGGGAATGTTGTAGCGACGCATGACGGTCTGTACAGGTTCGGCGAGGACTTCCCAGGCATTGTTCAGGTCCTCTGCCAGGCGTTGCTGGTTGAGTTCCAGCTTGCCAATACCCTTGAGGGTGGACTGGTAGGCAATGGAGCTGTAGCCAAAGCCGACACCCATGTTGCGCAGTACGGTAGAATCAGTGAGGTCCCGTTGCCAGCGTGAGATGGGCAGTTTCTGGGCCAGATGACCGAATACGGCATTGGCAATGCCCAAGTTTCCCTCGGAGTTTTCAAAGTCAATGGGATTCACTTTGTGGGGCATTGTTGACGAGCCCACTTCCCCGGCGATGGTTTTCTGTTTGAAGTACCCCAGCGAGATATAACCCCAGATATCGCGGTTAAAATCGATCAATATGGTATTGAGGCGAGCTATGGCATCAAACAGTTCAGCAATATAGTCGTGTGGCTCAATCTGGGTCGTGTAGGGATTCCAATTCAGTCCAAGTCCAGTGATGAACGTCTCGGCATTAGCCGCCCAATCAATATCCGGATAGGCGGAAAGGTGGGCGTTATAGTTGCCCACAGCACCGTTGATTTTGCCGAGCAGTTCCACCCCGGCAATCTGTTCGATCTGACGGTTGAGGCGATAGGCAACGTTGGCCATCTCCTTGCCGACAGTGGTGGGGGAGGCCGTTTGTCCGTGGGTACGTGACAGCATCGGCACATCGGCAAACTGATGGGCTAGGGAGGAGATCTGACGTGCAACTTCCCGCACCTCCGGCAGCAACACCTGGTCGCGCCCCTCTTTTAGCATCAGGGCATGAGAAAGGTTGTTGATGTCTTCCGAAGTGCAGGCAAAGTGAACAAACTCGCTGATGGCATTCAGCTCCGGCACATCGGCAATGTATTCCTTAATAAAATATTCCACCGCTTTAACATCGTGGTTGGTGGTTTTTTCGATGTCCTTGATACGCGAGGCCTGACGCTCATCAAATTCTGCCAAAAGTTGTTCCAGCTTGTTGTTGGCCGCCTGGGAAAGTGCGGGGACTTCGACAATACCCGGGTGGGACGCCAGTTGCTGCAACCAGCGTACCTCAACCATCACACGGTATTTGATTAGCCCGAATTCGCTGAAGGCTATGCGCAGGGTGGAGGTTTTGCTGCCGTAGCGGCCATCGATAGGTGAAATTGCAGTCAGGCTGGATAGATTCATGGGTAACAACTTGAATGTGGGGAAGAAAGGCGCGAATTTTAACCGAATAGCATGGTTTTTTCAGGTAAAAATTGACTAGTTAATGCTGGGGTTGGCTGCTTTCCTGCTGCAGTAGACGCAATTGTTGCAATAGCTGCTGGCGGTTGAAAATGAGATGCCGCCGGCGCCCCCCTAGTTGATGCCAGAGCACAGCCGCTCTGATGCCTGCAAACAACAGACAGCGCACCCGCTGGGCGATAGCTTCCTGTTGCAGGTAGCCGGCATAACCGTTTACCTGAATGCGGTAGCGGAAAGTGCTGATAGTGTCCTGATAGACCTGTGCCAGGTTGGCAATCACATTAGTGTGGGTGGCAGCACCAAAGTGTTCAGCCTGCCTACCCGCTTGTTGCAGACGTTCGCCAATGACGTTGAGCATAGTTTTCTTGTTGCGCAATTTGTTGGCCAGGTAAA
This sequence comes from Porticoccus litoralis, assembly GCF_030676955.1. Lineage (NCBI taxonomy): Bacteria > Pseudomonadati > Pseudomonadota > Gammaproteobacteria > Cellvibrionales > Porticoccaceae > Porticoccus > Porticoccus litoralis. The sequence continues at coordinate 64,338 of NZ_JAUUUU010000006.1, read as the reverse complement.
CAACACCGACCACGTAGCGCAGTGTGTCCGGTTGCTGATTGCGGGGTTGAAGGGTAATCAGCTCCTGCATGGATTCAATGCCCAGCTGCAGGTTGGATAAATTGCCAAACACAGCTTCCGTGTTCTCCGGGTTCTGTTGAAACAGGCTTTCGATACAGACCCCAAAGCGATCAGAAGGGACCGAGCCCGTTTTCGCCAGGGTTTCCACGAGTTGACAGGCCTGAAATACACCGGCGAGAGCGATGACCTGGTTGCGATCGGGTTTGCTGAAAAGCATCAGGGGGCCTCCTGCCAAGCGTGTTCGATGATGCCGCCGCCCAGGCATGTTTCACCGTCATAAAAAACCACTGACTGGCCTGGTGTCACGGCTCGCTGTGGCGTGTCAAAGTGCACATTCACACCAGTGGTTGAAACATTTACCGTACAGGGCTGATCAGGCTGGCGATAGCGGGTTTTTGCGTGGCAACGCAGCGCTGAACTGGCGGGTATACCGTTAATCCAATGGATATCCTGTGCGCTAAGACGGTTTGAGAAGAGGAGAGGGTGATCGCTGCCCTGTGCTGCGATGAGGACATTTCGTTCCAGATCTTTACCCACAACATACCAGGGTGCATCCGTGGCATCCTGTCTACCGCCAATTCCCAGGCCCTGCCTCTGACCCAGGGTGTGGTACATCAAGCCATGATGTTGGCCGATCACCTTGCCTTCGGGAGTCTCGATATCACCCGGTTGTGCAGGTAAGTACTGCTCAAGAAAATCCTTGAAGCGACGTTCGCCGATAAAACAGATTCCCGTGGAGTCCTTTTTCTTGGCGGTAGCCAGCCCGTGTTTCTCAGCAATGGCACGCACCTGGGGTTTCTCCATCTCGCCAATGGGGAATAAAGACTTGCTGAAAGCTGCTTCGCTCACAGCATGCAGGAAGTAGCTCTGGTCCTTGTTATTATCCAGCCCCTTCAACAGATAGCTGTGATCGTCTCTATCCAGTCGACGCACGTAGTGGCCGGTGGCAATAGCCTCAGCGCCGAGGATTTGCGCATATTCGAGGAATACTTTGAACTTGATTTCCCGGTTACAGAGTATGTCGGGGTTAGGTGTGCGCCCGGCACGATATTCAGCGAGAAAATACTCGAATACATTATCCCAGTACTCGGCCGCGAAATTGGCCGTGTGCAGTGTTATCCCGAGTTTATCGGCTACCTGCTGGGCATCGGCCAGGTCCTGGCGAGCAGTGCAATACTCTGTGCCGTCGTCTTCGTCCCAGTTTTTCATAAACAGCCCCTGCACGTGATAACCCTGTTGCTGCAATAACAGGGCAGTAACGGAGGAATCTACGCCGCCGGACATGCCGACAATGACTGTTTTAGGTGTGTTCATAGGGTGGCGGATTCTACCGGGGAGTTTTCAGTATATCCAATGGATAAAGTGGGCCCTTGAGGTAGTCGTTAATGGCTTGCATCACCATGGGGCTTCGCAGGCTGTTCTCGTTTTGTAGTATTTCTTCATAATCGAGCCAGAGAGCTTCTTCGATATCGCTATCCAGAGTGGCCTTTGGATCAAATTCCACGGCATCGGCAGCGATCGCCAACCTGTAATAGGTGATGCCGTTGGTGGGAGACAAGTAAGTGGTAAAACTAATCAGGGCAGTGGGGCGAACATGCCAGCCTGTTTCCTCTAGCGTTTCCCGGACGGCCGCTTCCAGCGGTGTTTCACCCGGCTCAACGTGCCCTGCAGGCTGGTTTAAAACAGTTTTCTGATCACTGAATTCCCTGACGAGCAAAAACTTATCGTCACGTTTCACCACAGTCGCTACGGTTAAGTGGATGCGGTCAGGCATGAGGTTTTTTCTTCCAGGTTCTGGCGGGTGGAGATTTAACGGCAGGAAGATTGACTGCTTCCTCCTTCCATTCACCTGGCTGAAGATTTCCTAAAGACCAGGGGCCTATGGCTGTGCGAACCAGTCGCAGTGTGGGGTAGCCGACTGCCGCGGTCATGCGCCTGACCTGGCGGTTACGGCCCTCTGTAATTTGCAGCTCAATCCAGCAAGTTGGCTGGTTTTTGCGCGCTCTTATCGGTGGAAATCTGGTCCAGATGGAAGGTTCCGGGATGCGTTTAACCTGGGCACGCCTTGTGGGACCGTCGTTAAGGTTCACACCAAAACGTAGGTTTGCCAAAGCCTCTTCGGTAATGTCGCCCTCCACCTGGGCAATATAGGTTTTGGTCATTTTATGCTTGGGGTCGCTGATTCTGGCCTGTAAAGGACCACTGTCTGTCAGCAGCAACAGCCCCTCTGAATCATTGTCGAGTCTTCCCGCCGGGTAGATGTTTTTATCTTTGATAAAGCCAGCCAAACCATGGTGGCCATCCAGGTCAGTAAATTGACTCAGAACACCATAGGGCTTGTTGAACAGTAATAATTTGGCGGTTATATGATCCATGTGGTTTTTAGCAGAAATATGCCCGTAATTCGTGTAAATCAGCTACAAGAGCAGGTGGGTTTATGGTAGCATCCCACGCGAATACTGAAGTGTACAACGATAATAGAAAAATCATCGTTACCTGTTACAGATGCACTAGAAACAAACGCACTAGCTACCTATGGAGCCAACAATGGGATATCAGCACATCCAGATACCAACTGATGGTGAAAAAATTACTGTCAATAGCGATTTCTCTCTAAACGTCCCCAGCAACCCAATTATTCCCTTCATCGAAGGCGATGGCATCGGTGTAGATATTACTCCAGTCATGATCAAAGTGATCGATGCAGCCGTTGCAAAAGCCTATGGCGGCAGTAAGAAAATTTCTTGGATGGAAGTCTACTGCGGTGAAAAAGCCGCTGAAACCTACGATGGTGACTGGTTTCCCGCAGAAACTCTGGACGCCATCAAGGAATACAGTGTCTCAATCAAGGGGCCCTTGACTACACCGGTAGGTGGTGGTTTCCGTTCATTGAACGTAGCTTTGCGTCAGGAACTGGACCTGTATGTCTGCCAGCGTCCTGTTCGCTGGTTTGAAGGTGTCCCTTCACCGGTTAAAGAGCCGGGCAAGGTTGATATGTGTATCTTCCGTGAGAACTCAGAAGATATCTACGCGGGTATCGAGTGGCGCGCAGGTACGGACGAAGCGAAGAAGGTCATCGATTTCATGCGTAATGAAATGGGCGTGACTAAGATTCGTTTCCCTGAAGATTGTGGTATCGGCGTCAAGCCGGTTTCCAAAGAGGGTACTAAGCGTCTGGTGATCAAAGCGATCCAATACGCCATTGACCAAGATAAAGACTCCGTCACTCTTGTGCACAAAGGTAACATCATGAAGTTTACCGAGGGCGCATTCTGTGACTGGGGTTACGAAGTTGCGAAAGAAGAGTTTCGTGCACAACCGCTTGATGGCGGCCCTTGGCAGGTTATAAAAAACCCCAATACTGGCAAAGACATTGTCATCAAAGATGTCATTGCTGATGCCATGCTGCAGCAGATTCTCTTGCGCCCCGCCGAGTATGACGTTATCGCCACTCTCAACCTGAATGGTGATTACCTGTCTGATGCGCTGGCAGCACAAGTAGGTGGTATCGGTATTGCGCCCGGTGCCAACCTGTCTGATGACATTGCCATCTTTGAAGCAACTCACGGTACGGCACCGAAATATGCCGGCCAGGATAAAGTGAACCCCGGTTCTCTCATCCTGTCAGCGGAAATGATGCTGCGCCACCTCGGCTGGAATGATGCAGCTGATCTTGTGGTGAAAGGTATGGAAGGCGCCATTTCAGAGAAGACGGTTACCTATGACTTCGAGCGCTTGATGGACGGAGCGAAACTGATGTCATGCTCACAGTTTGGCGATGCCATGATTGCGAAGATGTAACAACTGTTACCACCATTAAAAAACCCCTGTTTCTTTTCGAAACAGGGGTTTTTTTGTGACTATTTAGTCACTAACTATGTACACTTTCTTGCTCGGCTATGGATTCAGTCACTGATTCCGCACCATCATCACCGCCGTTGCCTGTTGGCACAATATTGGTCGCATGCAGTCCTTTTTGTCCCTCAACGAGATCGTATGAGACTTCTTGGCCTGCTTTAAGTGTTTTGTATCCATCCATATTGATGGCAGAGTAGTGGGCAAAGATATCACTTGCCCCATCTGAAGATAGAATAAATCCGTATCCTTTGGCGTTATTGAACCACTTGACTGTACCTGACGGCATATTAGAACCCCTTGCTGGACTTTCTAGTTATTAAATTTGCCCTGCTAACAACCGATAACTAGTGTGATCGGATTGCTACTTTTAATGGATATTTTTTATCCAAACCGATTTTCTATAACTTATTAGGGTCTAAGTCAAGGTGAAAGGGATTTAAAAAAAGCACACAAAAAAGTTGTTATCAGTAGAATTGGGGGTGAAAAAGGGTATTAAAATGTTAGATAGATGAAAGAGATTATTGAACACTACGAAACTATGAGTTTAAACATTCGATTGAGTGACAAAAGTGACGGGGATCAATGGCAACACGCAGGTGAAGCTGTTGTCGAAGAGACACGCCCAGAGCTTAAGAGACCACGCCGTTACAAAGTTGTGTTGTTTAACGACGATTTTACGCCGATGGAATTTGTGGTTGAGCTGCTGGAAGTTTTTTTCGGAATGAACCGGGAGGCCGCAACTCGCGTAATGCTTAAAGTACATATGGAAGGTAAGGCAGTTTGTGGTGTCTACACAAAAGATGTGGCGGAAACAAAAGTAGCTCAGGTTAATCAGTATGCAAGGGACAACGAACACCCCTTGCTCTGTGAAACTGAACCTGAGGCTGATGATGATCTCTAAGTAAGCACGATATAGGTGACTGTATGTTAAGTAGAGAGCTTGAGTTAACCCTGAACAAGGCGTTCAAAGGTGCCAGTGAAAGGCGTCATGAGTTCATGACAGTCGAACACTTGTTGTTGGCGTTGCTCGATAACGAATCAGCGGCCAAAGTACTTCGTGCCTGCGGTGTTGATATTAACGTATTGCGTCACGACCTTGACGAATTCATCGAGTCAACCACCCCGTTAATTCCCGAGGAGCTCGAAGAAAAAGATACACAGCCAACCCTGGGTTTTCAGCGTGTGCTGCAACGTGCCGTATTTCATGTTCAGTCTTCCGGCAAGAAAGAAGTGCAGGGGGATAATGTGTTGGTGGCACTGTTCAGTGAACAGGAGAGTCAGGCTGTCTACTTCCTGCGTCTGCAGAATGTCGCCCGCATTGATGTGGTGAATTATATTTCCCACGGCATTTCCAAATATGCGGACCAATCTGAGCAACATGATGGCGAAGTCCATCAGGAAGAAGTCTCAACTGAAGCTGAAAGTCAGGGCCATAGCCTGCTTGAGCAATTCACCACCAATCTCAATGTGCAGGCCAGTAAAGGTGGCATTGATCCCCTGGTAGGCCGCCATTCAGAAGTAGAGCGTGTCTGCCAGGTACTGGCTCGTCGTCGCAAAAACAACCCGCTGCTGGTAGGTGAAGCTGGCGTGGGTAAAACTGCCATTGCTGAGGGACTTGCCAAGCTGATCGTTGAGGAACAGGTGCCGGAGGCTCTGAGTCACAGCGTGGTTTATTCCCTGGACCTGGGCAACCTCCTGGCAGGCACCAAGTATCGCGGCGACTTTGAAAAACGCTTCAAGGGTGTTCTTGCCGAGTTAAATGATCAGGAAGGTGCGATTCTCTTCATTGATGAGATCCACACGATTATTGGTGCGGGCGCAGCGTCCGGCGGAGTTATGGATGCATCCAACCTTCTTAAACCGCTCCTGACTTCTGGAAAGATTCGCTGTATTGGTTCGACAACCTTCCAGGAATACCGGGGCATTTTTGAGAAAGATAGAGCTTTGTCACGCCGTTTCCAGAAAATTGATGTGGCTGAGCCAAGTGTTGAAGAGACCGTGGGTATACTTAAGGGGCTGAAGTCTCGATTTGAAGAACACCACAACCTGCGTTTTACAAATTCTGCGCTGAAAGCAGCCGCAGAGCTTTCCGCACGTCACATCAATGATCGTTTCCTGCCGGATAAGGCGATTGATGTTATTGACGAAGCGGGGGCTTATCAACAGTTGCAGCCTGTATCCAAACGCAAAAAAGTAGTTGGTGTGGGTGACGTGGAAGCGATTATTTCCAAGATCGCGCGCATTCCGCCAAAAAGCGTATCTGCCTCTGACAAAGAACAGCTGCGTGGCTTGACGGAAAAACTCAAGATGGTTGTTTTTGGTCAGGATGAAGCGATTACTGCCTTGTCCACTTCTATCAAGCTGGCGCGTGCCGGTTTGAGAGATGGTGAAAAGCCGATCGGTTCTTTTCTGTTTGCAGGTCCTACCGGTGTGGGTAAAACCGAGGTATCAAAACAGCTCGCCGAGATCATGGGCATCGAGATGGTTCGTTTTGACATGTCAGAATACATGGAACGCCATACCGTATCCCGTTTGATTGGTGCGCCTCCTGGTTATGTCGGCTTTGATCAGGGTGGTTTACTGACTGACGCAGTGACCAAAAATCCCCATGCTGTGATTCTGCTGGATGAGATTGAAAAAGCTCATCCGGAAGTCTTCAACCTACTGCTACAAGTAATGGATCATGGCTCACTGACGGATAACAACGGCCGTAAAGCGGATTTCCGACATGTCATTCTGATCATGACCACTAATGCGGGTGCTCAGGAGATGAGCCGTGCTTCTATCGGCTTCAAATCCCAAGATCACACGACTGATGGTATGGAAGTGATCAAGAAAATCTTTACCCCGGAATTCCGTAACCGGCTGGACGCGATTATCCAGTTCAAGCCGCTCGACATCTCTATCATCCACACTGTTGTCGATAAGTTTCTCTGTCAGCTGCAACAGCAACTGGACGAAAAACGTGTTCAGTTGGACGTTGATGAGGAGGCCAAAGATTGGCTGGCCGAACACGGCTATGATGAAAAGATGGGTGCTCGACCAATGGCAAGACTGATCCAGGAAATGATCAAGAAGCCATTGGCAGAAGAAGTCTTGTTCGGCAGTCTCTCTGCTGGCGGTATAGCGAGAGTGACTGTTTCAGATACAGGCGAGTTGGAGGTCAAGACAGATACTGAAACCGAAGTTGCCTGACAGGGAGTCAGGCAACTCAGCGTGCGCGGTAGGTAATACGTCCCTTGGACAGGTCGTAGGGGGTCAATTCAACTTTGACCTTATCGCCAGTCAGAATGCGGATATAGTTTTTACGCATTTTTCCTGAAATATGAGCGGTCACAATGTGGCCGTTTTCCAGTTTTACTCTGAACGTCGTGTTGGGCAGGGTATCGACCACTTCCCCGTCCATTTCAATATGATCTTCTTTCGCCATTCCGCTTGGATGCTCCAACAGCTGCTTTATATAGGAAGTGGCGCATTCTGCCTGAAAATCAGGCAATGTCAATTCATCCGCTCCCAGCGGTCATTAATTAACAGCTCTAAAGGCTGAAAATTCTTTTTATAGGCCATTTTAGGACTATTTGCGATCCAGTAGCCTAAATAGAGGTAGGGTAACCCTACGTCTCTGGCCAAAACCAGTTCAGCCAGAATCATATAGGTTCCCAGGCTGCGTTTCGGGTGATCGGGGGAGTAGTAGGTGTATATTGCCGAAATCCCATCATTCAGAATATCAATCACACCTGCAGCGATTAACTTGCCTTCGAGCCGAACTTCCAGAACACGACTGTTCTCCCACAAACTACTGATAAAATCACGGTATTGAGCCATTGTAGGCGGGTACATATCACCATCGGCATGACGCTCGGCCAGGTATTGCTCGTAAAGAGGGTAGTGTTCACTTTCATCAATGCTTCTAGCAATGCTAACCGTTAGGTCAGCATTGCGTTTATTGCATCGATTCTGCTGCCGATTAGGCTCAAAATCATTCACAACCAATCTGGCAGGAAGGCAGGCGTTACATGATTTGCAACGGGGGGCGTAGATATAACGACCACTGCGCCGAAAACCGTAGTTGGAGAGGTGGCTGTATAGGGTTTTATCCACTGTAATCGCAGGATCGACAAAGGCTGTAATAGCCTTTTGCCCCTCCAGGTAGCTGCAAGGGTGCGGTTCAGTTAAGAACAGCCTGATCGCTCTAACATCTGGCGTAATATCCCGTGACATCGCTATAATTTCTCACATTTACTCTGTCTACATAAGCTTAGACAACTCATTTGCAGGATCAATACTACTCCAGTCTATAGTTTTGTCGCGCAGACTATTCAGTCGTGCTAGAAACTCCCGTCGTGGAATCGTCTCTGCACCCATTGAAACCAGGTGAGCGTTGCTGACCTGGCAATCAATCAGGCAATCTGGGCTTTGCGACTGTAACATCGCGGCAAGTGCTACCAGCGCGACCTTGGAGGCATCTTTTTCACGGCTGAACATGGATTCACCGCAAAATAGCTGTCCCACCATGATGCCATAGAGGCCACCCACTAGTTGGAGACCGTCCCAAACCTCAACAGAGTGTGCATGACCCCCGCGGTGCATTGCAAGGTAGGCTTGGCGCATTTCATCAGTAATCCAGGTGCCTGAATTACTGCTACTACGAGGTGATGCACAACTGTCGATCACTTGCTGGAAATCGCTATCCGTACGTATCTCCCAACAACGTCGACGCCAGCTCTTTCGCAGAGAGCGGGAAATTCTGATGTGCTTGGGAAACAGAACCGCTCGGGGGTCTGGAGACCACCACAACAAAGGCTGGCCAGCCTCATACCAGGGAAATATACCCTGATAATAAGCGGATAAAAGCGTACTGGTGGAAAGGTTCCCGCCGACGGCCAGCAGGCCGTCGGGTTCCCTTAAGGCATACTCGGGGGGAGGGAAGATTGGGTTGTTATCATTCAGTCGCGTCAGTTCGAGCAAAGTCGGTCTACTCTATGGCATCCAGATATTTTTCAGCATCCAGGGCGGCCATACAGCCGGAACCGGCTGAGGTAACTGCCTGGCGGTAGACATGGTCTGCCACATCGCCCGCGGCAAAGATGCCTTCAACACTGGTGGCGGTAGCATTGCCATGGCTACCACTCTGAATGGTGATATAGCCATTTTTCATCGCCAGTTTGTCGACAAAAATATCTGTGTTCGGTTTGTGCCCAATGGCAATAAAGACACCGCTAACTTCAATTTCTGACATCTGGCCATCTTCTGTGCTTTTCAGGCGCAGACCTGTGACTCCAGCATCGTCGCCCAGCACCTCATCAAGGGTATGGTTCCAAAGCAATTTGACGTTGCCGTTTTTCGCCTTTTCAAACAGTTTGTCCTGCAGAATTTTTTCCGAGCGAAGACTGTCGCGACGGTGCACCAGCGTGACCTCACTACAGATATTAGATAGATACAGCGCCTCTTCAACAGCTGTGTTACCACCGCCGATCACGGCCACTTTCTGATTGCGGTAGAAAAATCCATCGCAGGTTGCACAGGCGCTGACACCGCGGCCCATAAAAGCTTCTTCAGAAGGCAGGCCAAGGTATTGTGCTGAGGCACCTGTAGCGATGATTAACCCATCGCAGGTATATTCATTGCTGCCTTTCAGTTTGAAGGGGCGATTGCTGAAGTCCACTTCTTCGATGTGATCAAAAATGATTTTCGTGTCAAAGCGTTCTGCATGAGCCTGCATTCTAACCATCAAGTCGGGGCCCTGAAGTCCCTCCACATCGCCAGGCCAGTTGTCGACCTCCGTGGTGGTGGTCAACTGGCCGCCCTGTTGCATCCCGGTGATAACAACCGGATTGAGGTTCGCGCGGGCAGCGTAAATCGCTGCGGTATAGCCGGCAGGGCCTGACCCCAGAATGATCAGTTTATGATGTTGTGTCTCAGCCATGGTTAATATTCCAGATCAGATGTTTTTAATTTGGGCACTATCATAATGAAAGGTCTATAAGAGACAAAATAGCATTTCACTATTGTCCGAATATAGTGAACTAATCCGGATTTGGGTTGCTGGTATTTCCATCTACTGCCATTACAATAGCATTCACATGTATAACTGCCGGGTTCTCCGTTGAGTAAAGCCAAACAGCCTCAAAAAAAGCCGGTGCCTGATGAAGGGCACCCGCCATCGCACGTCAAATTGATTCTGCGTGAAGGAGCCCTGATCAGTTGGCTGGCCATTTGTGCCTATTTGTTACTTGCATTTGTTAACTATTCTCCCAGCGATCCCGGTTGGTCCAATACCGGAAATGTCGACGTTGTCGAAAACGCCGCCGGACCGATGGGTGCATGGTTGGCTGATGTGTTTTTCTCCTTGTTCGGCTATATCGCGTATCTTTTTCCTTTGCTGTTGGCGGTACGGGCCTGGCATGTATTCCGTGCCCATCGTGAGCAGGGGGCAGAATTTGATGGATTAGTCTTCGCTCTGCGAATTCTGGGCCTGGTGTTGGTCATGGTGTGTGCAACCTCGCTAGCGGCTCTGCAGTATGGCGCGATGTCGACGCCGTTGCCTTTCGGTATCGGGGGTATTCTTGGCTCATCTGTTGCCAATGCCGCTGCAACAGCATTCAGCTACGTGGGCAGCACACTGCTGCTGTTAGCGGTGTTCCTGTTCGGTTTGACCGTGTTTACCGATCTGTCCTGGTTGGCGGTAATTGATGGAGCAGGGCGCTTAACCCTGCGTGGGGTTGAGAGACTCAGGCAGGGGGTTTCTAACTACCGGGTTCGCCGTGAAGAAAACAGACAGGCTGAAGTCGCCCAGCAACACCGCAAGGATGTGAAGGCCAAGCGAGCCGAAAAAGATGCAAGCAGGATTCCGCCCACTATCAAGGCGTTGCCAAAACGTGAAGTGCCGAGCGTCCGTGTTGAAAAGGAAAAACAGGTTTCGCTGTTTGATGAACCGGTCAGCGGGGGATTACCCGCTATCAACCTGCTGGATAAAAATGATGGCAGTCATAATCGGGGCTATTCCAAGGAATCGTTGGAAGCCATGTCCAAGCAACTGGAGCTTAAGCTACAGGATTTCGGTATTAGTGCTGAAGTTGTCGAGGTATTGCCTGGCCCGGTGGTGACAAGCTTTGAGATACAGCCTGCCGCTGGTGTCAAAGTTAGCCGTATCAGTAATCTTGCCAAAGATCTGGCACGTTCACTGGCGGTGGTCAGTGTGCGGGTTGTTGAAGTGATTCCTGGCAAATCGGTGGTAGGCATTGAAATCCCCAATGAACACCGTGAAATGGTCAGACTGAGTGAAGTGCTATCCTCGGAAACCTATGAAAGCGCTAAATCTTCTCTGACCCTGGCGCTTGGGCACGATATTTCCGGGTTGCCGGTGGTCGCTGATCTGGCAAAAATGCCTCACCTACTGGTGGCTGGAACAACCGGCTCAGGCAAGTCAGTCGGTATCAATGTGATGCTGCTGAGCTTGCTGTATAAAGCCAGCCCGGAAGATGTGCGTCTGATACTGGTCGACCCCAAAATGCTAGAGCTGTCAGTCTATGACGGTATCCCGCATCTGTTGACGCCAGTGATCACCGATATGAAAGATGCTGCCAGTGGTCTGCGCTGGTGTGTAGGTGAAATGGAGCGGCGCTATAAATTGATGGCTGCGATGGGCGTGCGCAACCTCGCAGGCTATAACCGCAAAATTGCCGATGCCGCTGCAGCAGGGAACCCGATACCGGACCCTCTCTGGCAGCCAGATGAGCACGCCAGCCTGTTTGCTGAAGACGGAGAAGGGCAGGTAGCCCCCAGTCTGGAAAAACTGCCCTATATCGTCGTTGTGATTGACGAATTTGCCGACATGATGATGATCGTTGGCAAGAAGGTAGAACAGTTGATCGCACGTATTGCCCAGAAGGCCCGGGCAGCCGGTATTCACCTGATACTGGCGACTCAGCGCCCTTCTGTCGATGTAATTACCGGGTTGATCAAGGCCAATGTGCCGACACGTATTGCCTTCCAGGTTTCGTCAAAGATCGACTCCCGTACCATCCTTGATCAGGGTGGGGCAGAACAATTACTTGGTCATGGAGACATGCTATATCTGCCACCGGGAACCAGTGTCCCTATTCGTGTACACGGCGCCTTTGTGGATGACCACGAGGTGCACAGGGTAGTGGCTGACTGGAAACGGCGCGGGGAACCCGAATATCTTGAAGATATTCTTGATGAAGTGGCTATCAGTAACATCCAGGTCCCCGGCTATACGACTGAAGGTGGAGAAGGTGGTGAAGACGCAGAATCGGACCCTCTTTACGATGAAGCCGTCGCCTTTGTGTTACAAACACGTAAAGCCTCCATATCGTCCGTGCAACGCAAACTGCGTATCGGTTATAACCGTGCTGCCAGACTTATCGAGCAAATGGAGGCCTCTGGCGTTGTTAGTGAGATGGGAACCAATGGCAACCGGGAAGTACTGGCTCCGGGACCAGGGCGTGATTAACTTGCCATCAACAACTGTCTGCGGTTTTAACGCAATGATTCGAACATTATTCACCGGTTTATTGCTCACGATGTCTGCCATCTGTTATGCGGGCGGGCAGCCGGCGGACGGTGAACTGCGGATACGTATGAGTGATCTGGAGAGCCTTTCGGCCGACTTCGAACAAACGGTCTATGCTGCCGAGGGTGACATTGTGCAACAGGCTAGTGGACATATGCTGGCGGCACGGCCGGGCAGGGTCAGATGGAATACCGATGCACCCTTTGAACAGTTGATCGTCACCAACGGCAAAACATTGTGGTTGTATGATCCTGACCTTGAGCAGGTCACCATCAAACCATTTGATGCTGATCTCGGTAAAACGCCAGCAGTTCTATTTATTGGCGACCTGGAAGCCCTGGAAGACAGCTATAGCGTGTCTCTGGAAGAAGAGGGTACGTCAGCACTGTTTACACTACTGCCCAATAAAGCAGACAGCCTCTACGAAAAAGTCACACTTCGATTTGAGGGGCTCTCACCCGTGACCATGGCACTGTGGGATACACTGGGCCAGAAAACCGATATTCATTTTGATAATCTCCAGCGCAATCCCCCATGGACAGTTGATCAGTTCATGTTCATCCCCCCGGAAGGGGTAGATATTATCGGCGATGAGTAGGGACCTGTTCAGTCGCGATATCGGGCAACCTTTGGCGGCCAGAATGCGCCCGCGCACGCTGGAGGAGTTCAGCGGTCAGGCTCACCTGGTGGATACCGGAAAATCTCTGCGGGAGGCCATTCAGGCCGGTCAGCTCCATTCCATGGTTTTCTGGGGCCCCCCAGGGGTTGGCAAGACAACCCTGGCGAGAATTATTGCAGACTCCGTTGACGCCCATCTGGAATCAGTTTCCGCTGTTCTTGCTGGGGTTAAGGAAATTCGTGCCGCTGTGGCAAAAGCTCAGGAGGAGCGTGACATCCACGGGCGCCAGACCATTCTATTCGTCGATGAAGTGCATCGCTTCAACAAGTCACAGCAGGATGCCTTCTTGCCCTATGTGGAAGATGGCACAGTAGTACTAATCGGAGCCACCACAGAAAACCCCTCGTTTGAACTCAACAATGCGCTGCTTTCCCGCTGTCGTGTCTACGTTCTGCGAAGTCTTGAACAGAAAGACATTATCGCAATTTTGCGCCGCGCCCTGGTCGATGAACGTGGCCTTGGAGATCGTCAGTTATCTATTGCTGACGATGCCCTGGAGTTACTCGCCAGTGCAGCCGATGGTGATGCCCGCAAGGCTTTAAACCTGCTGGAAATTGCCAGTGACCTCGCCATGGGAAAAACCATCGACAGGGCAGTGATTGAAGAGGTGCTGGTCAGTGATACTCGGCGCTTTGATAAAGGAGGCGAATATTTTTACGATCAGATTTCCGCTCTCCACAAGGCGGTAAGAGGGTCTTCGCCCGATGCAGCACTGTACTGGTATGCCCGTATGCTGGATGGGGGCTGTGACCCCCTCTATATTGCAAGGCGGGTTGTCAGAATGGCCAGCGAAGATATTGGTATTGCCGATCCACGTGCACTCACTTTGGCATTGAACGCTTGGGATACCCAAGAGCGGTTGGGGAGCCCGGAGGGAGAGCTGGCCCTGGCGCAGGCGGTGGTTTATATGGCTGCAGCACCAAAAAGTAATGCCGTCTACCAGGCATTTAACCGTGTCCGCGCTGATATCCGCCAGATGCCTACCTATGATGTACCACTTCACCTGCGCAATGCGCCTACAAAATTGATGAAAGAGCTGGATTACGGGGCAGAATACCGCTATGCCCACGACGAACCAGGTGCATATGCGCCGGGGGAGTGCTACTTTCCCCCGGAATTGAAAGACAGTCGTTATTACTTCCCGACTGAGCGGGGGCTGGAAAAACAGATCGCTGAAAAACTCGATCACTTGCGCGGCCTCGACAAACAGAGTCCGGTAAAACGATATGAGGATGCTGAATGATGCAGTGGGTGATGGTGGCAGTCGGCGGCGCCCTGGGGGCAATGGGGCGCTTCGGTGTCAATGCGTTGATCTATCCCACGATGGGTGGGCGATTCCCGATGGGGACGCTGGTGGTGAACGTGGTTGGCTCCGTACTCATGGGGATGTTTTATGTACTGATTATCGAGCGTGGTGTGCTGCCAGCAGAGTTGCGCAATTTACTGATGGTGGGGTTTCTTGGCGCCTTCACCACATTCTCTACGTTCTCGCTTGATAGCCTCGCTTTGTGGCAAAATGGCCACCTTGCGTTGGCGGCCGCCTATGTCGCCCTGAATCTTGTGTTGTGTCTTGCGGGAACGCTGGGCGCCATTGTATTGACCCGATTGTTTTAGGAATATTCCCCTCCCATGTTGGATCCAAAACTGGTTCGTTCAGAGCCACAGACCATTGCCGCTGCGCTTGCCGTGAAAGGTTTCACCCTGGATGTTGATAAACTGAACGAATGGGAAGCTTCCCGTAAGGAGCTCCAGGATAAAGCCCAGTCACTGCAGGCTGAGCGAAATGCCTACGCAAAGTCCATGGGTAAAGCCATTGGTGAAGCCAAGGCTAAAGGGGAAGATATTGAGCCCCTCAAGGAAAAAGGGGAGGCCCTGAAACTAGCCTGTAGCGAGGCAGAAACTGCACTGGCGAGCGTTCAGCAACAACTCGACGCGTACCTGAGCGGTGTGCCCAACACTCCGGACCCCGTGGTGCCACAGGGTGCGACTGAGGATGATAACGTCGAAATTCGTCGCTGGGGTGAGCCTCGGGAATTCGACTTCGATGTAAAGGACCATGTGGATCTGGGCGCCAGTCTCGGGCTGCTGGATTTTGAAACAGCCACCAAGATCACCGGTTCCCGCTTTGCGGTCATGAAGGGCGAAATCGCCCGCCTGCACCGTGCCCTGATTCAGTTTATGCTCAACACCCACACTGGGGAGCACGGCTATCAGGAAATCAATGTGCCCTACGTGGTGAATAGCGATTCCCTATATGGCACCGGGCAGCTACCCAAATTTGAAGAAGATCTGTTCAAACTGACGGATGACCGGGATTTTTACCTGATTCCTACCGCCGAAGTGCCGGTGACCAATGTGTTCCGGGATGAAATCATCGACGCCGCTCAATTGCCGGTTAAATTTGCCTGTCATACCCCCTGTTTCCGTAGCGAAGCAGGCAGTTATGGCAAGGACACCCGGGGCATGATTCGCCAGCACCAATTTGAAAAAGTGGAACTGGTACAATTTGTCCGTCCTGAAGAATCAACTGAGACCCTTGAGCAGCTCACCGGTCATGCTGAGGCAATCTTGCAGAAACTCGGCTTACCGTATCGCACCATTATTCTTTGTGGTGGCGATCTGGGCTTCTCTTCTGCCCGCACTTACGACATTGAGGTGTGGTTGCCATCCCAGCAACTTTACCGGGAAATCTCTTCCTGCAGTAATTTTCGTGACTTTCAGGCCCGCCGCCTGAAGGCCCGCTGGCGCAACCCTGAAACCGGCAAGCCCGAGTTGCTACATACGCTCAACGGTTCAGGGCTGGCCGTGGGTCGTGCGCTGCTGGCAGTGATGGAAAACTATCAACAAGCCGATGGCAGTATTGCCATCCCTGAGGTGTTGCAACCCTACATGGGTGGCCAGACCGCTATTGGCTGAACACTTCCTTCTGGGCCAGACTTAAGCTATGGATCTCTTGCCGCTTTTTCACAATCTCCGCGGCCGTCGCTGTCTGGTAGTCGGGGGAGGGGACGTCGCTCTGCGTAAATTGCGTCAGCTGGCCGATGCTGGTGCCTCCATTGAAGTAGTTGCTCCTCAGGTCAATCAGGCCATCCGCGAAATGGCAAAAAATCAGACTCTGAACTTTCTGGAGCGTCCTTTTGCCGAAGATGACATTGCGGGTGCGGTATTGGTGGTAGCTGCCACCAATGACGATACTGTCAATGCTCAGGTCTCACAGCTTGCCCAGGCTGCCAATATTCCTGTCAACGTAGTGGATAGTCCGGGGCTGTGTACCGTGGTGTTCCCCTCCATTGTCGATCGCTCACCTGTACAGATCGCCATCAGTAGTGGCGGCAATGCTCCGGTGTTGGCCCGTATGTTACGTACTCGCCTGGAGGCACTCATCCCATCCGGTTACGGCAAGTTGGCAGCTTTGGCAGGCAAGTACCGAGACAGAGTAAAGACCCGATTTCACAGCGGTCTTGATCGCAAAGCGTTCTGGGAAAATGTGTTTGAGGGAGATATTGCTGAGCTGGTCTACTCAGAACGTCTAAAAGAGGCGGATCAGCGTCTCGAGCAGCGCCTCGAGCAAGATCAGCCTTCCAGCGTCGGTGAAGTCTATCTGGTGGGCGGTGGTCCGGGTGATCCCGACCTGCTGACCTTCCGGGCCCTGCGTTTGATGCAGAAAGCCGATATCGTGCTTTACGATCGCCTGGTGTCGAAAGAGGTAATGGCGCTGGTGCGTAGAGATGCCGAACTCATCTATGTGGGCAAAACTGCTGGTGATCATCCTGTCACCCAGGAAAATATCAATGAAAAACTTGCGGAATATGCCCTGCAGGGCAAGCGAGTGCTGCGCCTAAAAGGCGGGGATCCCTTTATTTTTGGGCGTGGCGGCGAGGAAATTGCCCATTTGGCAGAACGGGGTGTGCCATTTCAAGTGGTCCCTGGAATCACCGCCGCTTCGGGTTGTGCCAGTTATGCCGGCATTCCGCTGACCCATCGGGATTATGCCCAGTCCGTGCGCTTTATCACGGGACACTTAAAGGACCATTCTCTCGACCTCAACTGGCAGGATCTGGTGTCAGCCAATCAGACTCTGGTGTTCTATATGGGGCTCAGTGGCTTGGAGAGCATCTGCAAGGAGCTGATTGCACGTGGCAAGTCAGCCACGACGCCAGCCGCCCTGGTGGAAAAGGGCACAACGGCTCGCCAGCGTGTATTTATCGGCAATCTGACCACGTTACCGGACATCGTGCGTAAGGCCGAAGCCAAAGCCCCGACCTTGATCATCGTGGGTGATGTGGTCAAACTTCATGATCAGTTGTCCTGGTTCAAGGGCTAAACACGGCTTTAAGGAGAATACCCATGGCCAATTATGACGTTGACCTGTTTGTCATCGGTGCGGGCTCCGGTGGGGTGCGTACCGCCCGTATGTGTGCTCAACGGGGGTTGCGCGTGGTGGTTGCCGAGGCCCAGCACCTCGGCGGCACCTGCGTTAACGTCGGCTGTGTACCCAAAAAGCTGTTTGTTTATGCGTCATCTTTTGCTGAGGAATTCCGTGCCGCCAAGGGCTTTGGATGGCAATTGGGTGAATCCGAGTTTGACTGGCCTACGTTGCGGGACAATAAAAATCGCGAGATTGAACGCCTCAATGGTATTTACGGCAACCTACTGGATAACTCCGGTGTTGAACTGGTGACAGGTTGGGCAAAAGTTGTTGGTCCACACGAAGTCGAGGTCAACGGTCGGGTCTACCAATGTAAAAATATTCTTATTGCCACTGGTGGCACTCCATTTGTGCCGAGCTTTCCCGGTAGTGAACTGGCCATTACCTCTAACGACGCCTTTTACCTCGAGAGTCTTCCAGAACGTATTGTGATCGTCGGTGGTGGTTATATTGCGGTGGAGTTTGCTGGTATCTTCAACGGTTTGGGAGTGGAAACACATCTACTGTACAGAGGGCCACTATTCCTGCGGGGATTTGATGAAGATGTTCGAAATACCCTCAAAGAAGAAATTGAAAAACAAGGGGTTAAGATACATTTTTCAACCGATATCGAGAAAATTGAGACGATTGAAAACGGCTACGCTGCGCTGCTTAACAACGGTGAAAGCATTGAGGCGGGCCTGGTCATGTACGCGACCGGCCGTCGTCCACTAATCGACGGGCTGGGGCTTGAAAACACCGCGGTTGAATGCCGTGACAATGGTTCAATTGTGGTGGATGACTATTTCCAGACTGCAGAACCTTCAATCTATGCCATAGGTGATGTGATCGGGCGTGTAGAGCTGACACCGGTAGCTATTACCGAAGGTATGGCACTTACCAAAACGCTTACCACAGGCACTCCCACTGCCGTGGATTACAGCAATATTCCAACGGCGATATTCAGCCAGCCGAACAGTGCATCAGTTGGGTTGACCGAGGCTCAGGCACGGGAACAATACGGCGACGATCTGTCCATTTACCGCAGCCGGTTCCGGGCTATGAAAGAAACCCTTGGTGGTGGAGATGGCAAGGTCTTCATGAAGCTCATCGTTCAGCGTTCCACTGATCGGGTGATTGGTTGTCACATGGTGGGGGAGAGCGCCGGGGAAATTATCCAGGGCATGGCTGTCGCCATGAAAGCAGGCGCTACCAAGGCCGATTTTGACGCCACGATCGGTATTCACCCGACAGCCGCCGAAGAATTCGTGACCATGCGTGAACCTTCGTAAACAGAAAGTACCGCATGAACTATCAATATCTCCTGCTTCAGAACCGGTCCATCAGCGAATAGTAGAGCATACCGGCCACCATGCCTGGCCAGCGCAGCAGGGTGCCGCCGGGAAATGTCCTGGCAGGCAAACCTGCAAACAATTCAAACTGTTCACTGTTACTGCAGATTGCCTCTGCGATGGCTTTTCCCAGAAAAGTTGCTGTCGGCACACCGTGACCGGAATAACCATGGGCGTAATGGATATTTTGCTGTAGGCGACCCACATGAGGCATACGCTGTAGGGTAATAGCCAGTTTCCCACCCCAGGCATAATCAATGGGAACATCTTCCAGTTGGGGGTATATCGCCAACACGCGCTTTCTGACGATGCCGGCGATATTGCTTGGCAGGGATGACCGATAACTTTCCCCTCCGCCAAAAACAAGGCGGCCATCTTCACTGCAGCGCCAGTAATTAATCACGAAACGAGAGTCCTGAACGGCCAGACGATTGCGAATCAGAGAGTTCGCTAGTCCCTCTCCCAAGGGGGCGGTGGCCACCAGAAAATTGTTGATGGGCATGATCTTGCCGGATATACGAGGTTCGAGATTACCCAGGTAGCCATTGCATGCCAGCACCAGGTGTTTGGCCCTGACGGTAGAGCCATTGGTTGTGGAAACCGTAATATCCTGCCCCTGGCTACGGTATGACGCCACAGGGCTGTATTCGAACAGTTGCGCGCCAGCTGTTTTGGAGGCCTGTGCTAGACCCAATGCATAGTTTAGCGGGTGGAGGTGCATGGAAGCGGTATCGTGCAGTCCGCCGTAAAATACAGAAGTTCCCAGCAGCTCAGAGACTTCATCCCTGGAAATGGCACGTGCCTGGGTGTAACCATAGCGTTGCTGGAGAAAATCGACTTCTGCGCGAAAATCTGCCGTGTAGCGGGGTTTGTGAGCCACATGCAGGATGCCTTTCTGGAGATCACAATTGATGTGATGTTGCTCGATCAATGTTTTAACCAGTGCCACAGCGTCCAGCCCGGCTTGCCAAAGCTTTGCGGCAATGGCTGTGCCATACAGTTTTTCCAGATCCTCCTGGTGGCGTCGTTGCCCCGTGCCCACATGACCGCCATTGCGACCCGAGGCACCACTGGCAATGTGGTGAGAATCCAGAACGGCCACCTTGCAGCCAGCTTCACTCAAGTGCAGCGCGGTGGATAAACCGGTATAACCACCGCCGATAATACAGACATCAACGGAGATATCCTCGCCCAGAACGGGACACGACAAATCGTAGCGTCGACTGGCTTCATAGTAGCAATCTGGATATTGACGTAGTTTTGTCATGACCTGGCCCAATCACAGAGAAATCGCGCTAATTTAAATAAATAATTAGGTATACACTACCATGCAGCAGGTAAATTTAAGGATTTTGCTATGCAGGAAGATCAGGAGCTGGCTGATTGGCTGAAGGCCAATAATATCAGCGAAGTGGAATGTCTGGTGCCAGATATGACAGGCTCGGCCCGTGGCAAGTTTATCCCGGCGAACAAATTTCTCAAGGAGGAGAGCCGGTTGCCCGAGAGTATTTTGGTACAGACTGTAACCGGAGATTTTAGTGATCGCTTTTGGGGCGTCTATAGCTCCAGTGATGGCGATATGATTCTGGAACCTGACCTTTCAGCAGTTCGCAAAGTGCCCTGGGCTAACGAATCCACAGCACAGATCATCCACAACTGTTTTGACAAGGATGGCAACCCGCATCCGCTTTCCACGCGCAATGTCCTGAAAAAGGTTTTGGATCTTTATGCGCAGGAGGGGTGGCATCCTATCGTAGCCCCCGAAGTGGAGTTTTACCTGATCGAACGCAATCTCGACCCAGATGTTGAACTGAAGCCGCCAACAGGGCGCTCGGGCCGTCCTGAGACAGCCCGTCAGTCCTACAGTATTGATGCCGCCAATGAATTCGAGCCCTTTGTTGAAGATATGTATAACTACTGCAACGTGATGGAGCTGGATGTCGATACGTTGATTCACGAGTCCGGACCCGCACAACTGGAAATCAATTTTCTGCATGGTGATGCGCTGGATCTTGCTGATCAGGTATTCATCTTCAAGCGCACCATCCGTGAAGTGGCCATGAGGCACAATATCTACGCCACCTTCATGGCCAAGCCTATGAAAAATGAGCCGGGGAGTGCCTTGCATCTGCACCAGAGTATTAACGATCAAGACGGCAAGAATATTTTTTCCACCGAAACGGGCGAGGAGAGTGACTACTTCCGCTGGTACATTGGTGGATTACAGAAATACTCAAATAGCGTGATTTCCTTCTTTGCGCCAAACGTCAACTCTTACCGGCGTTTCACAAAAGATGTGTCAGCACCCATCAACCTCTGCTGGGGTTATGACAACCGTACAGCGGGTTTGCGCATCCCGGACTGTACACCAGCTTCCCGACGAATTGAAAACCGGTTTCCCGGTGCTGATGTGAACCCCTATCTGGCAGTCGCTGCGTCACTTGCCTGCGGCTACCTGGGAATCAAAAACCGTATTGAGCCTACGCCTCCACACAGCGGTAACGCCTACGAGGAAGAGATCATGTTGCCCAGAAGCTTGGAGGAGGGTATTCGCGCGCTGGATGAGTGCGATGAGATCAAGGAAATTTTCGGTGAGCTTTTTGTGATGGCTTATACTGACGTCAAACTGGAAGAGTTTGAGGCTTTTATTCGTGTTATCAGCTCCTGGGAGCGAGAATTCCTTCTTCTATCCGTATGAACAACCCAGAGCGGCACCCAGACATCAGGCAGTGATGAATTCTATATATGGGCTGCCTTCAATAACACTACGAAACAGATACTTAGAACACTTTTTTCATTGAAGGAACGAGGATTATTGATATTGGTCTGAAGTAGGGCATGATCGAACACGCCTTAATACAATCCAATGTTTATAAACATCCAGTCAGATCTGCCCTAACTGAAATAACAAAAGATAAATTAACTACTTAAGTTTGTTTCTATGCTTTGTGCACATAATTGCGACACACCATCTACTATGTTGCTCATCTATGACCACCTGAACGCTGTGGACCAATGGGGAGATTCACGCTGGCCGTCTCCACTGTAATGATTTGTCCTTGCGTCATTGGTGACAGCCGTTGCACCTGGTAATTCCGCCTTCTGGCGTCACGCACTTAAAAACCATTGAATCCATAGCAGAGTAGTTCCAACCTGACAAACGTCTTGACCCTGCATAACGCTTCAATAGCCAAGTAACTTCTGGATTTCGGTCTTACCCGCCCCAGACCAAACTGCGCATAATGTATATTATGTTAAATTTAGCGTATGAAGAATATTGTCTGTATTGGTAATGGCGCAAAACCTGTACTGCCCTCCCTTGTTCTGGCAAAATTCGCGCTTCTTGCAATATCAATCACTAATGAATTTTTTAACGGGTAACCTTGCCGTTATTAGACTGGAGCTACTATGTCTTTCAACAGTTTTCCTGACCAGGATCTGATCGCACAAATGACGGCAAAAATGTTGCTTGAAATTGAAGCTATTAATTTCAGACCAAACGATCCATTCAAACTTACTTCAGGAAAAGCCAGCCCAGTCTATATTGATTGTCGCAAGATCATCTCTTTCCCACGTGTTCGCGCCACCATGATGGACTTTGGTGCTTCGACCATTTTGAGAAATATCGGTTTTGAATCCATTGATGCTGTTGCAGGTGGCGAAACTGCCGGTATCCCCTTTGCCGCCTGGCTTGCTGAACGCCTCTCCCTGCCAATGCAGTATGTGCGCAAGAAACCCAAGGGTTTTGGCCGAGATGCACAAATCGAAGGCGACCTGAAGGAAGGTTCACGGGTTCTATTGGTGGAAGACCTGACCACTGACGGTGGCAGCAAAATCAAATTCTGCGAAGCATTGCGTCATGCAGGTGCCGAGGTCAGCGATACTTTTGTTATCTTTTTTTACGATATCTTCCCGGGAACAAGGGAAAAGCTGGCAGATATTGGCGTAAATCTACATTATCTGACCACTTGGCATGACGTATTGAATGTCTGTAAAGCTGAGAACCGTATGGACAACCAATCCATTGCGGAAATTGAGTCTTTCCTTAATGCGCCTGTGGAATGGTCTTTAGCGCATGGCGGTGTTGAAGAATAACCAACACAGTCCAATCAAAAGCGATAAAACCTGTCTCAGGGGCAAACTATATGCGATTGCGTTAGCTTTGCCCCTTAGAGCTCGTCATCGACCTTGATTTTGATTACTGCCACACCAGGTTAGCCAAAGATTGAACTGAATATATCGCCAATAATTTCGAAGATAGAAAGAATACCGTCTAACAGCAATTCAAAAAAGCCTGTAACACATTCAAGTGCACTATCAGCAGCCATTACCGCTGGTCCTGCTATGCCACCAAAGGAAGAAATCAGTACCACTGCTGCTATAAGGTTAAATCCTGCAACTATAACGTAGGTAGTTGCACCGATAAGAGCCAATGAAGATATTGTTCTTAACAATCTAATCCAGATAGATTGTTCTTTTTTTCTTTTCATATCTACACCATAAATAGTGTTATCTGTTAATTAGATATGCAGTGTTTATGAGATTAATTCTAGAAAGAGTTAAGACTGCGATCGTGTATATAATCAATCTTTCCCTGAAACCCTAACAGGTATAGGGCCAACCGATCATCTGCATAGTGTGCAAACACCTTGAGCAGCGCTTTGTCGTCGCGTGCAAAATCTTCTCTGTACTGGCTGAACATACTTGATGCTGTCAAGCGACCATTTTTGAGAGTGACACCATTCTTGTGGTTGATAAACTCTCTGCCCGATTCTTTCAGCAGAGCTTTCACGTTATTACCGGTAAAGGCTACCGGCAACAGTCCGGGACAACTCATATCAGCACAATTCAGTCCGAAATGTACTTTGTGATCTTTCCAGATGGGTCGCAAGATTCGGTTTTCAATATCATTCAGTGAGAGCCATTGTCCAGTCACGCTGACTAATTGGCTGTTCAGGGGGCCCTTTGATGAATGCTTTGAACCGATCTCTGAAAAGCTTTTAACCGGATAGTGGTCACTGATGACCTTCACCGTCAATGCGTTATACAGGTTCAGCCAATACGCTTGCTGCTCCTTGCGGCTGTATTTTCTCGGGTCGGTTGCCGACAGCGTATCGATGTATTTTGATAATGATTTTTTGTCGCTGTGATTCAATTCACCGTAACGGAACCGGTTAACACCGGTTTCTTTTTTTACTACATGGTGCTTTAGGATGTTATCCCACGCTTGGTGATTGATGGCCTCACGGTTCCAGTCGTTAGATTTATCCCAGTAGGCCCAATATTGGCTATCGGTCGCGGCCTGTACATTTGCCACACCCAACAACGTGATAAGAATAAAACTGATGAAAACAGGTTTAAGTGCCATGATCAAAGCCATCTGTTAATTGTCGTTATCCACTTTGGTACCACCAACTTCCGTATCATACAATATCAATCCCCTGGACTGTGAATCACCTCTCCATGAATAAACTTAGCAGGTCCCAAATTTCTGCCATTGACCAGCAATATATTTGGCATCCCTACTCTTCCCTGACATCACCGATACCGGCCTATGAGGTCACTTCTGCACACGGTGTTCGCATTGAGTTGTCTGATGGACGACAGCTTATAGACGGTATGTCTTCCTGGTGGTGTGTCATTCATGGTTACAACCACCCTACCCTTAACGCTGCGCTTCATGAGCAGGTCGAACGGGTGTCCCATGTCATGTTTGGCGGCCTCACCCATGAACCCGCCGCCAAGCTTGCCAGAACGCTGGTAGATCTTACACCGACAGGCCTGGAGAAGGTGTTTTTATGTGATTCAGGCTCGGTCAGTGTCGAAGTTGCCATGAAGATGGCCTTCCAGTACTGGCAATCCCGCGGCGTTACTGGAAAAACCCGTCTTTTGAGTCTGCGCAATGGCTATCACGGTGATACCTTCGGGGCGATGTCTGTGTGCGACCCTATTACCGGTATGCATCACCTCTTTCACGATGTGCTGATGCAGCAGGTATTTTCCCAAGCGCCGCGCTGTGGATTCGATGACGACTGGGACGAAGCCTACATTACAGATTTTGAGACACAATTGTCAGGGCACTGCGATGAGCTGGCCGCCGTTATCCTCGAACCGATTGTGCAAGGTGCGGGCGGCATGCGCTTTTATTCGCCCCACTTCCTGCAACGTGTACGTGAACTCTGCGATCAATATGATGTGCTTCTGATCGCCGATGAAATTGCTACAGGATTCGGGCGTACCGGCAAGCTGTTCGCTTGTGAATGGGCGGATATTGCCCCTGATATTATGTGCCTGGGTAAAGCACTTACCGGTGGATATATGACCTTGGCAGCCACACTCTGCACTGAAAAAGTGAGTGATGGCATCTGTCAGGGCGAAGCCGGAGTTTTTATGCATGGCCCGACATTTATGGGCAACCCCCTCGCCTGCGCAGTGGCCAATGCCAGCATAGACCTGCTGTTGTCCAGTGACTGGTCTGAAAGAGTTCAAGACATACAGTCACAGCTTCAGGTTGAACTGGCACACGCACGCGACTTTGCTAATGTAGCTGATGTTCGTGTGTTAGGGGCGATTGGCGTCGTGGAAATGAAACAGGCTGTCGACTTGGCAACCATCCAAAAGGCATTTGTTGATCGAGGGGTGTGGATCAGGCCATTCGGTAAACTGATTTATGTGATGCCCCCCTACATCATCAGTGAAGATGACCTGCAACTGCTCTGCCATGCGATGCTGGAGGTGATAGCCAGCCTTCCCTAGCTGAACTGATTCACTATGATTTTGATTAAACTAAAGGATACAGCCCCACCGCCCTGTTAAGTTTATCCATAAATGGTGTACACACTGCTCTCGCCTTTTCAGCGCCAGCCTTTAACGTGGTTTCGATATAGTCCGGGTTCTCCATAAGCTCGTTGTAGCGCTCACGTGGCTCCCGCAGTTCCTCGTTGATCAACTCGAACAGCTGTTTCTTGGCTTCACCCCAGGCGATGCCATTTTCAAACTCACGACGCATCGCATCCGTTTGCTCCTTGGTGGCAAAAGCGCGCCAAATCTGAAACACGGTGGACGTATCCGGGTCTTTGGGTTCGCCGGGCTCCAATAGGTTGGTGACGATTTTATTAATATGTTTTTTCAGCTGTTTTTCCGGCAGGAAAAGCGGAATCGTGTTGCCATAGCTCTTGCTCATTTTTCGACCATCGAGCCCTTGTAATACCGCCACATGGTCATCCACTACCGCTTCCGGTAACGTGAAATGTTCACCGTAGATGTGGTTGAAACGCTGGCCGATATCCCTGGCCATTTCAATGTGCTGAATCTGATCCCTTCCCACCGGCACTTTAGTGGCGTTGAACATGAGAATATCTGCTGCCATCAACACCGGGTAGGAGAACAATCCCATGGTGATGCCATAATCCGTGTCCTCACCACTGTCCAGATTCTTCTGAACCGAGTCTTTGTAGGCATGTGCACGGTTCATGAGGCCCTTGGCGGCGACACAATTCAGAAACCAGGTTAACTGTGGAATTTCAGGAATATCGGACTGCCGATAGAACACCACATTGTCGGTATTCAAACCCAGTGCCAACCAGGTTGCAGCGATTTCCAGGGTCGACTGGTGGACCTTTTCCGGTTCCTGGCACTTGATCAGCGCATGGAAATCTGCCAGAAAGTAATAGGCATTAACATCCGTATTCTGGCTGGCAGCAATGGCTGGTCGGATAGCACCCACGTAGTTACCCAAGTGGGGCGTGCCGGTTGTGGTTATGCCGGTCAGGACAGTATCGGCTTCGGAAGCTGTGTTGTTATTCATGGGTTGTATCTACAGTTAATACGTCTTGTGGGCGCACATCATACGGATTTCAGCATGGGGATAAAGGCGAAATTGTGCATTCAGATGTCTTCCACCAGCAAACTGCCTTCATAACTGTAAAATTCCGTGAGAGCACGGTAGAGATTGTGCGCATCCTCGCTACCGGCCATCTCTCGAATGGAGTGCATGGCAAAGGTCGGCACACCCACATCGAGGGTCTGGACACCCAGCATGGCCGCCGTAATGGGGCCTATGGTGCTGCCACATCCCAGATCTGTCCGATTTACGAAAACCTGAAGTGGCACATCAGCCTTTTCACACAACTGGCGGAAAATAGCAGACGTTACACCATTAGTGGCATAACGCTGATTGGCGTTGATTTTCAGTACCGGACCGGCATTGAGAATCGGGCCGTGATTGCCATCGTGGCGATCCGCATAGTTTGGATGAACCCCATGGGCATTATCGGCTGACACCATCAATGAACGGCGAATAATACGGGTCAGCCGTTCCGGTTGCGGGTAGAGGCGCTCAAGAAGTGACTGCAGCATTGGGCCATTGGCACCACAGGCGGATACACTGCCGACTTCTTCATGATCATTGCAGATCAACATGGTGGTCTGCCGATCGCCGCTTTCCAGCAAGGCTTTTAGGCCGGTAAAACAGCTCAGCAGGTTATCGAGACGGGCACTGGAAATAAACTCATCTCGCCATCCGGTAATGGCAGGTTGCTGGCAGTCATAGAAATACAATTCATAGTCGACAATTTTCTTGCCGGCCAGACTGGTAGAGGTATGGCTCAGGGCCTCGGATAGAACTTCACGAAAATCCTTGATGTCCTTCTTAGCATCCTTGAACAGAACTGGTGGGATATCCGTTTGCGGATTCACCTTCCGTTCGTTGTTGGCATCCCGGTCAAGGTGGATGGCCAGACTGGGAATCACCGCCACCGGCCGCTGCAGATCAATTAAGCCCTGACACAGTTTGCCCTCGCCGTTATCTACGATAACCCGGCCAGCTATAGACAAATCCCGATCAAACCAGGGGTTCAGTAACGCACCACCGTATACCTCCACACCTAATTGAAAATAACCCTGACGATTCAATTCAGGTTTCGGCTTCACTCTGAGACACGGGCTGTCGGTATGGGCCCCGACCATGCGGATACCCGATTCCTCGACAGGGATCTGGCCCATCACAAAAGCGATAATGGAAGAGCCATTGCGTGTGATGTAGTAGCGCCCACCCTTCTTCAGCTCCCAGGCATCTTCTTCTGGTAAGGACTGAAAGCCAGCATCATCCAACAGCTCACGGAGATTTCTGACCGCATGAAAAGGCGTGGGAGAATTACCGATATACTTCAGCAGTTGCTGATTGAAAAGTTCACTACTCATTGGCTTATATCCTGCCTATTGCCTTAACCCGATTGACTTTCCAGCCTGGCCAGCAGGCTGGATGTATCCCAACGACCACCACCCATGTTGTGCAGCTCATCATAAAATTCATTAACCATGTTGGTCACCGGTAACCGGGTGCCATTTTTCTTCGCTTCTGCGAGCACAATCCCCAAATCCTTACGCATCAGATCCACAGCAAAACCGTGATTGTACTCACCGGCCAACATCGTTTGATAGCGATTCTCCATTTGCCAGGACTGGGCTGCCCCCTTGGATATGACGTCGATCACCTGTTCGGCATCCAGCCCTGCTGCCCGGGCAAAATGTAATCCCTCTGCCAGAGCCTCAATTAACCCGGCCACACAGATCTGGTTGACCATTTTACATAGTTGGCCTGAGCCCACCGGACCGAGCAACGTGACCTGACGGGCATAGCTATTCATCAAGGGCGCTGCGCGTTGAAAATCATCGGTATTTCCGCCAACCATAATCGTCAGCTGACCTTTTTCGGCCCCTTGCTGACCGCCGGAGACCGGCGCATCCAGGTAGCCAATCCCTCTATCCCCTGCCACTTTTGCCAGTTCTCTGGTGACAGTGGCGGAAACGGTGGTGTGATCAATAAACAGGGCGCCCTCCTGCATGGCTGAATACGCCCCGTTGTCTCCAGTAGTGATCTCCCGCAGATCATCATCGTTACCGACGCAGGCAAAAACAAAGTCCGCCTCTCTGACAGCTTCGATAACGGTCTCTGCCCCCCTACCGGGATAACATTCAAGCCAGGCCTTCGTCTTTGCCGCTGTGCGGTTGTAGACACAGACCTCATGGCCCGCACGACTAAGATAGCCCGCCATGGGAAAACCCATCACACCCAAACCAATAAAGGCAACTTTGCTCACGGATTAGAATTCCTAATTCATCATGATAATAATCAGCACGGCACCGAGCAGCAGGCGGTAAATAACAAACGGCAACATCCCAATGCGGTTAATCCAGGTAAGGAAAAGGTGGATACACAGATAGGCGGCCACAGCAGACAAAAAAGTGCCCAGGGCTATATCACCCCAAGGGACTTCCTCGAGACGGGTCAGTTGCATCATTTTGTAACCGCCACTGAGCACAATAATGGGAATCGCCATCAGGAAGGAAAAACGGGCTGCGGCTGGGCGGTCAAATCCCAACGCCAATGCTGCAGTAATGGTAATGCCGGAACGTGAAGTACCCGGTATTAATGCGATAGCCTGGGCAACGCCCACAAATAACGCAGCACGCCAGGTGAAGTCGGTGAGTGGACGACTGCGGGCACTGAACATATCAGCAGCACCCAATAACAAGGCAAAGAGGATCGTGGTGATGGCAATCACCAGGGTTGAGCGCAGATGTGTCTCGATGAAATCAGCAAATAACAGGCCCGCAAGTCCAGCGGGGATGGTGGCAAGAATAAGCTGCCAGCCCAACCTGCTTTCCGGTGAGCCACCTCCACCAGTTACGCTACGTAGCCAACCTGTTATGAGGCCCTGTACATCCCGCCTGAAATACCACAATACAGCGACCAGCGAGCCAACGTGCACGGCAACATCAAAGGCAAGCCCCTGATCGGACCAACCCAATACTGCCGACGGCAAAATCAGATGGGCAGAGCTGGAGATCGGTAGGAATTCGGTCAAGCCCTGAATAATGGCTAGGATAGCGATTTGTAGTGCATCCATTACAAGCAGGACTCCCCTCGGCCATTCTCCGATTTTTGTTCTCGCAATCGCTGGCGCTTTTTCCAGGTCACCTTGTCTCGCAAATACAGTGGCTGCACGTCAGTTACAGCTTGCGTAGCTCCATGTGCAATTTGAGGCATTGCCAGCGTCAAAACATCTAGAGCATCTGGCAAGGCTTCTCTATTAAGAAATGTCGGGGAAATGGCAATTCTCTGAGCGTAATTCCACCCATCGCCAAAACCGTGGACTGCTAGCGGGGAAGCGGTGGCGGGAAGGTCTTCCGGTACGGACAAACTGTCTTCATACAACCTCGTCAATTGGCCGTCACGCCATTCAAACTGCGCCCAATAGACCTCATCCATTCGTGCATCAAACATCGGCATGACGATGCATGGCTCTTTTACTGGCTCCTGCTTGCGAAGCCCTGTGAGGGCTAATGTCTCGAGACTGGAAACCGGGCATACAGGAATGTTAGCGCCGAAGGCCAGGCCTTGAACAACACCAAAACCAATACGAATACCTGTGAATGATCCGGGACCGTGGGTGAATGCCAACGCATCCAGCTGATTCAGGCAAATACCACCCTCTTCCAGCAGCTCATTTACCATCGGCAACAGTAGGCGGGTATGCTCACGACTTGCCAGACGAAAACGAGAAATTACCTCTCCTCGAAGACTCAGCGCCGCTGAACAGGCAGCGGTCGTCGTATCGATGGCTAAAACCGTGTGCACAAAAAAATCCCCCGTCAAAGCGGGGGATTGTAACCTGAATTAGCCTCTGGCAGTGGGCAGGTTTATGCCAACCTGAGGTCAAACCCTTCAGCTTGCGCTTTCATTTTTCGCTTCAGTTCCAGTTGATGTATCTGTCGCTTTGGTCGCGCTGGCATTACTGGATTTTGAAGAAGCTGCCTTGGGTGGACGACCAGGACCACGTTTAGCTGTGGTTGGTTTTTTTACCACAGGTTTTTTTGCAACAGATGTTTTAGCCTTGGCAGGACGTCCGACCGCGCGTTTGGTTGTAGCTGGTTTCACTGCCGCCTTTGCAGATTTCCCTGCGCCGGACTTAGTGGCACCTGTTGTCGATTTTTTTGGCCCTCCAGGACCGCGTTTAGCTGTAGTCGTTGTAGCAGTCGCCGTCACTTTTTTGGGTGGTCTTCCCGGCCCGCGCTTCGCCGTAGCTGTCTTGGCAGCAGCGTTTGTCGAAGCAGTCTTTCTGGGGCGACCAGGTCCACGTTTGACGGTAGTTGCCTCAACAGCCTTGGCTTTTGGGGGACGCCCAGGTCCACGGACAGATGGCATCGGGGTTTTAGCTTCCTTCACGGCAGCAACTTTCTTCTCGGCAGCCTTAATCACTGCCTGAGCTTTTTTGTGTAGTGATTTTTCAGCAGATTTAATTCTGGAAAGCGCTCTTCGCTCAACCTCTCTGACCTTTCTCGCCATATCATTGGAACGTTTTTTCAACCAGGCCTGCTCAAAACGCTTCTTGGCCGCATCCAGTTCTTCCTGGGTTTTATCCTTGAGTTTGGATTCTGCCTGAATGACCCGGGCTTTTGCCTTTTCTTCCATATCAGCCAGCTGGCCCATAATTTTTGCAGCGCGTAGCTCTGCTTTTGCCAGAGTGTTTTTTACGTTCAGGTTTTCAAGCTTTGTCATTCCTGAGCGGACTTCCTGCATAGCCTTCTTCAAGGCTGACTGGGCAGCTTTCGATGAATTTTCAGCAACGCGACTTCTCGCTGCCATGAGTTTTTTTCTTGCAGCGCTAACTTTGCTGCTCTGGGTAGAAATCTCCTTTTCCAACTTGCTGATAAGATTTTCAGCTTTAGCGACTGCAGGGTTTACCTTGTTGACCTCTGCTTTTTTCCTTGCTGTTGTTTTTTTGGTTGTGGTTTTTGCTACTGCTTTAACAGCAGTTTTCTTGGGAGCTCGAGCCATTGGATGTCCCCTTTAAGCTGAAAAAAAAAGAAAATATAATCATCAATAAAATTGATGTGTATAAAGTTTATTCAATTTAAAGATATTTTCCAGCAGAGGAGCAAAAAATAATCAAATATAGACAGTAATTTAGCTGATTTCGGTAAATTTAATTAAATAGTTTTGTTTTCACCAGCGTTGCAAGGGTTTTAATAAATTCTGGAGCATCATTCAAACAAGGAATGTAATGATAATGTTCACCGCCTTCAGATAGAAAAAGCTCCCGATAAGATATATTTAATTCTTCCAGTGTTTCCAGGCAATCAACCGTAAATGCAGGGCTGATAATATCAATGGACTTCACACCGTTGGTTGCCCAGGTTTTCAATTGTTCATCTGTGTAGGGCTGCAGCCATTGTTTGGGGCCAAAGCGCGATTGAAAACTCATCGCCCACTGGTCTTTTTCCAGAGACAACTTTTCTGCCACTGCTTCGGCAGTGCCCAGGCAGTGTTGGTAATAGGGGTCACCTTTATCAACATATTCCTGTGGAATACCGTGGAACGACATCAAAAGCTTTTCGTGTCGCCCATTCTTTTCCCAGGAATCACGAATACTCTGCACTAAACAGTCGGTATATCCGGAGTGATCGTGAAATGACTTGATCACACTGATATCTGGAACATCCCGCGACTGACGAATAATAGCTGACAACTGGTCGTAGATAGCTCCGGTGGTCGATCCCGAATACTGTGGATACATAGGTAGCACCACATACTCCTGAATACTTTGCTCCCGCAATCTCTGGAAGGTGTGAGAAAGAGATGGTTCTCCGTAGGTCATTGCTTCACAAACCACGGTATTTCCCAGTCCGACATCCTCGTCCAGCTGATTTTGCAGTGCTGTAACCTGGCGCCCGGTAATAACCCGGAGCGGCGACCCCTCAGCCAGCCAGATTTCACCATAGCTATGTGCCACCTTTTTGGCTCGCAACGGGATAATCACCAAGCGCAGTAAAAACCACCACAGCAGCTTGGGTGCTTCCACCACTCTGCTGTCGGAAAGGAACTGTTTCAGAAATTTCGCAACGGCCCCCGGTGTCGGTGTTTCCGGCGTTCCGAGATTAACGACAATAACGGCTTTTTTATTCATAACCTATCAATTTCTGGGCAAAAAAAATGGACCCTATCGGGCCCATTTTGCATGACTGCTTGAACTCAAGCCAGCGCTTCTTCCAGACGTGCTTCAACATCTGCCAGAGCACCAACACCATTGACACTGGCATAAGAAGGCGCACTGTCAGGTTGGGTTTTAGCCAAGCCCTGATAGAAGCCGACCAGAGGCTCAGTTTGTTCGTGGTAAACAGAAAGACGGTTACGGATAGTGTCTTCCTTATCGTCATCACGTTGGATCAGTGGTTCGCCGGTTTCATCATCCACACCTTCCTGCTTCGGCGGATTATGGATAACGTGATAGACGCGACCTGAACCCTCGTGAACACGGCGGCCGCTCAAGCGAGACACAATTTCATCATCTGCCACATCAATTTCAATGACTTTGTCGATAGTGACGCCTTCACTGAGCAGTGCTTCAGCCTGGGGAATAGTGCGGGGGAAACCATCAAACAGGAAACCGTTTACACAGTCTGGCTCCTGAATGCGCTCTTTCACCAGCGCGATAATCAGGTCATCAGAGACCAGGCCGCCTGATGCCATGATATCTTTGGCTTTCAGGCCCAGCTCGGTGCCAGCCTTAACTGCAGCGCGCAGCATGTCGCCGGTTGAAATCTGGGGAATGCCAAACTTTTCAGTGATGTATTTGGCTTGTGTACCTTTGCCCGCTCCCGGCGGTCCTAACAAAATAATACGCATCGATGATCTCCGCTTAATCTGGGTAGAATTATAATTAGCAAATTGCCCAAACTCGTGATTGAGGGCGGAAACCTTACACATAATCCGCCCGGATAACAAGCAAATACGCGGCTTTGGCCGATGTTACCTGGTCTCCAGCTTGGCCTCACGCC
This sequence comes from Porticoccus litoralis, assembly GCF_030676955.1. Lineage (NCBI taxonomy): Bacteria > Pseudomonadati > Pseudomonadota > Gammaproteobacteria > Cellvibrionales > Porticoccaceae > Porticoccus > Porticoccus litoralis. The sequence goes on along the minus strand of NZ_JAUUUU010000006.1, from coordinate 30,604 downwards.
ACAACTGATCAAGACGTTGTGGAGAGGTCTTGACAACCTCCTCACCAGATTCGGCAAGCTTTTCTTCCAGGTACTGGAAACGTTTCTCAAACTTTCGCGAAGCATTTCGCAGAGCTAGTTCTGTGTCGACGCCCAGATGACGACCGAGATTAACGGTGGTAAACAGCACATCACCAAGTTCATCCTCGATAAGCGCCTGATTCTGCTCCCGCAACGCCGCTTTTAATTCGTCGATTTCCTCGTTCAGTTTATTCCACACCCCACCACTATCCGGCCAATCAAAACCATGGTTTGCAGCCCGTTTCTGCAATTTCTGCGCACGACTCAAGGCTGGCAATGCCCGAGGAATATCATCCAGAATCGATGAACGACCTTTATCCTGTCGTTCACCCTGCTTAAGGCGCTCCCAGTTCTGCTTGATATCTTGTTCGTTGGGGTTTTCCCGTGCATCGCGTTGACTGTGCAATGTACCTTCGGGGAAAACATGAGGATGGCGACTGACAAGCTTATCAGTCAGTGCTGATACGACCTGCTCGAAGTTAAATAGGCCCTGCTCTTCCCCCAACTGGCTGTAGAACACCACTTGAAACAGCAAGTCACCGAGCTCTTCCTTCAGGTGGGAATAATCCTCACGCTCAATGGTATCGACAACCTCGTAAACTTCTTCCAGGGTAAAAGGCACAATGGTTGCGAATGTCTGCTTCAAGTCCCAGGGGCATCCTGTCTCTGGGTCACGAAGGCGTCTCATCAGGTAGAGAAGATCCTGGAGTGAACTCTTGTTATCGAACATGTCAGTTTTCATCCAGCCGCTGAACACCGATAACGTTAGGAATCTGCCTCAGTCTGGACATCACCGCACTCAACTCGTCAAAACTACTGACCTCAACGGTTATCTCCATACGTACGGAGACACCTTTGCGGCTTTCATCGCTTCGAGAGTTCATGGCCAACACGTTGAGTCCGGACTTGTCCAGAATAACGCTCACATCGCGAAGTAAACCGCTGCGATCATAGGAATCGATACCGACACGGACTGGATAGACCTGCTTGGGTTTGCCACCCCAGGAAACCTCGAGCACCCGCTCAGGCTCCTGATTCTGCAAGCGCAACAGGTTGCCACAATCTTTGCGGTGTACCGAAACACCCCGCCCACTGGTGATGTAACCACTAATCTGGTCCCCGGGCACAGGACTGCAACAACGGGCAATATGCGTCAACAAATTGCCCACTCCGTAGATGTATATATCGGACTCTTCGTAGCGGCTGGCTTTGCTGGGGGTAAAGACCGGAATTTTCTGGGGCTTGCTAGTCAGATCAAGTGTCGCAACGATCGCATTAACAACTTGGGCAACACCGACATCACCGGCACCAATTGCCGCATACAAGCCTTCTTCACCATGCTTGTTGAACTTTACGGCAATAGCATCGAGATCAATCCGGCCTATATTCAGCTGGCGCAGCTCGCGATCAAGTATCGACTTGCCTGCCTGTGCGTTTTTATCCTGGTCCTGCTTGCGGAACCACTGTTGAACCTTGGCTCTAGCCCGCGCGGTATGGAGATAACCGAGTGCTGGCGACAACCAGTCACGACTGGGGGACTCCTGTTTACTGGTCAACACTGACACTTGATCCGCCGTATGCAAGGTGGCGTTAAGCGGCACAATCCTGCCGTTCACTTTGGCACCCCGGCAACGATGCCCTATAGAGGTGTGAACACGGTAGGCAAAATCCAGCGGCGTAGCACCCAAGGGTAGATCTACCACATGCCCTTCGGGGGTAAAGACATAGATTCTGTCAGTGGCGTTGTCGCGACTGAGCAACTCCTTGACCTGATCGTCTTCAATCTCTTCGTGCCATTCAAGCACCTGACGCAACCAGGCAATTTTCTCTTCGTAACTGCGTGCGGAAGCTTTCAGGTCGGTGCCTTTATAGCGCCAATGGGAGCAAACGCCGAATTCTGCTTCTTCGTGCATGTCATAGGTGCGAATCTGAATTTCCACAACCTTTCTATTCGGGCCAATCACTGCTGTATGCAGGGAGCGATATCCATTTTCCTTCGGAGTGGCGATATAGTCATCGAACTCATTGGGGATAATTCGCCAGTGATTGTGAACAATACCGAGAACGGTGTAGCAATTCGCAACAGTGGGCACCAGTACCCGCACGGCACGAATATCGTAGATTTGTGAAAACCCCACATCCTTGCGGTGCATTTTTCGCCAGATGCTATAGATGTGTTTCGCTCGGCCTGCAATATCAGCCTTGATTTTTGCCTTGGCCAATTCTTTGTGCAGTGTATCGATCACTTCATCGATATAGCGCTGCCGGTCCATCCTGCGTTCGTCCAGCAAACGCGCAATTCGCATATACTCGTCGGGTTCCAGGTAGCGGAAAGCCAGGTCCTCCAGCTCCCATTTCAACTGTCCTATACCCAGGCGGTGTGCCAGCGGCGCATAGACATCAAAAATTTCGCGGGCCACACGCTGACGCTTTTCATCGGTAGCGGTTTTTAGTGCGCGAATAGCACAGGTTCGTTCGGCAATCTTGATCAGCGCGACACGAACATCGTCAATGATTGATACCAGCATTTCCCTGACTTTGGCAGCCTGCTGAGCTGCGGCGTGACCAAATACCGTTGCTTCACCATCGGCACGCAGGGTACTGATAACCGCCATTTTCAGAACACTGCTGATCAGCTGCGCCACTTCAGCGCCAAAATGCTGTTTAACCTTTTCAATGGAAAGCCGACGTTCCCTGACAACTCGATAAAGAATGGCGGCGACCAGGCTGTCCACGTCATAGAGGTGTAATTCGGCGAGAATTTCCGCCATTTCAAGGCCAGTTCGGAAGCTGCTAACAGTCGGCGTCCAGCGTTCGTCCCCTGATTTTTCTTCCGCTTCCTGTGCTATTTCACAGGCGGTAATCAGGGCGTCCCGAACGTCACGATCTGTCACGATCTTGCTCAGCAGGCTATCAACCCACTGTTCAATATCGACTGTGCCCTGTTCCTGGACCGGATGGTGGTCCCTAACCTGTACCATAGACAACTCTTATGAGGTGTTTCCTGATGCCCGGATGTTGCGCCAGAGCATCGCGATAATCGTAAACCTAATGGATGGTTCTAAAACCATTAACTGGTTTTACCCGGAGTCTATTATCTGATGGGGAGTATCCCAAGATTTAGCCCGTGAGCAGCTTAACGTCGGGCCGATGAGCCTGCAACTTGCTGCTACTGGCTATTCAGACTGATAAATTCCCGAGGATAAGTAACGATCTCCACGGTCACAGATAATAGCGACAATGACCGCATCCTCCAGTTCTTCAGATAATTTAAGGGCCCCGGCAACCGCGCCACCGGAGGATACTCCGCAGAAAATGCCTTCCTTGCGAGCCATATCGCGCATGCAAGTCTCGGCATCAGCCTGGGAAATATCCATCACCCGATCAACCCGGGATGCATCAAAGATGGCCGGCAGGTAAGCTTCCGGCCAGCGCCTTATACCGGGGATGGCTGCACCCTCCTGTGGCTGCAGGCCAACAATCTGAATAGCGGAGTTTTGCTCCTTCAAATAACGGGAAACACCCATAATGGTGCCCGTTGTGCCCATGGAACTGACAAAGTGAGTCACTCGATGTTCGCTTTGTCGCCATATTTCAGGCCCCGTGTGTTCATAATGAGCCAAGGGGTTATCAGGGTTTCCGAACTGATCGAGAACGATCCCCTTACCCTCTGCTTCCATGGCCTTGGCCAGATCCCTGGCGCCCTCCATGCTTTCCTCACGACTGACCAGCAGCAACTCGGCACCGTAAGCCCGCATGGCAGCCTTGCGTTCTTCCGTACTGTTTTCCGGCATGATCAGGATCATCCGATAACCCTTGATGGCAGCCGCCATGGCCAGTGCGATACCGGTATTACCGGAGGTCGCCTCAATCAATGTGTCGCCAGGACGGATCTGACCCCGTTGCTCAGCACGCTGAATCATACTGATAGCCGGACGGTCCTTGACGGAGCCAGCGGGATTATTACCCTCCAGCTTGACCAGGATGGTATTGGTTGTTTCGCCAGGCAATCGCTGTAAACGTACGAGAGGCGTTTCGCCAATACAGGATTCAATGGTCGGGTAGCTCATTATTTTCTCAACATCCGGATAGTTGCCGGCCCGCTGCTAATTGGTCCAGGGCCGTTACATCAAAGAGCGCTTATTCTAGCTAGGCACTGTACCAATGTCTTGCCGAGGGAGTAGCATCATAAAGATTGTTTAGCTCTATTGGCCTGAAAAAAGGTTCTTGTCGTAACCTGGTCAAATACGCTTGGAAAGCACGACGAAAGCGATGGCATAGTGCTGCTCATCGGAAAGGCTTAACAGTGCCTCATCAGCACCCAGGTCACTCATCACCTGTTGCGCTGTAGCACTCAACCTGAATTGCGGCCGCCCTTTGGCTGTATTTTCCGTTTCCATATCCTGCCAGGACACAGCACCGATGCCGGTTCCCAGAGCTTTAGCCAAAGCTTCTTTCGCGGCAAAACGCTTTGCCAGATAGGCTGCAGACTGGGCAGCTTCATCAAACCGAATCAGCTCGCCTGGGCACAGAATACGTTCGGCAAATTTCCGTCCGTGCTGTTGCAGCGCTTTTTCTATACGGGCTATTTCAACAATATCGGTGCCAACTGCAATGATCATGAAGAATCCCTGTTTAAAACCTGGCCGCGAGCAAAGAGTTCACGACTTCTGAGTGGACGATCACCAAGTAAATTCTGTATTGCCAGCCTCATTAAGCGCTTGGCCGCTTTAATATGACGTGGATTCGAGTAGTCTTCAGCGGCAATTGCCAAAAGCGAGTCACCGCTAAAGCAGTTAGGCTGTTCCCGTTCTAAAGGAGTGAGGGGTGGCGACGTAACACCCACTACCGGATCGAACCAATACCAGCCTTCAGGGTCAATCTCATCACCACTGTCTTCGCTATGCTCCAGAGCCAACCCATAACCCAAATCCGACAACAGTTGATGCTCAAACCGGCGCAATGCCAGCTCGATATACTGTCCTTCAGATAGCGCATGCAAGGTAGACAGGTAGCAATCAAAGAGGGTTTCATGGGGATCGTGATCCGCCAGCAGTCTTAGGATCAGTTCGTTGAGGTAGAAACCGCTGAACAGGCAATCGCCACGAAGTATCAGAGGCGTTCCAGACGGCTCCGCATTGGCCAAGGTCTTTAGTTCACCCTTACCTCGCCAACCCACAATCAACGGTGTAAAGGGTTCGATGGTGCGACCCCGCCCTTTGCTGCGACGCAGAGACCCTCGCGCAACAAGCCTCAGGCGTCCATGGTGCCGAGAGAAAAGATCCACCAACTGACTGGTTTCCCGGTACGCTTTTGTGTGCAGGACAAACGCTGGTTCTCCATCCACTTGCTGCACAGACACAGGTTATATGTCCCTGATCAAACGGTTAAAGGAAATAAGCAAGAGAACGACACGTGGGGACAGGTTCAGGGTGTTCATTAATGCCCTGCCAACAGTTTACTCGTCGTAGCCAAGGCTGCGTAACGCACGATCATCATCCGACCAACCTCTTTTTACCTTAACCCAGAGGTTCAGCATAACCTTGCTTTCGAGCAGACGCTCCATATCCATACGTGCCTGCTGGCCAATTTTTTTCAGGCGTGCACCCTTTTCCCCGATGATAATTTTTTTCTGGCCATCCCGTTCTACCAGAATCAGAGCACTGATATGACAAATTTTTCCCTGGTATTTAAATTCCTCGACTTCCACTGCAACTTCATAGGGTAGCTCTGCCCCCAGTTGTCGCGTAATTTTCTCGCGGACGATTTCAGACACCAGATATCGCTGGGTGCGATCAGTCACCTGATCTTCAGGATAATAGTGAATACCCTCGGGAATGTGCGCGATAATCGCCTCTTCCAGCTCTTTCAGATTCTGTCCATGTAAAGCCGACAACGGTATCAGCTCAGCCTCGGGAAAACGGTTGGACAGGTTTTGCAATTGCGGAATCAAGTCTGATTTTTTTTCCAGACGATCACTTTTATTCAGCGCGATGATGACCGGTGCTTTACTTCTGACAATTTCCTCGGCAACTTTTTCATCAGCTTCTGTCCAAATAGTGCGATCTACCACAAACACCACCACGTCCACGTCCCGAATGGCGCTCTCCGCCGAACGATTCATAAAACGGTTAATGGCTTTGTCCTGATTGGAATGGAGCCCAGGAGTATCGACGAAGATTAATTGTATTTCTCCCTCGGTCTTGATCCCCAGGGTGTTCTGCCTCGTGGTTTGTGGCTTGCGCGATGTAATACTAATTTTCTGGCCAAGTAGATGGTTGAGTAGTGTCGACTTGCCAACATTGGGTCGGCCGACGATGGCCACGTAACCACAGCGACCTTGTTTCTGATTTTCGTTATCGCTCACTGATGCAGCCCTGACAGCGCGGCCGCGGCCGCTTTTTTCTCGGCAGATCGCCGACTGGTTCCTTCACCCACCGTAGGTGTCGGTAATCCATCCACCGAGCAGGTGACCGTAAAATGTTGGTCGTGTGCCTCTCCGGCAATATTGATCACTTCGTAAACCGGCAAGGATTTCCCCCTCGATTGCAGCAGTTCCTGTAACTGCGTTTTAGGGTCCTTGAGATTTGTCTGGGTCAGGGTGTCCAGCCGCTCAGAGAACAATGCAAGAACTGCCTTTTCACAGGCTGAGATGCCGCCATCCAGATAAATTGCACCGATAATGGCTTCAACGGCATCTGCCAGGATCGATTCCCGGCGGTGGCCACCACTTTTCATTTCACCACCACCCAGTTTCAGGTGTTCCCCTATACCGAGTTCCCTTCCCACCTCAGCGAGCGTCTTGCCTTTAACAAGGTTGGCTCTGTAACGGCTTAGATCACCTTCATTCGTGTCGGGAAGTTGCTGGTAGATGGCGTGGCCGATAATAAAGTTAAGCGCGGCATCACCCAGAAATTCTAGCCGTTCATTATTGTTGGCGCCGTAACTACGGTGCGTTAACGCAAGTTCAAACAGGCCCTGATCCTGAAATTCATAGCCTATGCGCTTGAGCAGTCGTTGTTTATTGATATTCACTCGGGATTATTTGGAGGTATCGTAAGAATTTTTGAATTTTACGACCACATCAACGTTACCCATGAAGTTGATTCGTTTTTCATAGTCGAGGGTGACCGAAGTATGGGTCTTATCCCGGATGATTTTTACATCTCTCATATCCATATCTCGGACATTATTGATATCAAAATTATCGGCAAGTTTTCTTCTGATCTGTTTGTCTGTAAGCGTATGAATATTTTCATCAGCCAACGATTCGATGGCCGCTCTGACAAATGAATTATCCAGATACAACGGACCAAGCTTCAGTCCCGCTGTGATAATGAACCCGGCAATGGCAAGTACACACAACCCGCCCAATACAGTAACGCCCTGTTGCTTATGCTGCTTCATTTGCGTCTCTCCAAAGTCATCCCGACGGATATTACTGAATTTTTCCAATACGGTCGAAACTGGGTAAAGTCCCCAAGGACTCCCAGTGCATCCAGATTATCACCGCTTTTCCAACAATATTCTTTTCTGGAACCGGCCCCCAGACACGACTATCACTGCTGTTATCACGATTATCGCCCATCATGAAATAATGTCCCTCTGGAACAATATATGCAAAATTTCTACCCAGTGGGCCTGGAACTATATTTTTTTGGATCCTGTGCACCACATCGCCAAGAGCCTCATCATTGATAATAAAACGTGAATCGGTCGAGGCGCCCTCTACAGCAACCTGTTGAGCTGGTTCACCGTTAACAAACAACTGGTTGTTCACAACGCTCACCTCATCACCAGGCAGGCCAATCACCCGCTTGATAAAATAACGGTCATCCTTCGGTGGAAAAAATACCATGACATCACCACGTTTGGGCTCATTCATCGGTAATATTTTGGTGCCGGTAATTGGCAGGCGTACCCCATAGGTAAATTTATTGACGAGAATGAAGTCACCCACCTTCAAGGTTGGAATCATTGAGCCTGAAGGAATCTGGAATGGCTCAAAAAGGAATGAGCGAAGTACAAACACCAGCAGTAATACCGGAAAAAAAGAACCACTGTATTCAATCCAGGTAGGTACCGGTTGATCGGGAAGGCGTTTTTTCGACAGGAACCACCGGTCTGCAAACCAAACCAGGCCGGAAACCAGCACAAGAATGAATAACACTAGTGGAAAATCAAAATCCATGAATCACCTCAACTATCCGTTTTTAGCACGGCAAGGAATGCTTCCTGGGGAATTTCTACGCTACCAACCTGCTTCATGCGCTTTTTACCCTCTTTCTGCTTTTCCAGCAGTTTTTTCTTACGAGTCACATCACCACCATAACATTTTGCGGTGACATTTTTGCGCAATGCCTTAACCGTAGTCCTGGCAATAATATGACCGCCAATAGCAGCCTGAATGGCCACATCAAACATCTGCCTGGGAATCAATTCACGCATTTTTTCCGTTAACTGACGGCCCTTAAATTGGGAGTTGTTGCGATGGATGATGACAGCAAGAGCATCTACTTTATCGCCATTGATCATGACATCGAGCCTAACCAACGGTGCGGGCTGAAAGCGTGTAAAGGAATAATCAAGAGAGGCAAAACCACGGCTTACTGATTTCAGGCGATCAAAAAAATCCATCACGACTTCACTCATCGGCAGTTCATAAGTCAGGGAAACCTGACCACCCACAAACTGCATGTCTTTCTGAACCCCTCTCTTTTCCACACAGAGGGTAATGACATTACCGAGATAATCCTTGGGAACCAGAATACTGGCTTCACACATCGGTTCACGCATTTCGTCAATATATGCGGGATCCGGAAGGTCCGATGGGTTGGAAATATAAATAACGGAGCCATCGGTCTTGAGTATTTCATAGACTACAGTTGGCGCCGTCGTGATCAGATCGAGGTCGTACTCACGTTCCAGGCGCTCCTGGATAATTTCCATATGGAGCATGCCAAGGAAGCCACAGCGGAAGCCAAAACCCAAGGCATCAGAGCTTTCCGGCTCATAAAACAATGACGCATCGTTCAGGGTCAGCTTGGCAAGCGCATCACGGAAGTCTTCAAAATCATCAGAACTGACGGGAAACATGCCCGCATATACCTGCGGTTTAACTTTCTGAAAACCTGGCAAGGCCGGGACATTCGGTGTCTGGCTATGGGTGAAAGTGTCACCCACCGGCGCACCCTGAATGTCCTTGATTCCGGCCACGACAAAGCCCACTTCGCCAGCTTTTAATACACCGGTTTCCTTATGTTTCGGGGTAAATACCCCGACGCTGTCGACCACGTGAGCCTTGCCAATCGATTTGGCAACGACCTTGTCTTTCACCCGGAGTGTTCCCTGGGTGACCCGAACCAGAGAAACCACACCCAAGTAGTTATCAAACCACGAGTCAATGATTAGAGCCTGCAATGGTGCATCGATATCTCCTTCCGGCGCCGGGACTTTTGCCACCAGCTCCTCCAGAATATCGTCAATGCCTAGGCCCGTTTTGGCGCTGCAGCGCACTGCATCATGGGCATCGATGCCGATAATATCTTCTATCTCAGCAATCACCTTGTCTGGATCGGCCTGCGGCAAATCCATTTTGTTCAAGACCGGAATCACCTCGAGTCCTTGGGCAATCGCGGTATAACAGTTGGCAACTGACTGGGCTTCAACCCCCTGCCCGGCATCCACGACCAACAAAGCCCCTTCACACGCCGCCAGCGAGCGGGAAACTTCATAGGAAAAATCCACATGGCCAGGCGTATCAATAAAATTGAGCTGATAGGTTTTGCCATCTCGCGCCGTGTAATCCAGGGTCACACTCTGGGCTTTGATGGTGATACCGCGCTCTCGCTCAATGTCCATGGAATCAAGCACCTGGGCAGCCATCTCACGTTCTGAGAGGCCTCCGCAAACCTGAATAAAACGGTCTGCAATGGTGGACTTTCCGTGGTCAATATGGGCGATGATGGAAAAATTTCGGATGTGACTGAGGTCTGACACGCTACTTATTCTGCTAGGGGACAGGGTTTGTCCGAGGGTTAAATTCAGGCCGTGCAGTCTAGCGTATTTACCTATGACACGCCATGAAATGAGCGATTACCTGAATAGAATACTATGGGCATTTGCTGTTACCGGAAACTGATCTTTATTCAACCTCATTCAAGGGGGTGGGTTCCGGCAACTCACCAATATTGACGACCAGAGACATGGGTTTGGCATCCCTGAGAATGTCCACAACCACCTTATCACCGGGTGAGAGCATGCCCGTCACCTGTGGGAGATCACCGGGCTGAAATATCGCTTCTCCATTCAACTTAAGGACGATGTCCCCTGCCATGACCCCCGCATCTGCTGCAGGACTGCCTGGTTGAACCTGGGCGATAAATGCGCCGAGATTCTGGTTGCGGCCTGAAGATTTCATCAAAGACGCATCGACAGACTGCACATACACACCCAGCCAACCACGCGCCACCCTACCAGTCGTTCTCAGTTGATGTATGACAGAGGTGGCAACTTTCGAAGGGATGGCAAAGGACAAGCCAATAGAGCCTCCACCAGGCCTGGAGAAAATCTGGGAATTGACGCCAACTACCCGGCCTTCCAGATTAAGCAATGGTCCACCAGAACTACCCGGGTTAATGGCCACGTCGCTCTGAATGAAAGGCACATAACTATCCCCGCCTGCTGTCGGAATACTGCGCCCTATAGCACTGATGATTCCTGCACTTGCTGTGTAATCCAGGCCAAAAGGCGCACCAATGGCGATCACCCACTGCCCGACTTTGATCGTTTCAGGGTCCGCAAACTCCAGAACAGGAAGATCTGTCTCATCGATTTTAAGCAGCGCCAGATCTGATCGGGCATCAACACCAACCACCTTGGCCTCATACACACGATGATCTATGAGCTTAACAGTGATATAGGCGACATCCTGCACAACGTGCTGATTCGTCAGCACATAGCCATCTTCTGAAATGAGAAAGCCTGAACCCGTACCAGGAACATTACCGTCACGATTGGGGCCATGTTCAAAAAAATCCTGATAGGTGCCAGACGACGTGGAAACACCCATGGCCATTTGCCCGGAATAGGTGTCGATGCGAACAACAGCGGGAGATGATTCGGTAATAAGCTGGTTAAAGTCTGGCCAGCCGTGCCCTAATGCGCCGGCTGAAAAACAAACGGCGAGAACATAGACCAACCTGACGAACAAACTATGAAACATCAATATCTCCCACTGGCATGGGCAATGGCGACAACGTTACACCAGTTCTATAGCGGGCAAGTGCGCCAACAATTGTGGTTGTATCCGTATATTATTTTTATTGATCAGCGAATGTAGTCTGGCGATCAAGCCTCCACCAAGTAGACCAAGCAAGGCACCCATAGCAACAAAAACGTCTGAGGTGGAAAACATAGCAGCCAATACTGCCCCTGTTACCAACATCAACAGGGGTAAAAAATAAAGTAGCAAGGTCCCCCGTACCAGAACATCTTCAGGGATACCAATAACGACCTGATCATTAGCTTGGATATCTTTCAGGTCACATTCGCCGGGTAACACCCTGATAACTGCAGAGTTTCCCACAAAGCGTGCCAACACACCCTGTCCACATCCCTTTTGCACCGCACATACGTGGCATGCAGAGCGCTGGACAGTCTCTACCCAGAGACCATCATTTTCGAGTGCAACTACTTTGCCGGTTTCCTTAATCAAGGCGGCGTCTACTCCAGTAAAATTATCTGGCACTATAACCCAGCCCTATGGGCCGGTCATGGCCATACTTAGGGTGTTGACTGTCTTGGGGAAACAGATTGGGCCACCAGCTTGGCAGTTTCAACGGGTATTTCACCGACAACGCATATGGTGTAGTGGCGCCCGTCAACGGTAACCCGCGACAGATAGGCCACTGTCGCCCCTCTCTGAGCTTGCATCTGAGGCAGATTAGCTGGCATCTCAGAGTCGATAAAGAGTGAGAAAACTGACAGACCATCTGTGTAAATCAGCGTTTCCCTTGTGTTGTCCTGTGTGAGTTCAAGTCCTGCCATCGTATAACCGGGAGGTAGCCAACCTGCACGCCATGCTCCTGATTGTCTGTCTGGCATGCCTCCCCTGTTCAGACAATTTGATTTGCCCGGAGAAACAACGTGCATGGAGTCGCTGGAAGCCAATAAATCTTCAGCGTTCACGGTGTTACCGATATTGATATCCACATATTGAAAACGCTCCAGCACACGATTTTTGTTGCCGACCAGAAGCGACTGCAGCAGCAACCCAGTCTCTTTATCAATCCCAAGAACATAGCCATATCGGTGTTCATCTTTGGGAACAACATGAAGAACTGCAACATCCCGTCCAGCCACACGGTCGTCGGATTTTATCTGTACGCTGAAGTAGTTGTTGAGTGTTTGCTCAGGAATAGTAGCAAGGCTGGCGGCATTACCGCGCAATATGGCATTACCCATATGTTCGCAGTTGACATCATTGCCGCGATGTAGAATTTCCTGTTTGGGACCACTTAGGAGAACCAGGCGTTCGACCTCGCGATCATCCTGGATAGCATGAAAAACTTTGACAGTTTTCAGAGTGCCGCCATGCTCGTAAGTGAATATTCCGGTGTAATCGAGCTGACGGTTTGCTTCAGCCATCCTCTGGAGCAGTTCTCCTCCAGAGGTTTCAGGTTCTATGGCGTATACATGTGTTTGCAATAAAACACTGGCAAGGATAACGACAAAACACCTTGGTAAACGCATACAACGTCTTAAAATCAATAGTCCTGACTGGCTGGCATGCGTGCGAAGGGCAGCATTCCCTGATTGGTATTAAATGCCGCGTGTTCCGTATGACGTGTCATCAGCTTGTTGAGATAGGCCTGAACCTGCTCGCGAGTCACATCATCGGGCACGACTTCTTGAACAACAATAACAGGCTGGGGTGAACGGTAACCATCGGACTCAGTGCTGGCACTGACATTGCGTGCGGTGACTGCGGGAATGCCAAAGTCAGCAGCTGTTCTTAGTTGAGGATTAACAAAATTCATCTGTACGTCATCCACCGAAGCTACAGGGGCCGTAACCGCGCTGGGTTGACTGTATTGTTGTACACCGAGAACTGCTAATGCGGCTACAGAAGCTGCTATAGCAAAACGTCCCAGAGGCTTGGCCATACGGGACACTGCAGCCCGGGCTCCATGTGTTGGCTCATCATCGAGTGCGGCCCGTATAGCAGCCGAGTAGTCGGTTATCTGTACCGGCAAGTCTCTGCGCATGGCAGAAGCGGCAAGTTGATAGCGACGCCAAGTGTCGCGAAGCTCATCTGATTCGGAAGTCACTTTAAGTGTTCGGTGAAACTCCAGCTCATCGGTTTCACCATCCATTAGTGCCGAAAGAGACTCTTTTTCGCGCATGTTATGGTCACTCATACTTAACCTGCCTTATTTGCGGTTATTGTTAGTCTGCCACACCGAGTAGCAGCGCACTACAATTATCGCTTCCTAGCCATGTACAACGCTTACCGAGTCTGGAAGTCACTGATAAGACCAGAAGATTATAAAAAGGTTCAAACCTAAAATGGTTAGCCTTCCAACAATCTTATTTTCTCATCAATCGCCTCTCGCGCACGGAAAATACGCGACCTCACTGTACCTACCGGGCAATCCATCACCTCGGCAATTTCCTCATAACTGAGACCCTCAAATTCCCGTAAAGTTACCGCTGTTCTAAGATCTTCAGGTAGATTTTTTATGGCCTGGTCCACCGCGATTTCCAGTTCATCTCTGTATAGAAGATTTTCTGGTGAATCAATGTCACGCAAGCGCTCACTGCCTTCATAAAAATCAGCTTCTTCTGCATCCACATCACTGGCCGGTGGTCGCCGGTTTTTGGCGACCAGATAATTTTTCGCTGTATTAACGGCAATGCGATACAGCCAGGTGTAAAAAGCACTTTCTCCACGGAACTTTGCCAGTGCTCGGTAGGCCTTGATGAACGCCTCCTGTACGACGTCGTTCACCTCATCAAAGTCCTTGATATAGCGGCTGACAATCGCATGTACTTTGTACTGGTATTTCATGACCAGCAAATCGAAGGCACGCTTATCACCCTTCTGAACACGGGCGACTAAAAGCTTGTCACTGTCTGCTGCCTGCTCGGCTTCCATAACTGCTCCACTAATTACCCACGTGCCTTCAGGCAATTGCTAGACAATCGCAATCATAAATAGTTCGTGGGACGCAGATGCCAACTGCACCTGTATTCATTTTTAGCCCGCTATACTATCATGCCAAATTATCCATTCTAGGACTTAGTTTCGTCGATGAAGAAAACGCACCACCACGATGTGTTGGTCGTTGGCAGTGGTGCGGCTGGCATGACAGTTGCTCTGCAATTAGCCGACAAATACCGCATTGCCCTTCTCAGCAAAAGTGCTCTCAAATCTGGCTCCACCTGGTATGCCCAGGGAGGCATAGCTGCCGTTTTCGACAACGAGGACTCCATTGAGTCACATGTTCAGGATACCCTTATTGCCGGCGCGGGACTCTGCCACGAGGACACTGTCCGCTATACGGTAGAACAAGGACCAGAGGCCATTCGCTGGCTGGTCCAACAAGGGGTCAAATTCACATTAAACAGCGACAACGACGACTACCACCTCACCCAGGAAGGTGGTCACAGCCACCGTCGCATCCTGCATACAGCGGATGCCACAGGACGCGAAGTTTCTTCTTCATTGGCTGATCAGGTGCTGCAACATCCTTCTATTGATGTCTACGAAGACCACACTGTAGTGGACCTCATTACCCAGGCCGACAGCAACTCCAGCCGTGTACGCTGTACTGGCGCCTATGTACTGGATGACGGTAATGACTGTGTCTGTGTTTTTCAGGCCAAAGTGGTGGTGCTCGCTACGGGGGGTGCCAGCAAGGCGTACCTCTATACCACCAACCCGGATGGTGCATCCGGCGATGGCATCGCTGTAGCCTGGCGCCGTGGCTGCCGTGTTGCCAACATGGAATTTAACCAGTTCCACCCCACCTGCCTCTACCACCCCAGCGCCAAAGCTTTCCTGATTACCGAAGCACTTCGTGGCGAAGGGGCACAGCTAAAGCTTCCCAATGGGGAGCGGTTTATGGACAAATTCCACCCCAGCGGTGAGCTGGCTCCCAGAGATATCGTAGCAAGGGCCATTGACCATGAGATGAAGCGTCTCGGTAGTGATTGCCTGTTTCTTGATATTTCTCACCGTTCGGAAGAATTCTTGGAAAGCCACTTTCCCACCATCAAGGCCAAGTGTCTGAGCTATGGCATTGATATCACCAGGGAACCCATTCCTGTGGTCCCCGCCGCCCACTACACCTGTGGAGGTATCATGGTCAACAAAAGTGGCCAGACCGACCTCTGGAACCTGTATGCGATTGGCGAAACCGCGTTTACCGGGCTACACGGCGCCAACCGCATGGCCAGTAATTCCTTGGTGGAATGCGTGGTCTACGGTCAGGCTGCTGCACAGGCCATTCGCGACAGTATCGAAAATATCGACGAACCGGAACCAGCACGGGCATGGGATGAAAGCCGGGTCACACACTCCGATGAAGATGTGGTGATCTCTCACAACTGGGATGAGTTACGCCGTTTCATGTGGGACTACGTCGGCATCGTCCGTACCCGCAAACGACTGGAGCGCGCCCACCACAGGGTTAAATTGCTGCAAAAGGAAATTCAGGAGTACTACACCAATTACAAAATCAGCCGCGATCTACTGGAACTACGCAACCTGGTCCTAGTGGCGGACCTGATTATCCGGTCTGCAGAACAACGCACCGAAAGCCGGGGCCTGCACTACACGCTGGATTATCCGAAAACGTCCGATATCGCCAAGGACACCATTATGGTGCCCATCAATTTTGCCGCTCAAAACGTGATTGTTCGGAAGAACTGACACCAACCAGTGTCAGTCTCTGTCGCAAGTGCCTTTGTGCTTCCCGACTAACACTATCTGGGAAAATGAACAGCCGATGACTTTGCCCTTCGCGGAGAAATACAAGCTGTATGAGGCTCGGAAAAATCAGGTAACTCTGAAGTTCAACCTCATCAGTAAGTTGGTTCATTTCCAGCATCCAGATGCCATCTCGCCAACCCAGGTATTGAACCCCTTGCCGATGCCAACGTTGTATACAAAGATATCCACCACAGCAAACCATGATGGCCAGCCCTACTGATATCAGCAGAGGTATGGGTGAAACCAACAACATGAGAACGACAGAAAAATGAATTATCAGCAACCAGGCCAGCAATAACCTGGAAGGTTGAATCTCGAGCTCAACGGGTTTGGGGGCGAGTGTCACGAATAATAGTCACTATCCTTCGCAGATCCGGATCTTCTGGATCTTCCCTGCGCAGAAACCATCCGAACATATCCTGATCTTCACAATCCAGCAGACGATGGTAACGCTGCTTATCCTCTTCATCCAGGTCGGGATAGATTTTGTCGAGAAATGGCAGAAGCACCAGGTCCAGCTCTAGCATGCCTCGCCTGCTCGCCCAGAAAAGTCGATTTCTATCCATTTGCTGATACCCCCGAGATTGCGTTGGGGCGCCATTATAGTGGATCAGCGCAGGTTAACACACTAAGATATCTGCCCTGTGTTTCAAAGGGTTAACCATGGCTAACTGGCAAGGCTGTCTCGGCGATATTGCCGTATTCTCAGAGGAATCCCTATCCCTGAGTTTTGGCGAACTACCCACCCAATATCAAGAACTGCTGGGAAAGCCCACTGTAACCCCCCTCTATCATCAAGGTCTTATTGTCGTTGACGGCATCGACGCCAGTCGATTTCTTCAGGGGCAATTGACCTGCGATGTTTTCAAACTGGAGGTGGGCGATAGTCAACCCGGCGCGTGTTGCAACCCCAAAGGGAGGATGCTGGCCGATTTCTATCTCTATCGTGTCTCTGAACACCGTTATGTACTGCAGCTACATCGCAGCCTGGTGGCACAAACACTTGAGCACTTAAAAAAATATGCTGTTTTCTTCAAAGCGACATTGAGTGACGCCACTGAACAGTTTTCCTTGCTGGGCCTATGCAACTGCGTCAAAAACCTTAAGGATAGCGACTTACACTACTCTGCTGTCAGAAACCTGGACGATGGCCGTCAGATACTCCTAATCGATGCCATTGGCACTGAAATCTCGTGGCAAGCGCTATCAAATCAGGCCACACCGGTAGGTACTGAATACTGGCAATTGCTCGACATACAAGCAGGGCTAGGACACATTCAGTCAGATACGACGGACCTGTTTATCCCGCAAATGCTCAACCTGCAGTCTGTCGATGCCATCAGCTTCAAAAAAGGGTGCTACACCGGGCAGGAAGTCATTGCTCGCATGAAATATCTGGGCAAGCTGAAACGGCATATGTACTGGATTACTATCCCCCACATGGACAGCCTACCCGGACCCGGGGCACCCTGTTATCTGGCCGACAGTGGGCAGAGCATTGGCAATGTGGTTACCGCCGTACGTAATGGTGAAAATGATGAACTACTGGTTGTTCTGACGGACGAGGCCATCAGCAGTGCTTATCTGGTAATTGACGGAGTCCGATCTGAAATCACTAAAAATGACCTTCCATACTCTATATAAATTATAGAGTTATATGATTATTGTAATGTGGTTTTTAACATATAGGTGCAGCAATGCTTGAGTGGCTTAACGAACACCAGACCCTGCTAACATGGCTCAGTGTTATCTCCCTTGTGACCTTTGTGGTCAGCCTTATGGCGCTGCCCTGGCTGGTTTCATTGATTCCCGCCGACTATTTTCAGCACCAGGAAAGACAGCCTGCACCCTTAAAAAAGGGACATCCGGTGATTCGCTTCCTGATGCTTTGCGGGAAAAACCTACTGGGACTGGCATTGTTATGCGGCGGAATACTCATGCTTTTTTTGCCGGGTCAGGGACTGTTGACTATCGCAGTGGGGCTGTTGCTGATGGATTACCCGGGCAAGTTCTCACTGGAACGACGTATTGTCGGCCACCCAAGCATTCTGAAAGGGCTTAATTGGCTGAGGAGCAAACGCCATCAACCACCTATCGAACTGTAGGTCACCCGATAGATGTTTCTGGCTTTAACTGATCTGGCGAAACAGTCGCTGGTAGTTGCCAGTCAATAGGATTTTTCCCGTGCTGACGCAGGTACTCATTGGCCCTGGAAAAATGGTGACAGCCGAAAAATCCCCGGTAAGCCGAAAGGGGTGACGGGTGTGGCGCTTTCAACACCAGATGGCGACTGCAATCAATGAACGCCCCTTTCTTCTGGGCATAGCTTCCCCACAACAGAAAAACCAGACCATCACGGCGAGCATTGAGCTCATGTATTGCCCGATCGGTAAACTCTTCCCAACCCCTACCCTGGTGGGCCCCAGCGTTACCCTGCTCCACTGTCAGCGTGGAATTGAGTAGCAGCACACCCTGCTCTGCCCAATGGGCCAGACAGCCATGAGATGGTGACTTGAAACCCAGATCGGAATGCAATTCCTGGTAGATATTGCGCAAGGACGGAGGAATCTCTATCCCAGGCATGACAGAAAAACAGAGTCCGTGAGCCTGATTGGGACCATGGTATGGGTCCTGCCCCAATATCACCACTTTCACCGCATCAAATGGCGTGAAATTGAACGCTGCAAACCAGTTTGAGCCTGCAGGGTAGATGATTTTGCCCTGCTGTTTTTGCTCGGCCAGATAGTCCCTAAGCGTCGCCATATACGGCTTATCAAATTCATCGGCCATAACATCCAGCCAGCTGGCGTGCAGATGTATTTTTCGCTTGTCTTCCACGCTGTCATTCCGGTTATCATGGGTCAGGCTGCAATAAACCGGATATTTCGATCCGAATCAACCTTCACCGTAACGAGAACCTTAAACCACGCGGTTAACCTGATGGAATGTCTGTGAAGAAAATTGGTCTGGCTCTGGGTGGCGGTGGCGCGAAAGGTGTGAGCCACCTTCTCATACTGGAAGCGCTGGAAGAACTGGACCTGAAGCCAGCCTATGTCACTGGCACCAGCATCGGTGCTTTAATTGGTGCCATGTACTGTGCGGGGATGCCAACACAGGACATCAAAGAGATTTTTCTGGAATTCAGCCTGAAGGACAACGAGTCCATCAAGCATCTGGTCACCAAAAAACACATTTTCAAATGGATGGATTTTATCGGCCCTCAGTTTCGTGGCCGTGGCCTGATTCGCGTGGAAAATCTGATCTCCTACCTGTTTGAATCTGTGCAAGCCAAACGTTTCACTCAACTGGAGATTCCACTCAAGGTTGTCGCTTCCGATTTCTGGAATCGCCAGCAAGTTGTGCTGGATAAAGGCGCTCTAATCCCCGCCATTCGTGCCAGCATGTCCCTGCCTGGCCTGTTTGAACCGGTTAAAGTAGGCGGACGTATCCTCATAGATGGCGGTGCAGTGAACCCCGTGCCCTTTGATCTACTACCGGACAGCTGCGACCTGAGAATCGCGGTCGATGTGATCGGGGAGCGTTCCGATACGGAAAAAATGCCATCACTATCTGAAGCCGTGTTCAATACCTACCAGATTATGCAAAAGAGCATTATTCGCGAAAAACTCGAGAAAGCACCGCCTGAAATCTACATAGAGCCCAGCGTGGTCAATGTCAAAATGCTGGGATTCTACCGGGCAAATGAAATCTTCAAACAGGCAACGGCCACGAAGAGCAACCTCAAACGAAAAATCACGCTGTGGGAGAAACACCACGGATAAACTCGGCAATGGCTGTATTGGTCTCTTCCGGTTTTTCAATGGGAGTGCCATGCCCGGAGTCTGCTATAACCACCAGCTTGGCATTCTGCATTGCTGAAACGACCGCTTGTTTAACGGCCACCGGAGAGTAGTCCCGGTCACCGGTTAACATCAGTGTTGGCGTCTGTATCGCCGTCAGATGTTCCAGTACGCCCCACCCGAACAGTGACTTCAAGTTTTTTAGATATACCTTTTTAGGGTTTGAGGCAATTTGTTTGGCCAACATATCGATCAGCTCTTCCCGCCCCTCTCCGGGAAACATGGTTGTAGCCACCTTGCGTCCGTAGGCCTTCATGCCCAGCAGGTGAATCGCTGCTAAGCGAGTCCAGAGCATTTTTCTGGCGGCAAAGGTGTCATTGGGCAATGCCGGACCTGAATTAACAATGGTCATGCTGAGAAGGCGCTCCGGCGCATCGACAGCCAACTGAAATGCCACCATGCCACCCATGGACAGACCAACAATATGGGCTGAAGGAATACCCAGAACATCCATCAGGGAAATCACATCTGCCGCATGAATCGGGACACTGTACGGGCCATCGGGTTTGTCTGAATCCCCGTGCCCCCGGAAGTCGGGTGCAATCACCCGGTTCGATTGACTGAAAAAATCGATTTGCGGCCCCCAATCCTTGCGACTCACACCGAGCCCATGCAGCAAGATTAGTGGTTCCCCCTGCCCTTCATCTACGTAGGCTATGGACACCCCATTGATCCTAGCTTCAGGCATGACCTTATTCTCCTCTTAGAACGTCATGGGACTTTGCCGGATAAGCTGATGACAGGCAAGCCAGCCCCAGGTCGGGCGGCGACAACTTTTTCATAACGGCCAAAATTCCCCGGCAAAACATAGCCGGTTTTGGTAACATTCCCGAGCCAAAATACAGTCCCACTGAAGATTACTCAAAGACGTAGAGACGAAGTTATGAACATGCAGGCTCGTTATGACAGGCAGATCGCCACCTGGTTGATCATTTGCGCCGCCATCATTGTGACCATGATTCTACTCGGGGGCGTCACCCGCCTCACCCGCTCCGGGCTTTCTATGGTGGAGTGGAAACCCCTGATGGGCATTATCCCACCGCTCAGCGAAGAAGCTTGGCTGGAAGTCTTTGAAAAATACAAACAATTCCCCGAGTACCAGAAAATCAACAAGGGCATGAGTCTGTTTCAATTCCAAGAAATCTTTATGTTCGAGTACCTGCACAGGGTGCTGGGCAGGCTGATTGGCCTCCTGTTTCTTGTTCCGTTCCTGTTCTTCTATTTCACCGGTCGAATCAAGGCAGGACTGACTCCAAAACTGGCGGGCATGTTTGTACTTGGCGGCCTTCAAGGATTGCTGGGCTGGTATATGGTGAAAAGCGGGCTGGTAGACAACCCCAGAGTCAGCCAATACCGACTGACTGCCCACTTGGGCACCGCTGTTTTTATCTATGCCTATATCCTCTGGGTTGCGTGGGGGTTGCGCTATCCGAGTCGCACACCAACAGCCAGCCAGGGGCTACAGCGATACGCTAGCACGCTGACGGTACTGGTCTTCCTGATGATTCTATCGGGAGGGTTGGTCGCTGGTACACATGCTGGACATGCCTACCCCACATTCCCCTTGATGGCAGGCAGTTTTTTCCCACCTGGTCTTTATGCTACAGACCCCATGTGGCTTGCTGCCTTTGAAGACCTCACCACCATACAGTTTAACCACCGTATCTTTGCCTATCTGATTATCGTACTGATCAGTGTTTTTGCTGTGAAAGCGTTCAGCCAAGTCGGCATCCAGGATGATGCCAAAAGAGGCTTGAAGCTGATGCTAACGCTGTTGGTTATCCAGGTTTCTCTTGGTATCTCTACGCTATTGCTGCATGTGCCAGTCCCCCTCGCAGCGGCCCACCAGGGCGGTGCTGTACTACTTTTCACTGCAGTACTCTATACCACACATCGTATGAGACACTGATGATCAAAGACCAACAAAAAATCACCCAAAAGGTTTTTCTTTAACGACTGATAATGTAGACAGAGCAAAGTATCGGGTATAATTTCCCCAGTTTATTCCCCCTGTTATGGAGCAATGGCATGAAAAAAATGATTGGAACATTGGTATTCGCGGCGTTGACTGTCACCGCTGGTCAAGTAATGGCAGACGGCGACATCGACGAGGGTAAGACCAAGGCCATGGCCTGTGTGGCCTGCCATGGTGTTGCCGGCATTAGCAGCAATGAAATCTGGCCTAACCTGGCGGGCCAAAAAGCCGGTTACCTGGTTAAACAACTCAAGGCCTTCCGCGACGGCACTCGCAGCGACCCTGTGATGAGCAGCATGGCCAAAACATTGTCCGATCCGGATATTGATGATCTGGCTGCTTATTACTCCAGCCTGTAAAAAGACTGCCTGTGCACGGCCGCAAATGATGGGGTGAGCTGTGCTAGGAGTCTCGTAAAGATACTGTCTATACAATGCTATAGACACAAAAAAGCCCGGCTATTGCCGGGCTTTTTTATTGTTGAGCATATGCCGTTGTGCCGACTATGACAGATTAACCCACGAAAACTCGGGCATTTCTGAACAGGCGCATCCAGGCACCATCTTCTCCCCAGTCATCCGGGTGCCATGAGTTGGTCACCGTTCTGAATACCCGCTCCGGGTGAGGCATCATAATAGTTGCTCTGCCATCGTCACTGGTAACGCCGGTAATACCGTAGATAGAACCATTCGGGTTGGCCGGATAGCTCTCGGCGACATCCAGATAATTATCCAGATAACGCAACGCCACACGGTCAGAAGCATCAAAGGCATCCACATCCTGATCAGGTCCAAATTCAACGCGACCTTCGCCATGGGCCATAGCAATCGGCATATACGACCCCTCCATCCCGGCGAGCATAATCGATGGTGATGGACTCACTTTTACCAGCGAGAAGCGCGCTTCAAATTGCTCCGAGACATTGCGCACGAAGCGAGGCCACTGCATCGCACCGGGAATCAGTGTTTTCAGGTTAGAGAGCATCTGGCAACCGTTACAGACACCAAAGGTGAAGGTATCCTGGCGCTCAAAAAACTGCTGAAACTGGTCGCGTAAAACACTGTTGAACAGAATGGTTTTAGCCCAGCCCTCTCCCGCCCCCAGCACATCGCCGTATGAGAAACCACCGCAAGCCACCAGGCCCCTGTAGTCCTGCAAATGATGTCGACCACTGAGCAGGTCGCTCATGTGGACATCCACTGCACTGAAGCCGGCACGATCAAAAGCGGCCGCCATTTCCACGTGGCCATTTACACCCTGCTCTCGCAACACGGCTATGGCAGGGCGAACACCGGTGTTGATAAACGGAGCCGCCACATCCTCATTAATATCGTAGCTGAGGTTGGCACTCAAACCCGGGTTGTCAAAAAACAACCCATCAAACTCCTGGCGGGCACAGTCCTCATTATCCCTGAGAGCCTGAATCTTGTAGCTGGTCTCACTCCAGCGACGCAACAGTTCAACCCGGCTTGAGCTGAACAGGTACGCCCCGTCCTGCATAATCTCTATGGCGTCGCCGCGATCCAGCGTCGCGACCTTGGTGACGGCAATACCCGCTTCCATAAAGCGCTGCTTGAAGGACTCAACCCGGTGAGTCTCCACCTGTACCACTGCGCCCAATTCTTCATTAAACAGAACAGAAAACGCATCTCCTGGTTGTTCATCCAGGCAGATGTTCAAGCCGATATTACCGGCGAAAGCCATTTCGACCAGTGTTGTGAACAGACCGCCATCGGAACGGTCATGATACGCCAGAATATCCCCCGCCTGATTCGCAGACTGAATCAGCTCAAAAAATGCTTTCAGTTTTGCGGCACTGACCACATCCGGCGGAGTATCGCCCATCTGGTTATAGACCTGAGCGATAATGGAACCACCCAGACGATTGCGATTGTCACCCAGGTCAATATAAAGCAAAACCGTCTCACCCAGATCGGCCCGCAATTCCGGTGTCAGGGTCTTGCGGACGTCCTGCACCGGAGCAAATGCCGAAATGATCAGTGACATAGGGGCAGTCACCGCCTTGTCTTCACCGTCCTGGGACCAAGTGGTGCGCATGGACATGGAGTCCTTGCCTACCGGAATGGTGATACCCAGCGCGGGACATAACTCCATACCCACAGCTTCAACCGTGCGGAACAACTTTTCATCCTCTCCGGGGTGTCCGGCGGCACACATCCAGTTGGCAGATAGTTTGATGTCAGATAGCTGGGCGATCGGGGTGCCGGCGATATTGGTGATGGCTTCACCAATGGCCATACGACCTGAAGCCGGGGCATCCAGCAACGCCAGAGGCGTTCGCTCACCCATGGCCATCGCCTCACCGGCATAACTGTCGTAACTCACGGTAGTGACGGCACAGTCAGCCACAGGAACCTGGCAGGGCCCAACCATCTGGTCACGTGCCACCATGCCCGTTACTGATCGATCGCCGATGGTAATCAGAAAGCTTTTACTGGCCACCGTGGGATGGCTCAGTACACGCTCGACAGCATCGTCAAGACTAATGGACAGACCGCTGAATGGCTGAACCGGAATTGAACGGGTTTCGGCAGAACGGTGCATTTTCGGCGGCTTGCCAAACAGCACAGACATGGGCAAGTCCACGGGTTTAGACGCGAAATGGGTATCGTTCAACAGCAAATGCTTTTCATCCGTAGCCTCACCCACAACCGCATAGGGGCATCGCTCACGCTGACAGATAGCCTCGAACCGGGCCAGATCTTCTGGTTTGACGGCCAGAACATATCGCTCCTGTGCCTCGTTACACCAGATAGCAAGCGGCGACATGCCGGGTTCATCATTGGGGACATTCCGAAGCTCAAAGCGACCACCGCAACCACCATCTTTTACCAGTTCCGGGAATGCATTGGATAACCCCCCCGCTCCAACATCGTGAATAAACGCAATGGGGTTACTGCCTCCCAACTGCCAACAGCGGTCAATCACTTCCTGACAACGGCGTTCAATTTCGGGGTTCTGGCGTTGTACCGAGGCAAAATCGAGATCCTCGGCGCTGCTGCCTGATGCCATGGACGATGCAGCACCACCACCGAGGCCAATCAACATCGCCGGGCCACCCAGTACAATGAGTTGACAGCCCGCCTGAAACGGCGGTTTGTCGACATGCTCGGCGCGAATGTTGCCATAGCCACCGGCGATCATGATGGGTTTATGATAGCCGCGCCGTTCGCCATCAAATTGCTCTTCAAAAGACCGGAAATACCCGCACAGGTTGGGCCTGCCAAATTCATTGTTGAATGCAGCGCCACCGATGGGGCCTTCAATCATGATATCCAGCGCGCTGGCAATACGATCCGGCTTTCCATAGGGCTGTTCCCATGGCCTCAGAAAACCCGGTATTTGCAGGTTGGAAACGGTGAACCCGGTAAGACCGACCTTTGGTTTGGAACCGCGGCCTACCGCACCTTCATCTCGAATTTCACCACCAGAGCCCGTACCAGCGCCGGAAAAAGGCGCAATAGCCGTCGGGTGATTATGGGTTTCAACCTTCATTAACAGGTGGATAGCTTCCTGACTGTAGCCATAAACCTGGGTGTCCGGATCAGGGTAAAAGCGTCCCGCCGTGCTGCCAACCACTACCGAGGCGTTATCCGCATAGGCCGAAAGAACATTGTCCCCACCCAGCTCGTAGGTGTTCTTGATCATGGAAAACAGTGACAGTTCCTGATCCTGGCCATTAATCGTCCAACTGGCATTAAAGATTTTATGGCGACAATGCTCAGAATTAGCCTGGGCAAACATCATCAACTCGACATCTGTTGGGTCCCTGCCCAGCTCATTAAAACTGTTCACCAGGTAGTCAATCTCGTCATCAGCCAACGCCAGCCCCAGGCTAACATTGGCTTCGGCCAACGCCGGTTTGCCCTGAGAAATGACAGGAACGGAAGTCATCGGCTGGGGTTGCTGGTGCTTGAACAGCTGGACTGCATTGTCCTCCGCGTCGAGTACGGTTTCGACCATCCGGTCGTGTAAACAGGCTTTGAGCGCTTGCTGTTTGCCAGGTGTCAGGCTGCCTCTCAGGTAATAAGCCACACCACGCTCCAAACGCCTGATCGCATCCAGCCCCGCGTTGTGTGCGATGTCCGTTGCCTTACTGGACCAGGGAGAAATCGTGCCGGGACGTGGCGTCACCAGCATTAACTGGCCACGTAATGACTCAGGCTCTAGCCTCGGGCCGTATTTAAGCAGGGATTCAAGGGTCGCCGCTTCCTCACCACTTAGGGGACGCTCCAAATCAGCAAAATGCAGGTACTCGGCATAGAGACTTTCAACCCCGGCATCAACCTCCTGTAACTCACGAAGCAGCTGTTGTTTTCTAAACTCGGAAAGTGCTGGGGTGCCACGAAAGATCTGCATGTTAAAAACTCGATTGGGACTGACGGAAAGGCGGCTATTGTAATGGAATTGCACGGCTATCGTCAGGGGAAGTGCAGTCCCGATTTGGTTGCTCATCACCATTTCCAGCTCCTCAACATGAGAAATCTGTAAATACACGTGATAACCTTTCCGATACCCCGTTCACGAACAGAAAAATAAGGGGTTGGCCCGTCTCCAATAACAGTAGCGGGCGGTGTCTAAGCGAGAGCATACTTCCGTCACTGGCACATTTTTTGGGTAGGTGAATGCTAGGCTTTTATTTTCATCTCAAAAAAACCACAAAGCGTATTCTCTACGGCTCTCTGCTGTTTACGGTCGCCATGACGCTCACTGCTAGTCGTGCTCCCACTGCCCTGGAAGAAGTCAGAAATCGGGGTGAGCTAAGGGTAGTCACGCTGATGGGCTCTACGACCTATTTTAAAAACGCCAAGGGCCAGGGTGGGTTTGAATACTGGCTTAGCAAGGCATTTGCCAAGCATCTCGGCGTTGAGTTGAAAGTGTCTGCCAGGGATTCTGTTGCCGGTGTACTGGTCAGCATCGGCGGCCCTCTGGGAGACTTCGCCGCTGCCGGGCTGACGGCAACCCCGGAACGGAAAAAACGCTTCCGCTTCAGTTACCCTTATTACGAAGTTTCCCAGAAAGTCATTTATCGCAACGGCAACAAACGCCCAAGAAAGGTCGAGGACCTCGTTGACGGAGAACTGCTAGTCATCCCCAAAAGCTCTCACAGCGAGCGTCTGCAGGAACTGAAAAAGGACTACCCTGAACTACACTGGCAGGAAATGGATGGCCTGGAAATGCTCGATCTGATGTCTATGGTGGATTCGGGCGAAACAGATTACGCAGTGGTGGATTCCAACTCCTATCAGGTTGACCGAGGCATCTACCCCCAGGCCCGAGCTGCCTTCAACCTCTCGGAACCGCAACCCATTGCCTGGGCGTTCCCAAAACACGGGGATCAAACACTTATCGATGCAGCCAATGCCTTCCTGAAAGAGTTTGAAGCCTCAGGGGAGCTGGCCAAATTGAAAGCCAAAGTATTGAGCCAAACCAACCAGTTTACCCAGGGTGGCTCACAACTATTTATATCCCGGGTTAAAACACGGCTACCGAAATACCGGGAAATGTTCCAGGAAATAGCCACTCGATATGGTCTTGACTGGCAGCTCCTCGCAGCCATCGCCTATCAGGAGTCCCACTGGAACCATAAGGCTACGTCTCCCACAGGGGTTCGCGGCCTGATGATGCTGACCCTCCCAACTGCCAAGGAAATGGGCATCAATAACCGCCTGGACCCCATGCAGAGTATTGATGGTGGTACCCGATATTTTCTGGAAACCCGATCACGTATTCCCAGTGATATTACCGAACCGGATCGCACCTGGCTTGCTCTTGCAGCCTATAACGTCGGCATGGGGCACCTGGAAGATGCCCGGGTACTCACAGATCGCTCAGGTAAAAACCCGGATCTATGGGAGGATGTGAGAGAGTTCCTGCCGCTACTACAACAGAAGAAATACTACAGTACGGTGAAACATGGCTATGCCCGTGGACACGAACCAGTCGCCTATGTGAAAAACATTCGTCATTACCAGTCCGTTCTGGGCTGGCATAGCCTTGAAGAACAACGCCGCCAGGAACGCAATCAGCGGCTCGACATTCCCAATGCCAGTGACTGGCATGAAGGTTCCATGCTGTCACTGTAATCAGGGGCTATGAGCATGTTGACTGACTGCCCCCACGCTTGGCCCGAAAGAAATCACTAATCAGCGATCCACATCGATCAGCCATCACTCCCCCCACAACATCTAACCGATGATTATAGTGACTGCACTCCGGTAGCTTCAGCTGGCTGACAACGGCCCCTGCCCGTGGCTCTTCAGCCCCATAAACCAGGCGGCCTACGCGGGCATGGAGTATGGCGCCGATGCACATGGTGCAGGGTTCAATGGTCACATAAAGCGTAGTGCCAGGCAGGCGGTAATTCTTCAAACTTTCAGCTGCCGCTCGTATTGCATTAATTTCCGCGTGGGCGGTGGGATCACTGCAGCCAATCGGCTGATTCCAACCCTCGCCAACACAGACGCCATCTTTAACCAATACTGCACCCACGGGTACTTCCCCTGCTTCACCGGCTTTTTTTGCCAGTTGCAGGGCTTTCGACATCCACTCCAGATCTGAAGCGGTGTAGTTTTTTGTAGTCATCGGTTGTATCACGCTGCAGGAATCACTTAATGCGATCCATTTCCTCGCCGTGCTGATCCACAGCATCCTGCATCAATTTGTCGAGGTTCTGTACTTTCTCAACTTCCCTCTGATACACCGCCTCCGGTCGCTCATCTGTTCCAGGCGAACGTTTGCTTTCAATAAATACCATATAAATCACGCCCAGAACGGCGGCAGCCAGCAATAAAAACTTCATGGGGGTTCTCCTATGAATCCTGGTGAGCACTACCGCCCGCAAACAAACCAATCAAGGCGACCTTGTAGTGATCAATGGTAGCAGGGCTGATTGCAAATGTTATAGCTCGCCAAGATGCGGCGGATTATATGGATGTCCAGTTCGTATCATCCACGCAGAAAGAGCAGTTTATAGAAGAGGAGTCAGAACTTTTTATACGCTGTCCGCGAATTGCAGATATCACGATGTGCTCCGGCAACCAGCGCCATCATAACCTCTATTACCCGATGCTGCGCTCTGCGACTTATTCCCACTGAATAAAAGCATTGGCACAAAACATTGATTTATATAACATTTATTTTCACTCTCCAACAGGTTTCTAACTAATCCACTCATTAGTAAGTGCGAAGGGGCTTAATAGAAATAAATAGTATCAATACGTTAGCTGAAAGGCGACTGAAAGGTTTCTTACTAAAATGATCGTTCAACCCTTACAACTAAAATTAAATCTGGTTTTTCAGCAGACAACGCTAATTCTGATGGCAGTACGTCTAACTTATGGCGCCAATGATCGATATATCGAACATCTCTAAAAGAGGCCTCAATATAAGGTCTGATTGCTAATGTAAATGAACCTCCAATCACCCAAACAGACATATCGTTTAATGCCTTAGTGTTTGACACGGGTTCTACCCCGTTTTTACGGACGGTTTAATAAAGATTGAATCCTTAAATCTTGCTTAGCCACTCGGCGTCGCATCCTCGGATTATGAAACAATTCTATGTAATTAAAAACATCTGCCTTAGCAGCATCTCGAGTTGGATAACGTGTATGATTTAATCGTTCACGTTTGA
The DNA here is from genome assembly GCF_030676955.1 of Porticoccus litoralis. Classification (NCBI taxonomy): domain Bacteria; kingdom Pseudomonadati; phylum Pseudomonadota; class Gammaproteobacteria; order Cellvibrionales; family Porticoccaceae; genus Porticoccus; species Porticoccus litoralis. Next base: position 1,055 of record NZ_JAUUUU010000006.1, on the reverse strand, counting down.
TCATTCCAAAAAAGCCCTCACAAGCCGCATTATCACCACAATGTCCAACTGCGCTCATTGAACTGACTATATTCTTCTCCTTCAAGAATCGTTGATAGACGTAGCTTCTAAACTGACTTCCACGATCTGAATGCAATATGACTTTATCGCTGGACTGTCTCTGCCAATGCGCCATCTCAACAGCCTTGAGTACCATGTGACGGTCCTGCCTATGGTGCATAGACCAACCAACAATTATCTTGTGATATAAATCCATGACGACACATAAGTACAATTTGCCCTCATCCGTTTTCATCTCAGTAATGTCAGTGACCCATTTGGTCTCTGGTTCTAGTGCTGAAAAATCACGGTTAAGATGATTTGCAACTGCAGGGGAGTACATCTGCACCTTGCCACGCATGCTGCGCTTCTTTCTTCTAGGCCAGCCTTGCAGTCCATTTGTGGCCATGATTCTAGCCACTCGATTTAAGCTAACAGACTCTCCATCATCCAATAAATCTTCATGCATTCTAGGCGCACCAATAATGCCTCGACTATCTTCATGAATATCTTCGATCTTGCTTAGTAGGCGCTTATTTTCAAGCTTAGTCTTACACAAGGGTCTTTTAGACCAGTCGTAATATCCACTAGGTGAAACACCTAAACAGCGGCACATAAGCCTGACAGGATATTGTCCGCAGCAACGTCGAATCGCCTGATACTTCAGCTCGATTCCCTGGCAAAGTACGTCGCCGCTTCGCGTAAAAAATCCCGCTCCTTTTTAACGCGAGATAGCTCTCTCTTGAGAGCTGCCATTTCTTGATCTCGAGGACTACCAGTTCCACTGAAAGCTTCTGAACCAGCTTCTTCTATCTGACTACGCCATCTAGAAAGCATGTTTTGGGCTATACCCAGTTCTCTAGCCACCTGAGCGCAAGTGACACCAGGTTGATTTAGCTGCTCGACTGCGCCCCGCTTAAACTCAGGGCTATATTTTCTACGTTTAGACATAACAAACACTCCTTAGCCATGATTATGGCCTTCTTTAAAGTGTCCGTAAATTCGGGGTAGAACCC
>NZ_JAUUUU010000005.1:0-162784 GCF_030676955.1 Porticoccus litoralis | reverse complement strand
GGGTTCTACCCCGAATTTACGGACACTTTAAAGAAGGCCATAATCATGGCTAAGGAGTGTTTGTTATGTCTAAACGTAGAAAATATAGCCCTGAGTTTAAGCGGGGCGCAGTCGAGCAGCTAAATCAACCTGGTGTCACTTGCGCTCAGGTGGCTAGAGAACTGGGTATAGCCCAAAACATGCTTTCTAGATGGCGTAGTCAGATAGAAGAAGCTGGTTCAGAAGCTTTCAGTGGAACTGGTAGTCCTCGAGATCAAGAAATGGCAGCTCTCAAGAGAGAGCTATCTCGCGTTAAAAAGGAGCGGGATTTTTTACGCGAAGCGGCGACGTACTTTGCCAGGGAATCGAGCTGAAGTATCAGGCGATTCGACGTTGCTGCGGACAATATCCTGTCAGGCTTATGTGCCGCTGTTTAGGTGTTTCACCTAGTGGATATTACGACTGGTCTAAAAGACCCTTGTGTAAGACTAAGCTTGAAAATAAGCGCCTACTAAGCAAGATCGAAGATATTCATGAAGATAGTCGAGGCATTATTGGTGCGCCTAGAATGCATGAAGATTTATTGGATGATGGAGAGTCTGTTAGCTTAAATCGAGTGGCTAGAATCATGGCCACAAATGGACTGCAAGGCTGGCCTAGAAGAAAGAAGCGCAGCATGCGTGGCAAGGTGCAGATGTACTCCCCTGCAGTTGCAAATCATCTTAACCGTGATTTTTCAGCACTAGAACCAGAGACCAAATGGGTCACTGACATTACTGAGATGAAAACGGATGAGGGCAAATTGTACTTATGTGTCGTCATGGATTTATATCACAAGATAATTGTTGGTTGGTCTATGCACCATAGGCAGGACCGTCACATGGTACTCAAGGCTGTTGAGATGGCGCATTGGCAGAGACAGTCCAGCGATAAAGTCATATTGCATTCAGATCGTGGAAGTCAGTTTAGAAGCTACGTCTATCAACGATTCTTGAAGGAGAAGAATATAGTCAGTTCAATGAGCGCAGTTGGACATTGTGGTGATAATGCGGCTTGTGAGGGCTTTTTTGGAATGATCAAACGTGAACGATTAAATCATACACGTTATCCAACTCGAGATGCTGCTAAGGCAGATGTTTTTAATTACATAGAATTGTTTCATAATCCGAGGATGCGACGCCGAGTGGCTAAGCAAGATTTAAGGATTCAATCTTTATTAAACCGTCCGTAAAAACGGGGTAGAACCCTTCTTTGCTCAAAATTGAGCGTGCTTTTTATCGCCTCGCAGTATTGTTGGTTGCCGTAGTTCTACTCGCGCCTTCTATCGTTGGCTCAGCTATAGCCGCAGAATTTACTGTAGGTGTTGTTCCTCAGTTTGAAGCAAAAAAGCTGCACTCAACATGGCAGCCTATACTCGATGCGCTGTCTTTGAAAACGGGTCATACATTCAAATTGATGGGAAGTAAAACTATCCCAGAATTTGAGTCGTCGCTCCAAAAAGGTGAGTTCGATATTATTTATGCCAACCCATGGCACGCCGTAATTGCAAATGAAACGCAAGGGTATGTGCCCATAATCAAAGATGGCAAGAAGAAACTTAAAGGTATTCTTGTTGTAAGAAAAGATAGTGGTATCAACGAAGTAAGCCAGCTTGATGGACAAGAAGTCGCTTTTCCTGCCCCAAACGCTCTTGGGGCATCTTTGCTAATGAGGGCGGATCTGCAAAACCTTTTCGGTGTTCAGGTAGTGCCCATCTACGTGAAGACGCACACTTCGGTGTACCTAAATGTAGTTCTTGGTGATGCTTCAGCAGGTGGCGGCGTGAGGGGGACATTCATGGAACTACCCAATAAGATGTCTGATGTCTTGCGTGTTCTTTATGAAACAAGGCCAATGAATCCCCATCCAATATGCGTTCATCCTCGATTATCAGATGAGGACCGAGTGACGATACAAAGAGCGTTCTTGGACCTTGGTGAAGATCTGGCGACAAATAGCCTATTTTCAGAAGTCCCAATAGATCTTCCGGAGCGGGCTAGTATTGACGATTATTTAATACTGAAGAGTTGGGGGTTAAGAGATTTTTATGTCTCGGAATAGGAGTAAGTTAAGGTCGGTTAGTTCCACCGTAGCCCTTGGATTGATGGGGCTGGCCTTGTTTATTCTATCCCTGAGAATATTTGTTTTCATGCCGCTGGAAGAGTCGACCATTCGCCAATCCCTCGTTGATGCCCACAAAGGTACACTTAATCAACTGGGGTCAGTAGTGATCACGCCAATGCTACAGCGTGACTACTCGACTATGTTCGAATTGCTCGAGTCTCAAGAGGCCAGGGACGGTTGGAAACGTATTCGCGTCATAAGGGACAATGGAAAGCAATTGTACCCGCTGGATCCATGGGAACCCATGATTCAGAAAAATGAAATACTTCTAACACAACGGTTATTATTCCTGGACAAGAGCGTTGGGGAACTTCAACTTGTTTTAGATCTAGATCATGACCTGTTATCAATTTCAGAATTTGGCTACCAGATAGAGGCTTTGAATTTAGGGCTTTTTTCTGCAGGCTTGTTCTTTATGTTCCTATATTTCAGGCTGAATATCGGTGTTCCTCTGGAAAGGCTATCAGATGCGATGACAGCGCTTACAAGAGGGGACTTTGAATACCCCCTGCCAAAGGTAAAGCATGCTGAATTAGACGGGTTACTTACAGATTTTAAATGGTCTCGAGAAAATATTCGTCAGCATCAGGAGAAGTTGGTTGCCCTGCGGGAAGAAGCGAACGAGGCAAACAGGGCCAAGTCGAATTTTCTATCGCATATGAGTCATGAACTGAGGACCCCGCTTTACGCCATCATAGGTATTTCTGATTTTGTTATTTCTGAACAGAAAGCGCCCCAGGAGCTTATTAAAAAGGTAAAAACAATAAGCACTTCAGGGCAGCACCTGTTATCGCTAGTAAATGATATGTTGGATTTGCCAAGGCTGGAGGCTGGGGCTATAGATTTGTTTCTAGAGCCTCTCTCGATTAGCAAAACCTTTAAGGACGTTTCAGGTGTTGTCCAGAAAATAGCAGAAGAAAAAGGAAAGAAAATAAAATTCACTGTCAGAGAGAACCCTGCAATCGTTGTTGCAGATAATACACGTCTATCACAGGTGCTATTCAATCTGATTTCTAATGCCTGCAAATATAGCCCTGAAGGCTCTGAAATAAATGTCTATTACCAAGGATTGTCTGGTGATCGAGGGGCGATTCTGGTTTGTAATACAGGCAGAGAACTGTCGGAAGAAGAGAAGGCCCGTATTTTCAGCCCATTTGAGCGACTTGATATTCATAAAAGCCTTGTAGACGGGGCAGGCATCGGCCTTGCTATCTCAAAACGATTGGTAGAGCTAATGGGGGGGGCACTATCTGTCCGCTCTGATTCAGAGCATGAAATAGTATTTGCTGTCGAGCTGCCTATCACTGATCAGGAACCAAAATACAGAGATAAGCTCGATTATGATGTCGAGTCAGAGGTTCAAGTAGGGGGTGTTGATGTGGCTGATGACGCTAAATTTGTGTTGGTTGTAGAGGATGACAAGACAAATCAAATGGTCCTGGCGGCTCAGCTGGAACATCTTGGCTATAAGTTCATCATGGCTGACAGTGCGAAGGATGCTATAGAAAGGCTTAAGCAGTTAACAAATATTGATCTGGTTCTTACTGATGTTCGAATGCCGGGAATGAGTGGTATAGAGTTAACCCGTTATATTCGAGATCAATTAGAAAAGAGCAATAGTCATATCAAAATTGTCGGCATATCAGCCTATGCAATGGACGAAGATATCAGCAAAGGGATAGCAGCTGGTATGGATGCTTATCTGACCAAACCATTTAGGCTTGATGATCTTCGTAAAACCCTTTCTCGTATTTTTTTATAGACATCCGGTCAATATCAACGCGACCTCCATAAACTTTTTGCCAGAGAGAGGAGTGATGAGAGTGGCTGAAAATTAGGAATCCATCAAATCGGGGCATTGCATCTATACCAGTTCTAAAAAATAACAATGTGACAGAGATGCTTTGTATCCTGTCATTAAAAGTTAGACTAACTAGTCTGCATGTCTGAGGGATGTTTTTTTCGAGTCCAACACATTGTTGTCAATATGCTTTGGCGGAGAGAAGCACTTGAAGAGTTGCAGAGACTTTTTTCTTCCACCGTCTGTTGCCAGTAGGCGATCGATAATGCCCACTTGCGGACAATGGCCGCTGCCATGATAAATATCATGGAAACCCTATGCTGGGGCTCTTCATATGAACTGGTTAATGGGGTTGATGGCTGTTTGTTGTGGTCGTTATGAGTGATTTCGTTAGACATTGGGCAGGCGTGAGATGACTTTCTTTCCAATCCTGTGAGAGCTTGATTACCATAGCTGCAGTGATGTGGGGAAACCCGCGTACTGTCAGCCACTGTTTGGCGGAGAACTGATTTGAATGCCAATGTAAAAATCGCGCTGGTGACCCTGGTGCTCGTCATTAGCTGGTTTCTCAGTGGTGCGCTCACCAATGGTGAGGAGGAAGCCTCCCAACAACCTCAAACCGAAACGTCTGACCTGGCTAAAGTGAGGGTGGTTTGGAGCGAAGCTCAGGAATACTCCCGACAGGTTCTGGCTCGGGGAAGAACGTCTCCCAACCGTGAAGTCATCCTTAAAGCCGAAATCAGTGGCCGTGTAGTCGCGGTGCCGGTGGCCAAAGGCCAGGCAGTTGCCGAGGGAGATGTGGTTTGCGAACTCGCTGAGGAAGACCGACCACAGCGGGTGGTCGAAGCGGAAGCAACCGTGGCTCAGGCGGAAATCGATTACCAGGGGGCCTTAAAGCTCAAGCAGAAGGGGTATCAGTCTGAATCGGCTATTGCCCAGGCCAAGGCGCGTCTGGAGAGTGCCAAAGCCACTCTGGCACAAACCCGGGTTAATCTTGCCAACACCCGAATTGTCGCGCCATTTTCCGGTTTTGTGGATGACCGCCCGGTTGAGGTGGGTGATTACATGGACCGCACCAATATTTGTGCGGAACTGGTGGAGATCAATCCGTTAAAGGTCGTTGCCAGGTTATCGGAGCGTGAAGTGGTGCAGATCTCCGCCGGCAGTGAGGCGAGTGTCAAACTGGCTACTGGCGAGCAAGTGACCGGTGAGGTGGTCTACCTTAGCCATCTCGCAGATCCTCAAACCCGCACCTACGAAATGGAAATTTTGTTGCCTAACCCGGATTTTCGACTGCGCGCGGGTGTGGCCAGCCATATCCAGGTGTCTGCAGACCAGGTGATGGCCCATCGTATCCCCGCAGCGTTGCTGGCTTTGGGTGATGCCGGTGAAGCCGGCGTGAAGATTGTCGATGACCAGGATCGGGTACAGTTTGTCGAGCTGAATCTGGTGGGCGATGACGGTGAAGGGGTCTGGATTACCGGCCTGCCGGAAAAAGTGAGGCTAATTACCGTGGGCCAGGAATATGTCTCCAGTGGTGAACAGGTGATGGCTGAGGAAGATACCTGGACCATAGCGGACCAGCGCCCCCTATGAATTTTCTCGAACGCGCTATCAGTCACTCCCGGGCGACCGTCTCGCTACTTCTGTTTGTGCTGATTGCTGGCGTGTTTGCCCGCTCCTGGATTAGTGTTGATCTCAACCCTAATGTCAGTGTGCCTTATGTGATGGTGATGGTGACCCATCAGGGCATTTCCCCGGAAGATGCCAATCGCCTGCTGGTGAAACCTCTGGAAACGGAGTTGAAATCCCTTGATGGGGTAGAAGAATTGACTGCACAGGCCAGGGAGGGATCGGCCTTTGCTATCGTCGAATTTGAGCCGGAGATTGACGTGGATGCGGCTCTGGCCGATGTCCGCGAGGCGGTCAGCCGTGCCAAGGCAGAATTCCCCGATGATACCGATGAGCCCCTGGTCAAGGAGATGTCGGCCTCTCCTGAACCTACGGTAGTGATTACGTTTTCCGGCGATCAGCTCACCGAGCGGGAGCTGTTTCATATTGTCAGGCAGTTGCGTCAGGATGTTGAGGCGCTGCCGGAAATTCTCGAGGCCAATCTTTCCGGTGATCGCGAAGAGGTGGTGGAAGTGCTGCTCGACTCCTCCCGTCTGGAGCACTACAACCTCACCGCAGAGGAGCTCCTGAAGAGCGTATCTGCCAATAATCTGCTGATTCCCAGCGGGGAGTACGACACCGCGCGTGGGCGCTTTGGCGTCAAGGTGCCGGGCCTGATTGAAGACCGGGAAGATGTGATCAACCTGCCGGTGAAATTTAATGCGGATGGTGTGGTGACTCTGTCCGATGTGACGGATATACGCCGTACCTTTAAAGATCGTTCCGGTTTCAGCCATATCAACGGCCGAAGGGCCATGGCGATTGAAGTCTTCAAGCGCAATAAGGCCAACGCCATTCTGGCCGTGGATGCAGTCAAGCAGGTGGTTGATGCCGCCTCTCCCCGGATGCCTCAGGGTGTGCAGATCGATTATATTTTTGATGCCTCGGACTTTGCCTTGCAGATGGTGAATGAGCTGCAGGGTAATATTCTCACGGCAATCGCGCTGGTGATGGTGGTGGTACTGGCCGCACTGGGTCTGCGCTCGGCACTGTTGGTGGGGATGGGTATCCCGTTCTCTCTGCTGGGTGCCACCATCATTGTTTATCTGCTGGGCTACAGTTTTAACTTTATGGTGATTTTCGGGCTGCTGCTGGCACTGGGGATGTTGATCGATGGCGCCATCGTGGTGGTGGAATATGCGGATCAGCAGTCACTGGCCGGATATACCGCCAGGGAGGCCTATGTGGCGGCAGTGCGCCGCATGTTTCTGCCCGTGGTGGCATCTACCGCGACCACGCTGGCGGTGTTTTTACCCCTGATGATGTGGCCGGGAGTAGTCGGGGAGTTCATGGCTTACCTGCCCATCACCGTATTTGCTGTTCTCAGCTGGTCACTCCTGTATGCCCTGTTTTTTGTGCCTGTGCTGGGGGTGTTATTTGCACGTGGACTGAAGCCCAGTGGTAAGGCTGACAGCAGCCGTGAACCGGAAAAAGATGCCAACCTGGGTATTCTGGGGCGGGCCTATGGCCGCTTTATCAGCAAGGCGCTTGCAAGCCCGGTATTGACGGTGAGTGCCTTACTCTCGCTACTGTTGCTGATTTTTGTGCTCTACGGTGCCTTTGGTCGAGGTGTGTCATTTTTTGTGGATACCGAAGACCGTTACGGCATTGTGTCCGTGCGGGCCCAGGGCAACCTGCCGGTGGCGGAAATGTCCCGCCTGTCCACCGAAGTAGAACAGCGGGTGATGGCTATCCCCCATGTGAAAGCGGTCTATGCCGCCAGCCAGGGCAATGGTATCGGCTCTAACCTGGAACGGGCCAAGGATCAGATCAGTAATATTCTGGTGGAGCTGGATCGGGCCAGTGACCGGGATGTAAGCAGTCATCAGGTGTTTGCAGAAATACGCAAAGCCACCACGGACATGGCGGGCATCATCGTGTCGGCTGAGCCGGTACAGGGCGGACCGCCGGTGGGCAAGGATATCCAGTTACAGCTGTCTTCCAATGACCGTCAGGCGATGCGCGAGACCGCACAACGGATTCGCTATTACCTGGAGCATGGGGTCAGCGGCTTGCTGGATGTGGATGACACCCTGCCGCTGCCAGGTATCGAGTGGGAACTGGTGGTCGACAGGGCCGAAGCGGCAATGCTCGGTGTTGATACCCTGCAGGTCGGCAATATGGTGCAGTTGGTTACCAACGGCATCAAGATCGGTGAATTTCGTCCGGATGATGCGGAAGACGAAGTGGAGATTCGGGTGCGTTACCCGGCGTCGGAGCGTGGGTTGTTTGCCCTGGATGAGCTGCGTGTAACTACTCCTAACGGCGCCGTACCGGTGAGTCCTTTCGTCACCCGAATCGCCAGGCCGAGGGTCGACAGTATTCAGCGCATTGATCGCGAGGAAGTACTGATGGTGCGTGCCAATACCGAAGATGGCGTATTGCCGGACGACAAAGTCAGGGAAATACGGGAGTGGTTGAAAAGTGCAGAAATTCCAGTATCAGTAAAGATCGATTTTCGTGGTGCCAACGAGGAGCAGGAGGATTCCATCGCGTTTCTCGGCGTCGCATTCCTGATGGCGCTGTTCCTGATGTTGATATTGATGGTGATGCAATTTAACAGTTTCTATCAGGCGTTCCTGATCCTGTCATCCGTGGTGATGTCTACGGCGGGAGTGATGCTGGGTCTGCTGGTGATGCAACAGCCCCTGAGTGTCCTGATGTCCGGTATTGGCATTGTCGCTCTGGCCGGAATTGTGGTGAACAACAATATTGTCCTGATTGATACCTATAACCACCTGCGCCGTGAATCTATTCATATGTCGGCGTTGGATGCAGCGAGAATGGCGGCCATGACCCGGTTGCGCCCGGTGCTGTTGACCACTGTGACCACCGCTGTTGGATTATTGCCATTGGCGTGTAATGTCAGCCTGGATTTTGTTCACCGCCAGATTGAAGTTGGGGGCGAGTTGGCCTCATGGTGGCAACAACTGGCGGCGGCCATCGTCAATGGTCTGATGTTTTCGACCATCCTGACCCTGCTGGTAACCCCGGCGATGCTGGTGTTGCCGGAGTATCTGCGGCGAGGTATCAGTAAGGGGCTGGATGCCCTGTCGCCTGGTCAGCCCGGCGCATGAGCTCCGTGTTAAAGCGCGTCTGTTCGTATTTGTTTCTTGCCTGGATGTTGGCTTCCACTGCCATCGCATTAGTGGCGCTGTTGCGTGAGTTTGCTTTGCCGTGGCTGGGAATTCTGCTTTCTGCAGCCGCTCCGCTGGTGAACCGAGTCTTGCCATTCGACCGTGGTTTTTCCATGAACATGAAAGTCAAAATGCCGCTGGTGTCGCTGTTCGTCATGCTGGGTGTTGCCTGGGTATTGCTGACAGTTCCGGAGCGCAGTTGGCCACTGTGGTTAGTGCTCGGCACTCTGGGCAGCTTTCTTCTCGATACCTACTGGGCCAGCCAGGACGATGGCAACGTCTGATATTCCTCTGCAAAATCTCCTTGAAGAGGTGCGCTCCTGCGAGCGCTGTGAGGATCTGCCTCTCGGACCGAGGCCGGTGGTGAGGGCAGCCTCCACAGCCTCTGTGCTGATTATCGGACAGGCGCCGGGCACAAGGGTGCATGCCAGTGGTATCCCCTGGGACGACCCCAGTGGAGAACGGCTGCGAAACTGGATGGGTTTAACTTCCGAACAATTCTACGACACCTCACGTATCGCCATTATGCCGATGGGATTTTGTTACCCGGGGAAAGGGCGCAGCGGTGATCTGCCGCCCAGACCTGAGTGTGCACCCCTCTGGCACGAAGCCATTCTTGAGTCCCTGCCCAACCTCGGTTTAACGCTCTTGATCGGTCAATATGCCCAGTCCTACTACCTCGCCGACCATCACCGCAACCTCACTGAGCGTGTAAAGCGCTGGCGGGATTACTTGCCCCGATTTTTGCCCCTGGTTCATCCATCACCGCGGAATCGTCGCTGGCTGGCCCAGAATCCCTGGTTTGAGAAAGAACTGGTACCGTTCCTCCGAATGGAAGTTGCTCGTCGCATCAGCTGAGTATTTTGAGGAAAAAGTAATAAAAATAGGCCTATGAAGGCGCTATACTTCATCGCTGTTGCCAAGGAAGTCTGAATGAGCAATCCATTTATTGACCGATCTAATCTGATACGGGTGCCTGTTTCCGGTATCAAGCTCGGCATGTTTGTCGCTGAGCTGGATCGCCCTTGGCTGGAAACTCCCTTCCTGTTGCAGGGCTTTGTGGTCAGACATATGTCTGAAATCCGCAAGTTGCAGGAGTACTGTGACTACGTTTATGTGGAAAAACAGGGCCGCACCTGGGGGGACAAAAAAGATCCGTTCAGAGCCAACTTTGGTTTGCCCAAACGCCATGCCGATGGTTCCGGTGAAAGTGGCATGCAAAAGCGGGCCAAAAGCTCCATCACAAAAAAATCACCGCTCGAAGTGATGATGACCTCTTCCCCGCACCCTGTTTCAGAGTCCGTTGAAGCGGAACATCCGGTAGCCCGACAGGCCTATGAAAGTGCAAATAAAACGGTGGGGCAGTTGCTTGAGCAGGCCCGAATGGGTAATGCCGTAGATACCGAAGCCGCCAAGGAGGTGGTCACCGACTGCGTCGACAGTATCTTACGAAACCCCCATGCACTGTTGTGGATGGCCAAAATCAAACACGTGGATCACTACACCATGGAGCACTGCCTGAATGTCTGCATTCTCGCGGTAGCTTTTGGTCGCCACTTACGGCTACCCAAAGAAGACCTGGTGAAACTGGGTGTTGGTGGCATGTTGCATGATATCGGCAAGATGCGAGTGCCGCCTGAGATCCTCAACAAGCCTGACAAACTGACCGACGAAGAGTTTGAAATTATCAAAACCCACACGGAAGAGGGGCGCAAACTGCTGATGAAATCCTAAGGCTCTCTCAGCAGTGCCATCGACGTGGCCATCAACCACCATGAGCGTGTTGATGGCAAGGGTTACCCCAGAGGACTGTTTGCCTATGAACTGTCCAGTTATTCCCGAATTATTGCCATCGTGGATGCCTTTGACGCCATGACCAGCGACCGCTGTTATGATCAGGCAAGTTCTACGCTGGATGCCTTGAAAGAAATTTATCGGCACCGTGGTACGCACTTTGACGAAGATTATTCACTGGAGTTTATCCAGCTGATGGGGCCATACCCCCCGGGTACCATTGTTGAATTGATCAATGGTTATGTGGCTATCGTTCTGTCTTCCATGGAGAAAAAGCGACACTTGCCATTGGTTAAACTGGTGCTGGATCAGGATAAACAGCCTATTGGTGAGGAATTTATCGACCTGCAGGATGTTCAGCGGGGTACGCTCACAAGAGAGTGGCTGATACGAAAAGTCCTCAAGGACGGTGAAAATGGTGTATTGCTGGAAAACTGTCCGGTGAGGATGGCCGTGTCGGCGTTTAATGTTTCTGATAGCACAGCTCAGCCCGGGGAAAGCCAATAGGCCACAGATCGATCTGCCAGGAAAGCCACTGATTGGAAGTGCAATGTTATGGATAATAAATTTCTCGACAAATCTGCCTATATTCGCATACCCGCCTCCGAGGTGAAGCTCGGTATGTTTGTGGCGGAGCTGGATCGTCCCTGGTTGGGGACGCCGTTTCTGACCCAGGGTTTCACCATCAGCAGCCTGTCTGAAATCAAAAAAATCCGTGAATTGTGCAACCATGTGTACGTGGAAAAAGAGGGGCGCTTATGGGCAGGGAAAAAAGATCCATTCGCCAAAACAAACCTTAACGCCAACGCCTTTACGACAAAACAAAACCAGACCGGCATTTTTAGCCAGGCCCAGAATCAAAAGCCCTCTCTTGCCGTAACGATTAACGAGCGACCGCTACATGTCCTGACTTCAACCTTCTACGAAGAGTTGCCCCAGGCTCGCCGAGTTTACTTGGCAGCTCGTAATAGCGTTGCACAATTGCTTGCCCAGGCACGTAGTGAAAACCAGGTTGACATGGTGCTGGCCAAAAAGGTGGTGGGCAGTATGATTCGCAGTGTGTTGCGTCACCCCGATCCGATGCTCTGGTTGACCAATGCCAAGGACAAGGAAGCGTACCTGCTCAATCATTGTTTGCACGTCTCTATTCTGGCAGTGAACTTTGGTCGCCTGTTGCGCCTAAACACCAAGGATATCCTCAGGCTGGGTTTGCACGGTCTATTTGCAGATATGGGCATGATGCGCCTGCCACTTGAGCTGTTGTCGAAAGTGGAGCCACTGACGCCGGAAGAGCAGGAACTGATGAATACCCATCCTTCCTTGGGGCGCAAACTGCTGATGAACAGTGAAGACGGTTCCCGCTTTGCCTCCGATGCGGTCATCAACCACCATGAGCGCCTTGATAGCAAGGGTTATCCCCGGGGCCTTAACGCCAAAACCCTGCCGCAATTTTCACGGATTATCAGCATCATTGATGCTTACGATGCCATGACTAGCCCTAGGGTGTACGCGGAAGAAAAAACACCCCTGCAGGCGCTGCAACAGGTGTATCGCAATCGGGGGAAACAGTTCGATGAAGATTTCGCCCTGGAATTTATCCACGCCATCGGACCCTATCCACCGGGCACGCTGGTTGAACTGAAAAATGGTTGTGTCGCGGTGGTGCTGACCAGCTCCCCGAAACAGAGGCAGCTCCCGGTTATAAGCCTGATCCTTGACACTGACAAACAGGCGCTTACAAGGGGCCAAGTGATCGACTTGTCTGCCTTGGATAAAGCTGGAGAGGTCAGTGACTATCTGATTCAGCGGGTCTTGCGTCATGGGGATTTCGATATTGATATTTTGAAGTTGCCGCTGGATTCTCTGGTTACACCTCCGATAGCCGATGAAGGTGAGGGGAACACCGTCGATCCTTAAGGGAGTTCGTAGATCACCTCCACGATAATGTAGCTCGTCTGCTTACCTTCGATGGTCAGTAGAACCTGGTCATCCAGACGCTTGCCCAGCAGCTGTTTCGCCAAGGGCGAATCGATGCTGATTTTCTTCTCTGCGGGATTAATTTCATCGGCGCCGACAATGCGGTAACGTAATTCCTCGCCATTGTCGTCTTCCAGTGTCACCCAGGCACCAAAAAACACCTTGTCTTTATCCGCAGGCAATCTATCCACAATGGTAACTTCATCCAGACGTTTGCTGAGATAGCGGACTCTGCGGTCAATTTCCCGCAAGCGTCGCTTGCCGTAGATGTAATCGCCATTCTCCGAGCGGTCGCCATTTTTTGCAGCCTCATGCACGGCGGCTGTCACGGCAGGGCGCTCCACTTTCCACAGCTGCTGCAGCTCTTCTCGAAGGGATTTGGCACCCTCCGGAGTAATGTAGGGAGCGCTTCTGGGGGCTGGTGGACGATACCTTCCCACCGGATTACAGGCCAATATTGAAAATAGGGGTGATTGGCAACTGGTCGGCGGGTTTGAAGCGAAACACGCGGCCGTAAAAATACAGTTCCGCTTCGAGAGCCGTTTTGATGGTTTCGGCCTTGCGGAAGCCGTGGCTTTCTCCTTCAAACGGCAGATAGGCGACGGCCATCTGTTTCTGACGCAGGGCCTTGACCATGGTCAGTGCTTGTTCCGGGGGAACAACTCGGTCATCCAGCCCTTGAAAGAAAATCACCGGGCAATCAAAGCGATCAACATGGTGAATAGGCGAGCGCGCCCTATAGGTTTCCTGCTGTTCCGGGTAGGGGCCGACCAGCCTTTCCAGATAGTGGGATTCAAACTTGTGGGTGTCACGGGCGAGGGTTTCCAGGTCACCAATGCCATATAGGCAGGCGCCGGCGCGGAAGATATCTTCAAAGCACAGTGCTGCCAGTACCGTGTAACCGCCGGCGCTGCTGCCGCGAATGGCCACTTTCTTCCGGTCCACCAGCTGTTGATCTATCAGATAGCGGGTGCCTGCCACTACATCTTCCACATCGACGATTCCCCACTGGCCATCCAACGCATGCCGGTAGTCGCGACCGTAGCCGGTGCTACCGCGGTAATTGACGTCCAGAACAGCGAAGCCCCGACTGGTCCAATATTGCAGTTTAAGGTTCAGGCTGGTGCCCGTAGCGCCAGTGGGTCCGCCGTGACAGACGACGATCAGGGGTGGTTTGCTGTTTTCAGGTGCAGTGTAATCGGGGTTGGACGGTGGGTAGTAAAACCCGTGGGCAACGGCATTGTCCCCCGACGGGAAACTGATGGGCTGGGGGCGGGAAAGAAACCCGTCATCGATACCCAGGGGTTCCCCCCGAGCCACGGTTGTCAGATTGCGATCATCTGTTGTCCATTGCGCCAGCTCTGCAGAAAGTTGTGGTGCCGCGCCCACCAGCCAGCCACACTCACCTTGGCAATAAATATCGGAAATCTGGGTGTACAGGGTTTCCACGGGTTTCAGGGTTTGGCTATCCGGTGACAGTGTTGCCAGGAACCAGCTGCCGTCTGCGGTATAGCTGCAAAGGATGGCGCCATCACCTAAAAAGTCGTAGTTGGACATACCCAGTGTCCACAGCGGGGTGGCAAACTCCGCCGACATGGGAAGCAATGCTTCAATCTGGTGTGTGTCCCCAAGGCGATAGAGGTTCCACCAGTTGTTCCGGTCAGAGACAAAATGCAGGTGGTTATCCGGGGACCAGCGTGGCTGGGTGACTGACTCATCGCCCTGGCCTGCGATCAATTCAGGTGTTCCCGGAAGGCCGTCATTGTCCAGGGTGGATAGCCACAGGCGGGTATTGTCCCAAGGCATATCGGGATGGTTCCAGCTTATCCAGCAGAGTTGTTGGCCGTTGTTATCGAGCTTGGGGTAGGCGTAAAAATCCTCGCCTTCACACAGCCGTTGCAGGGCCATATCCCCGCTCAGAGGGATAGCGGCAACCAGGTTTTGTGGTTCACCGGACTGACTGTGGTCTTCCATTACGCAGATCAGGCGCTGCCGAGTCTGATCGACACAGAAATCGGCAAAACAGTATTTGGCATCCGGGGTGATGGGTTGCGGCAGGGCTTCAGGGTCATCGAGTGTCAGGGCGTAGACCCGTTGATCATCGTAGAGACAAAAATACATCACATTGCCGCTGACGATGTAGGGAGATCCACCGTACTCGTGAACCTTGCTGCGACAGCTCAGTGGGGCGGGAAAGGCGTCCTCGATGGCCCCGTCTGCCCGGCGGCGGACCACCACCGAACGGCCATTTTCCCAGGGACGAGTTTCCAGCCAGTAGAGGTTGCCGTTATCAAACTGTGGAAACGCGTAACCGGGCAAGCCGTTTGTCAGTAGTTCCGGTACGATCGGTGAAGCCCAGCAGCCGAAAGGGGCGGTGGTTGTCATGTTCAACCTCCGGCGAGCTTAACGGTGTGGCCCTGCTGTGTGAGTGCCTCGCGGATTTTCTCCCGGTGGTCCCCCTGGATTTCAATGATGCCATCCTTTACCGAGCCACCGGTGCCGCATAATTGCTTGAGTTGTTTTGCCAGTTGTTTCAGCGAATCATTGTTCATATCGAGGCCGCTGATGGTGGTCACTCCCTTGCCTTTTCTGCCACTGGTTTCCCGTCGAATGCGAACGATACCGTCGCCCTTGTCTCGGGCAGGTTCTGGTTCAGTCGTATTGATCCTGCCGGTTTCCGTGGAGTAAACCAGTCGGGTGTCCTTGCTCATGGGGCTCCAGGTGTCAGTTTGCAGTGAGTACGATTTTGCCGATGTGTTCGCTGCTCTCCACCAGGCGGTGGGCCTCATTGGCCCTGTGTAGTGGAAAGGTGCGATGAATCACCGGTGCTATGACGCCATTGTCCAGTAAAGGCCACACCTTATCCAGCAGGGAGCGGGCAATTTCCGCTTTCTCGGATACCGGGCGTGAACGCAGTGTAGAACCTGTGAGCACCAGCTGTTTTAACATCATGGGCATCAAATCCACTTCGACTTTTGAACCCTTTAGAAATGCCAGGGAAATGATACGACCGCGAAAGGCGGCAGCACGGATATTTCTCTGTACATAGTCGCCACCCACCATGTCGAGGATGACGTCGACACCCGTGCCATCGGTCAACGCCTTGACCTCTGATACAAAGTCTTCATCTCGGTAATTGATAGCCCTTTCTGCACCCAGTTCCAGACAATGCTGACACTTTTCCTGGCTTCCGGCCGTAACGAACACACGATGGTTCATCGCATTGGCTAGCTGTATGGCGGTGGTGCCAATGCCGCTACTGCCACCGTGCACGAGCAGGCTCTCCCTGGCCTTGAGGGTGTTGTGGAGGAACAGGTTGCTCCAGACGGTGAAAAACGTTTCCGGTATGGCCGCTGCCTGTATGGCTGTGAATGGAGCGGAAATAGGAAGACACTGCTCTTCATGGGCAACGGCATATTCAGCATAACCGCCGCCGCTCAGCAGCGCGCAGACCTGTTGTCCAACCTGCCAACGACTTTCATGATTGCCAACGGAAACAATTTCGCCGGAGACTTCCAGGCCGGGAAGATCCGGGGCGCCGGGTGGCGGCGGGTAAAGGCCCTGTCGCTGTAGGATATCGGGCCGGTTGATGCCGGCGGCGATGACCCGAATCAACACCTCATCATCACCGGGAACAGGCAGTGGCCGTCTCACCGGGTGCAGGACATCGGCGGGCCCTGGTGAGCTGATTTCAATACACTGCATGTCTGTGGGTAATGGCATCATTGGCTCCATAACTGGACGAACAGGAAACCACTGCACAGCAGGGTGCCCATGAATGGTATGGCCAGCTGCAGTGGTCGCCGTTTTCCTTCCCTGTAGTTTAAAAACAATAACGCCAGATTCACCAGTGTAAATACCAACAGGATCAGGGCGCTGGTGGTGGCGGCGAGGGTGGTTACCGGCAACCACAGGGCGAAGCTCAACACCAGTAAGCCGGCAAACAGGGTTGCCGGTATAGGTGTTCTGGTTCTGGGATGAACTGTGCCGAGAAAAGCCGGGGCGAGGTTTCGCCGCGCCATCCCATAGAGTACCCGGGAGACCATGACAATTTGTATCAGCGCACCATTGATGATGGCGACCAGGCTGATTAAAGCCATAGAACTGACAGGTAGAGTGCTGTTGTGCTCAATTAACAACGCCAGGGGTGCCTCTGATCCGGCGATCTCTCTCATCGGTATGGTGGACAGGGCAATAATGGCGATAGCGGCATAAAGCAGGGTGGTGGTTGCAACTGCAATGGCGATACCCCAGGGCAGGTTGCGTTCGGGGTGTTTGACCTCCTCGGCCATGTTGACCATGTCTTCAAAGCCGATAAAGGCAAAGAAAGCCAGAAAGGCACCACTGGCAATGGCGGAGAAAGCAGGCAATGTCAGGGGTGGCACCATCACGGTCCAGTCTATCCCGCCCCGGCTGAGTTCATCGCTACTGACAATGATCACCAGAAACAAACCGGCGATTTCCAGCAGTGTGGTCAGTATCGCCAGAGTCACCGATTGCTTAACTCCCCAGGCGGCAATGCCGACCAGAGTCGCTACCAACAGGCTGATGGTTAATCCCTCGGGGGTGTTGATAAGGACACTGAAATAACTGTTAAAACCCCGGGCCATGGTCGCGGCGGAGACAATGCCTCCCAGAGAGATAGCGAATCCCGCCAGGGTAGCCAGCTGTTTGCACCGCAATCCTTCCTGAATGTAGACCGCCTCTCCGGCACTGCGGGGGAAGCGTCGTGCCATCTGAGCATAGGAATAGGCGCTGAAACAGACCACAACGGCTGCGAGCATGAAGGCCCAGGGTGTCATGGCCCCGCTTTTTGCGATGACGGCGCCGAGCAGAACGTATATGCCTGCACCGAGAATAGTGCCAATGCCGTAAAAACTGATCTCGACCAGGGAGAGGTTGCGCAACAGATTGGGTTGGGTCGTCATGAATGAGAGTATAGACGGTCTGCCTGCTGCCACCGGTCAGTAACGTCAACCAAGGGAGTTAATCAGGCGGTTGATGTATTTTTTTACCTGGAGATTGATTTTCGATGTTTCGCGATTCGCGTGAGACTTCTGTGGCGCTGATTGATGAGCAAGGTTGCTATGGCGACCGCTGTTTATATTTGATGGGGTAACGCCGTATTTGGACGTGTCCCTCCGCTGGTCGAGCATCATGCTGGCAGGGGCATTGTAGAGGTAATTATCGGATAGCTTCTCTCCGGTATGGCTGCTGAATGCCCGGGCCGGGTCGAGGTGCCAGGTTCCCACCGGAATATCATCCCAGCGGTCGTCCCAGGACCATGGCGGTTTGGGCCGGGACCAGCCGCGACGATCAAAATCCCTGCCGGCAATATACTTACCAACCTGCACTTGTCGTCCCAGACTGTCAGTACCTATAACTAGGGAGTCTTCAAACAGGCTTTGCTTGCCTTTGCCTGAGGGCCGAAAGTTACGCGCCATTTCGTACCAGGGCTTTAGGGAGGCGAGTCGGTAACTGATGGAGAATTGACTTATACCATCCACACGTAGCTGTTCACGATGCGTATGCCTGCTGTTGTGGCGCAGGATTTTGGTATGCGTAGCCAGCTTGAGGAAATCGCGTTCTTCGGCGCAGCGAATGCCGTGCCCCATTGCCTGAGTGTAGATGATGACATGGTTGTCGTCCTCGAACAGCGCACGGGACTGGATCGGCTCCGTGCCGCTGGATTCACCATGACTGTTACATAGAAAAAAGCGGTTGTGGAACCAGGTTTCCACCAGGGCCACCTTCATGGAAGCCTTGTCGACCCGCAGTTGCAGACCCTCGTTATCGCTATCGTGATAGGTCATGTTGGAGAGGGCCTCACGCAGTGGAGAGTCGTAATCCTTGATGTGGTACAGCATGTAGGCCAGGTAGTAGGAGTCGTCAGTCTCGGCGATGACTTCCCCGTAAACCACGCTGGGCAGTGTTCCCCGGGCCAGGGCGTTGTCTACGTTATTGCGTGGGTCGGTGTCGCTATCGAAGAAGATATCGGTGGGAACGTCCCACAGTGGTTGGTGGCCGATTTTCTGGATGATAGTGGGGCTGAAGGTTTCCAATAGCTGCTGATAACGGTGTTCCCGAGATATGTCAGCCAGCTGAACATCTTGTGGTGCGGGATTTGGCATGTATCCCGGCAGTTTGATTCGGTCGAAGTGCCCCGTGGCCAACTCCGGCAGGGAAATGACAGGTTCTAGTGGGTCGGCCATCAGCCGTGCATTGGCGAAGATGACCAGTTCCAGAAGTACAAATACGGTTAGTGGCAGACCGCCAAAAAGATATAGGATGAGCGCTGTCGCCTTTTTATAATAATCGTTAGTGTGTCTCCGCCAGGCGCGGGAGGACAGCCACTGACAGCCGCGGTAGATGGTGATAGGAAATAGGGCAGTCGCCTTGAGCGAATACTTTAGCATGTGGCTCTTGTTATAGTTTTGGCCGTGTTAATACAATAAAACGAGCGCAGTTTAATATTTCGCGGTAGCTATGAATAGTGAGTCTCTTAGCGTTTTTATCCTCTTCGGACTGGTCCTGTTACTGGGGCTGGTGTATGTCGTCAGGGGATATTTAAACGGTGATTTTAAACACTACGAGCGGGTTGATCGCCAGGGGGGCAGTGTGCTGCTCGGCAAGGCGGTAATGAATTTTGCTGTTTGGGGGATGGAGCCTGTGGCCCGCCTTTTGGCAAGGCTCTCCATCACACCCAACCAGGTGACCCTGAGTTCGGTGTTTTTTGGTCTTGTGGCCGGTCTGTGTATCGCCTCTGGCCACTTTGGTTATGCCTTCTGTGTGGCGATTGTTGCCGGCATGACAGATATGCTTGATGGCATGCTGGCGCGCCTGTCGGGAAAAAGTGATGCTTCCGGTGTGGTATTGGACTCTACGATCGATCGCTATGTGGATTTCTTTTTGTTGGCCGGTTGCGCCCTCTATTTTCGACATGATGTGATGAGTTTGTCCGCCAGTCTGCTGGCAATCCACGGTTCGTTTATGATCAGTTACACCACGGCCAAAGCTGAGGCAATGGCGGTGCGCGTGCCACGCGGTGCCATGAAGCGCACTGAGCGGTACGTTTACCTGTTGCTGGCACTGGTCGCCAGTACTTTTTATCCGGGATCTGAAGGTCTTTCGCCATTGCTGGTGGTGGTATGGCTATTGGCAGTTCTGACAAACTGGTCCGCCCTGATGCGCTTTCGTTCACTGTTCCTCTCTGCTGGGAACGTGGGCTGATGTTTTACCGCGCCCAGTTCGCTGCGATGCTGGCCACAGCTGTGGATTTCGCAGTTATGGTGTTCTGTTACCAGCTCCTTGGGTTGCCGTTGGCCATTGCGGTTGCCCTTGGCCCCATGGTCGGTGGCATGGTGAACTTTACGCTTAATCGCTACTGGAGTTTCCGTGTTGCCGGAGACAGGTTGCTGTGGCAGATGGGCACCTATATGTCTGTGTGCCTGGTTTCTGCTCTAGTCAATGCCTATGGTGTGGTGCTTATGGTGGCCCATACAGCATTGGCATATTTTCCTGCCCGGGTTCTTGTCGCTCTGACTGTTGCCCTGCTTATTAATTACCCCCTGCACCGCTATCTGGTGTTTGCGGCCAGGGGCGGTTTGTTGAAAAGTCAGTAACCTTTTTTTGTTGCCAGTTTTTGTGGACCTTGTGGGGCTTGCTAAGGAGTCGTCGTGGAAAGAAAGAACATCAGAATTGCTGTCATTGGCGTGGGCAACTGTGCCAGTTCCCTGATTCAGGGAATCCATTATTACCGTGACAGGGGTGCAGAGGAATGTATTGGTCTCCTCAACTATGAAATTGGCGGTTACCAGCCTGGAGATATTGAGGTGGTGGCGGCATTTGATATCGACAAACGCAAAGTGGGAGTGGATGTCAACGAAGCGGTCTTCGCCCTTCCCAATTGCACCACAGTGTTCTGTGGCGACTTGCCCGCCAGTGGCGTCAAGGTATCCATGGGTAAGGTGCTTGACGGTTACTCCGAACACATGGCCAATTTCGGTGATGACCGCACATTCCTGTTGTCATCGGAAGCGGAACCCAGCCAGGCCGACGTGGTAGACCAATTGAAAAAGGCCGGGGTGGATGTCCTTATGAATTACCTGCCGGTTGGCTCCCAGAAAGCCACTGAGTTTTACGCTGAATGCGCCCTGGAAGCGGGTTGCGCATTCGTCAACAACATCCCAGTGTTTATTGCCAGCAATCCCGAATGGGCGCAGCGCTTCGAGGCGCGCCATATTCCTATCATCGGTGATGATATCAAGGCGCAATTGGGCGCGACCATCGTGCACCGCACCCTGGGCAACCTGTTCAAGAAGCGCGGCGTGAAGCTGGAGCGCACCTATCAGCTCAACACCGGTGGCAACACCGATTTTCTCAACATGTTGAATCGGGAGCGTCTGGCCTCGAAGAAAGAATCCAAGACGGAGGCCGTGCAGGCGGCTATTCCCCAGCGACTGGAAGCCGAAAACATCCATGTTGGCCCCAGTGATTACGTGCCCTGGCAGAACGACAATAAGGTCTGTTTTATCCGCATGGAGGGCAAATTGTTTGGCGACGTGGCGATGAACCTGGAATTACGGTTGTCCGTGGAAGATTCCCCCAACTCCGCCGGCGTGGCCATTGATACCATCCGCTGCGCCAAGGTTGCCCTGGAACGGAACATGGGAGGCATTATCGAGATTCCTTCCGCGTTCTTCTGCAAGCACCCGCCCCGGCAGATCCCGGACGACGAGTCCTATGCCACCCTG
Organism: Porticoccus litoralis; assembly: GCF_030676955.1. Classification (NCBI taxonomy): domain Bacteria; kingdom Pseudomonadati; phylum Pseudomonadota; class Gammaproteobacteria; order Cellvibrionales; family Porticoccaceae; genus Porticoccus; species Porticoccus litoralis. The sequence continues at coordinate 141,509 of NZ_JAUUUU010000005.1, read as the reverse complement.
ATGGAAGAGTGGGTCTAGGACGGGATCAGCGTCATAGGCTGCCAGGATGGCGGCCCGAATCGGATCTGCCTCAAGGGATAACGTATTGATCTGCTCAACGGTTAGGTTAGGCCAGGTTCCCAGAATGATACTCAGGGTTGCGAGTGTCTTGTTCGATATGACCTCTTTTGTCCACGATTATGCTGAGATAACCGGCAGCAGCTTCTTTGAGCGTAGTTGTAGAAACTGTTGGTATATAATGATCCGATACTTTTTTGGGCTATTCAGATAACTTCATGACTGATTTCAAGCGGATTGCGCTGGTTTCCAATATTGAGACACCGGAAATCGGTGATTCCATCAAGCGGCTTATCAGCTATCTCGGTGAAGCTGGTTACACGGTGATTCTTGAGATCAATACCGCGCGGTTTGTCGGCAACACCGAGTTGCCGGTGTTTGAATGCGGCAAGCTGGATGTACCACTGGACCTGGTGATTATGGTGGGAGGCGACGGCAGTATGCTGAGTGCCGCCCGTAACCTGGTACAGCACAACGTGCCCCTGCTGGGAGTGAACCGCGGTCGACTGGGTTTTCTCACCGACATCCTGCCCCACGAAATGGAAGAGCAGGTCAAGCGTGTACTTTCCGGGGAATTCATAATCTCCAGCCGCTTTCTTCTAGAAGTGTCTATCAGGCGTTCTGGACAGGTGATTGGTACTGGCAGCGCTCTCAACGACGTGGTACTGCACCCGGGAAAATCTGTGCGGATGATGGAGTTTGAGCTGTATATCGATGAGCAGTTTGTCTATAGCCAGCGTTCCGACGGCTTGATTGTTTCTACCCCCACCGGTTCTACAGCTTACGCCCTGTCAGGGGGCGGCCCGATCATGCATCCCAACCTGGATGCGATTGGGCTGGTACCTATGAATCCGCACACGCTGTCCAGCCGTCCCATCGTGGTCGGTGGCAACAGTGATATTGAGATTCGGGTGGGTTCTCGCAACGAACTTCATCCTTTGGTGACCTGTGACGGCCAGAATGATATTCAGTCAGAGCCGGGAGACACGATCCGGATTCACAAGATGGCCCAGCAGATTCAATTGATTCATCCCGTTGGGCATGATTTCTACGAAACCTGTCGCACCAAACTGGGCTGGGGTAGTCGCCTAGGTATTTCGGAGCGGAACCGCTGACGCAATGACAGAGCAACAGCCAGAATGGGTCCAGATTGCGGACATTCCATCCCAGTACGATATCACTGAGTTTTACCACCAGCTAGAGGCTCAGGGTATTCGCTTTCGCGTCCGCGAGCGCGGAGACATGGTGGAATTGTGGGTGGCTTCCTCAGAGGATGTCCGGGAAGTCGTCAGGATGCTGCAGGATTACAGCATTCATCACCCACCACCACCACCTCCCGGCATGCCGCAGTTGGGTTTCAAGGAACAAGTGCAGAAAATGCCGGTGGTGGTAGTTCTTATACTGCTGAGCATTGTGGGGTCAGCCATCGTGGATTGGGGCTTCCCCCTGATACACTGGTTTACCTTTCAGGATTTTGAGCTATTTGGCGACAGCATCAGTTTTGATACCGCCGACATGGCTATGGCTAAGGGGCAGTATTGGCGATTGATTACACCTATCTTTCTCCACTTCGGCATTTTTCACGTCGCCTTCAACAGTGTCTGGATGTGGGAGCTGGGGCGTCGGGTCGAACCCTTGGCGGGAAGCATGCACATATTAATGGTGGTGCTGTTGATGGCGTTGGCTTCCAATATTGCCCAATACCTTTGGAGCGGACCTTCGCTGTTTGGTGGCATGTCAGGCGTCGTCTATGGCCTGCTAGGTTATGTCTGGATGCGCAATAAGGTAGCCCCGCGACCAATACTGGCGCTGCCAAACGGCCTGCTGGTGTTTATGCTGGTGTGGCTGTTTGTCGGTATGACCGGACTCATCGATTTGCTGATGTCAGGCAGTATTGCCAATGCTGCCCACGCTGCCGGTCTGGTGAGCGGCATGGTGCTGGGCATCTGGTCCGGCAAGGTTGAATCCGGCGGAGAGCGGCAGTAATTGCTATAATCGTCAGCTGTTTTTCACACTATCCCATTGGCGCTGTCACTACTGGCTGGCGCCTATCTGTACCGAGGTTACACCGAGGATGTCCATGGATTTTCAACAATTGATCGATGCGATCACACCCGACATTTACGACAACCTGAAACGTGCTGTGGAGACGGGCAAATGGCCCGATGGCTCGCGCCTGACAAAGGAGCAGCGGGAGCACAGCATGCAGGCCATTATTGCCTACGATGCCCGTCATAAGTCCGAGGAGGAGCGTGTGGGCTACGTGGCGCCAAAGCAGAAGGCCGAACCCTGTGCCACAAAACAGAAGAAGGGTAGTGATCCCCAGCCCCTGAAATGGCAGGAGTAGCCGGTGGCTGATTATTCAGGGCATCTCCAGAAAATGAAGGTGGCACTGCCGCCGGACCCGGCGGGCCAAGTGACGTACCAGTTACCGTTGGATGAAGAACGTCTGCCTTTAAATGGGTTGCTGGGTGAATCTATCCGTATGACGTTTACCGGCGAGATTCACTGCATTCACTGCGGGCGTCGCAGTAACAAAAGCTTTAACCAGGGCTACTGTTACCCCTGTTTTGCCAAACTGGCACAGTGCGACAGCTGTATCGTCAGTCCCGAAAAATGCCACTATTTTGAGGGCACCTGTCGTGAGCCTGAATGGGCAGATAGCCACTGCATGGTCGACCATATTGTCTACCTGGCCAACTCGTCAGGGGTGAAAGTCGGTATTACCCGCGAATCCCAGTTACCTACCCGATGGATCGACCAGGGTGCGGTTCAGGCTTTGCCGATTATGCGGGTGAAAACCCGGCAACAATCCGGCCTTGTTGAGACAGCGATGAAACAGTATGTGGCCGATAAAACCAACTGGCGCACCATGTTGAAGGGCCAGATTGAAGCTGTTGAGCTGCCCGTTATACGAGACGAATTATTTGACCGTTGTGAAACAACCCTCAGTCAGCTGGAAGAGCAATTTGGTATACAGTCCTTGCAGCGTCTGGAGCAATCCAGCGTGGTGGATATCGACTACCCGGTACTGAATTATCCCAGCAAGGTTGCCAGTCTGAATATGGACAAAAACCCGGTGGTGGAGGGCACACTACAGGGCATTAAGGGACAGTACCTGATCCTGGACAGTGGCGTGATTAATATCCGCAAATACACAGCTTACCACGTGGAAGTAGCAATCTGATGATGGCCATGAGAGACGCCCAACCGGGCAATATTTACCTGAAAGACTACGAAGTACCGCGCTTTTTGATCGATAAGACCGAGCTGCGGGTGGAGATTGGTGATAAAGATGCCACGGTGCTGGCCAACCTGACCATGCGTCGCAATCCTGCGAGCAACTACCAGGGCAAAAGCCTGTCCCTCCACGGTGTGCAGCTTGAATTGCAACAGCTGGCAGTGGATGGCCGTGCCCTGTCGAAGGCCGAGTACGAGGTCAACGGGGAAGAGCTGCTGATTCACCGGGTACCGGATAATTTTACGCTGACTTCTGAAGTGTTGATCCGCCCCAGGGAAAACACATCCCTTGAGGGCCTGTTCAAGTCGCGCACCATGTATTGCACCCAGTGCGAGGCGCAGGGTTTCCGGAAAATCACCTACTACCTCGATCGCCCGGATGTGATGTCGGAATTCACCACCACCGTGGTGGCCAGTAAATCGGAATGCCCGGTGTTGCTGTCGAACGGCAACCTGCACGACTGGGGTGCTCTTGATGATGGGCGTCATTGGGCAACCTGGCATGACCCGTTCCTGAAACCGGCCTACCTGTTTGCCCTGGTTGCCGGGGATCTTTCGCTGGTAGAAGACAGCTTCACCACCTGCAGTGGCCGTGATGTGGCCTTAAAGCTGTATGTGGAAGAGAAGGATATTGAAAAATGCGGCCACGCCATGGATTCTCTGAAAAATGCCATGGTCTGGGATGAGGAGGTTTATGGTCGCGAATACGATCTGGATCTCTACATGATTGTTGCCGTGGACGATTTCAACATGGGTGCCATGGAGAACAAGGGGTTAAATATTTTTAACACCTCCTGCGTACTGGCGCACCCGTCCACTACCACCGATGACGGTTTTAAACGCGTTGAAGCGGTAGTGGCCCACGAGTATTTCCACAACTGGTCTGGGAACCGTGTCACCTGTCGAGACTGGTTTCAACTGAGCCTGAAAGAGGGTTTCACCGTATTTCGCGACTCACAGTTTTCTGCCGACATGGGTTCAGCAACGGTGAAACGCGTTGAAGACGTGAACATGTTGCGCACTGTGCAGTTTGCAGAAGATAGCGGCCCCACCGCGCACCCGGTCCAACCGGCCTACTACATGGAAATATCCAATTTTTACACCGCCACGATTTATGAAAAGGGTTCGGAAGTGGTGCGCATGATCCACACCCTGCTGGGGCCCGAGCTGTTCCGTCGTGGTACGGATATCTATTTTGAACGCCACGATGGTCAGGCGGTGACGATTGAGGACTTCGTGGCAGCCATGGCCGATGTTAGCGAGCGGGACTTTACCCAGTTTATGAACTGGTATCGCCAGGCGGGCACGCCGCGTTTGTCGGTGACCAGTGATTATGATCCGCAGCAGCAACAATTCAGCCTGCATTTCAGTCAGTCTTGTCCGCCCACGCCTGAATGCCAGGAAAAACAGCCATACCATATACCGGTATCGGTCGGTTTGGTTACACCGTCAGGGGATCTGCCTCTGGATGCAAAGGGCAACACCACCCAGGTGCTGGAAATTACCCAGCCAGAGCAGACCGTGGTGTTCGAGGGCATCACCGAGGCCCCTGTACCCTCCCTGTTGCGCGGTTTTTCTGCACCGGTAAAACTCAGTTACCCCTACACTCTGGACCAGCTGAGCTTCCTGATGGGTCACGACAGCGATGGCTTCAATCGTTGGAATGCCGGTCAACAGCTGTCGATACAGCTGATGCAGGCGCTGGTGACAGATTATCGCGAAGGAACCCCGCTAGTGCTGGATCAGCGGTTGGTAGAAGCCTTTGCCAAAGTTCTGGCCGAAACAGATACTGACAAAGCCATGCAGGCCCTGGTGCTAATGTTGCCCAGCGAGTATTTGCTGGCGGAACTGGCGGAGGTTATCGATGTTGAAGCGATTCACCAGGTGCGGCGCTTTATGTGTCGCGAACTTGGCCGTGAACTGAGAGATACATGGCGCGCAACCTACCTCGCTAACAGCGAAAAAGTTTTCGAAATGTCCGGTGCTGCAGTGGCCAAACGCAGCCTCAAAAACCTGTCTCTGCGTTACCTGTTGAATGGCGCCTCAGACGATTCATTATCGTTGATGCACACCCAGTTTATGGAAGCCGATAACATGACGGATCGCCTCTCGGCCCTGAACGGATTGGTCAATGATCCACGGGAAGAGGCACGGCCTCTTTCGGAACAGGCTCTGGATAAATTCTATAATGACTGGCAACACGAGCCGCTGGTTTTGAACCAGTGGTTTCAAACCCAGGCCGCCTGTGTTTTGCCCGGTGGTCTGGAGCGGGTGAAAGTGTTGATGGAGCACCCGGCCTTCGACTTCCACAACCCCAACAAGGTGCGCTCCCTGATCGGCGTGTTCTGTAATAGTAATCTCATCAACTTTCACGACGAAGCGGGAGAGGGTTATCGTTTCCTGGCAGACAACGTTATTGCACTGGACAAGCTCAACCCTCAGATTGCGTCCCGCCAGCTGACACCTCTCACCAAGTGGCGACGTTATGATCTGACACGGCAGGCGCTGATGCGGGAAGAGTTGGCGCGAGTTCTGGCGGAACCGGGGTTGTCCCGGGATACCTACGAGATCGCGTCGAAGAGTCTGTGAGAGATAAAAAGGTAACCCAGTTGATCGGTATCAACTGCCCTGTTAACCGATGGCAGGATAATGGCCGCCGTTGAAACGCTGAAAGCGTTGAGACGCATGAGTGACATTCAACCCTCTATCTCAAGGGTTCATTATTAAGGAGAGCGTCCAGCTCTCCTTTTTTTTGCCATATCTGCGTTCAACAGTGGCTCAGGCTGTTTCGGTCTCTTTCTTTTTCTTTCCGGCTTTTTTTACCGCTTTTTTACCACCACTAATGACCTCGTGCAGCTCGACAAACTGCTTGGTGAGGGCGTGGCTCGGGGCGAAGTAGATCAGTGGTTTACAAGCCTGGTGAGACTCGCGCATTTTTACTGACTGACTGAGGTAAACAGGCAAGACTGGGTGTTTTTCTGCCAGTAGTTCCTTAATGATTTTACTTGGCAGATTGGCCCTTGGCTGGAACTGGTTGGCGATAATGCCTTCCACTTCAAGCCGGTCGTTGTGGTCTTCGCGCATTTCACCAATGACTTCGAGAATGTTGTACAGGGCGTGGCGTGAGAAAGCATCGCAGTCAAAGGGAATCAATACACTGTCGGCACAGACCAGTGCCGAAGTGGTGTAAAAATTCAGGGCAGGTGCGGTGTCAATAAAGACATGGTCGAACTCGCCATCCAGTTTGTTCAGCAGGTCCCGTAATTTATAAATCTTGTGACGGGACTCGAGTTTCTGTTCGATGCTCTCAAGTTCCGGGTCTGAGGCAATTACAGACAGGTTTTCGTAGGGCGTCTTAATAACGAAGTCGGCGGGCTTTTTGGGGGACAGATTGAACGACACTGTCTGGGCGAAATAATCGGCAATGGTGAGGTCAGGCTTGGCATCCTGACCCAGCAAGTAGTGAGTTGAATTGCCTTGAGGGTCCAGATCCACAACCAGGGTTTTTTTGCCGTTGTTTGCGCAAATGGCAGCCAGGTTACAGGTGATGCTGGACTTTCCTACACCACCTTTTTGGTTGAAGACGACTCGGCGCATAGTGTTAATCCTTTCATGGCAGAAGAGAGGAGGGGGAATGGAATGAGCTTGTGGGGCATAAACAGCGCTCTGGATGGAACAGCTGATTTCATTCTACTGGAAGGCCCCTTCAGTGGCGAGGGGCGAATGGGAAGAATCGGCGTACAAAAAATGACCACAACTTTATCTTCAGTATGGGAATCCCCGCTTGGATAGAAGATGCACAAATACGGGTCAAATGTGGTCAGAAATGCCCGATTTTTAGGCATTTTATCCCTGTTTTATTGGAGGCTCTCAGGTATGGCTACCATAGAGTGGGGCCAATGGTGTGCCCTTAGGTGATTTCTCCGGACGGGTTTTACGCAGAGTCTTTAACCGCTGGCAGAGCCTGTTTAGGTCGACCTCATCATCAGCAGCTGTGCTGTAGAGAGACTTGTCCAGTGCCTCCAGGAGGAGGGAAACCTGCTCATCATTGGCCAGCTGTGAGACCTGACTGAGCTTCTGCACCGGGCGCTGCCAGAAGCTTCCGGCCCAGATTAACAGCGCTTCGCGGAAACCGGGGAGGTCCTTACTGTTAGCGCTTTGGCAGAGGTCTTTAAACAGGGCTGATTCTTTTTCATGGTTGGGCTCATGATTGACGACAGTTGCAGCCTGTTTGCGGCTGCCGCGCCAGAGGATCAGCAGGGTAATGACTGCAACTGACAACAACAGGTTTGTCGCAGCGAGTATCCACAACAGCCGGTTGTCCGACGAATTCTCATGAAGCTCAACAGAGTCACTGGTCACTGCGATATCGCTGGTCAAAGGAGCAGGGTCTGCCGGTGTTGCAACAGTTCCCGGAGCTGGCTTGACGGTGAGGGTTTGTGATTCCAGCAGGGTTTCCCTCATCTGTTGACTGCGGGTATCCCACCAGCGGACTTTCACCGGGGGCAGGGTGATCTGCCCGGCACGAGAAGGCACGATAGCAACCGATTCCACCCGTGATCCAATCACCCCTTGGGGATCGACATTATTTTCCAGCTGAGGCTGGTCCGGGTAAACCTTGAAGCCATCACCGGCATCGATAATTAGCGGTGGTAGCTGACTGTCCATCAGGCCCTGGGCTGTGAGGTGAATCGTGCGGGTGACAGGCTCGCCAGCGACCAGTTCATCGAGCGGGCGACTCCATCTTTCACTGAGGCTCAGGCCCTGGGCGGGTAGCCAGTCTCCGGGACCGTAGTTGTCGGGTCGGGGCTTGACGTCAATATGCTGTTCATCAGACAGCAAAAACACGGGTTTACCCCGTGAGCCAAAAAAGGAACCGGAAAAACGATCACGCCGGTCCGCCATCACGGCGTTGAAACGCACCGGGGGGATAACCAGTTTGCCACTGGCTTCGGGAAACAGGGCGTATTTCAGTTCCACCACCTGGTACAGCTTGCCGTTGTTCTGCTTCTGGTACTGGTTTTCCGCAACTTTCACCATGGCGGCATCTTTGATCATCAGTTCTTCGCTACTGAGTCCGGATAGGGGTACCGATGTGTTGAGTCTCAGGGTCAGTAGCACCTGTTCCTGGACAAACACCGACGACTTGCTCAACTCGGTTTCGATGAAAATGGGTTCACTGCCGTTACTGGTATTGGAACGGGGTGCGACCTGAAGTCGAATGGGACTGCTTTGTACCCCCTTGAGCTCAAGGGGGGGGATCAGCAGGCTGCCGGTTTTTTTCGGAAGCAGCTGTAGCACCCACTGGGTATAGGACTCCGTCGTACCATTGATAATGGAAAACTGGTTTTGCTGATTCTGACTAAGTATTTCAAAGTCCTCTTCCAGCACGGAAAAATCCGGGTCGCTGGTGGTTTGGCCATCAAAGCGAACCTGTAATTCCAGGGTTTCCCCTCGGCTCAGCTGGGTGCGATCTGCAGTGGCCGTCAGGCTGTCGGCCTGGCAGGCAAGACTGGATAAGAGTAACAGGGCGGCGGCGATCCACTGACAGATCTGCTGACGGTTAAACGTGAAGGCCATGGTTATTACCACCTCTGCTCTGAGTTACCGGGTCGATTGATGCCGCGGCGTTGTTCATACTGGCGTTTCTCCGCTTCATAACGGAATTTCTCGCGTAACAGGCCACCTGGGTCATCAGGGATTTTTCGCAACCACTGCTCCATGGCCTGTTTTTCCTCCTCGCTCATTTCACCCTCGGTAGCTGCCTGAGCCTGGGCGGGTTGTTGTTTACCCTCCTGTTCACCCTGTTGATCGCTACCTTCCTGTTGTGGCTGGGCGTCCTGCTGCTCTTTATCCTGTTCGCCTTGTTGCTCACTTTGTTGCTCTCCATCCTGAGGCTGTTCCCCGTGAGATGGTTGCTGTTGCTTGTCGGGGTTTTTACCCGTATCGCTGGGGTTATCCTGAGACTGTTGCTTGGAAGAGGATGATTGGTCCTGGTTGGATGAGCCGTCCTGATTCTGATCGCTGGACTGATTTTGTTGGTCGGACTGGGATTGCTGCTGGTCCGATCCCTGTTGCTGCTCCTGGCTATCATTGTTCTGGTTATCGTTGTTCTGCTGCTGGTCGTTTTGCGGCGAGTTGTTTTGCTGTTCCAGCAGTTTTTCCACCAGGTCGCGGTTGAATTCGGCATCTGGCATGTCGGGTGTCAATGACAGTGCCCGCTTATAACTTTCCAGTGCCTCATCAAGTTTTCCTGCCTTTGCCAGTGCATTGCCGCGATTGTAGTGCGCATTGGCGGTGTCTCCCCCATAGAGCTTTTCGGCGTTTTCAAAGTCACCGTTTCGATAGGCGGCAGCGGCCTTCCAGTCGGGGTCTTTAAATGTTTGTTGCGCGCTTTCAGCGTCACCCTCGGCTAATGCCCGCGCCGCCTGTTGGTCTTGGGTCAGCCACAGGTCATCCCAGCCGAATGCCATGGCCGGTTGTGGGGCGGATAGCAGCGGCAACAGCAGGATTGATGCGAATACGCCACGACGGAAAGCCAGTAGCAGTATGGGTAACAGTGGTAACACCAGCCAGTAGCCCAGGTCGTGCCAGCTGTCGTAGGTTCTCTCCAGTTGTTTGCTGGCCGATCCGTGTTCTGCAGCAAAGCCTTCGGAGAGGTAGCGAATATCCTTGTCATCGGCGGTGAGACCGGAATAACGCCCCCCCAGCCCGCTGGCCAAAGAACCCAGAGCAGCGGCATCCAGTCTGGGGATGACGATAGCGCCTGTATTGTCCTTGGCAAATCCGCCGTTTTGGAGAGGAATCGGTGCACCTTCAGCGGTACCGATGCCCAGCACGGAAAGGCGGAACTCACCCATTTCCTCCAGCAGTGATGAGAGTTCATCCCGTGCGCTGGCAGAGACATCATCGGTGATCAACAGAAAGTCAGCCTGGTTGAGGCCGGCATTCAGTGCCAGCTCAATGCCCTGGTTAATGGCAGACTCAATGTTGCTGCCGTGCCCAGGCATGATGTTGGGGTCCAGGGCCGGTACCAGTGCTGCCACAGTTGCCGCGTCGTCGGTTAACGGGCTGACGACAAATGCTTCCGCCGCGTAGGCGATAAGGCCGGTGGTTCCTTCCTTACGCTGCTGAAGCAGCTCAATCAGTTTCAGCCGTGCCCTATTCAGGCGGTTGGGTTTCAGGTCCTGCACCAACATTGATGGCGAGAGGTCGAACAGGACGACCAGTGCATTTTCCTGTTTATGCACGGGCAGGGGTGTGCGTTCCCAGGTGGGGCCGGACATAGCCACTGTCGCCAGCAGCCAGGCGATCAGCGCACCTGTTACCAGGGAACGACGCTGTTTAACGGTGGTGCCATCTACCAGGAATGGCAACAGCTCCGGGGCGATCACCTGTTGCCAGCTGCCGGTGTTCTTCTCCTGCTTGTATAACCACCATGCAGCCAGCAGGGCTGGCAGGATGGCCAGCAACCACAGGGGTCTAAGCAAATGAAAATCTGTCAGCACCGGGATCATGAATCACCTCGTGCTGTGAGCGGCGCCAGTAACAGGCTGCAGAGCAGAGCCACACCCAGTGGCCAGTAGAACAATGCCTTGGTGGGGCGCAGGGTCTCCGCTTCCTGTTCCACGGGTTCGAGCTGGTCCAGTTGCGCGTAGATCTGTTGCAATTCATCCGGGTTGCGGGCGCGGAAATAGCGGCCCCCGGTTTTATCGGCGATGGCGGTCAGAGTGGTTTCATCAAGATCTCGAGAGGGGTTGATTCGCCGGGAGCCAAAGAAACTGCGTTCCACAACGACTTCGGCACCGATGCCGATGGTGTAAATGGTGATGCCCTCACGGGCGGCGATCTCTGCCGCTTCCAGAGGTTGCGCTTCACCGGCGGAGTTGGCACCGTCGGTGAGCAGTATCAACACGCGATGGTTTTCCGGGCGGGATTGCAGTCGTTTGACTGCCAGCCCGATGGCATCGCCGATGGCGGTGCTTTCCCCTGCAAATCCAATCTGAGCCTCGTTCAGAAGCGTGTTCATGGTTTGCCGGTCAAAGGTCAACGGTGTTTGCAGGTAGGGGCGGGTACCAAACAGAATCAGGCCCAGGCGATCCCCCTGGCGTCGCTCAACGAATTCCCCTACAACCTGTTTGACTACGGTCAGGCGGTCTACGCTTTCGCCTTCAAGCCGCATATCCGTTTGTTTCATACTGCCAGAGATATCCACGGCAATTAACAGGTCCCGCCCGCTGCTGGGCAATGTGACCGGGTCGCCGATCCAGGTGGGGCGGGTGGCGGCCAGCAGGGTTCCCGCCCAGGCAACAAACAACAGCGTCAGGGTCAGCCATTGCCAGTAGCCACTCCGGCGTTCAACACTGGTTTGTGCCGCGAGGGCACAGTAGACCGGCGCTTTCAGTGCCGGGGCCAGGGTCTCTGCACGTCGCCGCCACAGCCGGTACAGAATAGGTAGCGGTAATAGAACCAGTAGCCAGGGCCATTCAAAAGTTAGCATGATGCCCCCCTGCGATGCTGTTTTATCCAGCGTCGCGTTCCCTCTGCCAGTTGTATCAGGCAGGATGGCGGTAGGTTCGCATCAGCCCGGTAAAGCTGATCCCCGAGGGTTTGTTGCAAGGACTCGTCAAACACCGGTTTACGACAAGCATGATTCATCCTGTCCAGCATATCCGGGACCCGTTCCGATTCCAGGCCAAAGCCCGGGTAAGCGGTTTTCGCCGTGCGCCTCAACAGCATTAACAGGGCATGACACTGGTCCGTTAGTGATTCTTCCGGCTGCTGCGCCATGGTTTCCAGGCAGGCAAAGGCCTCGCGGCGATAACAGTTGTTGCGGTAATTACGCACCAGAAATCGCACCAGGTAATAAGACGCCAGCAGTACCAACAGGGTGAGCAACCACCAGCCAGGTGCGGGCGGCCACCAACCCACGGCTTCGTGCAAGTGAATATCACGCAACTGTGCCAATGGATCCTGCGGGTTCATCGGCGTCGCCCTTTATTCTTGCGACTGTATGCTCGCTGTAAAACGGGTAATACGGGCTCGGTCGTGGTGAAGCTCAATAATCCGAGACGTAGCTGCGTCGCCAATTGCCGCAGCTTGTTCTGCCGCTCTGTAAATTGTCGCTCGAACTGTTGCCGCAACTTGCCATCGCGACTGTTGAGCACAAAGCGTTGTTGGCCGTTACTGACCTGGTAGAGCGCCGGGGGCGGCAGGGTTTTTTCCAGTGGATCAATAACCTGGCACAGGGTGATATCGCAATGCCGGGCAAGCTCAAACAGATGCTGTTCACAGGACCGGTCCAGATCGTGGAAGTCGCTGACCAGAAACAGGGTGGAACCGGGCAGAGCCGCTCGGCGGCAATCCTTGAGAATATCCGACAAGCTAAATTGATCAACCTCAGGTTGCAGCAGCATTTCACTGAAATCCCGCAAGCGGTGAATCATTTGCAGCACAGCGTGGTGGCTGCGCTTGGGGCGGATTTCTGTCACTTGCCGGGTGCCAAAAATTAATCCGCCCACGCGGTCGTTGACATTCAGGCCGGCCCACCCCAGGGTGGCGCTGATCTGACAGGCGAGCACAGATTTCAGTGTGCGCGACCCAAAAAACATACCGGAACGAAGGTCGCTGACGATCAGTACCGGACGCTCCCGTTCCTCCCGATACAGTTTGGTGTGAGGCGTCAGGGTACGCGCCGTCACGCGCCAGTCTATGGTGCGGATGTCATCGCCGGGCTGATACTGCCGGACTTCCTCAAAATCCATTCCGCGGCCGCGGCTGCGGGACTGGTGGCCTCCCATCAGGGCGGTACGTGCCATCAGTCGCGGAAAGAAATTCAGCTCCCGTGTGCCAAACCGCATGCCTACCAAAGTGGTGACATCGGCGATAGCCGGGTTATGGATGTCCGGGTCTGTCATTGATCAGGCAGAAGGTACGTTGGCAATCAGCGTATCGATCACATGGTCGGCGGTGATGCCGCTGGCTTCTGCCTCAAAGCTGAGTATCAACCGGTGACGCAGTACATCGTGGGCGACATTGCGCACATCGTCGGGAGAGACATAGTCGCGGTTATTCAACCAGGCACTGGCCCGGGCACAGCGGTCCAGGGAAATGGTGGCCCGCGGACTGGCACCGTATTCCAGCCAACTGCCCAGGTCCTCACCGTATTGCCCGGGGTTTCGGGTGGCCAGAATCAACTGAACAATATATTCCTCCAGCGGTTCTGCCATATGAACTGACAGCACCTCTTTACGGGCATCAAGCAGAGTTTCTTCGGACACTTCTTCAATACCTGCACTTGGCGCCTGTAACGCTTCGTTGCGAGCCAGTTTGAGAATTTCCCGTTCGGCTTCTGCTGCCGGGTAGTCGACATTCACGTGCATCAGAAACCGATCCATCTGTGCTTCCGGCAACGGATACGTGCCTTCCTGTTCGATGGGATTCTGGGTGGCCATGACCAGGAACAGCTTTGGTAGGGGGTAAGTGCTGCGACCGACACTGATCTGTCGTTCTGCCATCGCTTCCAAAAGGGCCGACTGCACTTTGGCCGGAGCCCGGTTGATTTCATCGGCTAACACTAGGTTATGAAAGATAGGACCGGGCTGAAACTGAAAACTGCCGTCCTCAGGGCGGTAGATATCGCTGCCGGTGATGTCTGCCGGTAAGAGGTCGGGGGTAAACTGAATGCGGTGGAAATCTCCGCTGATGCCCTCTGATAGGGTCTTAATGGCTTTGGTCTTTGCCAGCCCTGGCGCGCCTTCCACCAGCAGGTGGCCGTCTGCCAGCAAGGCAATAATGAGTCGTTCAACCAGGTGTGGCTGGCCGACAATCTGGTTGTTGAGAAAATCACGGAGTTGCAGAATTTTTTGTTGGTGCGTCATGCTGTTGATACTTCTCGATGATATAAGGCGATGAATTGTAATGCCTGTGAGCAGTTAACCCAAACAGGAGCATTCCTGCGAAGTTAACCTAGACTGTAGGGAGTAAATGAAGTTCAGTGATAATGAAACTCGGTTCATAATGGCCGACTACTATCCTGACAATAATGAAAAAAGGGAGGCTTCATGCAGGTGCTTTCACAGAGTGATTTTTTCACTCGGTTAGAGGAACTGTTTGATAAACATTATTCTCCGGCATTGGCAAAAAAGCTGGTGCCCTTTGCCCACAGACTCTTTGACCTGTTTCCCATAGAGGAGTTGGCCGAGGAGCGTATTGAGGACATTGAGGGGTTTGTTCACAGCCTTTACCTGTTCAACAATAAGCGGGACATCCTGAGGCCAAAAGTTCGGGTGTTCAACCCGTCCCTGGAAGAGGACGGTTGGGTTAATGATGCAACAGCCATTTTTATTCTGCAGCGGGATATGCCCTTCCTGGTTGATTCGGTACGAATTCTGCTTAATCGGATCGGTATTGACGTACAGGTTATTAAAAGCACCCTGTTGAACGTGGTACGGGATGAGGAAGGCAAGCTACTGGATTTGCTGGCCACCGCAGATGACCCCAACAGCCGTCCTGAAGCATTGATCTTTATTGATATCGATCTGCACACCTCCACGGAAACCCTGCAAACCCTCGAGCATGACATTGTTGATGTGCTGCAGGATGTGGAAGTTGTCACGGATGATTTTCAACCTATGACGGAGCGCGTCAACAAGGTCATCACTGAAGTCCGCGCCAATCCGGGCGGTCTGCCAGAGGAGGATGTCCATGAGCTGGCCAGTTTTCTGGAATGGCTGCGTGACGGCGCTTTTATCTTTCATGGTGTGGCGGAATTTAAACTTCTCAAAGGCCGGAATAATCCGTTACTCAGGGCTGAGGAGGGACAGCAATTAGGCATCTTCAGGCGACACCACCTGGGGGACGAAAAGACGCCTCTGTCTTCAATGAGCGGTGGTATCCAAGCATTTTATGAAGGAGATGCACCGCTGGCGTTTACCAAGTCGTCCTGCCGTTCAAAAGTACACCGGCAGGCCTACGCGGACTTTATCGTGCTGAAACATTTTGACCGTCAGGGCAATGTGGTGGGCGAGTACCTGTTTATGGGGCTGTATACCTCGGCTGTTTATCATGCCAGCCCTTTCCAGATTCCGCTGATCCGTCAGCGGGTACAACAGGTCCTGGATCGAACCGGGTTTCCGCCCGGCAGCCACGACTTCAAGGCAATGCGGCAGTTGATCGAGGTGCATCCCCGGGATGAGTTGTTCCACTCTTCAGCCGATGAACTCTACGCCACTCTGGTGGGTGTCTGGCAGATCAACGAGCGACGTATCGTCAAACTCTTTGTGCGCGTCGACCCGTTTGAAAAGTTTGTAAACTGCCTGGTTTACATGCCTAGAGACGTCTACCGGACCTCCATCCGCACCCATATTGAAGAAGTGCTCAAGGAAGAGTTTGGCGCTGAGGAGTGTGAATTCAACACCAGTTTTTCGGAATCCATACTGGCGCGAACCCAATTTGTGCTCAAGATCGAGTCGGACCGCTACCGGGAAGTCAATCAGCGCGATCTTGAACGTCATATTGTTTCTCTTACCCAGGACTGGGGAGATGATCTGGAAGAAGCTGCTCTGGAACATTGGGGCGAGGAGCTGGGCCGGAATATGGCCAGTACCTACCGCAATGCATTTCCCGCCAGCTACCGTGACCATTTTGATCATCGTTCAGCCATTCACGATATTGACCTGTTTCATGGGCTGGAGCGGGAAGGGCAGATTGCCACCAGTTTTTACCAGCCGCTCGGTGCGGAACGAAATGTTATGCGCTTCAAGCTGTTCCACCGCGCCGAGCAGCTGGAGCTGTCCGAGCTGGTGCCGATGCTCGAAAACCTGGGGTTTCGTGTGCTCGGTGAGCACCCGTACGAGATTACGCCTCACCAGGGTAGTGAAATCTGGATGCACGATTTTACCTTGCGCTTTGGTCTGGACGTGGATGTCGATGTGTCGCTGGTGCGCAATGCATTTCAAGACGCTTTTTCCGCGGTCTGGTCTGGGCATACAGAAAATGACCGATACAACCACCTGGTGGTCGGAGCGCGGCTCGACTGGCGCACTGTGGCGTTATTACGACTCTACGGCCGCTACATGAAACAACTGGGTAGTAGTTTCAGCCAGGATTTTATTGCCGATACGCTGGCAACGAATCTGGAATTGACGCGTAATCTGGTGGCTCTGTTTCGTTGTCTGTTCGATCCGAAATTACTGGAATCCCACGGCGATGAGTACGGGCGGGCCGAGCGTCTTAATGAAAAAATCACCGACATGCTCGATCAGGTCAGCAATCTCAATGCCGACCGGGTGCTACGCAGTTACCTGCAACTAATCAACGCTACCAAGCGCACCAATTTCTTCCAGTTGGATGCGGAGGGTGCCGTCAAACCTTACATCTCAGTCAAACTGGCCCCTCGGGAGATCAGTGACGCTCCTGAACCGCGACCGATGTTTGAAATTTTCGTCTACAGCCCTCGTATGGAAGGGGTGCACCTGCGGGCCGGAAAAGTCGCTCGGGGCGGGCTGCGCTGGTCGGATAGGCTTGAGGACTACCGCACGGAGGTGCTGGGTCTGGTCAAAGCCCAGCAGGTGAAAAACGCCGTGATTGTACCCACTGGGGCAAAGGGCGGTTTTGTCGCCAAGCAGATGCCGCGAAATCCCAGTCGAGAAGCATTTCTTGAGGAAGGCATTGCCTGCTATAGACTGTTCATTCGTGGATTGCTGGACCTGACGGACAATATTGTCGGCGGGGAGATTGTTCCGCCGCCCTGTGTCGTGCGCCGGGACTACGACGATCCCTATCTAGTGGTCGCAGCCGACAAAGGGACAGCCACCTTCTCCGATTACGCCAATGACATCTCCCTGGAGTACGGACACTGGTTGGGAGATGCTTTCGCCTCCGGGGGGTCATTCGGCTATGACCACAAGAAAATGGGCATCACTGCCCGTGGGGCCTGGGTCTCTGTGCAGAGGCATTTTCAGGAGATTGGCCTAAACACCCAGAAAGAAAATTTTACCGTTGTGGGCATCGGCGATATGGCGGGCGATGTCTTTGGCAACGGCATGCTGCGTTCCGAGCATATCTGCCTGGTGGCTGCATTTAATCACCAGCATATTTTTCTCGACCCCAACCCGGATGCCACCCTCAGCTTTGGCGAGCGACAACGGTTATTCGATTTGCCCCGGTCGAACTGGGAGGACTACAACCCGGAGTTGATTTCAAAAGGTGGCGGCGTTTATTTACGATCGGCGAAATCAGTGCCACTTTCCGAAGAGGTCAGAGCACGTTTTGGCCTGGACGCGACTGCCCTAAAACCCAATGAGCTGATTCATGAGCTGCTGAAATCCGACGTGGACCTGATCTGGAACGGAGGCATTGGTACTTACGTCAAAGCATCGACAGAGAGTCACCAGGAGGCGGGGGACAGGGCTAATGACCCGGTGCGCGTCAATGGCCGGGAATTGCGCTGTCGTGTGTTTGGTGAAGGGGGCAACCTAGGTATGACTCAGCGGGGGCGTATTGAATTTGCCCTCAATGGTGGCGCCTGCAACACGGACTTTATCGATAATGCGGGTGGCGTTGACTGCTCAGACCATGAAGTGAATATCAAGATTCTCCTCAACGAGCTGGTTCAGTCCCAGGACCTCACCACCAAGCAGCGTAATCAATTGCTGGTGGACATGACGGACCAGGTGGCGGATCTGGTACTCAACAACAATTACCGGCAGACCTTGGCTATCAGTCTGGCACACTATCGCTGCGTGACTAACTTCTCTGAGTACTGGCGCACCCTAACCGACTGGGAGGCCGCTGGAAAAATTGATCGCGCATTGGAATTCCTGCCGGATGATGAGACCCTCAAGGATCGCGTGAAACGTTCGGTGGGGCTGACCCATCCGGAACTGTCTGTGTTGGTGTCTTACGCCAAAATTCTCATCAAGGAACAGGTGCTGGCATCTGATGCGGCAGAAGATTCCTATGTCGCCAGAGCCATCGAGGGGGCGTTTCCCAAGCGCTTGCTGAAGGATTACCCCGAACAGGTGATGCACCACAGCCTGAGGCGTGAAATCATAACCAACCAGATCGTCAATGAGATCGTCAATCTGATGGGGGTCAACTATTTTCTCCGCCAGGTAGCCTCCACCGGGGCCACCGTTGATGACGTGGTCAGAGCCTATGTGGTGGTGCGGGACATCCTCCACCTACAGCATTTTTGGCACCGAGTGGAGCAGCTCGATTACCAGGTGCCGGCAGAGGTGCAATTCGAACTGTTCTATGCCCTGATGCGTCTGGGTCGGCGTGCTTCCCGCTGGGTCTTGCGCAACCGCCGGTCCTGTCTGAACCCCGGGAAAGAAGTAAAAACCCTTGGCCCGAAACTCGCCGAGCTGCAATTGTTGTTACCGACGTTGTTTGCCTGGGGGGAAGAGGAGAATAGCTGGCAAGCTGAAGTTACCCGCCTGGTTGAACAGGGGGTTCAGGAAGAAGTGGCTATGCTGGTGTCCAGCTCCAACTTCCTGTTTTTCGGATTTGGTATTGTTGACCTCGCAGCAAGCAGCGACAAACCGGTGGGGCTGGTGCTTGAGCTGTATTACAAAATCAGTGTTGAGCTGGACCTGGAATGGTTTGCCGAGCAGATAGTGCACCTTGAACCTGCCAGTCGCTGGGAAGATTTTGCTCGGGAGTCGTTTGTGGATGACCTGGAAAACCAACGGCGTTCTCTGGCGGGTACGTTGCTGAAAGATATTGCTGTCATGGAAGATATCGACAATGTGATACATATCTGGAAAGCGGCCCAATCGCCTCTGATCAAACGCTGGCAGGATATGATGAAAGAGCTTCACACCGCGCCGGTGTACGACTTTGCCATGTTCTCAGTGGCATTGCGCGAATTGTTGGATCTGGTGCAGTCCACAGAAAACCGGCAGGATTCACCCCCAGTCTGTGCCGTTTAGTAACTTGTTACAGTAGTGGGGGATGAGTGGTTGGTGGAAGCGGAGGGAGGCTTTTGCCTCCGCCTCCGCTTCAAAGCCCTTTGGGCTTTATGAGGGGTTGTTAACCCCAAGGGAGAAATTGTTAGTTTGTTTTTCTTTTATAGACTAATGACTTTTTGTTGACAGGCTTGTGCGTTGTAGCCACTCCAGTTATCTTCGCGTCCTTCGCGCCAGCCGTTAAACCAGTCCTGAGCGAGGGATGTTTCTTCTGTATGGGGACATGTAGATTTGTTTTTGCCGCTGATGCCAGCTTGGTATCCTTTAATAAATGCACGGTGGGATGAATCGCGTTTTTGTCTTCTCATAGGACATGAACTCCTCATTCCTGAGCCACTACTGCCGACTTCTATACTGGCTGTGGCCTGTTAGTTTTTTTCGTACAGCCGGTCTATCTCATCAAAACTGGGCACAGCTGTCGAGGATTTTATTTGTCTATAAGCAATGGGTTTTAATTACGCTAAGTAATCAGCCGGTTGCATCTTGAAGGCGAGACTGTCTGAATACGGGCCCTTCAGCAAAATTAGGATTAAAGTAGATAATGATGACTATGTGGTTTGCCAGCTGTCCTAAAGGTCTCGAAGCATTGTTAGCCAGTGAACTGGCCGAGCTGGGTGCCGTAAAAACCCGTGAAACGGTAGCTGGAGTCTATGCGGAAGGGGATATGGCCTTCGCCTACCGCGCCTGTCTCTGGTCGAGACTGGCTAATCGCATCCTGATGCCGCTGGATAAAACCCCCGTCGACAGTGCCGATGATCTGTACCGCGGTGTGGCAGCTATTCCCTGGGAGGAGCATCTAACGCCCAATGAAGCGATTGCCGTGGATTTTATCGGTACCAACGATGCGATTCGCCATACCAAGTTTGGCGCCCAACAGGTAAAGGACGCGATCGTGGATCGGTTGCAGAGTCATTACTCAGCGCGGCCCAATGTGGATTTAAAACACCCCGATCTGCGTATCAATGTGCGGCTTGCCAAGGATCAGGCCAACATCAGCCTGGATTTTTCCGGCGATAGCCTGCACAAGCGCGGTTATCGTGTAGCCATGGTGCCTGCACCCCTGAAAGAAAACCTGGCCGCAGCGTTGTTGCTGAGGGCCGGGTGGCCAGAAATCGCGGCCAGTGGTGGTGCACTGCTTGACCCCTTATGTGGCAGTGGAACACTGCTGATTGAAGGGGCGATGATGGTTGCCGATATCGCCCCGGGTTTAAACCGCGAGCAATTTGGTTTTCACGGTTGGAAGCAGTATGAACCGGATCTATGGCAGGAGTTACGTCAGGAGGCGTTGGCACGCTGTGAGCAAGGGCTGGCAAAAGAGTTGCCGGAAATTCGTGGCTACGATAAAGATACCCGCGCCGTAAGTGCCGCCCAGGAAAACATTGCCTGTGCCGGCCTGGAGAAATGGGTGCGGGTAATGGCCAAGCCCATTCAGGCCTTCAAGAAACCTACCCACAGGGAAATTGATAACGGCCTGATTATCTGCAACCCGCCCTACGGCGAACGCTGGGGTGATATGGAAGAGCTTCGCCCCCTCTATCAGACACTGGGTGAAGTGGCCAAGCGGGAGTGCCCCGGTTGGCGGCTGGCGGTGATTACCGGTAATGCAGATCTTGCCGGTGAGCTGCGTCTGCGGGCAGAAAAAAAGTATCAGTTTTTTAATGGCACCATCCCCAGTCAGTTGTTGCTGTTTCAGCTGCGCAGCGTGACAGATGAGCAGCCATCGCAAACTTCGCCGTATCAGAAAAGCCTCAGTGATGGGGCGCAGATGTTTGCCAACCGTCTGAAAAAGAATGCCCGCAAGTTGGCCCCGTGGTTGGATAAATCCGGTGTCAGCTGTTATCGCCTCTACGACGCGGACATGCCGGAGTATGCCGTAGCCGTGGATATCTACGATGAGGCCATTCACGTTCAGGAATACGCGCCCCCGGCAAAGATCGATGAAGAGCAGGCCAATCGCCATCTCAGTGAAGTTCGCCAGGCACTGTTGAGCCTCTATCCCGGGAGTCGTGGCAAGCTATTTTTCAAGGAGCGGCGTCGACAGAAGGGTGACAGCCAGTACCAACCGGTGAAGTCACGTCAACAGCGCAACCAGCGTGATGGCAGCGTATTTGTGGTCACGGAGGGTTCCTGTCGATTTGAAGTCAATCTCAGTGATTATCTCGACTCGGGGCTTTTTCTCGACCACCGCCCGGTTCGCCGTCTGCTGGGCGAGATGGCCGCGGGAAAACGTTTCCTGAACCTGTTTTGCTATACCGCAGCGGCCACGGTACACGCGGCGCTGGGAGGTGCAGCCAGTAGCCTCAGCGTGGATATGTCCAACAGTTATCTGGAATGGGCCAGTCGCAATTTTGTGCTCAACAAGCTCGACCAGGAGCGCCATCAGCTGATGCGTGCAGATTGTCTGGACTGGTTGGCCAAAGGCCAGGGCGAGTTTGACCTGATCTTTCTCGACCCGCCGACATTCTCCAATTCAAAGAAAATGGAGGGCGTGCTGGATATTCAACAGGATCATCCGCGCCTGATCGCACAGGCGATGGCTATTCTCGCCCGTGGTGGCACCCTGGTCTTTTCCAATAACTACCGAAAATTTGAGTTGAGTGACAGTGTGACAGCGGATTATCTGGTGGAAAATATCACTGCGCAGACCTTTGACCCCGACTTCCAACGCAATCAGAAAATTCACAACTGCTGGTTAATTCGTCATCGGGAAGGGGATGGCTGATGGAGAAAGTGCTAACCCTCTACAGCGGCCCCCAATGTCACCTCTGTGAGCAGGCCAAGGCATTACTGTTCCCCGTTCTCCACGAAGAGGGCTGGCAGTTGCATGAAGTCAATATCGCGACCGACGAGCAATTGCAGTCGCTATACGGTATTCGTATTCCCGTGGTGGCCACTCCCGATGGCCGGGAAAAAGGCTGGCCGTTTAGTGCCGGTCAGGTGCGTCGTCTGCTCAATATTCATAACATTTACTAGAAATTCGGCATTCCGCTCTCGGGCACCATCTGGCAATCTTGTTAGTATTGTTGGGTTGAATTAGTACCTCCACCGAGGGTTGCCATGTCCAGTCAATCTCGCTTTAACCAATTGTCATTCCGTCATATCGGAACCGATTTTACCGGCGGTCTGACAGCGGCCGTGGTGGCGTTGCCACTGGCGCTGGCGTTCGGTATGGCCTCCGGGGCAGGGCCCGTGGCAGGGGTGTATGGCGCGGTGCTGGTGGGTTTTTTTGCTGCATTATTTGGTGGTACCCCCTCCCAGGTATCCGGGCCGACTGGCCCGATGACGGTAGTGATGGCAGGAGTTTTCACTTCCATGCAGGCGAAATATCCCGAAACCGGGCTCTACCTCGGGTTTACCGCCGTGATTATTGCCGGGCTATTTCAGATCGCTTTCGGTCTGTTGAGGTTGGGTAAATATTTTATTCTGGTGCCGTATCCGGTGATTTCTGGGTTTATGACTGGTATCGGGGTCATCATTATTATCCTGCAGCTGGGTCCGCTATTGGGTCATGGAGGCACCCCTTCGCTGATGGCTGCACTGGTGAGTTTGCCGGACTGGCTGCTAGCCATCAATTGGCAGGAACTTGCGTTAGGGGGGCTGGCATTGGCCGTCGTGTATTTGTGGCCAGCTCGATGGAATGTCTGGCTGCCCAGACCACTGGTCGCGCTACTGACAGGTACCCTGGTTGCGCTATGGTTCCCTCCGGAAGCCATTGCCATTATTGGCGATATACCCACAGGTTTCCCCCCGCTGCACTGGCCTGTCATCAATCTGGACGTGTTGGGTGAGCTGCTTTATGCCGGGGTGCTCTTGGCGGTGCTAGGGAGCATAGATTCGCTGTTGACCTCCCTGGTGGCAGATAGCATGACCAAGCAGCAGCATGATTCTGATCGTGAGCTGATTGGCCAAGGCGTTGGTAATACTCTGGCAGGTTTTTTTGGCGGACTGCCAGGGGCCGGGGCAACCATGCGCACGGTGGTGAATATTCGCGCTGGGGGAAAGACCGGGTTTTCAGGGGCAATACACGCGTTGGTTTTGCTGGTGGTGATGATGGGTGCAGGCAAGTATGCGGCCCATGTGCCACTGGCGGTGCTGGCGGGCATCCTGATCAAGGTGGGTCTTGATATTATCGACTGGCCTTTCTTTCGCCGTCTCGGCAAGTTGCCCATGAATACGGTCGCACTGATGTTGCTCGTGCTTGGCCTTACGGTATTTGTCGACCTGATAACAGCCGTATTGGTGGGGGTTTTCCTGTCAAATCTGATTACGGTGGAGCGTTTGACCAGTATCCAGTTGGACAGTGTGCACCTCACCGATGGCACCAATGCCAGTGAACAGGGCAGGCCAACTGAAGAGCTATGGCTGGAGTCTCAGCAGGGTGCATTGTTGATGCTGCGACTCAAGGGGCCGCTGAGTTTTGGTGTGGGTCGGGGGCTCAGGCGACGCCTGTCCAGCCAGATGTCGCATCAGACCATGATCTTTGACCTGACGGGCGCGCTCCTGGTCGGCACCTCGACCGCCATGATTCTCGATGAGCTGATTCAAACAGAGATGGCCAATGGCCGCGATGTGTTGGTGGTGGGATTATCTGAGAAAACGGAACAGAGTCTGGCAAGGCTGGGTACCCTGGATACTCTGGGCAGGGACAGAATCTTTCCGTCCTTTGAAGACATGATGAGCTACGTGGATTCACGCCCCGGTCTGACTGCCGGACGTTAATAATGTCGACTCCTGAGTCCATATCAGGGCTCTAGGCTGTGGGCACACTTCGGTGGGCCAGATGTCCAAATCAGGTTGAATCCACCTGAAATTGCCTGCTTCCTTACTGCGGTTGGGGAGGGCTAGTAGCTGCCGTTTGTTAAATAGAACACATCCAAGATAGTCCGTGTCGCATCCACAATGCGCACGATACGGTCATCAATACGGCGGATTGATGTGCCATCGATATCCCGGGGCAGTCGTCTCAGGATGTCGTCGGGCAGGTCCCGGCTATGGTAGTAGACATCGGCATCCAGTACCTCACCCCTGGCGACCTTTTGTTGCCAGCCCGGAGGCAATTCGCCACCGCGCTCCAGTTTCTTGCGCAGACCCGGGGGCAGTTTTTTTGTTTTTCCCTGATGGTACTCATCCTGATCGTCATAGTGACGGTCTCTCAGGTAGTCACTAAATAACCTTTTTTCTGCTTCATTGAACAGTGCGGCTCCCGCAACTTCAGCAGCGATTTCCATGACCTGTTGCTCAGCCAGAGTTGATGCCGAGGGAATCAGACAGGTGCTCGCCAACAGCAGCAGGTAAGACAACAGCGTTTTAGGTTTCCTGATCATTATTGTCTCCTGATGTGGCAACAGAGTTATTTCAGGCCTGTTTCGCCTGGTTTTCCGTATGCTGACCAATTGGGTTGACCTCAATAGTAAGGTGCTCCAGCGCTTCAAAGTCGGCCAGAACCTGCTTGTAATACTCTGCGTCTCGGGGATGGGTGCTGGCAATGCTGATGATAGCGGCAAAGTGGTGTTCACTGACCCGCCAGATATGTAGATCTGTGACATGATTCTCGCCATCTTTTTCAATGGTTTCACGTATCGCTTCCCGTTGCTTAAGGGGAAGGCTGCCGTCCAGCAGAATGGGGCCGGACTGCTTGACTAACCCCCATGACCAGCGGGAAATGATGATTGCACCGACAATACCCATCAGCGGGTCGAGCCAGTTGAGTCCCAGATATTTGCCGCAGAGCAGGGCGGCGATGGCCAACACTGAGGTCAGTGCGTCGGCCAGTACATGCATGTAGGCAGCGTAGAGGTTGTGATCGTGATGATGTGCGTGGTGGTCGTGATCCGAGCCCACGCCGTGGGCGTGGTCATGAGCGTGGTGATCCTTGAGAATCACAGCACTTAACAGGTTGATGAACAGACCAAGGGCCGCCACGCTGATGGCCGCATTAAATTGGATTGTCTGGGGCGTGACAAGCCGTTGCAGCGATTCAATCAGCATCATCAACGCAACACTGGCCAGTGCGACGGCACTGGCAAAACCTCCCAAAACGCCCACTTTTCCCGTGCCAAAACTGTAGGCGGGGTTGTTATTGTGTTTGCGGGCGTAACGATAGGCGAAGATGGTGATCATGAATGCGGCAACATGTGTGCCCATATGCCAGCCATCGGCCAATAGGGCCATGGAACCAAATAGGGTGCCGGCAGAAATTTCCGCCACCATGGTGATTGCCGTCAGAATCAGTACGTAGCGTGTGCGCTGTTCACCCCTGCGATTGGTATGGTGAAAGTCGTGGTGATGTTGCCATTTGCTTAATGGCTGCTCGCGTATGGGTGGATTCATTTTCGGGGTGGCTTGGCTCAGGACTCTATTAAGGATGGTGTGGATCTATGTTTGGTGATTACAGGGGACGGGTAAGACTGATGGCGCCACGTATTTCGCCGAGACGATAACCGGTTGCCCGATCATCAGGATAATAGCTGTCCAGCACCTGTTTAATATTGGGTGCTACGGTTTCGCCGTGGCAGGTCAGGCAAAGTGGCCCGACACCCTGTGCTTTCATGTAGCGAAACTCGCTGTTCGTTTGGGTTGTGGCCGATAGCGTCTCCGCCGGTTCCCCGTTAGCTCGGCGATCATCAAACTGTTCCAGAATGGCTTCTTCCCAGTTGTCAGGTATCGCCATTGATGTGTTTCTGGCTTTCAGACTGACCCGCTTCACCAGCCAGCCACTGTTCTGACTTAACTCCCTGGCAATTTCTGGCGCGGCAGTGGCGCAGATTTTGACGGCTTCAACAGGGCCACCCTGTTGCATGGCGTTTACTAATTGGGGTTTCAGGGTCTTCGCAAACTCCTGGGCAAGCTGCTCTGCCTCCTGCTCCAGAAGGGTGGATCGGTCGCCGCCACACCAGCTGGATGTCGATGCCAGTAGGCCGAGTATCAGCAGAAAAACCTGTTTCATAGATGCTTCCTTGAATACGAATACAGCAGTTTAGCAGGGATAATGATTGCCGCTACCGGGGCGGCAATATTGACAGTCATCATTTTTGGGCGAGGCGAAAAAAGGCGACAGCATTTTGCGTGGTCTGGTGGGCGACCTGTTCCTCTGTCTGACTTTTGCACTTGGCCACTGTCTGCAATACCCATGGCAGAAATGCCGGTTCATTGCGTTTGGCCTTCGGTTTTTGCGTCATGGTTCGGGGAAGGAGGTAGGGGGCATCGGTTTCCAGAAGCAGACGCTGGTCTGGAATACTGGTGACCAGGCTTTGTAGCGACAGGCCGCGACGTTCGTCGCAGATCCAGCCGGTAATCCCGATATGTAAATCCAGGTCGAGGTAGTTGAAAAGTGCCGTTTTGTCCCCGGTAAAGCAGTGAATGACCCCGTCAGTGATGTGATCCCGGTATTGTTTGAGGATTTCAAATTGCCGCTGATGAGCATCTCTCTCGTGCATGAATAGGGGAAGTGATAATTCGGCGGCCAGTTCTAGCTGGGCCTCAAAGGCTTTCTCCTGGTCTTTGGGGGAAGAGAAGTTGCGGTTGAAGTCTAGGCCGGTTTCGCCAATAGCAACCACGTGCGGCGCCTGAGCGATGCTTCTGAGCTGGGATGTGGTGGTTCCGGCGACAAATGTCTTGGCATCGTGGGGGTGAACCCCACAGGTGCTATACAGCATGCCTGGGAAGTCCTGGTCAAAGTCTTCACAAATGGCTGCGGCCTGCTCACTTTCACGAACAGAAGTGCCGGTGATTACTAGCTGGCGGACGTTGGCCTGTTGTGCACGCCGAAGAATCTCCGGCAACTGATCGCTGAAGGCACTGTTGCTAAGATTGACCCCAATATCGACCAGCGGGTCTGTACTGACCAGAAGCTCTGTCATAACTGACGTTGTTTTTCCTGCTCAGAGAGAATCCGATCATCGCTATCCAGGTGGTGTGCGTAGACCATGGAAAAGGCCAGTACGTTCTGCACGTAATTACGTGTTTCCCGGAAGGGAATGGTTTCAATCCAGGCGTCAAAGGGCAGCTTGCCCTGAGTGTCCTCCAGCCAGCGAGTTACTCGATGTGGACCGGCGTTGTAGGCGGCAGTGGCGAGAATGCGATTGTTGTCAAAACGGTCGAGCATTTCGCGGTAATAGCGACTGCCCAGGGTAATGTTGATTTCGGGTTCAAGAAGGTCCCGGGTGCCGCGATAACGAATGCTGTTTTTACGGGCAGTCTGCTTGGCCGTGGCGGGCATTAGTTGCATCAGTCCCCTGGCGCCGGCAGGTGACTGGGCGTCCTGAGCCAGTGCGCTTTCCTGTCTGGCAACGGCAAATAACAGGTAAACCGGGACGCCGGTGGCCTTGGCATGGTTGTAGAAGACGTCTCTGAAGGCCAGAGGAAAACGTAGGTTGATATCGTCCCAGAATCCGGCATTGATGAAGCTGGTGATGGCGCCATTGTGCCACTGCCACTGGCTGGCAATATGTGCGGCGGTAATCCATTGCTGTTGGTTGAAGTTGCGGCTGGTGTGATACCACTCACGGCGCGCAGAAATGTAGTCCTCGTGGAAGATCAATTCTCTGGTTCTCTGCAAACCGGGAAGCTTGCTCAGTCTCTCCATGTCTTCACTGGTTACCGGGGATTGACGAAAAGCCATCTCGTAATCGATGCCGAGCCACTCACTGGCCATGAAACCGTAGAAACTGCGACCGCGGGACAGCACCTGATAGGCAGAATCATTGTCTGTTGAAAGGATGCTGCCCTGAGCGAGTTCACTACTGCGGGCTCGCCAGTAAAGCCAGCGATCTTCTTCCTTGAGAGATTCCGGCATTCGGGCAATCCACTCGTGGAGTTGATCCCAGTTGGATTCACGCATGGCTTTTCTGGCGCGCCATTCAAGTAATTCCGGTTCTACAAGACTGAGGTTTTCCAGCAGGTAACCGTCGGCCACCTTTTTGTGTTCCTGTGAATACAGACCCTTCACCAGATCAGAAATGACCTCGGTTTTTTGCTCATCGGTAAATGTATGGATCTGTTGGTAACGATTCCAATGTTTCAGGGCGATGACGGCATCTTGGCGTGCCAAGTGTGTGAGACCATGGATAACGATGGCGTGTATTTCTTCATTCTCAAGGAATTTTCCCTGGTGCTGAAATAGTTGGTAGTTGCCAATGGTTTTGGGGGCTCTATCGACCTGGTAAAAATTGCGGGCCAGCTGTTGAAACTTGTCGGAGATAAAGAAACGCTGCAGGTAGCGGGCGAGCTGGTACTGGTGGTTAAGCACGGCAGCAGTGTAGCGCTGCCAGGCTATTTCCTCAGTTATCTGATTGTTTTTGATCAATAATTCGAATAGCCGGTCACAGCCTTTTGGCTGGGACTTGCCGACATTCCACAACTGTATGGCATCGGTTATGGCGTTATCTCCGCCATCTCCGCGAATGCGTGTTAGTTGGTAATAACATTGTTGCGCTGTAGTCGCAGATTCCGGCTGGTAGTATTTAAGAAACGCTTCCGGCCTGTTTCCAGAACGCAAGGTTTCCAGCCAGCGGTAGCGCAGGCGTCGGGCCAGGGAGCTGTCTTTATGCCGGGTGAGAAAATCATCGACCTCGCTGTTCCGGGCCTGACGCAGGCGATCACTTAACCACAGATATTCCAGGTAGGGTGCCAGCGGATAATCTCCGATATTGGCGATTATCCTGCGGGTTTCACTCTCATCGTGCTTGGCGATGGCGATCTTGCCCGCTCGATAGAGCGCGCGCTGTTCGTCCAGGGAAAGTGTTTTCGCGACACTAATATGGCTAACAAGGCAAAATAAAAGAGTGATCGAAAGGAATAAGGCATTTTTACCCGTGTGACAATCCATGGGATTCTGGGAGTCCGTTTAAATGTGAGGGAAGGGTCGTGTTTGCGTATGTTAGATCAGATCAGCGAAGCTTGAACAGGGTCCATCCCATGCCAGCTTTCAGACCCTGACCGCCAGGACATCACATTGCGAACCGTGCAGAACCCCCGTGGCCGTTGAGCCGAGAATTAAACTGAGGCCGTGGCGGCCGTGACTGCCAACCACAATCAGGTCGACATTATTTTCTTCGGCAAAGTGGTGCATCTCATGGGAGGGCTGACCGATAATGACATGTTGACGCTCTCTGGGGATACCCAACTCCAGACCCAGAGCTGCAAGTCGTTCCTTGGCCTGTTCTTCAAGCTGGTTTTGAACTTCAGTGAGATCCATCGGAATATCGCCGCCGTAGGCGAAAGACAGGGGCTCCTGAACATGAATAAGAGACAGCTGGCTATCGCTGCCTGAGAACAGGGACTTGACGCGATCAACGACTTGCTGTGATTCTGGCTGCAGATCCAGGCCGACCAGGACGTGTTTGTAGGCGGACATAAGGCGACTCCAATTGCCACATCATCATTAAAGATATAAAAGTTGTAGCAGACAATGACCTATTTGTTAATAGCGCTCGTCATGGCCATCATTGTATCCCCCATGCTGTGGTTGCGACAGACGCCCCGGCAAAAACTGGTTTCTGCCATGCGTCAGACAGCAGCTCGCGAGGGATTTCATATCAGATTGGTGAACCCTCCCGATGCCCGAGAGGGTGAAGGACATCTTGAGTATGTCAGTTACACCTTGCCATGGCGCGGTAAAACACCGCAGACACCTTTGCCTCGAATGGAAAAGTGGCTGCTGGTGTCGGAGACAAGGCGGGGCGACCCATCTCCCTGGGCTAACTGGCAATGGTTGGGCCGTGAGGCGAACCCTGTTCTCGACGTACCCATCGGTGACGTGATCCGCAATTTGCCGGCTTCAGTGAAGGGGCTGGAGGCCAGTGCTGCCGGTCTTTCCATCTATTGGCAGGAGCGCGGAAAGGAGTCGGATGTGGCCGTGATGGCTGAGCAATTATCGGTGTTAATGAGCGCCATTCGTGCCGGTTCCAGGGGAAGTCAAAAGGAAGAAATTGAAGAATTTCCTTGACCGACCTACTGTCCGCGCATGTATATTCGCCCCCTTACAAAGCTGTCCTTGCCCTAAAACTGGCAGGTACACTCATTCAAATTCACTGAGTTCTTAATAGATTCATGGGTAAATCACTCGTTATCGTAGAGTCCCCTGCCAAGGCCAAAACGATCAACAAGTATCTTGGCAACGACTTTATCGTGAAGTCCAGCGTTGGACATATCCGCGACCTGCCGACTGGTGGAAGCGGTAAAACAGTGGACCCGAAAGAGCGCGCCAAAGCAGCTGCCGCAACCCGGAAAATGTCTCCCGAGGAGAAAGAAGCTCATCGTGCCCGCAAGGCCAAAGAGCAGCTGGTATCGCGGATGGGTATCGATCCGGAAAACGACTGGAAAGCCCGCTATGAAATTCTGCCCGGCAAGGAAAAAGTTGTCGCGGAACTCAAAAAACTCGCTAAAACTGCCGATCATATTTATCTCGCAACGGACCTTGATAGAGAAGGGGAGGCCATTGCCTGGCACCTGATGGAGGCCATTGGCGGCGACCCTGAAAGCTATCAGCGGGTGGTGTTTAACGAGATTACCAAGAAGGCAATTAAGGAAGCGTTTGAACACCCGGGACGTCTCGACACCAACCGCGTCAGTGCCCAACAGGCACGCAGGTTTCTCGACCGTGTGGTCGGGTTCATGGTATCCCCCCTGTTGTGGAGCAAGGTAGCCCGTGGCCTGTCTGCTGGACGGGTTCAGTCGGTGGCGGTCAAGCTGATTGTAGAGCGTGAGCGCGAAATACGTGCCTTTGAACCCGAAGAGTACTGGACGCTGCACGCGGACCTGGAGACAGCGGCAGAAGATCAGGTTCGATTTGAAGTCAAGAAGCAGGGCAGTGACAACTTCCGACCCGTTAACAAAGAACAGACCGATGCCGCACTGGCTGCTCTTAACAATGCCGCGTATGTTGTCAGCGGCCGGGAAGACAAGCCCACCAGCAGTAAACCTTCCGCCCCCTTTATTACTTCGACATTACAGCAAGCTTGCAGCACTCGACTGGGTTACGGGGTGAAGAAAACCATGATGTTGGCTCAGCGTCTCTACGAGGCTGGTTACATCACCTATATGAGAACGGATTCAACCAACCTCAGTGCTGATGCGGTGGACACCTGCCGCGAATTTATCGGTAAACGCTACGGTGACCGTTACTTACCGGAAAAGCCCAATGTCTATAGCAGTAAGTCCGGGGCACAGGAAGCTCACGAGGCCATCCGGCCCTCCAATATCGATATCCTCCCCGGTGATCTTGCCGGCATGGAAGAGGATGCTAAAAAACTTTACCGCCTGATCTGGCAACAGTTCGTGGCCTGTCAGATGACCCCTGCCCAATTCACCAGCACCACGTTGACTGTCAAAGCCGCAGACTATGAGCTGCGTGCTAAAGGGCGTGTAACCCGCTTTGATGGTTATCTCAAGGTTCAGCCGGCGATGGCCCAGAAAGGGGACGATATTGAGCTGCCGGAAATGGCCGTGGGCGAGGCCATGAGCCTCAACAAGCTGATTCCCCTGCAACACTTTACGAAACCGCCCGCCCGTTATTCCGAAGCCTCCCTGGTTAAGGAGTTGGAGAAGAAGGGAATTGGTCGTCCATCTACCTATGCCTCCATCATCTCCACCATCCAGGATCGTGGCTACGTGCGGGTCGAAAACCGCCGTTTTTATGCGGAAAAAATTGGCGACATTGTTACCGATCGCCTGAATGAAAATTTCACCGATCTGATGGACTACGGTTTTACTGCTTCCATGGAAGAATACCTGGATGAGATTGCCCAGGGTGAACTGGAGTGGAAAGATGTACTGAACCGCTTCTATCGTGACTTTACCAAGAAGCTGGCCAAGGCTGATGCCTCCGATGACGGTATGCGTCCCAATCAGCCTTCCCATACGGACATCCCCTGTCCGCAGTGCGGTCGACCCATGATGATTCGCACGGGTACCACCGGCGTATTCCTGGGCTGTTCCGGCTACAGCCTGCCACCCAAGGAGCGCTGTAAGGGCACACTGAATCTAACGCCAGGGGACGAGGCCGTCAATGCCGATGAGGATGAGGAAGCCGAAAGCCGCCAGTTGATGGAGCGCCGACGTTGCAAACTCTGCAATACAGCAATGGACAGCTACCTGATTGACGAAGGCCGCAAGTTGCATGTCTGCGGTAACAACCCGGATTGTGAGGGTTACGAGGTAGAACTCGGGTCTTTCAAGCTAAAGGGCTATGATGGTCCGCTCATTGAATGCGACAAGTGTGGCAGCGACATGCAGTTAAAGTCAGGCCGTTTTGGCAAGTACTTTGGCTGTACCAATGAGAGCTGTAGTAACACTCGCAAGCTGCTGAAAAATGGTCAGCCCGCGCCGCCAAAAATGGACCCGGTGCCGATGCCTGAGCTGGCCTGTGAGAAAGTCGATGATCATTACATTCTCCGCGACGGGGCCAGCGGCCTGTTTCTCGCTGCAAGCAAGTTTCCCCGTCATCGCGAGACCCGCGCGCCTCTGGTATCGGAGCTGTTGCCACATCGCGAGGAAATCGATCCCAAATACAGTTTCCTGTTCAGTGCCCCGACAGAAGATCCCGATGGTCTGCCCACAGTGGTTCGCTACAGTCGCAAGACGGCAGAGCAGTACGTACAGTCGGAGGTGGAGGGCAAGCCCACCGGCTGGAAGGCCTTTTATGAAAAGGGCCGCTGGCAGGAAACAGATGGCCGCAAAGGCAAGAAATAAAGACACGCCGTGAACCCGTACCTGTCTGTGGTGAACCAGCACGTTTGTTTCAGCGCATTATTGCTGGAGCAACTGGCTGAGTATGAGGGGAAGAGTACAAATCGCCTGCAGGTCCTTGCACTGGCTCAGTCAGTACTGCTCCAGCTGGAAATATCCTACCGGTTCTATCTCAGGGAAGTGGCCGCCACCTATAAATGCCGGGAGCCGGAACAGATACAGGACGTGGACACGTTGATCAGTGCCCTGCAATCCATGGGTAAACACCCAGCTGAGGCCAGCGAATTGGCTAATCTGGAACAGCAGCCCGGCAGTTGGCTGAGCGGTCTATTGTCAGCCTGCCACCAGGTGATGCGGGTGCAGTCAGAGCAGGTCAGCCAGCATTCTCCGATAGCGGTGGTTCAGGTCAGCAGTGATCAGGATGACCAGGAACTCACGGCAGAGCGGTTATCCGATTGGCGCAATGCCTTCCTCGAAGTGGTTGAACGTCACCGCCAGCACATGCTCGAGTGCTAAGTTAATTTTTCCGGACGATGGTTAATAACCGGGTTCGGCTCTGTTACAATCTCGCTTTACTACATTCCCACCACTACTGGTAGACCTCATGTCTCTTTCTCTGTTTGAAATCGTTATCCTGCCCGACGGGGATATTGCCCTGCAGCGGACTGATGATGATTCCCCCCTGATCCGGATCAGCTTTTCTGATGATGCGGAAGCATTTCTGGAGAGCGCCAAGGTGGATGTGGCCAAGGTCATGATCGATGCCGGCATCGAAGTATTTGAAGAGCTCGGAGCAGAAAACATGAAGCTTGAATCGCCCCGTATCGATAAGGACCGCGTGCTCCACTGATCTTGAGCGGGCCACTAACTCCGTTTATAACCCCGCTCAGGTATGGGTTTTCGTAATTTGCAGTGATCAGGTCTGGGTGCGAATAACACCAACCCCCAAGCCCTCAATGGCAAAACTTTTCTCTCTCAGGTCCACGTGGATCGGTTCCAGGTCTTCGTTCTCCGGTTCCAGAATTATCTCGTAGCGCTTGCGACTCTTTTTAAAGCGTTTGACCGTGACCTCATCGTCGATTCTGGCGACAACAATCTGCCCATTGTCAGCGGTTTCGCACTTGTGTACGGCGAGGATGTCTCCATCCATAATACCGATGTTTTTCATGCTCATTCCCTGCACCCGGAGCAGATAATCAGCTTGTGGGTAGAATAGATTGGCTGCCACATCCAGGTAAGCTTCAATATTTTCAATCGCCAATACCGGCTCACCTGCAGCGACACGACCTACTAGCGGCAGGCCGGGTGGTGTTTCTTCAATGAGACGAATGCCCCGGGAGGCTCCGGAGGTCATTTCAATCACACCTTTGCGAGCCAAGGCCCGCAGGTGTTCCTCGGCGGCATTGGGGGATTTGAATCCAAGCTCAGAGGCAATCTCGGCACGGGTAGGGGGATAACCGCTCTCTTCGATGTGCTGCTTAACCAGGTCCAGAATCTGTTGCTGGCGTGCGGTCAAAGACGGGTTGCTCATGGCTGTCACCTCGGCTGCTGAATAAGAGGCAGGCTTGCTGCCAACAATATATAGAGTACTGTAAATTAATATAGCCTGTATTAAAACACAGTATTTGGCCGGGTGGCACCCTGTTATTTATCGGACGACACTATACTTAGCAGAGGCTTTGGTAAAGGACTTGGTATAGTCACGTGTCTGGCCCAGCAAGTATTGATAGGAGCATTTATGGACGAAAATAAAATCCCTGAAGCCTGGCGAGTATTGAGAATCCAGGCGGAACTGGTGGACGGCATTGAGGCGCTCGCCAAATTGGGCAGTGCGGTGACCATTTTTGGTGGCGCCCGTTTTAAACCGGGCAGCCATTACTATGAAGAGGCACAGCGCCTTGGCGGCTTGTTGGGTAAAGAGGGGATTCCCGTCATTACCGGTGGTGGTCCGGGAATTATGGAAGCAGCCAATCGGGGTTGTCACGCCAGTGCCAGTACCTCCGTGGGATTAAATATATCGCTGCCAACGGAACAGGACCCCAATTCCTACCTGGATTTGTCCCTCAAGTTTCGCTATTTCTTCGTGCGCAAGTTCATGTTTGTTAAACATGCGGTGGGGTTTGTCATCTTTCCGGGGGGATATGGAACACTTGATGAACTGTTTGAAGCTTTAACGCTGGTGCAAACCAGCAAGGTAAGGCCATTTCCAATTATTCTAGTGGGCAGTGATTACTGGGGAGGCCTGGTAGACTGGATTCAAAACACCATGTTGGCGAATGGTTGTATTGCTGAGCGGGAGCTGCATCTGTTTACGGTGGTAGATGATGCTGAATCAGCGGCAAAAATTATCCTGCAGCATGCGCGCATGCTACAGGCTCAGGAAATTGCCGAATAACTGTTGGGAGAAAAGGTGATCAGCTCTGCTCAATAGTCATCCAGGCCGTAGATCGTATCTGAGTCAATATCCATCAAGGGATCATTCCAGTTCTCTGGCACGTACACATCGTCTGACGAGAGGCTGTCTTCATTACTCAGTTCATAGGATACCCGCCAGTCTTCCGGCGGTTCTGCCGCTAACAGTAACAATTGTTGCCAGGTATCGAGATCAATCTCACTGACCTCTCCGCCGACATATTGCACCTCGATAGATCCGGCGTGTTCATCAACGGCTACGACTTCGAAAATTTCATCTTCAGCGGCATCCTGATACCAGGCACCAATGACAGGAACTTGTGAAGCCATGATTCACCCCCTTCCTTTTTTCTAGGACTAATCAAAGTATCACCAACGAACTTGCTCTGCACTATGCTGGCAAGCTGTTTTGGATAAGCGGACGTTGACGGGATGAAGACTTCAAACAGGATAAATATGAGACCACTTTTAAAAAAGTGATGTAACTTCAGTGATGAAAAGCATTTAATTCTTATCCCGAAAATGGTTCTGTAATCTGTTAAGTTCCATCTGTCATAACGGGTTGTTTTCAAAATGAAAAATTTGTCTAATCTGTTACCCCGGTTTCTGGCCGGTAATGGCTTGCTTTTCCCCTGTCACCCGTTGTTTGAGGTTTTACTATGATTCCTGGCCCGTTGATGCTCGATCTGGAAGGTTTGGTGCTGACCCCGGATGAGGAGCACCTTCTGCGGCACCCGGGGGTTGGTGGCGTTATTTTCTTCTCACGTAATTTCTCCAGTCGAAAGCAAATGATGGAATTGGTGGCGCAGATACGTGACATCCGCCCCGAATTGTTGCTGTGCGTTGATCAGGAAGGTGGTCGCGTACAGCGCTTTCGTGAAGGTTTTACGCGGATACCACCCATGCAGATATTGGGTGACCTTCTCCCCGGAGGTGATGCTCTACAGTTGCTGCGGGATACCGGATGGCTGATGGCTTCCGAGTTGCTGGCATCGGGCATTGATTTCAGTTTTGCCCCGGTACTGGACGTGGACCGAGAGGGTTGTGAGGTCATCGCTGACCGCTCCTTTTCTGATGATCCCATTTGTCTCGTTCAGGCTGCCGGAGCCTTTATTGCCGGTATGCATGAGGCGGGTATGGCTGCCACTGGCAAACATTTTCCGGGGCATGGCGGGGTCAGGGCTGACAGCCATCTGGAAACTCCCTACGACCAGCGTTCCCTTCAGGCCCTGCGAGATAGGGATTTGAGGCCCTTTGTCGAACTGAGCAATACGCTGGATGCTGTGATGCCGGCACATATCGTATTTCCCAATATAGATGACAATGCCGTCGGATTTTCCCGGTTCTGGTTGCAGACTGTCCTGCGGGATGAATTGCAATTTGAGGGCGTTATTTTTAGTGATGACCTGTCCATGAAAGGGGCGGACATTGCCGGGAGCTATGCGCAGAAGGCTGACAGTGCCCTGCACGCTGGCTGTGATATGGTACTGGTTTGTAACAGTCGGCCCGGCGCGCTGGAAGTGCTGGATTTCCTGGAAAGTGCAGACGTTAACCCATCCCCCAGGTTGCCAGACATGCTCGGGCGCCAACAACCGGACTGGACAACGCTGGTCGCTTCCCCGCGCTGGCAGTCAACCGTGGCCAAACTGGAAGAGCTGGTCGCTGCCAAGGCTAAATAATCGGAGTCAATGGAGTCAATAACGATGCAGATATTCGAGGACTGGTTGGTACGTTTTATCAGTGATGACTACCTGTGGATGGTAGAGATATTCCTGATTGTGCTTATTGCCCTGATGCTTGGTTATCTGGCGAACAAATTTATCAATTTTCTGGAAATCCATGCCGCACGTTCTACCAATGTTTGGGACGACGCTCTGATCGAAGCCTGTCGCCGGCCTGCTGTCTGGGCGATCTGGATACTCGGTGTCAACATGGCTGCAGCTGTGGCGGCAAGGGCCGCAGAGTCAGAATGGTATAGCCTGGTGGCACCGGTGAATCGGGTGGCGATTATTTTCCTGGCTGCATTGTTCCTGGTGAACCTGGTCAGGCGTGTGGAGCGTAACCTGGTACACCCGGAATACATGCAGGAGCCGATGGATGAAACCACGGTCAAGGCCATTGGCAAGCTGGTGCGTGCCTCGGTGATCATCACTGCAATCCTGATCGCCATGCAGGCTTTTGGTTACAGTATTTCCGGTGTGTTGGCATTCGGCGGTATCGGTGGTCTGGCGGTGGGTTTTGCCGCCAAGGATTTGCTGGCAAATTTTTTTGGGGGATTGATGATCTATCTGGATCGACCGTTCAAGGTCGGTGACTGGGTGCGTTCTCCCGATAAGGAAATTGAAGGCACCGTGGAGGATATTGGCTGGCGTTTGACCCGCATCCGGACCTTTGACAAGCGACCGCTGTATATTCCCAATGCCGTGTTTAACAATATTTCTGTTGAAAACCCTTCGAGGATGCTCAACCGCCGCATCTACGAGACCATTGGCATTCGCTACGACGATATCGGCAAGATGTCTGCGATCGTCGAAGACGTCAAAGCGATGCTACGCAGTCACCCAGAGATTGATCAAGAGCAGACAATGATCGTGAATTTCGTGTCATTCGGTGCCTCCTCTATCAACTTTTTTATCTATACCTTCACCAAGACCACACAGTGGGTACTGTTCCATGAGATTAAGCAGGATGTGCTGTTGAAAATCAGTGACATCATTGCCGATCACGGGGCAGAAATCGCATTCCCCACCTCCACGATTCATGTGCCCGATGACATTAAATTGTTGGGTACCCAGCTGGAGAATGCCAGATAACCCGCGGCATCCAGGGAGTGATATGACCTCATGAAAATTGGCATTATCGGAGGCAGCGGCTTATATGCCCTGGATGAGCTGGAGGTCACCCAACGTCAGGCTGTGGATACCCCCTGGGGCAAGCCTTCAGATCAGCTGGTATGCGGCAGTCTGAATGGCTGCGAGGTCACTTTTATTGCCCGCCATGGTGAAGCTCACCATATTCCGCCACACAGGGTGAATTACCGGGCCAACCTGGCGGCCTTGCAGGCCATGAGTGTTGACGCGGTGCTTGCCGTTAACGTGGTGGGTGGCATCAACGGTGAAATGTGTCCCGGTGATTTGGTGATTCCCGATCAGGTCATCGACTATACCTGGAACAGGGAGCACACCTATTCAGATGGTGCGGGGTCGGCCTTGCAGCATGTTGATTTTACCGAGCCCTATGACAAGCCCCTGCGTGAAACGCTGTTAAAGGCTGCCATTGCCAGTGGGTTGCCTGTCCATGGCGAAGGCGTCCACGGGGTCACCCAGGGACCTCGACTGGAAACCGCGGCGGAAATCAGGCGTATGGCGAATGATGGCTGTGACATCGTTGGCATGACGGGTATGCCGGAAGCTGCTCTGGCCCGTGAGCTGGGTCTTCCTTATGCGTGTTTGGCACTGGTGGTCAATATGGCGGCGGGTCTAGCCGCTGAACCGATTTCCATGGAGAAAATAGAGGCGATGATGGCCTTGCGTATGCCTGTTGTACGCCGTTTGCTGGCCTCGGCTTGCAGTGATTTGTCATGAGTGTCAGACCACTGACCTTGATACGAATCGCTATGATGTCACTGTTTTTGCTGGCTATCACTCCAGCAGGCGCCCAGGTGTTCAAATGTGTCGACAGCAGGGGCAAAACCACCTTCAGTGATCGCCCCTGTGAGAGCAGCAGTGCTGAGAAAGTGATTGAACAGCGATCCCGTGGGGAATCGTCATCAGCCAACAAGTTGGCGGACAAGCGTTCAGGTCTGGGGCGTTTTGTGGACAGAGCTGAGCAGATGTCGAAGAGGCCGGGCACCCGCAACGACGGAAAATAAATACCTTAGGGTGTGTTTTCCTCGGAATTCTCGTAACGGTTCACAAGCACCAGTACACCCAGATTAGGGTGGTCCAGATAGGTCAGCTCCCCAAGTTGAAGGCGCGTAGACTGGTTCAGCGTGACAAGGTCATTGATCGAAAACTTTGGCGTTTCAAATGTCCAGGCGGGAGTGTCAGCCTGATTGATGGACTCCGGGAAGTTTGTGCCCGATTGCGGTGCTTCGACAGTTTCCCGCCACGGCTGGCCAGGCAGACCAGGCCAGGTAGGTGAAACTGCGTTATCGACAGTGCTCTGTTGATCATCGGCCACCAGATCAGATGGTTCGATGGCGGTCTCTGTAACCGGCATTGCGGGTTGCAGTTGTCCAAAGCGGGTATGCCAGAGGTTGGCCTGAACGTGCAAGTAGCGATTTAGCACGATGCGCAGGCTGCCCTCCAGTTCGTGATGCTCGCCGTATTGCTCACCGCCGGCCAGCAGCACCCAGGGGCTGTTGTCGATATCCAGTCCGGGTTGACGCCATGCCCAGTGCAACAGCACCCGATACCCCGAGGCCCTGCCCAAGGTGTAATTTTCAGGACCGAGTTCATAGTCTTTTTTATCGAGCAGCACAAAAGATTTTGCTTTGTCAGTTGATGGCTCTGCTTTTGATATGCCTTCAGGGCCAGAAGCGTCGAGACTGTCTGAAGAGATGTTGTCTGGAAGTTCTGTTGTAACCTCGGAGGATTCCAGCAGGGGTGCAGGAGGTATACGCAGCTCGGAACCTTCCAGTGTCAGCCAGTTTTGCGGGTAGCTAAGTTCGACGTCAGTGCGGTGTTTTTCGTCGCCGTAGAGATCCTGTTGTGTCAATACCAGAATTTCCACCTGATACCAGGGCAGTGTCTCTTCGGCCAGCGAAAGCGTTGGCAATAATAGAAACAGCAGGGCAGCAGTCTGGCGGAATGAGGGTTTCATTGACGTCCTTTTTCCTTTGGAGTGAGTCTTTCCAATAGTGCCTGTATCTGAACCAGTCTCTGCTCGGTTGTGCTGGTTGGTATGGCAAACTTCAGAGTTGAGGCGCCTTGCAAAGAGAAAATTTTGGGCTCTTTCTGCACCATTTGCACAATGGTTAGCGGTTCGACCACCGTATCACTGCCAAACTCGACTCGTCCACCGCTTGGCCCGGATTCTACCTTACAGATACCCAGTTGGCGCGCTTCAAGTTTCAGGGCTGTGACTCTGAACAGGTTTTTCAGGTGGTCGGGCAACAGGCCAAAACGATCAATCATTTCCACTTGCAGCTCTTTGAGCTCCTCATCGGATTGTGCGTTGGCAATGCGTTTGTACATGATCAATCGCATGTGTACATCGGGGAGGAAGTCTTCGGGAATCAATGCCGGAATATTGAGATTGATTTCAATGTCTTCACTGAGAGGAATATCGAGTTCAATAGACTTTCCCTTGCGGATGGCGTCTACCGCTCGGTCAAGCAATTCCATGTAGAGGGTAAAACCGATGGACTGGATATGGCCACTCTGATCTTCCCCCAGCAATTCGCCGGCACCGCGAATTTCCAGGTCGTGGGTTGCCAATGTGAAGCCCGAACCGAGATGATCTGCGGCACTGATGGCTTCCAGCCGTTTGACGGCATCGTCGGTCATGGCCTTGGGTTCCGGCGTTAGCAGGTAGGCATAGGCCTGGTGGTGTGAGCGGCCCACCCGGCCACGCAGTTGATGCAGTTGCGCGAGACCCAACTTGTCGGCGCGATCGATCAGAATAGTATTAGCACTGGGGATGTCGATACCGGTTTCAATGATCGTGGTGCACACCAGCACATTGAAGCGCTGGTGATAGAAGTCGGACATCACCTTTTCCAGTTCCCGCTCGCGCATCTGCCCATGGGCAATTTCCAGACGTGCTTCCGGGATCAGTTCCTGTAGTTCCTGGGCCGTTTTGGCGATGCTCTTGACCTCGTTGTGCAGAAAGTAAACCTGTCCGCCACGCAGAATTTCCCGCAGCACAGCCTCGCGAATGACCCTCGGATCGCTCTGCCGTATAAAAGACTTTACCGACAATCTGCGCGCCGGAGGTGTGGCGATAATCGAGAGGTCGCGTACGCCGGACATGGATAAGTTGAGTGTCCGGGGAATCGGGGTGGCCGTCAGGGTAAGAATATCCACTTCTGCGCGCAGTGCTTTAATCTTTTCTTTCTGACGAACCCCGAAGCGATGTTCTTCATCAATAATAAGCAGCCCCAGGTTCTGATAATTGACCTTCGCATGTAGCAGTTTGTGTGTGCCGATGAGGATATCCACCTTGCCCACGGATGCGCGCTCGAGCACTTGCTGCTGTTCTTTTTCCGTCCGGAAACGGGAAAGCTCTTCAATGGTTACAGGCCAGTTGGCGAAGCGGTCACGGAAGTTTTCCAGGTGCTGGTGGGCCAGCAGTGTGGTGGGCACCAGCATCACGACCTGTTTGCCGCTGGCGACTGCAATAAAGGCGGCACGCATCGCCACCTCGGTTTTGCCGAACCCCACATCGCCGCAAACCAGACGGTCCATAGGTTGTTCCGCCAGCATATCTTTCTTGACGGCTTCGATGGTTTCCAGTTGGTCCGGGGTTTCCTCAAAGGGAAAGTCAGCACAGAAAGCCCGGTATTCCGCTTCCGGGTCCCGGCAGGCAAAGCCCTTGCGCGCAGCCCGGGTTGCGTAGATGTCCAGCAGCTCTGTGGCGGTGTCGCGTATCTGTTTTAGCGCCTTATTTTTGGCTTTTTGCCATTGTTCACTACCGAGCCTGTGCAGTGGGGCGAGTTCTTCTTCTGAGCCGCTGTAACGGCTGATCATGTGCAGTGACGATACCGGGACGTAGAGTTTGGCGTCATCCGCGTATTGCAGGGTCAGAAATTCCTGGGTCTCCCCGGCAGCATCAATGGTCTGCAGGCCCAGGTATCGACCAACACCATGATCCATATGGACTACCGGTGCGCCGACACGCAGTTCCGTAAGGTTTTTAATAACCTGATCTGCGTCTTCCCGTTGTTTGCTGCGGCGCCGACGCTGCATTACCTGCTGGCCGAATAATTCTGTTTCCGAAATGACGGCCAGGGGAGGGGTCTCTAGACTGAAGCCCCGGATGAGTGGAAAGGTTGTGATGCTGAGGGTGTCGCAGCCTGCGACAAAACTTTGCCAGTCACTGACATTCGTGGGCTTTATTTTGGCTTGGTGCAACAGCTCCAGCAGACTTTCGCGACGCCCCGCGGATTCGGCGCAGATCAGAACACGCTGTTCGGTGTTTTCCAAAAAGGTTGAGAACTTCTGGAGTGGGGCATCAGCTTTGGCGTCCACACTGACATCGGGCAATGCACATAAGCCCAACGACAGACTGGGCTTACCATCTGTGGTTTGGTCGCGCAGTGCAGTGCGCGGGTAGGTTTTCAGTGACGCGAATAGCTCTTCAACCGGGATAAAGACATCTTTGGGTGGCAGCAGTGGGCGGCAAGGGTCGACGTTGTATTCCTGGTAACGCTGGGTGGCATCCTGCCAGAATTTCTCTGCCGCCTGCTCTATGGGACCCGCAGAGAAGAGCTGGCAGTTTTCCGGAAGGTAGGAAAACAGGCTGACGCAGTGCTCAAAAAATAGGGGTAGAAAATATTCAACACCTTGGGAAGGAATACCTTCGCTGACATCGCGAAACACCGGGCAGCGGCGTTCATCTACATCAAACCGCGACAGCCAGTTGTCCTGAAACCGTTTGATGGCGGCCTTATCCAGCGGTACTTCCCGGGCCGGCAGCAGGCAGATGGTGTCGGACTGTTCCAGGGTACGCTGGGTTTCCGGATCAAATGTACGCAACGTTTCAATTTCGTCATCAAACAGATCAATACGAAACGGCCTGTTCGCTCCCATGGGGAAAATATCGATCAGGGCGCCGCGCACCGCAAACTCCCCATGTTCCACCACCGTATCCACGCAGTGGTAGCCCGCGGCTTCCAGTTGTCCGCGGAGTTCGTCCAGATTGACGTGATCCCCGGTAGAGTAGTCAAAGGCGCGCTGGCTGACGAACTCCCTGGGGGGCAGGCGGTGCATCAGTGTGCTGACAGGGACAACTACCACACCGGTGTTGGCCTGTGGCAACCTGAACAGGGTACGTAGCCGCTCCGAAATGATGTCCTGGTGCGGAGAGAACAGATCGTAGGGGAGGGTTTCCCAGTCAGGAAAGTGGAAAACCGGATAGTTGTCGTCCAGGAAAAAACGCAGTTCTATTTCCAGCTCCATCGCCGTTTTTGCTGTGTCGGTAATCACCAGGGTAAGCCCCTGGTGTTGTTGGCTGGCCTCTGCAATGGTGAGGGCGGTGCCAGCTCCGTAGACTCCCTGCCAAAGGCGTCTGTCGCCGGGAGCATTGAGTGGCGGAAGTGACAAAATCGACATGCTGGAAAAGTACTTTGTGGTCGGGGAATTGAGGTGTGGTATTTTAGCGAGGCCGTTTGGAGATTGATATGTCTGCTAGGGAATTGTTGTGACGCTCACGCGCAAACTCATACTGTGCTGGATATGCCTGCTACTGGTGGCCTGTGGAAGTTCTCCTTTCCAGGTGAAGAACCTGGCCAAGACGGATATCGACATGGTGTCCGACGCCCATTACCGGGAAGTGGAATCCTTGTTGAGAAAGTTGACGGTAAAGCTCTATAAGCGCAACCCGAGAGAGCTTCACAAAGGCAGTGACCCTACGATTGAGCAGCGTGTCTCTCAGATTTTTGATGTGCCTGGCAGATTGCAGTTTGCCGAGCTGCCGGTGACGGGGACCCAGGCCATTGAGCTATCCGTTGATCCTGCCTATAAGGGTGATCGTGTGTTTGCGCTTGTCGTTGGTTTAACCGATATGATTCGAGAATCCTACGATTATCAATATGACTTCTACCTTTTCTCGGAACTTGACCATCAAAAGCTTTACCACAGCGCTCGCAATATCGAGATTGCCTTGTGGCGGATTGCACGTGGTGTTGATGCCGATAATAACCCCCTGATTGTCATGAACAGCTGGCGCGGGGAGCGGCGCAACCTGAGCTACGAAAGGCTGTTCGGCAAGCTGATCGCCTTGCAGGATATGATTGCCACAATCACGGCACAGAAAAATCAGCGGGTGATCAAGGCTGTGGCACAGAATGTGGCAACCATGGCGTTTATTCCTCTCTAGGAGGGTGCCAGTCGGCATCGAAAATTGGGCTTTGCTGACCCAAATCAACCATAGATGAACTGAAGTACCAGATATTCACCAGTCTTAGTTGCTCTGAAAACACTGAATACCGATAATAGCGCCCCTCGACGGACTGTGCTCCGCAAAGCTCCTTGAATCTAGCGAGAGGTTGACCAAGTGACTGAACAAAACCGCCCCGTTCCCGCCGATTTTTTTGCCGACTGGAAAGAGCGCGA
The DNA here is from genome assembly GCF_030676955.1 of Porticoccus litoralis. NCBI lineage: Bacteria > Pseudomonadati > Pseudomonadota > Gammaproteobacteria > Cellvibrionales > Porticoccaceae > Porticoccus > Porticoccus litoralis. The sequence goes on along the minus strand of NZ_JAUUUU010000005.1, from coordinate 96,865 downwards.
AGCGCTGGCAGAAGCCATGATTCCATTGATTGGCAAGCTCTATCGTGAGAACAATGTGTCTCTCTATATGTACGGCCGGAATATGGTGAACCGCTCAGTGATCGAGCTGATGAAGGCACACCGTTTTGTCCGTCAAATCGAGCACAACGAGCTTTCCGAGTTTGAAACCTTTCCTCTGATCAAAGCGTTGGCCGAAATGGATTTGGGGCCTGCCCACATCGATATCGGCAAGCTCACCGTAAAGTACCAGGAATCTGGCAACGGTGAAGATATGACCGCCTTCCTGCAGCGCGAGGTGGGTGACGATATTGGCTGTATGCGCAAGCCGCTGCCTCAGCCCCAGGATATTGTGCTGTATGGTTTCGGTCGTATCGGTCGACTGCTTGCGCGCCTGTTGCTGGAAAAAACCGGCAGTGGTGACCTGCTTCGTTTGCGCGCTATCGTAGTCCGCAAGGGCAAAAGTGCAGACGATCTGGCCAAGCGTGCCAGTCTGCTGCGCAGGGATTCGGTTCATGGTGCATTTGATGGCACCATTCGTGTCCTGGAAGACAAAAATATCCTGGTGTGTAACGGCAACCCCATCCAAGTGATTTATGCCAATTCACCCGAGGAAGTGGATTACACCGAATACGGCATCAGTAATGCCATCGTGGTGGATAACACCGGTGTCTGGCGCGATGAAGATGGTCTGGGTCAACACCTGAAGTGCCCCGGCGCAGGCAAGGTAATTCTGACGGCGCCCGGTAAAGGTGATATTCCCAATATTGTTTACGGCATCAACCAGGGTGAGATCACTCCTGATTCCAAAATCATTTCTGCAGCGTCCTGCACCACCAACGCCATCGTGCCGGTTCTGAAGGCGCTGATGGATGACTATGGCATCGAGCGCGGCCATGTGGAAACCGTTCACTCCTACACCAATGACCAGAACCTGATTGATAACTATCACAAGGGTTCCCGTCGGGGCCGTAGCGCACCGCTGAATATGGTTATCACTGAAACCGGTGCAGCCAAAGCAGTGGCCAAGGCGTTGCCGGAATTGGGTGGCAAGCTCACCGGTAATGCGATTCGGGTACCGACGCCAAATGTATCTATGGCAATTCTGAATTTGCAGTTGGGCCGTGAGACCACCAAAGAAGAGCTGAATGAATATATGCGCAAGGTGGCCCTGTATTCACCTTTGCAGCAACAGATTGACTACACCATTTCCTCGGAAGCAGTGTCCACCGACTTTGTTGGTTCCAGACATGCCTGTATTTTTGATTCCGAGGCGACTATCGTTAGTGGTGACAGCGTCGTACTTTACTGCTGGTACGACAATGAGTTTGGGTACAGCTGTCAGGTAGTTCGCTGCCTGGAAAAACTGGCTGGGCTTTCCTGGGCCATGTACCCGAAATCCTGACAAAAATGAAGCCGCACTTTGTTGCGGCTTTTTTGTGGCCGGGCTGTCACTGGTGCGGAAATGCTGGTCTCAGGGCGAATAGCCCTTCCTTTCGCACTGGTAATGGGTGGCGCTGACCTTTATAATCCCGGCGTTTTGTTGGTCAGCATTGTCGGCCAGACGTGGGCTGTTTTTGCTGCAGTCGGGTGACGGTTACCACCGTTGCCTTTTGTCGCAGGCAAGCGATAAAAAATTGGGGCTCTTTGATTAGAGCGAAAAATCATAAACCGCATCAGTAGGCACAACCTATGATCAAGATCCGTCGCGGAATGGACTTACCGATTTCGGGCTCACCCGAGCAAGTCATTCACGATGGGCCCAAAGTGAATTCCGTCGCAGTTGTAGGCTTTGACTATGTGGGCATGAAACCCACTATGGCTGTCAAAGAGGGCGACAGGGTAAAACTGGGCCAGTTACTTTTCACTGACAAGAAAACCGAAGGCGTGTGTTTCACTGCACCCGCAGCCGGTGTCATTTCCGCTATCAATCGCGGTGAGCGACGTGTGTTGCACTCCGTTGTGATTGATATCGATGGTGATGAACAGGAGACTTTCGCCCAGTACGGTGCTGCCGAGCTGGAGCAACTGGAGCGTTCAGCCGTCGTCGACAACCTCGTGAAATCTGGTTTGTGGACTGCGTTGCGTACTCGCCCATACTCCAAGATTCCTTCACCCGCCGCTGATGTCCCCAATTCCATTTTTGTGACCGCTATGGATACTAATCCGTTGGCGGCAGACCCGGCACTGATTATTGCCGAGCGCAGCGATGACTTTGCCAATGGCCTTAAAGTTCTTAAGCGACTTACCGATGGTGCCGTACACCTCTGCCACGCTGAAGGCAGCCAGGTCGCTGGCGGTGAAGTGGCTGGAGTTCAGGTCAATAGTTTTGCAGGGCCACACCCTGCAGGTCTGGCAGGCACCCATATCCATTTTGTCGATCCAGTCAGTGTGAAGAAAACTGTTTGGACCATTGGCTATCAGGACGTGATGGCAATTGGTGCGCTGTTTACCACCGGACAGTTGGATACCCGACGCGTGATTGCGCTCGCAGGTCCCCAAGTAGAGAAACCGCAACTGTTGCGCACACGTCTGGGTGCCAGCCTGAGCGATTTAACAGCGGGTCAACTGAAAGCGGGCGAGAACCGGGTGATTTCGGGTTCTGTGTTGTCTGGTCGCAATGCCGCAGGTGATTTTGCCTACCTGGGCCGTTACCACAGTCAAGTGTCTGTGTTATTGGAAGGCCGTATGCGGGAGTTTTTCCGCTATCTGTCTCTGGGTGGCAATCGTCACTCAGCAATGCCAATTTACCTCTCATCCCTGAATAAAGGTCAGACCTTTGATTTCACTACCAATACCAACGGCAGTGAGCGTGCCATGGTGCCGCTGGGTAACTACGAGAAGGTTATGCCATTGGATATCTTGCCGACACAGCTGCTGCGCTCCTTGATCGTGTGCGATACCGAGACAGCACAAAAGCTGGGCTGTCTGGAATTGGATGAAGAAGATCTCGCGCTTTGCACCTACGTGTGTGTGGGCAAGTACGAATACGGTCCGATTCTTCGCGATAATCTGACCCGTATTGAGAAGGAGGGCTGATAGTGAAAGCGTTGCGTAACTATCTCGACAAGATCGAGCCGCACTTCGAAGAAGGTGGCAAGTGGCATAAATGGTTTGCCCTCTATGAGGCCGCCGATACCATTTTTTATTCGCCGGGTTCGGTGACCAAAAACGGATCACATATTCGCGATGGCATTGACCTGAAGCGGGTTATGATCACCGTCTGGCTGGCGGCTTTCCCCGCCATGTTTTACGGCATGTACAACCTGGGCTTTCAGGCTAACACTATTCTTGCAGCCACCGGCACCACTGACGTCGCTGGCTGGCACGGTGCGCTGATTTCCCTGCTGGCGGGGCATGACCCTAATAGTATCTGGGATTGCATGTGGTACGGTGCGGTCTACTTTATACCGATCTACATGGTGACCTTTGTTGTTGGCGGCTTCTGGGAAGTACTGTTTGCCATGGTGCGCGGACACGAAGTTAACGAAGGGTTTTTTGTTACATCGATTCTCTTTGCTCTGATCTGCCCCCCCGATATGCCCCTGTGGCAGGTGGCACTGGGCATCAGTTTTGGTGTGGTGATTGGCAAAGAAGTATTTGGCGGAACCGGCAAGAACTTCCTCAACCCGGCACTGACCGGCAGGGCCTTCCTGTTCTTTGCTTACCCCGCTGAAATGTCCGGTGATGCGGTCTGGACTGCTGTCGATGGCTATACTGGAGCGACCGCGCTGTCCATGGCTGCACAACAGGGTATGGACGTGTTGCAGCAGCAGATGACCTGGATGGACGCGTTCTTCGGTAATATGCACGGTTCCATTGGTGAGACATCTACCCTGGCGATCTTTATTGGTGGTGCGCTGTTGTTGCTAAACCGCATTGCTTCCTGGCGGATTATGGCCGGGGTAATGATCGGCATGATTGCGCTGTCATCACTCTTTAATCTGATCGGCTCTGATACCAACCCGATGTTTAATGTGCCCTGGTACTGGCACCTGGTGATGGGTGGCTTTGCTTTTGGCATGGTATTTATGGCAACTGATCCTGTGTCTGCATCCATGACGGATACTGGCAAACTCTGGTTTGGTGGCCTGATTGGTGTCATGGTGGTGTTAATCCGTGTCGTTAACCCGGCGTTTCCGGAGGGTATGATGTTGGCTATCTTGTTCGCCAACCTGTTTGCACCATTGATTGACCACTTTGTGGTTGAAGCGAATATCAAGCGGAGGGTGGCACGTGGCTAGTAACGATTCGACTTCCAAAACTATTATCGTCGCGCTGGCGCTCTGTATCGTCTGTTCGGTTTTTGTTTCGACTGCGGCGGTCATGTTGCGACCTGCACAGCAGTTGAACAAGGACCTTGATCGGAAAACCAACATTCTGGCCGCAGCCGGTATGTTGAAACCCGGTGTCAGTGTGGATGAGCAGTTCGCCAATGTGACAACCCGTGCGGTCGACATGAAAACCGGTAAATTTACCGATGCTGTTGATGTCTCCAGCTATGACCAGCGCAAATCTGCGAAAGTGCCCTCCATGTCAACAGACCTGAGTGAGGACGAAGATATTGCGAAGATAGGTCGTCGCGCCGACTACGCCCTTGTCTACATTGTTGAAGGCGATTCCGGTATTGATAAAGTTATTCTGCCGATCAAGGGCTACGGCCTGTGGTCTACCCTGTATGGCTTTATCGCACTGGAGTCTGATCTCAATACGGTTGCGGGGCTTGGCTTTTATGAGCACGCCGAAACCCCCGGGCTGGGTGGCGAGGTTGATAACCCCAGTTGGAAAGCGAAGTGGGTTGGTAAAGAAACCTACGGCGAAGACAACAAAGCGGTACTGACGGTTATCAAGGGTGCTGTTGACAACACCCGGCCCGAAGCATCCCATCAGGTTGATGGGCTGTCCGGGGCGACTCTAACCAGTCGTGGTGTCGATAACCTGATTAAATTTTGGATGGGCGATAACGGTTTTGCTCCATTCCTGGCTAACTTGCGCGCAGGGGAGGCCTGATCATGGCGACGAAAACAAAAGATGTTTTATTAAATCCAATTTTCGACAACAACCCGATTGCGTTGCAGATCCTTGGTATTTGTTCTGCGCTGGCGGTTACCTCCAGCCTCCAGGTCTCATTTGTGATGTGCGTTGCTCTGACGCTGGTGACAGCTTTCTCGAGCATGTTTGTGTCGATGATCCGCAATCACATTCCTTCCAGTATCCGCATTATTGTGCAGATGACGATTATTGCATCGCTGGTTATTGTGGTTGATCAGATCCTCAAGGCTGTGGCTTACGATATCAGCAAGCAGCTGTCGGTATTTGTGGGGCTGATCATTACCAACTGTATTGTGATGGGTCGCGCTGAAGCCTATGCCATGAAAAACCCGCCAATCCCCAGCTTCCTGGATGGCATCGGAAACGGCCTGGGATACAGTGTGATCCTGTTGGTACTGGCCTTTATTCGTGAGCTGTTTGGTTCCGGTAAACTGTTCGGTTTTGAGATTCTGCCACTGGCAAGTAACGATGGCTGGTATGTGCCTAATGGCTTGTTGTTGCTGCCACCGAGTGCTTTCTTCCTGATCGGTCTGTTTATCTGGGCACTGCGTTCCTGGAAAAAATCTCAGGTTGAAGCTCCTGAATACAAGATTGCTCCAAATACACCGAAAGGGGAGGTTGCCTGATGGAACATTTACTCGGTTTGTTTGTGCGCTCTGTTTTTATCGAAAACATGGCGCTGGCCTTTTTCCTGGGTATGTGTACATTCCTAGCGATCTCCAAAAAAGTACAGGCGGCTATCGGTTTGGGTATTGCGGTTATTGTGGTGCTGACCATTACGGTTCCTGCCAATAACCTTATCTATACCTATCTACTGTCCGAAGGGGCGTTGACCTGGACTGGTATAGAGGGCATGGAAAATGTTGACCTGAGTTTCCTTGGCCTGCTCAGCTACATCGGTGTGATCGCCGCGATCGTACAGATCATGGAAATGTTCCTAGATAAATATGTTCCGGCTCTTTATAACGCTCTGGGTGTATTCCTGCCGCTGATTACAGTGAACTGTGCCATTATGGGCGCATCCCTCTTTATGGTGGAGCGCGACTACGATCTGGCGGAGAGTACTGTCTTTGGCTTTGGCGCCGGTGTTGGCTGGGCGCTTGCGATCATTGCACTGGCAGGTGTACGCGAGAAGTTGAAATACAGTGATGTTCCCGCTGGCCTGCAAGGTCTGGGCATAACCTTTATCACTGTCGGACTGATGTCGTTGGGCTTTATGTCTTTCGGCGGTATTGATCTGTAATCGGCGAGGAGAAGATAGATAATGAATCTGGAAATCATACTCGGCGTCGTGATGTTCACCGTAGTGGTGTTGGCGTTAGTGGCGTTTATTCTTGCCGCCCGTGCTCGCCTTGTGAGCTCAGGTGACGTCACCATTGATATTAATGGTGAGAAAACCATTACAGTACCTGCCGGTGATAAGTTGTTGCAGACACTGTCTTCTGCTGGCCTGTTTCTGCCTTCTGCTTGTGGTGGCGGTGGTAGCTGTGCCCAGTGCAAATGTATTGTGACTGACGGTGGTGGCTCCATGCTGCCCACAGAGGAAGCTCACTTTACGCGCCGTGAAGCCAATGAAGGTTGGCGCCTGTCTTGTCAGACCCCGGTCAAACAGGACATGAAAGTGGAAGTACCTGAAGAAGTCTTCGGTGTGAAGCAGTGGGAGTGCACGGTAGATAGCAACCCGAACGTTGCAACTTTCATCAAGGAGTTGACTCTGCGTCTTCCGGAAGGCGAGAACGTCGACTTCCGCGCTGGTGGTTATGTTCAGTTGGAATGTCCGCCCCATCACGTCAAATACAGCGACTTCGAAATCGAAGAGGAATACCGTGGCGACTGGGAGCGCTTCGGTTTCTTCAATCTCGAATCGATTGTGGATGAGACCACGATCCGCGCTTACTCCATGGCCAACTACCCGGAAGAGAAGGGTGTGGTTAAGTTCAATATTCGCTGTGCTACTCCCCCTCCCGGTGCACAGGGTATTCCCCCGGGCATCATGTCTTCCTGGGTATTTAACCTGAAGCCCGGTGACAAGGTAAAAGTATATGGTCCGTTTGGTGAGTTCTTCGCCAAGGATACTGATAACGAAATGGTCTTTATCGGTGGTGGTGCCGGTATGGCGCCGATGCGCTCTCATATCTTTGACCAGCTGCGTCGTATCAAAACTGATCGAAAAATTTCTTTCTGGTACGGCGCCCGTTCATTGCGCGAGTGCTTCTACTCTGAAGAGTATGATGAACTGGCGGCAGAAAACGAAAACTTTGATTGGCACCTGGCTTTGTCAGACCCCCAGCCGGAAGACAACTGGGAGGGCCTGACGGGTTTCATCCACCAGGTGCTGTTTGAAAACTACCTTAAAGATCATCCGGCTCCGGAAGATTGTGAATATTACATGTGTGGGCCGCCAATGATGAATGCCGCTGTTATCAAGATGCTTGTCGACCTCGGTGTCGAACGAGATAATATCTTCCTTGATGACTTTGGTGGTTAATGATTACTTCTCTAATAACAAGAAAAACAAAAACGGGGCCAGAGGCCTCGTTTTTGTTTGTTCTGCTTATTTCATTGTTGCTTGTGGCATGCTCCGAGACACCGGAACAATATGTCTTCAGTGGGTTGACGATGGGGACTACCTATCAGGTCAAGGTGGTGCCCGCTGGAGTGCCAGTGCCGGACAACTTCGGGAAGACGATTCAGAGCACCCTTGAGAGTCTCGACAGCACCTTCAGTACTTACCAGACAGACTCCGAGCTGATGTCCTTAAACCGGACTCCAGTCGGTGAAACAATGTCGTTGTCACAACCGATGATGCGTGTATTAGGTATATCTGATCAGGTTTTCCAGTTGACGGGAGGTGCCTTCGACCCCACCGTCGGGCCATTGGTCAATCTGTGGGGATTTGGCCCCGATCCGTCTCAGGACAAGGTGCCGGAGCTGTCAAAAATTAAAACACAACTTGGTCGTATCGGTTTTGGGAAATTGGCAGTCGATCATGGCGCAGCAAGTGCCAGGCGCACCGCAGACATACAGTTGGATTTGTCGGCGGTAGCCAAGGGCTTTGCAGTAGATGTGGTTGCCGAGTTGCTGACCTCCCACGGCCTTGTGAACTACTTGGTTGAAGTGGGTGGAGAACTGCGAACCAACGGTCTTAAAGCGAATGGCCAACCTTGGCGCATCGCCATCGAAAGCCCTACATTGGAACGCCGGGAGGTGCAGCAGGCATTGACCCTCGGCAATGCAGCCATTGCGACTTCAGGGGATTACCGTAATTATTTCGAGCGGGGAGGGAGGCGCTATTCCCATACCATAGACCCCCGCACGGGTTTCCCGATCACACACCAATTGGCTTCAGTGACAGTGATTGCAGAGGACACGGCCTCTGCCGATGCGCTGGCGACTGGACTGATGGTAATGGGTCACGCTGAATCACTGGCGTTAGCTGAAAAAAATGACCTTGCCATTTATCTATTGGTCAAAGAAGAGGCTGAGTTCAAGGCCTATTACTCGTCGGCCTTTGCCCCTTATCTGTCAGGAGAATAGTTGTGCTTGAAGTTTTTCTTGCTTTTGTCTTAGTGCTCTTAATCATCTGCGGTATGGCTATTGGCGTGATTATGGGTAAAAAACCTCTGAAAGGATCCTGTGGTGGTGTGGGTGCAGCATTGGGTGAGAAAGATTACGTTTGCGAAATCTGTGGGGATGATCCGGAGAAATGTGTTGAAACCGAGTCTGCTGATGAGGTTAAGGCAAAGACTGAACTGGGCTATGACGCCACCCGCTGACAGTAGCTTATATTTTCAGGACATCGACGAAGAGAGTTAATTGCTGCCCCGGTTTCAGCAGGTGTTTGGTATTCAGATTATTCCATTTCAGGATATCGTTGATGCTGAGGTCAAACTCCTGGGCGATCCGGTAAAACGAATCTCCCCGGCGTACCTTGTAACGGACTTTCTTTTGTTTGGTTGGCAGCGCCTCTCCCTCGGTATAGAGGCTCAAGACCTGATTTAGTCGCAACGGCTCGCGAATATTCAGGTTGTTCCACTTGGCCAGCTCTTTAACGCTGACCTTATTATCTCTGGCAATCTTCCACAGGCTGTCTCCCTGCTTAACCTGGTAGCTTCTTGAGTATCCTGCCAAGGGTGTATCCACGCCGGAACCAGGAATTTTAAGCCGTTGACCAATCCGCAACAGGTCGTTTTTAAGATGGTTCTGTTTGCGCAGTTGGTTCACAGTAACGCGATTTTTTCGGGCAATCTCCGAAAGAGTATCTCCGGACTTTACAATATGTTGTTTGATGGGTGCCCACTGTTCCCTTGGGGTGCTATTCAGGGCCAGCTTGAAGCTCTGGGTATGATCAATGGGTAACAGGATGCGGTGTGGTCCCTCTGGATGCGTGACGAGGCGACTATAGCCGGCATTCAGTTGTTGCAGTTCAGCTTCGTTCAAATTGGCTAATTCCGCCGCTTTCGCTAAATCCAGCTGGTCGGGGATATCCACAATATCGAAATAAGGTGCATTATCAATGTGGGGGAGGGCTATCTGGTGCGCTTCGGGTGTTAAAACCACCCGTGAGACAGCCAGAAGTTGTGGCACGTAGGCGCGTGTTTCCCGGGGCAGTTTAAGAGACCAGAAGTCTGTGGGCTTGCCCGCTTTGCGGTTTCGTTTCATCGCGCGTCGAACATTGCCTTCACCACAGTTATAAGCGGCTAGAGCGAGAAGCCAGTCCTGATCAAAATAATTGTAAAGGTACTGGAGGTACTGAATGGCTGCTTCCGTTGCAGCGATGGGATCGCGACGTCCGTCGTACCACCAGTCACGGCGCAGGCCAAACCTGGTACCAGTATCCGGTATAAACTGCCACAGCCCCGACGCATGACTGTTTGAGTAGGCAAATGGGTCGTAGGCGCTTTCCACAACTGGTAGCAGCGCCAGTTCAAGGGGCATCCCCCGGCTTTCCAATTGTTCGACAATGTAATAGAGGTACATTTCGGCGCGGCCCATTACACGGTCGAAATAAGTCTGGTTATTGGAGTACCAGTCAACCTGTGGGGCAATGCCGGGATGCTCGAAATACTCCTGTAACACCATGCCATTGCGGATGCGTTGCCAAATATCCTCTTCTATTTCAATAGAGGCCGGTGTCTCATAGGAGGTAAATATTACCGGTTTTTTTGAAGGCTTTTGCTGGAGGGCTGGTCTGCTGGGGGATTGTGTCAGGACGGTTTGCTGTGGAACGGCGTTTGGCGAGGTGTTTTTGGCTTGCTCGACGGCTTGCTGTGCACAGCCAGCGAGAAGCGACAAAACTACTAGTACGGTCGTTCGGAAATATCGGGGCATGGAGTTTTCTTGTTAGCCAGCACGTTGGCCAAGAATTCTAACGGTGCGATCCCATGCCTGCAATCTTTGGGATCGAGTAGTTGTTGCCGCTGTGAGCAAAGTCTCGGTCAGTCGCCCTTCAGGTTGAAGTAGATCCCTTAACCTAAAAGTTATCTTTCCACTGTCGTATGACGCGAAATACCTCATCTGAGCTCTGAATTGTGTGACCTTCATGGGCTTCTGCTGCCAAGTGGACAGAAGCCTGTTCAGGCCTCAGAAAAGGGTTGGTCGCCACTTCCTCGGCCAGGGTTGATGGCACGGTTGCCATGCCAGCACGGCGCAAAGTCTCAACCTCATTTACTCTTATCGCCAAGGCCTTGTTTTCCGGTTCAACCGCTTGGGCAAAGCGCAGATTTGCCTGGGTGTATTCATGAGCACAGAAAATGCGGGTTGATGGGGGTAGAGCGATTAATTTTTGCAGGGACTGCCACATCTGTTTCGGTGTTCCCTCAAATAATCTGCCGCAACCTCCAGCAAACAGTGTGTCTCCGCAGAAAACAAGGGATTCCTCAGGGGCAAAAAATGCAATGTGGTCCAAGGTGTGCCCGGGAACGGCGATTACCTCAAACAGGGTGCCCTCGATGGTTAGGTGGTCTTGATCAGCTACCGGGTGCGTGATCTCTTCGATGCTGCCCGGGCCGTAGACGGGCACTGGATGATTTTGGAGTAATTCCCTGATGCCGCCGATATGGTCATGGTGATGATGTGTTACCAGAATCCCATTCAGAGTCAGTCGGTGTTCTTTAAGTGCGGCTTCAACCGGTGCGGCATCGCCCGGATCCACCACACAGGCAAGCTGGCTGTCAGCCTGATGAAACAGCCAAAAATAGTTGTCGCTAAAGGCGGCAATACGCTCAATGATTAATGACATGGATTGATCCGGTAGTTTTCGGGCAACATATTACCCATAATAAACAACAGGGTCGAAAAGGTTAATCCGGGTTTCTGAATGCGATTACAGGAGTGGTTCAAGGGGATAGTTGAATATCTGGACCTTCGCCATGCTGTGTTGCCGCTGGCTGATTCGCAACAGGCGCTGGATAGCTGGTTCCATACCCGTCAGGGTGAATTGTTACTTCGTCGGGAACAGCAGGCACTCGAGCAATTAATGCCCTCCACTGAGGCCCACCGGATGCTCTACCTGGGTGCGGGAGCCTGTCGCCTGTTGGGTGATGATTATCACCATTTACATAGTTTCTGTATCAGTGCCTCACCCTCCGGTACTGGCAATGCTGCCGCCGTCGCTGATTTTGATGCGTTGCCGTTGCCTTCCGAGACCATTGATACGGTTCTGTTGCACCATGCACTGGAATTTTCGCAATATCCCCATGAGGTGTTGAGTGAGGTCGCCAGAGTACTGACTCCCGGCGGCCAAGTGATCTTGGTCGTGTTGAATCCGATCAGCCTGTTTGGAATCGCCAAGTGGCCGGCCAGACTCTTTTCAAACCAGCTGGGCTGGCGACACCATAGCCTGCGCAACCGACGTCTGCTGGATTGGTTACGGCTACTCAATCTGCAACCTGAGAAAGCCGTATCCGGATGTTTCAGTTGGCCTCTGGGGTGTGGTGACAGTTGTCAGGAACCCGGTCCACTGGAGCGGGCCGGTCAGAGGCTTCGGCTGCCCTGGGGCGCTTTTTATATTGTGCGTGCAAGAAAATATACCGCGAGGCTGACACCGGCGGGCTCTCGACTGTGGCGCTCAATCAGTGCGCCGCTGGTGCCGGGTATTGAGAAGTCTGCTATGAGAAAGTCCCCACACAGGAAGAAAGTAGATTGAAAGAAGTAGAAGTTTTTACAGATGGCGCTTGTCGTGGAAATCCCGGCCCAGGCGGATGGGGTGCGTTGCTTCGCTACGGAGGGCATGAGAAGGAACTCTATGGTGGTGAGGCCATGACGACCAACAACCGTATGGAGCTGACGGCAGCCATAGAATCACTGGCAGCGCTGACTCAGCCCTGTAAGGTGAGCCTGACGACGGATTCCGAGTATGTACGGCAGGGCATAACCAGTTGGCTGGAGAACTGGAAAAAACGTGGCTGGAAAACCGCTGCCAAGAAACCGGTAAAAAATGTCGACTTGTGGCAAAAGCTTGACGAGGAAGTAGCCAGGCATGAGGTTGAATGGCACTGGGTCAAGGGACATAGCGGCCACCGTGAAAACGAACTGGCAGATCAACTGGCCAACCGGGGGATTGATGAACTCCCCGTTAATGGATAACAGCAAACACTACCCAAAGGTAATCATATGCGCCAGGTTGTTCTGGATACTGAAACTACCGGTCTGGAAACTACACAGGACCACCGCATTATCGAGATCGGCTGTGTCGAAGTAATCAATCGTCGTCTCACCGGCCGTCACTACCACCAGTACATCAACCCCCAACGGGAAGTCGATGATGGCGCGCTGGAAGTGCATGGCATCAGCAACGAGTTTCTCGCCGACAAACCCCTGTTTGAAGCCATCGCCGAAGACTTTCTGGCATTCATCGAGGGTGCCGAGCTGGTAATCCACAATGCGCCCTTTGATGTCGGTTTTATCGATCACGAATTTGCCAAGCTGAAAGGCTATGGTAAAACCCTCGATTACTGTTCCGTGGTCGATACCCTGGTGATGGCCCGCCAACGGCATCCCGGTCAGAAGAACAATCTGGACGCACTCTGCAAACGTTACGATGTGGACAACTCACAGCGGGATCTGCACGGCGCATTGTTAGATGCCGAGATTCTTGCTGACGTCTATCTGATGATGACCGGCGGTCAAGTGGATCTCGGGTTTGGAGGTCACGGTGCCCGTGGCGGTGTGTCAGGGGGAGAAGCGATCAGACGGTTGTCAGCTGATCGGAAGCCGCTCAAAGTGATCAAAGCCTCTGATGAGGAAATCGAAGCCCACAATGCACAACTGGCCCGCATTGAGCAGGCCAGTGGCGCGTGTCTTTGGTTGTCTAAGGACTAGCCTTATAACTTAAAGAATAAAAACAACACTGATAATGCCAACACCGGAAAGTACGATGGTGTAAGGCAGTGCCATAATTACCATGCGTCCGTATGACAAACGAATCAGTGGGGCCAGCGCTGAAGTTAACAGGAACAGAAATGCAGCCTGACCGTTCGGGGTGGCAACACTGGGCAGGTTTGTACCGGTGTTGATGGCAACAGCCAGCAGATCAAAGTGTTCGCGACTGATTTTTCCTGCTTCAAATACAGCCTTCACTTCGTTGATGTATACCGTAGCCACAAACACGTTGTCACTGATCATGGATAGTACACCGTTGGCGATAAAGAACATCACCGGCTGAATGCTCTGGTCCATGGCGAGCACCGCGTTAATAATCGGTGAGAACAGATGCTGTTCATGAATCACTGCGACGACAGCAAAAAACACCACCAGTAGTGCGGTGAAGGGAAGCGCCTCTTCAAATGCGTGGCCAATCTGGTGTTCTTCTGTGACACCATTAAAGGCGGTTAGCAACACAATAACGGTCAGGCCGATCAGTCCCACGGCCGCCAAATGCAATGCCAGACCAACCACCAGAAAAATGGCCACCAGGGCTTGTACAATAAGGGTCGCACGGTGCCTGTTGGTCAGCTTTTTGGATTCCTCAACATTGAATTCCTCGAGAACGGTGCGGACGTTTGTTGGAATAACTGCGCCATAACCAAAAATGCCAGTTTTCTCCAGCAGCAAGCAAGTCAGTAACCCACAGACCAGAACTGGCATGGTGACTGGTGCCATGACGAGGAAAAAGTGGATAAAGCTCCAGCCGGCCTTTTCGGCAATCAGCAAATTCTGGGGTTCACCCACCAGGGTGCAGACACCACCCAGTGCCGTTCCCACCACACCGTGCATGATTAAGCTGCGCAAAAAAGAACGAAATCCTTCCAGGTCTTCCCGGTGATATTCCATCACGGATACGTCGCTGGAATGGTCGTGGTCATGGTGTACTTCCTTACCGGAAGCAACCTTGTGATAAACGGAATAGAAGCCAACGGCGACACTGATCAATACAGCGGTCACAGTCAATGCGTCGAGAAAAGCAGATAAAAAGGCGCCTGTGATACAGAAAAGCAGTGACAGAACAGCTTTGGATCGTACACCGATCAAAATTTTAGTGAAGGTAAACAGCAGCAGATCGCGCATGAAATAGATGCCTGCCACCATAAACATCAGAAGAAGGATAACTTCAAAATTTCCAATGGCTTCATGGTAAACGGTTTCAGGTTGGGCCAGTCCCAGGAAAATGGCTTCAATAGCGAGCAAGCCACCGGGCTGCAGCGGATAGCACTTAAGCGCCATTGCCAACGTAAAAATGAACTCGATAATCAGCAGCCAGCCGGTCACAAAAGGGCCAACGGTAAAAACCAGAACAGGGTTAATAGCCAGAAAGCCCAAAATGGTGTATTTGTACCAGTCTGGGGAATTGCCAAGAAAGTTTTTCGTGAATGCCTGGAACATGGATTGGGACATGAAGGGTTCCTTTTTATTTGTTCGGTCTATCTCGGGCTCAAACGCAGGGAGCTAATGGTGTTATTATCGGAGACCATCTGGTGACGAAAAAACTATCCCGGGCCTCGTGGTTTTGTAAACTTTCGGCCTGCAATTATAAAGGGTGAATGCGTTAATGTATCCAATAAATCCCCAAGTTATTGCGATGGTGCAGGAAGAGCTTGAAAAAGAAGTGCTCGCCCTGATGCAATTGCTTGAAGATGCCGCTGACCGCGTCGATTTGGAGAAGTTTAAGGGACACCTTACGGCTCTTTCAGGGGCTTTGAAAGTTCTGGAGTTGCCCAGCGCCACTGCTTTTATGCAGGCGGTTTCAGAGCTGGCGGATACCCCGGTTCAACTGGCATCTGGCTCCTATGAAGCCAAGGCTGTTTACGCTGCGTTGCAAAGCTTTTCTGCCTACCTGCAGCAACTGGCAAATCTCAAGCAGGACAACTTGATGTTGTTGCTTCCGGAGATCAACGAATTGCGTGCCGTGGCTGGTAAGCCAGTGATGGACGAAAGAGATGCAGTACGTGATTGCACACCGGAAAATTTACCACTGCTCAATGTTTCGCTGCGAACCGAGGATGAGCGGCAGGTCGTTGCTTCGGTAAGACGTCTGTTTCAGCAAGGTTTGGTACACGCCTTCCGGGGAGTAAATCGCAAGGCTGCTATCAAGGTTATGGCCCACGGCGTACACCGGTTGCGCAAGACACTCACTGAACCTGCCGAGCGCGATTATTGGTCCCTGTTGTTTGAAATTCTCAGTGCGATGCATCGTGGCACACTGGGTTTTGAGCAGAGCCTGCTCAAAACACTGATGAGTGTGGAAAAGCAGTTGCGTGTTATGGAAGAGAACCGTGATGCGAGCGCGTTTTATCCGCTGGATATCCAGCAAAGAGCGCTGGCTTTTTTCGCCCTGTCCGGATTGCAGAGTGACGGTGCCAAGAAACTGGCGAACAAGCTGGGTGTTACTTCGCCCGGCATAACCAGTCAGGAAATTGCGGAGAGTCGGAACAGCTTCACGGGGGATAGCGATAAGCCCCTCGGTGTATTGCTGGAGGCAATCGCCGAGCAAGTTGATCAGCTCCGGCAGCAACTTGATGAAGGTATGACGTCAGACGCGGATCCAGGGGAACGTTGTGAAGAGCTGGTAGCCGGGCTTAGTCTGCTGGGCGAGTTATGCGAACAGAGCCACCTGAAACTTGCCAGTCAACGATGCCAGGTTCATGTTGCCGGTATTGAAAGCCTGCAGGGCGGTCAATTGCCCATGCAGCTCTATGAGCAACTGGCCGATACGTTGCTGTACCTGGACTGTATCCTGACGGAGTTACAGTCCCAAGCGCCTTCGGAATCCCACATTGCCAAGGTGAACACACGCAGCCTCAAACAGGTCGTGGAAAACAATATTGTTGAACATGCAGAGAGAAGGGCGCTTCAGGAAGCCAATGATCACCTGTCAGTGGTCATGCAGATGACAGCAGATTACTGTGATGGTATAGCCGGTGATGAAGTCGCCGAACCGCTGCTGGATAATTTCAAACTGATTCTCGGGCCGATGGGTATGCTGGAGCTCACCCGTGCCGAGAATGTTGCCCGGCGCTGCCTGGAGATTCTTAATCGCTGCGTTACTTCCGGCGGAACCGTGACGCTGGCCTCGACGATGGAAGTGTTTGCTGACGCCATTGTCAGCCTCGAGTATTACTTGCAAAACCGTCGCTGGAACCGCAATTTTGACGACGCAGTGCTCAGTGTGGCTGAAGAATGCTTGTTGACTCTGGAAGCAGCCTAACACCAGCGCTGATGGGTAATTCAGAACACCACTTTGTACCTTGTTCCTCTCTGCCTGAGGGTATCCATAAAACCCCGCTGCTAATTGCCGTTAATGGACAACAGGTTGCCTGCGCTACAGAGAGCTCAGGGGACGTTTTCCTCTCGGAGTTTCTCGCCCCATCACTCAACGGGACAAAACATTTACTGGGCGTGTTCGACGGGCAACCCTGTTATGCAGTGGATGCATCCACTGCCGAGCTGCCCTCCGGGATGTCTTTTGTTGCGCTTCGTTCTTTGCTGGGCGATCTGGATGAAACCCGTTTTCAATTGGCGGGTAGAGCTTGTCAGATCGTGCAGTGGGATAAGCAGCACCGTTATTGCGGTCGCTGCGGCCGGGCGACTACTGTTATTCCCGAAGATCGCTCCCGTTCCTGCGGTACCTGCGAGGAGCGCTTCTATCCGCGCTTGTCCCCCTGTGTCATTGTGGTGATCCGTCGTGGCGAGTATTGCCTGTTGGCGAGCAGTGCCCGCTGGGAAGGGCGCTATTACAGCGCGCTGGCCGGTTTCATTGAACCGGGGGAAACCGTCGAGCAGGCGTTGCATCGTGAAGTGATGGAAGAAGTCGGTATTCGGGTTTCCAACCTGACCTATTTTGCCAGCCAACCCTGGCCGTTTCCCGGACAATTAATGCTGGGCTTTCACGCCGACTACCTGCGCGGTGAGATTCAGGTAGATGGTGAAGAGATCGTCGCAGCGGACTGGTGGCATTACCGTGATTTGCCTCCTCACCCGGATGAAAATACGTTATCAGGCCAACTTATCCGCCATTTTGTCGCCACCTGTCGAGAAGCGGAGAGTTGATCATGTCACTTCCCATCTCGATCATTATGGTTGGTGCCATTCTGTTACTGTTGCTTGGGCTCAAGGCGTTGATCGGGCAGGGTATGCTGGCGGCTGTTCTGCGCTCCGCATTGGGCTTGCTACTGTTAGCGGGTAGCGCGGTGTTATTTTTAGCTGGATATGACCTGCACAGCTATCGATCCCTGCTGGACGAGCAGGCTGTGGTCACCATGCAGTTTCAGAAGCTGCAGTCCCAGCGCTACCGTGTCATTCTGGTGGAAAGTAACGGGGAGCAATACCGCTATCACCTGAGCGGCGATCAGTGGCAGCTGGATGCGCGCATAGTGAAATGGCATCCGACTCTGGCCAGCCTTGGCTTCAAATCGCTGTATCGCCTCGATCGCTTAAGTGGCCGTTATGCCGATATCCGCCAACAGCTTGAGGAACCGGCCAGTGCACACCAGCTGGTTGAACCACCCACCGACTTTGACACATGGATGCTACTCAAAAAATTCCCGGGTCTGGGACGGTGGATTGACGCGCAATATGGCAGCGCCACCTTTTTGCCCATGGCCGATGGTGCTGTCTATGAAGTCAAACTGGCTTTTGGTGGCATGTTGGCTCGCCCCGTCAATCCCGAGGCGAAACAGGCCGTGTCGACATGGCGATAATCTGTCATCGCCTTTTTTCTAGAGAGAACAACCCGAAATCACGGCCTTTTTGAGGAGGTGGTTAGAATGCCACCTTCTCTTTACCTTTCAATTCAAGAATAGCTCGAGCCTCGTCTGGAGTTGCGACTTCCAGCCCCAGTCCTTCAATGGTTTTACGCACCTGATAGACCTGTTCGGCATTGGTTTTAGCCAGTTCTCCACGACGTAACCACAGCGAGTCTTCAAGTCCTACCCGAACATTGCCCCCCATGGAGGCTGCCATGGCTGCCACGCGCATTTGATTGGAACCGGCAGCCAACACTGACCAGCGGTAATGATCCCCAAAGAGACGATCCGCAGTTCGCTTCATATGCATGACATCCTCGGGATGTGCGCCAATGCCACCGAGCAGGCCAAAACAGGTTTGAATAAACAAGGGAGCCTTAACAATGCCTTCCTGATAGAAGTACTGGAGATTGTAGAGGTGGCTGGTGTCGTAACACTCGAATTCGTAGCGGGTTCCGGTTTTGTTAAGTGTATCCAGCGCGTAGCGAATATCTTTAAAGCTGTTGCGAAATACCAGATCGTGGGAGCCCTCGAGCATTTCCGGCTCCCAATCATGCTCAAACTCTTTAAAGCGTTTTAACATGGGAAATAGGGCAAAGTTCATCGACCCCATATTTAGACTGGCGACCTCTGGTTGCCAATGCTCAGCGGGTTTAACGCGGTATTCAACGGGCATGAAGGGGGATGCTCCGGTGGTTATGTTTACTACGACATCCGAGCGGCTTTTGATTGCCGTAAGAAACGGGGCGAAATCTTCAGGGGTATGTACCGGCCGTCCATCCACAGGGTCCCTGGCGTGCAGGTGAACGATAGCGGCGCCTGCTTCAGCGGCACCCAGGGCAGATTCAGCAATTTCCTCGGGGGTCACCGGCAGGTAGGGCGACATGGAAGGGGTATGTATGGAACCCGTGACTGCACAGGAAATAATTACTTTTGACATCGTCATCACCACTTTTTTGAGATTGAACTTTTGATTTCAGTGCTCTCAATCAGGTTGACTGATTGATGGAGATGGTCTTGCTCAAATGAATACCGCCCGCAATTTGGTTGATCATTCCGAAGCAATACAACAAGCGGGTCTACTGGTCGTGAAGCTGACGTTTATAGTCAGATAGCAAAACGCATCAGTAAAAGTCGAGCGTTAACGTCTCATGCGTCGAGGCGCTGAATGGATAGTGTGGGTGAGCTTTCGAGAGCACCACCTAAGGCTGTGACTATCCAGCCGGGAGAGCCATCCCGTACGGCATGAATAAAGGGGATGGGCGATAGGACTGCCAACAGATATAGGATATGGTTAACAGTCATAGGTAACATACAATAACTTTCTGGTGATGCCGTCAACTGTTTTGGTGGCCTGACCCAATGAGCTTTAATTGAAAAATTATGATGTAAGGGGAACTGACGTTGGATTATTTGCTGCAATATGGATTGTTTCTGGCG
Source organism: Porticoccus litoralis (assembly GCF_030676955.1). NCBI lineage: Bacteria > Pseudomonadati > Pseudomonadota > Gammaproteobacteria > Cellvibrionales > Porticoccaceae > Porticoccus > Porticoccus litoralis. The sequence continues at coordinate 77,195 of NZ_JAUUUU010000005.1, read as the reverse complement.
AAGGCCATTACTCTCATTATTTCCCTAGTTGTGGTGATAGGCATTGCCATCGGCCTCAGTAATCGCGCTCGCAAACATGCCGAGGGTGAGCTTGAGATCGAGCAACTAAATGAGACGTATGAGCAGATGAGCAATGTGATACAGCTGGCAACCCTCCCGCCGGGAAAGCGTAAGTTGTGGCACAAGGAAAAAAAGAAATCGGACAAAGATAAAAAAACCAACTCGGAAATCAGAAGCAGGGTTTTTCTGCTGGATTTCAAGGGAGACATGCGTGCGTCGGCTGTGGCTAGTCTACGCCAGGAAATTACGGCCATTCTTACCCAGGCAAAACCGGAAGATGAGGTAGTTGTTCGCCTGGAAAGTGGTGGTGGCATGGTGCATAGCTATGGTCTTGCCGCCAGCCAGTTGGACAGGATTCGTCAGCAGAATATTCCGCTCACTGTATGTGTTGATAAGGTGGCGGCCAGCGGTGGTTATATGATGGCCTGTGTCGCCAACAAAATCCTTGCCGCGCCCTTTGCCATGATCGGTTCTATCGGCGTTGTGGCACAGCTACCAAATTTTAATCGCCTGTTGAAAAAACACGATGTCGATGTGGAGCTGCATACTGCTGGTGATTACAAACGCACCCTGACGATGTTCGGGGAAAATACAGAAGAGGGCCGGGATAAATTTATTGAGGACCTGGAAGAAATCCACAACATTTTTAAAGACTTTGTGAAAAATCACAGACAAGCTGTTGATATTAATGAAATCTCTACAGGAAAAGTATGGCTTGGCTGCCATGCCCTTGATAAATTATTGGTGGATGAACTCAAAACCAGCGATACCTATCTCGTCGAACGCTCAGCCGAGGCGGACATCTTCCAGGTCAAGTTCGTCTATCATAAAAGTCTGCCAGAAAAATTTGGCCTAGCGGCTGAGAGTCGCGCAGATAGTTTTTTAATGCGTTGGCTGGATAGGACCCGGAAACAGCAGTTTTTTTCCTGACGAACATTCGTTTATTTTGCGCAACGTCAATTTGCTGGGAGAGGACTGTGTGGAACAGCCTCTGCCAAAGAAGGCCGTTACCTGGTTAATATTAATCGTTGATAACGGCTGAAGAAGCCCGACCGCCACATGTTAGTTTCGTCGCAATCGTTCGCTGACTGCGATCGGGTTTGGGAAGTTGAAAATCACGATATAACTCGACAGCAGGAAGGTCAGAATCGCGGCAGCCTGTATCAGGTGAGATGCCTGAACACTGATCAGAGAGGCGTTGAAAGCCACATAGGCAATCAATAACGAAAATTCACTGATCTGTCCGAGGCGAAAGCCAATATCCCAGGCCAATACCTTCTTTTCGCTCTGCCGACCCAGCAGGAAACGGAAAATCGCCGGTTTCAGAATCAGCATCGTCCCGCCAAGTGCCACAGATGCCAAGGCAATTTCCGGTAACAGTCCAAGATTGAATCCCGCGCCCAGGGAAAAGAAAAACATGATCAGGAAAAAATCCCTGAGAGGTTTCAGTGTCAGGGCAATGTGTTGGGAGATTGGGCTAGAGGCGAGGGTGATGCCCGCGAGGAATGCGCCAATTTCCCGCGACAGTCCTACGACTTCAGCGAGCTCCGACAAACCCATACACCAGCCGATGGCGAGCAGAAAAATATATTCGCCCATCCGGTCGAATTTGGCTATCAGTTTCAATAAGACCCAGCGGACAAAGGCCCAGGCAAACAGGATCAGTAGCGGTAGCGCCAATAGGGTGAAGCCGATCTGCATGACATTAATCTGCCCACCTTCACCACTGAGCAGGACCAGTAATACAAAGATCGCCAGAAAATCCTGCATCAGCAGTAAGCCGATCATCATGTTACCGATATGACGGTGGTGAAGAATGGTGGTTGGTAGCAGCTTGATACCAATAATGGTGCTGGAAAACATCATTGCCGCACCGATAATCAGACATTCGGTAGAGTTGAAGCCAAACAGGTGGGCGATCAGATAACCGGCAGCGGCGAAGAGTGCGGAGCTAATCAGAGTCACTACGGTGACTTTTCTGAGCGCGGTCATCAGCGATTGAGGCTGAAGATCCAGGCCCAACAGAAATAGCAGAAAAATAATGCCGATTTCGGAGATTTCAGACAGCAGGTGGACGTCCTGTACCCAACCAAGTCCGTAAGGACCGATCAGTGCACCCAGAGCGATGTAGGCTACAAGCAGGGGCTGCCGACCATAAATGGCCAAAGAGGCAATAATGGCAGCGCCGGTGAATATCAGGAAGAACGACTGAAAAACGGCTTCATTCATAGGGGTACTCCACAACCCCTATTGTGAGGTACGGGTGGAGGGGCAGCAAGTGCCGGTTGCAGTATGCAACCGGCTATTCACTTACTGATCGCGCCGGAAGTGAGGGTTAGGCTGGTCTGCAGCGTTTTGATAGGTGACGCTGAAATCCTTCAGCGACTCCAGGGCAGCTTCCAGGTCCGTACCTTCTGGCAAGACGAATGAATCAAAACCGCAGCGCTTTAGGTAGAAAAGCTGGTCGCGATTGGGGTTGCCTATGGCGCGCAATTGGCCATTGTAACCAAAGCGCTCTCTAAGCAGTCTGGCGGTGGAAAACCCGCGACCGTCAGTGAATGAGGGGAAATTTACAGCAATCAATGGGAATTGGTTGGCGTCTTCCCCTAGCGCTTCCACATCTTCATCACTGTCGATCCACAGCCCCAGTACGGCTATTCGGATGGACTCCTTGTTTTCGAGCCAATACTTCATGGGTGCCAGGGACAATTGGTTCTCTGGCAGATTGCCGGAATAGTTTTTGGGCAAAACTACCCACTTGTCGTCGACAATTTTGTCTTTATTAATGATTTTTGGCATAGACGCTCTCCTTAAATGGGTCGAGGCCGATGCGGCGATAAGTGTCAATAAACAGCTCATCACCCAGGCGGTTATTGATATAGACATCAAGAATTCGACTGATGATGTCAGGCATTTCTTCGCGGCCAAATGAGGGCCCCAGAACGTTGCCGAGCGCGGCGTCATTCTCTGAGGAGCCACCCAGTTGGACCTGATAGAACTCCTCACCCTTTTTGTCGACGCCCAGAATGCCGATATTGCCGACATGGTGGTGTCCACAGGCGTTCATACAGCCGGAAATATTGAGACTCAGATCTCCGAGATCATAGACGTAATCCATGTCGTCGAAGCGGCGTTGAATGGCTTCTGCAACCGGGATGGATTTTGCGTTCGCCAGGGAACAGAAATCACCGCCGGGGCAGCAGATCAGGTCAGTCAGTGTGCCGATATTGGGTGTGGCGAAACCGCCAGCTTTGGCCTCCTGCCACAGGGCATGGAGGTCGGATTTTCTGACATCGGCCAACACCAGATTCTGGTTGTGGGTGGCGCGAATCTCACCGAAGGAATATTTGTCGGCGAGGTCGGCAATGGCTTCCAATTGGCTGTCGGTCACGTCACCAGGTGCAACGCCAGTCGGCTTCAGTGACAGGTGGACAATACTGTAACCGGCGACACGATGTTTCAGCGTGTTGCGTTCCCGCCATTTCGCGAAGGCTATGTTGTCGGCACTCAGGGCTTGCAGTGCTGCCTCTTCGGTGGCGTCATCCAGAACCTGGTAATCCGGGAGAGTGAAGTATTGTTTCACCCGGTCCACTTCTTCCTGTGTGAGTGTGCAGGGGCCATCCTTAATGTGAGACCACTCAGCTTCAACCTTTTCGGCAAAGACTTCGGGGGTCCAGGCGCGTACCAGAATCTTGATCCGCGCCTTGTATTTATTAGCACGATTACCATAGCGGTTATAGACACGCACGATGGCATCCAGGTAGCCAAGAATGTGCTGCCAGGGAAGGAATTCGCGAATGACACTACCGATTACCGGGGTACGGCCTAGACCACCACCGACATACACCTTGAAACCCAATTCGCCTTCATCGTTACGCAACAGCTGCAGGCCGATATCGTGAACAAGGATGGCTGCGCGGTCGCTTTCTGAGCCGCTCACGGCAATTTTGAACTTACGCGGCAGGTACGCGAATTCCGGGTGGAAGGTTGACCACTGACGCAGAATTTCACACCAGGGGCGGGGATCTTCGATTTCATCCTCAGCCACACCGGCATACTGGTCGGAAGTTATATTGCGAATACAGTTACCGCTGGTCTGTACAGCATGCATCTGTACTTCCGCAAGCTCGGCCAGAATGTCCGGCACTTCTTCAAGCTGTGGCCAGTTGAACTGAATGTTCTGGCGGGTTGTGAAATGGCAATAGCCCTTGTCGTAGTGGCGGGCGATGTGCGCCAGTTTGCGAAATTGCCCGGCATTGAGCAGGCCATAGGGAACAGCAACCCTCAGCATGGGTGCCAGGCGCTGGATGTAAAGTCCATTTTGCAGGCGCAGAGGCAGGAACTCTTCGTCAGCCAGTTCCCCAGCCAGGTAGCGTGAAGTTTGCCCCCGGAACTGGGCAACGCGCTCCTCGATAATTTTCTGATCGTGTTCAGTATAACGGTACATAGTGTCTGTAATTTCTCGTGTGCCAGGTGGCAGAAAGCCGCGAATTCTACAGGTTAACGCGCGGTCTGTCAGTCGGATGTGGATAATAGCGGCAGCGCCCACGGATTTGAAAAACTTTTTCTCTCTAACCAGGTTGCGTTGGGTAATAAAGGATTCACCACGATAATAGGGACATCGTTTAGTGATGTTGCTACAATGCGCCCGCCGTTCGTCCCAGCCTGGAGGTACAAGAACTATGAACAATCAAGTTGATGCAGTTATGGAAGCAGAAAAAAATGATGGCGACAGCTGTGCTGATGCCATTGCAGCTATTGCAACTGTCTGTTTATTTGTAGCGACAGTGATTTTCTGGTTGAGCAATCAGTAACTGCTGCATTAAAAAAGGCGGCCATTGGCCGCCTTTTTTTGTGTCTGATTTTTGCTACTGCCGCTTAACATCTTCTCCTGGACGCTTATTTTCGGTGTTTACATACCCCGACTACTCAACACCATCTTGACGACTGTAATCACACAGAAAATAAATATCACGGTGAAAATTAACCCGGAGGCCACATAGGCGTATATGTTCCCGTGTTTAAAATCGCGCTCGCGGTTTTTATTGCTCTGAACACCGAAAAAGGCAGCCATTGTACTGAAAACAATTTGCCAAAAACCGGGTTTCTTCTCGTTGTCGGGGTCGGGTTTATTCATGTCAATCTTCCAAGATCGGACTAAGCCAGCGTTTCATCTGTTCCACGGAGACCTGTTTTCGCTCCGCCAAGCTTTCCAACTGATCCTTCTGTATTTTACCCGTATTGAAATATTTTGTCTGCGGGTGAGAGAAGTACAGTCCGCTCACCGAAGCAGCAGGCAGCATGGCAAAACTTTCTGTGAGGGAAATGGCAGTTTTGTCGGTGACTTCCAGTAACCGGAACAGCGTGTCTTTTTCACTGTGATCCGGGCAGGCGGGGTAGCCGGGCGCAGGGCGTATACCCCGATATTGTTCCCGAATTAGTGCCTCGGCATCCAGATTTTCATTGGGGGCATAGCCCCAGAATTCCTTGCGTACCCGCTCGTGTAGATGTTCGGCAAACGCTTCTGCCAAGCGGTCTGCCAGGGCCTTGACCATGATGCTGCTGTAGTCATCGCCTTGGGACTCGTATTCGTTAGCCAGTTCGTCAGCCCCGATACCAGCGGTGACGGCAAATGCACCGATATAATCCGCTACGCCACTTTCTTTCGGGGCAATGTAATCGGCAAGCGACAGTAATTCGTCCCCAGCACCGAGCTTGCGGACCTGCTGCCGGATCTGGTGCAGGGTGCCGAGCACCTCGGTTCGAGAATCGTCACTATAAATTTCAATATCATCGCTGTTGATGGTATTTGCTGGCCAGAGAGCAAAAACCCCTTGGGCTTTCAATCGATGCTCATCGAGCAACTTGGCGAGCATGGTTTGTGCGTCACTAAACAGGTTTCTGGCGGCTTCGCCGACTTTTTCATCATCAAGAATTTTGGGGTACTTGCCTGCTAGTCCCCAGGTGATAAAGAAGGGAGTCCAATCAATGACATCAACTAGCTTTTCCAGCGGGTAATCATCCAGTATTTGCAGCCCCAAAACCGAAGGTTTTACAGGCGTGTAGCTTGCCCAATCTGTGGTGAGTCCTGCTTTGCGGGCTTCCGTATAGGGGAGTGTGGTTCCCTTGGGTTTGCGGTTGGCTGTTCGCTGGCGGACCTGCTCGTATTCAAGTTGGATATCGGTGACGAACGCATCCCGCAGGTCTTTACTCAGCAGCTTGCTGGCGACACCCACAGCGCGAGAGGCATCCGGGACGTAGATTGTCTGATTACGCTTGAACTTGGGGTCGATCTTGACAGCCGTATGCGCTTTGGAGGTTGTCGCCCCACCAATTAATAGCGGAAAGTCGAGTTGCTGCCGTTCCAGTTCACTGGCGATGTGTACCATCTCGTCCAGTGAGGGGGTAATCAGTCCGGAGAGGCCAATAATGTCAACGGCCTCTTCCTTTGCTGTTTGAATGATTTTTTCCGCGGGCACCATAACTCCGAGATCAATCACCTCGTAGTTATTGCAGCGCAGCACCACACCGACAATATTTTTACCAATATCGTGGACATCGCCTTTGACCGTCGCCATCAGGATTTTTCCATTGGCTTCAGCCCCTTCTTCCTTCTCCGCTTCAATATAGGGTTGCAGGTAAGCAACGGCCTGTTTCATGACCCGCGCGGATTTGACCACCTGGGGCAGGAACATTTTACCTTCCTGAAAGAGGTCGCCGACCACATTCATGCCGTCCATCAGTGGACCTTCAATGACATGCAGCGGACGGTCAGCCTCCTGTCGTGCGGCTTCAGTATCCTCTTCGATAAAGGCAGTAATCCCTTTCACTAAAGCATGTTCCAGTCGTTTAGCAACCGGCCATGAACGCCATTCCAGGTCTTCTTTTTTCTCTTCGGTTCCATCACCCCGGTATTTCTCGGCGATATTAAGCAGGTTCTCGGTGGCATCGGTATGGCGGTTAAGGATGACGTCCTCAACCCTATCGCGCAGTTCTGCAGGCAGGTCGCTGTACACGGCCAGCTGACCTGCATTCACGATTCCCATACGCAAACCGGCATGGATGGCGTGATACAGGAAGACAGAATGGATGGCCTCTCGCACGGGGTTGTTACCGCGAAACGAGAACGAGACATTACTGATTCCGCCGGAAATCAGAGCGCCAGGTAGGTTGGCGGTTATCCAGCGTGAGGCATCAATAAAGTCAACCGCATAATTGTTGTGTTCATCGATACCGGTGGCGACGGCGAACACATTGGGGTCAAAAATGATGTCGTTAGGTGCAAAGCCCACCTGGTTGACCAGAATGTCATAGCTTCTTTGGCAAATTTGCTGACGTCTGGCCAGATTGTCCGCCTGGCCCTCTTCATCAAAGGCCATAACCACTACCGCAGCACCATAGCGCAGACAGAGTTTTGCCTGCTCAATGAACGATGCTTCGCCTTCCTTGAGGCTGATGGAGTTGACTACACACTTGCCCTGGGCCCACTTCAGGCCAGCCTCAATCACATGCCACTTGGAGGAGTCGATCATCAGGGGGATGCGAGAGATATCCGGCTCGGTGGCAACCAGTTTGAGAAAAGTTGTCATCGCCTCGATGGCGTCCAGCATGCCTTCATCCATGTTGATATCAATGATCTGGGCGCCATCCTCCACCTGCTGGCGAGCAACATCGAGGGCAGTATTGTAATCACCCTCGAGTACCAACCGTTTAAAGCGGGCAGAGCCGGTCACATTACAGCGCTCGCCTACGTTCACAAACAGTGAGTCAGCGGTGATATTGAATGGTTCGAGGCCTGAGAGCCGGCAGGCGGGGGCAATTTGGGGTATGTCACGAATCGGGAATTTGGCGACGGACTCAGCGATCGCTCGGATATGTGCAGGAGTGGTTCCACAGCAGCCACCAATAATATTAACCAGACCACTCTGGGCAAATTCGGTCACAATGGCCGCCATTTCCTCGGCGCTTTCATCGTATTCGCCGAACTCATTAGGCAACCCGGCATTGGGGTGAGCACTGACGAGTGTGTCGGCAACCCGTGATAACTCTTCAATGTGGGGGCGCAGTTCTTTAGCGCCCAGTGCACAATTAAGGCCAATGGAAAAAGGTTTTGCGTGTGACAAAGAATTCCAGAAGGCTTCCGGAGTTTGCCCCGACAGAGTGCGCCCGCTGGCATCGGTTATCGTGCCGGAGATCATAACCGGGAGAGTCACGCCCAGTTTTTCGAAGGTTCCCTGAACGGCAAAAATGGCGGCCTTGGCATTCAGTGTGTCAAAAATGGTTTCAATCAGGATGAGATCAGCACCACCTGCAATCAGCCCCTCTGTGGCCTCGTTATAGGTTTCCACTAGTTCGTCAAAGCTGGTGTTTCGTGCGCCGGGATCATTGACGTCCGGAGAAATAGATAACGTGCGGCTGGTGGGGCCGAGTACGCCGGCAACCCAACGGGGTCGATCAGAGGTGGCGATGCTATCACAGGCCTGTCTAGCGACACGTGCTCCCGCTTCGTTGAGTTCGCGAACCAGCGATTCCATACCATAATCGGCCATGGAGACTGTCGTGGAGTTGAACGTGTTGGTCTCGACAATATCAGCGCCAGCATCCAGATAGGCGCGATGAATGGCCTCAATCGCATCTGGCTGTGTCAGTGATAACAGGTCATTGTTGCCCGCTACATCCTGATGCCAGTCTGAAAAACGCTCGCCGCGATAATCGGCCTCACTGAAACGATGAGACTGAATCATGGTACCCATGCCGCCATCCAGAATCAGGATTCGTTGACGAGCGGCTTCGTAGAGGGCATCAATGCGGGTCTGTCGATTATTCAAGGCGTTTTCCATCTGACATCTGGTAAAGAAAGGGGCGCATTCTAACAGAGTTTCAACGAGTTGCTGAGGGAAGAGTCGCTCTTCAGCAGGATAAAACCCGTTTGAATGATTGTGGTGCATACTCAACACTGCTAGAATACATGACTAAATTAGTCGGGTATATCAATCAGGTTGTTTTCATGCTCAATATCACTATTACCGAATCCGCTCAGCAGTATCTTGGTGGCCTTCTTGCCAAGCAGGATTGCGAAGGTATTGGGATTCGTATGTTCGTTACTGACCCTGGCACGCCGAAGGCAGAAACCTGTATTGCCTACTGCCGTCCAGGGGAGGAAAAAGAGGACGATGAGGTGATGGAACTGACCAGTTTCAAAGCCTACTTTGAGCATCGCAGTCTGCCTTTTCTGGTGGATGCCAAGGTGGATTATGCCGATGACAAATTCGGTGGTCAGTTGACCATTCGTGCCCCGAACTCTCGTATGCCGCAAGTGAATGACGATAGCCCGGTTGAAGACAAGATCAACTACCTGCTCTACGATGAAATTAACCCGGGATTGGCTGCTCACGGTGGCATGATCACCCTGGAAGAGGTGGTGGACGATATTGCCATACTGCGTTTTGGCGGTGGCTGTCAGGGGTGTGGCATGGTAGATGTGACATTGAAAGAAGGTGTCGAGAAAACCATTTTGGAGAAAATTCCCGAGCTGAAAGGGGTTAGAGACGTAACCGACCATTCTGACCGCAGTCAGTCGTATATCTGAGATATTAGACAGCCGCCTGACGAGGGGTATACACTCAGCAACTGTCTGCAAATAATAAAAAAACCGTCTAAACCGCCGGGAGAACAGATGCCGCGTCAACCCGAGTTTGACAGAAACCAGGTACTGGACAGGGCCCTTGACCTGTTCTGGTCACATGGTTATGAATCCAGTTCCATCAGCAAACTGCTCGATGCTATGGAAATGAACCGTGGCAGTCTGTACGCCGCTTTTGGCGGTAAAAGCAACTTGTACATTGAAGTTCTTGACCACTACATGGATATGCTGCGCCGTGAACTCTTCAGTTGTTCTCTGGCAAAGCAGGATGATCCCAAGGGCGCTATTACAGGTTTTTATCAGAAAGCTTTCATAGAATATGAAGATAAGGATCAGCTGGCCAACGGCTGTCTGTTTTTCAATACTATCAATGAACTCAACAAGACGGAGCCCAAGTTAGCGATCAAGGCAGTTGAAGCGATTGAATGGATTAAACAGCTGTTCGTTGCCCGATTGACTGAGGCGCAGCAGGCCGGGCTCATCAAACGTGAGAAGAGTGCGGAATCCCTGGCGGACTATCTGATTGGTTTGACCGCAGGTCTTCGCTCTTTGTGTAAATCCAGCGCGTCTCCGGAAGTGTTGCAGCAAGTGATCGATACCGGACTTACTCCGGTGTTTGGTGATTGATCGAAGAACTAACATTGAAAGTAATCAGACATATAAAAAAAGGGCCGTAAGGCCCTTTTTTTATACTTTCAACACTCAGCGGTTGGGGAGTACATCCCTCAATTTCTCGTTCATTTCCTTCAGTGACTGCTCGGTAGCTTCCCAGCCAATGCAGGCATCGGTGATCGATACACCATATTCCAGCTCTTTGAGGTCGGCCGGAATCTTCTGATTGCCTGGCTTCAGGTTGCTTTCGATCATCAGGCCAATAATAGACTTGTTGCCTTCGATAATCTGATTAGTGACATTTTCCATCACCAGCGGTTGCAGCTCGTGGTTTTTGTTGGAGTTGGCGTGGCTGCAGTCCACCATGATGTTGACGGGGATACCGGTTTTTTCAAGTTCTTGTTCAGCCAGGCTGACACTGACCGAATCGTAATTGGGTTTGCCGTCACCGCCACGAAGCACCACGTGAGCGTACGGGTTGCCTGCCGTGGTAATAATTGCCACTGAACCTTCAGAGTTGATTCCCAAAAACCGGTGCGGGCTAGCCACAGATTTCAGCGCGTTCATGGCGACGGTGAGGCTGCCATCGGTACCGTTTTTGAAGCCGACTGCAGAAGACAAGCCGGATGCCATTTCACGGTGTGTCTGGGATTCCGTGGTGCGGGCGCCAATGGCTGACCAGGAGATCAGATCCTGCATGTACTGAGGAGAGATGGGGTCCAGTGCTTCTGTGGCAGTGGGCAGACCGATTTCAGCAATATCCAGCAACAGCTGACGTCCCACGTGAAGGCCTTCAGAGATTTTGAAGGAGTCGTTCAGGTAGGGGTCGTTAATCAAACCTTTCCAACCGGTGGTGGTACGGGGTTTCTCGAAATAGACACGCATGACTACATACAGTGTCTCACTGACTTCGTCTGCCAGTTTCTTCAGACGGTTAGCATAATCTTTGGCAGCGTCCACATCGTGGATGGAGCAGGGACCAACTACCACCAGAAGGCGAGGGTCCTTGCGATCCAGAATGTTCTGAATGGTGAGGCGTCCTTCGGTAATGGTTTTGCGCGCCGCGTCCGAAATAGGCAGTTCCTTTTTCAGGTCGCGGGGTGTGATCAACACGTCCTGGGACAGGATGTTGATATTTTCAACAGCTTTAGTCATTGGGTTACCAGATAAATCGTTTTGTTCCAGTTCGGCCGGGCATTCTACATGAATTTGCCTGAATCGTGGCAGTGGACAGCGATTTTGCCTTTATTGACAGAATCATGCTATCCCGGACAGATGTGTAGTTTTTGTATCAGGGGGAAATACAGGGCGCATTGAATGGGAAAATCATCGCTCCCCTCTAATAACAGGGCATAGCAGCTTAGCTGTTCCCTGTATTGTTCTTGCTGATTTTGTAGAAATTCTGCTTCGGTTTGTCCTTTATGCGGTTGCGCTGTTTTGTAGTCGATAATCCAGCGAGACCCCTCACAAATAAAGGTTCTGTCAATAACGGCAGTGCGAAAATTTCCCTTATGGTCCTGATAACCGAGGGCATACTCGCAAGCGCTTTGTGGATGGCTGTGATCGAATATCCAGTGCGACTTCTTATCTTCGATGCAATTAATGACGGCCTGCTGGAGAATAGACAGCGCTCCTCGGGTATCGCACAGTCCCAATTGTCGCAGCTGGATATCCCAGAACGGCTGCCGTTCTGCCACAGTTTGTGCAGACCAGCGTTCGATACCATCTAGTGTGATTTGTTGAAGTATTCGATGGAGCACCGTTCCCGTGTGTCGAGCGGCGTGATCCTGTTCCACCTGCCAAGCTGAACTCGGCAGTGACTCTGATGGGTTATCACCGTGTAGATCATCTCCTTGAGGACGACTGGGAATCGGTGGAGTCCAGCTGGGAGGAAGGCGTTTAAGTGTGGTCAGTTTTAATGCCAGCGGCTTTCTGGCGCCGTTGTCTCCTTGGTACTGATACCACCGCATAGACTCGGACCGAGATGTAAAGTCGTCCGCTATCGCTGGCCAGAGGCTACCTAACAGGCTGTTTTTAACCGGCTCGTCGTTTGTTTTCATGGTGCATAACAGGTGCAGGCGCTTGATGGCACGTGTCATACCCACATAAAGCACACGAGCGATCTCTTGTCGGGTTTTGAGCTTGCGTTCCCGGTCGAGGTGAAGATAGAGGCTATCTTTATCCTGCCCAATTTCCGCCGTTGGGGCGATCAGCAACTGACTGCCACCCTGTTTGCTGACCCTTTCCTGCCACAACAGCAGCTGAGGGTCCTCATTGCGGGGCTTGCGATTGAGTCCGGGAATAATCACGGTGTCGAACTCAAGGCCTTTGGCCTTGTGAATGGTCATGACATGCAGGTGCGGATCCGCATTCTCGTCTGGTGTGGCATATAACGCCTGAACATCCCGTTCAAAGGTCTGCCAGTCCGGCACGGTGCCGGCATGGTCGTGGGTTTCCAGAAGGTCCAGATATTGTTGGTATTGCTCCAGTTCTGTGACCGAACCGAGTGCGACGGGACCACCCAAGGCCTCCCAGGTCCCTTGAATCCAGCAGCGTAGGGGTTTGCGTTGCCGTTGCTGCCAGGCTTCTACAAGCACAGGAGCCACCCGTTGCATGATGGTTCTGCCAGCCGTCGATAATTGCTCCAAAACTGCGCTCGATTGAAGTTGGGATAACAGTAAGGGAAAGCCTTTCTGTTCTGATCGCCCTTTGATGGTGGTGGCGAGATAGAGCAGATCATGGTGATCGAGGCCACACCAGGGCGCGCGCAGTATGGAAAGCCATGCGATGCGATCTGCCGGTGATAGCAGCGCTCGTGTCAGCGACATCAGGTCAATAACCGGCATACAGCTGGCCAGGGGATCAATGTCCGAAGCCTGCCAGCTATGGCCAGCTTGGCGCAATGCACTGAGAATTTCCGGGAGGTGAGTGCGGTTGCGTACCAGTATGGCGATGGAACCATCGGGGTTTTCACCCTTGGCTTCGGCCACCAGTTCGACCACGCGCTGTGCTTCCGCCTCTCGGTCCGGGTAGTCCAGAAAGGCTTCCAGGGTCACGGCAGACCCTGACATCGCCTCGTGAAACGCAGTGGCTGGACTGTAGGGGACAGCACCGCGAGCGATATTTTCTTCCGTGGGAAATACCGCGGGAAAGTGCTCGTTGATCCATTGGATAATGCCCGCCTGTGAGCGAAAGTTGACAGTGAGATCCAATGGTTCGAGTTGGATTTGCCCGATGGGCTGGGTGCGGGCCTCCAGAAACAGCCCTACATTGGCATTGCGAAAACCATACAGGGATTGCATGGCATCACCGACGATGAACAAGCTGTGCCCATCATTGGACTGCCAGCCTGCGGTCAACTGTTTAAGTATCTCAAACTGGGCGGTGGAGGTGTCCTGAAATTCGTCGGTCAGGATATGCTTAATCTGGTAATCAAGCCTGAGAGCCAGCTGCGAGGGATCGTCTTCACTGCCTAACGCTCTTAATGCCGCCAGTGTGATTTCAGTGAAATCACAGGCTTTGATTTGTTGAAAGTGCAGGCTTAATGCCGCAGCCAGGGTCGGAAGCAGCTGGCACAGGGCATCGAGAGCCTGCCACTGGTTATCAGGGTAGGTGTGATAGGGCAGGAAACGCACGTCCTCAAGGGTGTCCTGCAGGCCGGGGATCTCCCTTAATTCCGATAGCAAAGCCTTCATGCGATCCTTACGGGCTTTTGCCAGTGATTTATCGCCGTCAACATCTGTCGGAAAGCCTACGTTCTTATTCAGGCTAAGACGCCACTGATTACTGGTGGTCAGCAGTAATTCACAGAGACCAAGCCACTGCTCAAGACGATCCCCATTGCCTTCGGGAAGGGCTGTCATACCCAGGCATGAGGCAATTTTTGACTGCTGCTTTTCCTTTGGTAGTTGTGAGGCCGCGAAATCCGCCAACGAGGCCAATTCACTGCCAAAAGGGACGAGCTTACTGTGCGCGCTGGACAAAACTTCGTAGATGGCGACTTGCAGATTCTGTTCCAGATAGGCCTTCGCATCCCTGGCACTCAGCAACGGGCTGATCCATTGTTCACGTTTTTGCAACAGCTCTACCAAGAGCTGCTCCAGTTTATTGAGATCGTTGTCCAGATGACGCAGCAGCGTGCCTACGGCGGTTCCCAGCAGGGACTGTTGTTCCAGCGCCGGTAACAGCAGCTCAGCGATAACCTGCCGATAGTGGGGAAGGGGGTTGTCCAACGGTTCCACCTGGTCGCCAAAGCCACTGTCGGCAGGAAGCTGTCTCGCGAGATTGAGGCAGAAACCGTCGATGGTGAGAATTCTCAGCCTGTTCGGAGTCTGTAACAGCTGCCAACCCAGTGCCTTATCCCTATCCAGAGCCGTGCGGGCCAGTTCGAGCGTGACACGCTGATGTTCACTGGTGTCCGGTACCTGCTGGTCCGCCTGCTGGAGGGCTCGAATGATTCTCTGACGCATTTCCCCTGCAGCTTTGCGGGTAAATGTCATACATAAAATTTCTTCCGGGGCATCAACGGTTGATAACAGGCGAAGCACGCGCTGGGTGAGCAGTTCTGTTTTACCCGAACCGGCCGGAGCAGCTACCGCAAAGGAGCGGTTAGGGTCTAACGCAATTCGGCGCTGTTCGGCGTCAGATATCGTCATTCGTCGTTTTCCCCATCACTAGACGTCGTCATTTCTGCAGCGCGATTTAGTGGTTCGAGAGCAGCCGAAAACTGTCGGCTTTGAGGATGGTGAAACTCCACGGCGGCGTAACCCTGTTTGAACTCTTCACCCAGTTGATTGAGCGACTGTTGCCACTGTTCAAGTAGTTGCTCCCAGCTGTCAGGCTCGCTATTTTTTCCCCTGGGGGGAATGACACCAGGTAACAGACCTTCACTGTTGGTATAACCCAGGAACTTCTGCTCACTGCTGTTGATTTGGGCAAAGCACACTGCGGCGACAGGTGTTTCACTGCATAACAGGTAAAGGGGAAGTTGAGGTTCTTCCGGGCGCTCACCAAGCCAGCGCCGAGTGGAAGCTGAGCCGGTTTTATAATCGATAATAATTCGTTCTCCAGAATCCAGCGTATCGATACGATCGATGGTCATTCTCAGGGGTAAGCCGGCGAATTCTGTATCCATACGTTTTTCCATGCCAGCCACTGCAAATGGCTGACGGGTTTTTTCCACATCTAGCCATGACAGTAATAACTTACGCAGTCGTTGCTGTTCCAACGTTGTAAATACCGGGCCAAACAAGTCCCGTTGGTTCTTTTGGAATTCCCGAACGGCAGACTGGGTTACCTCGTCCACAAGCTGATGAAGCGCTTGCTCATCCATAGCCACTAGCCGGGCCTGATTCTCCAGTCTGGCCCAGAGCAGCTCGAGACACCCATGAACCAGGTTGCCCCGTTCCATGGCGGACAGGCCTGGAGAAGGATCCGGTGGTTGTCTGGCACCAAGGCGGTGGATGGCAAATGCATTGAAGGGGCAGCTGGCCTGCTGCTTGAAAATACCGGTACCACCACGGATAAGCTCCTGTGCCGTGTCCAATGGTGGAGCATATTCGCAGGACAGGGTTTCAAGGGCCACAGATACGGATTTTGTGTCCAGCTCACCCGCGGTATTCCCCGGTAAATCGGCGAATGTGATTGGCGGGATATCCGAAATCAATTCGCTGGGTTGTAACGGCTGCTCCCCGTCGAATTGACTGTAACTCAGCACCACCTCGGGTGCTGCCAGCAACAGGTTGGAGAGTTGTTGCTTTGCTAACAAGAGTTCCCGCCCCGGATTGCTTCGAGGCATATTCAGCTGTCGTTGCAAGGTAAAAGGGAGCAGGGGATTTGGTGAAATTGATTGTGGCCATTGTCGGTCGTCCAGCCCCATCACCCACAGGTGATCAAAATGCAGCCCTGCGGATTCCAGTAACCCCAATACTTGAATAGGGGAGTCAGGTGTCTCTGGTTGAAAAACTGCGCTAGTGGCCATGTTCTGCAGTTGTCTCAGGGCTTCCGGGAGCTCAACCATCATTCCCAGTTGGTCGAATTGAGGGTATTGCTGTAGCAGGTTTTGCCAGTGCTGTAGCTGTTGATATTCGATACTGTCCAGGCTTCTTTCGCCGGGCCAGCCAAGGGCGTTAAGCTGCTGCTGGAATAATTCCAGCCACTGACCGTAACCGGCTTTGTCAGGCATTTCACGACGCAGGGATTCCATGGCTTCCAGGCGACTGGCCAGACCGCAATCCTCAGCCAGATCGTTGCGGCTGAGTTGGAAGCGCAATTCGCTGCAGCGCAGGCGCATCTGGGCTTTTTCTCGCAGCTGAGTCTCGGTTTCAGCGCGCACTTTAGGCGCACTTTCTCCCCAGAAGGGGCTGTTCAGTATTTGACAGAGGGTTTCCAAGGGAAGTTGTCGGCGATTGAGTTCCAGCAAAAGCAGGGCATTGCTCACTAGCGGACAGCTGTTCAGAGATATACCGGCGGAAATATTAAAGGGGGGGGGCTGCCGCGATTGTTGTGGCAGGTTGTAACCGGGATTTAGTTGAGAATACAACAATCGCTCAGTTTGCCCTCGCAGCCTTGAGAGATCTGGAATAATGATGCCTATGCGTGCTTCCGGGTCGGATTGTTGCCGGGCAGCCGCCCAGGTTACGGCAGCTGAAAGCTCCTGTGATTCTGAGAAACAAGCCAGTTTTACCGATTGGGCAGGTCGCCTTTTTGCCTCGTCACGGGTGATCTGTGTTGCGGTATTGGTTAGAACATCTTCATAAAGCGGCGATAGATAATCAAACCCACAAAGGTGAATAGAGGGTGGTGATGGTAACAGCCCTTCCTTGTATGTCTGCCTAACCACATTGGCTTTATCCGCGACGGTAATCAGGCGGTGAGTCGTGAGTGCTCTGCGGAAGTGTTCCACCCATCGCCAGAACATGGGTGTTTCCTGCTGCAGAATCACATCAGATATCTGCCAGCGTTGCACGATGTCATAGGCGCTGCGGGCTTGTCGGGTCAGGGTGCCCGGCAGTAGCATGTCCGGTTTTTCACTGTCCTGGTCAATGGCCTGTTCCCAGAGAATCAATTCCATCTGGGGATTGACGGGCGTACCCGCACCGGCGGCCATCACCCCGAGGTCCACGCAACGTAGCCATTGTTCATCCAGCCAGGATTCAATTGCCTCAACCCGGGGTGCGGGCCAGCTATGGTGGCCCAACTGCTGTTGGTGAAAACCCCATGCCTGGCAGATTTTATTGGCCAGGCGGTTGTTGGGTGTGAGGATAAGGGCACCCTTCTCGATTTGATCCTTGAGAGTGTCGATATCAAAAAGCGGGCGCATCATTGAAGTTATCTTTGTTATCCTTGACTGAAAGAAATGATCGCATAACACCTGTTGCCGACAAAGGTCGATGATCCGGTGGATGCGCCAGTCCACAGTCACAGGATACACGTCCAATCATGCAAGTCAGTGTTGATAATCTGGTTTTTTTACTCGCTGGCCTGGTGATTGGTGGGTTGCTGGCATATCTGTTTATTCGCTCGTTACTCAGCAGGGCGGAAGGATTGGCATCCGGGATGCAGAGTGAACTGGATAACCTGAGAAATGACAAGGTGCAGCGTGAGGCAGAATTGTCCAGGCTGAGTCATGAAAAAGTCAGTCTGGAAACCCGACTGGAGGCTGACCGGGTTCGTCACGAGGAGCAGCTTCAGCTATTGCGCCAGGCAAGGGAATCTCTGACCCAGGAGTTTGAAAATCTGGCTAATCGTATTTTCGATGCCAAACAGGAGAAATTTTCCGAGCAGAGCAAGCAGGCGCTTAATACCAGCATTGACCCCCTGCGCAAGGAAATTCACGACTTCCGAAAAAAAGTTGAGGATGCCTATGACAAGGAAAATGCAGAAAGAAACAAGCTGGTGGGTCAGATTGTAGAGCTGCAAAAACAGGCGCAGCGGGTTGGGGAGGACGCCGTCATGCTCGCCAACGCCCTGAAGGGTGACAGCAAGTTCCAGGGCAACTGGGGTGAGGTGGTACTGGAGCGGATACTGGAGCAGTCCGGGCTCACTAGAGGGCGTGAATACGACACCCAGGTGGCGTTGAAGGATGATGAGGGCAATCGGCGCAACCCGGATGTTATTGTGCACCTGCCAGATCAACGGGATATCGTTATTGATGCCAAGGTGTCTCTGACTGACTATGAGCGCTATTGTCGCGCCGAAGAACCGGACGAAAAACAACGTTTTCTCAAACAGCACATCAACTCGATCCGAGCACATATTACGGGCTTAAGTCGCAAGTCCTATGAACAGCTAGAGGGTGTTAACAGCCTCGACTTCGTACTGATTTTTGTGCCGGTAGAAGCCGCTTTTATGCTGGCACTGGAACAGGATCACAGTCTGTTTCGGGATGCCTATGATAAAGGCATTATTCTGGTCAGTCCCAGCACGCTGCTGGCAACGCTGCGCACTATTCACAATATCTGGCGCTATGAAGATCAGAACCGCAATGCTCAGAAAATTGCTGCTGAGGCCGGTAAGCTCTATGACCAACTGGTGTTGGTGGTGGAGTCCTTGGATGATGTGGGGAAACACCTGAACAAGAGCCAGGAGGCCTGGCAGATGACCCGAAAACGCTTGGTGGATGGTCGCGGGAACCTAGTGAAGAAGTTTGAAGATATCCGCAAGCTGGGCGCCCGCACCAGTCGTCAACTGCCTGACAAGCTGGTGGAAGAGGCGGATGACCAGGAAGAGCTGCCCCAGATAAACCACCAGACAAACAAACAGGAACAAGTAGACTGATGACAATATTACTTATCCTCGGCGCACTCATTATTGTCGCCCTTGCCGGTTACGCTATCTACCTGCAGAAACAATTACACCAGCGTAATCGGGCCAGAGAGGAACAGGCACACCAGCGCGCCGCTGATCTTGAAGAGCGGCGCGAACATTATAAAAAGAGTATCCAGATACTTGCTGCCGCGCTGGAAGCGGATCAGATGACCCTGACGGAGGGCGCCATACGTATCAGTATGCTGGCATCACAACTGGATCTTGAGGAGACAGAAAGAGATCGCTACCAAGTGTTTTTTCAACTGACTCAGGCGACCTCGCATATTCCGATTCTTGAGGACTGGAAGGCGTTAAGTACCAGGGACAAGCTGCGTTTTGATCGTGAGCGCGAGGAGATTGAGGAAAAATACCGTGAGTTTGTGGTGGAGGCGGCGCGGCAATTACTCAATAAGAAGGAATCTGCTTCATCGGGTGTGATGTTTTACTCTGCTGACAATCACTAACGTGCTATAGGCCCTTGTGCCCTGAGCCCCACGACACTAATATGCCGGGCCTCACGGGATAGGGGGGAGATCGATGAATATTGAACTAGTCTTGCAGGAAAGAAGTGGCAATCAATGCGAATTGTGCAAGAACGACACTGCATTGAGTGTGTACCCGATTCCCCCTGAACTTGAAGCCAGCGATGAAAAAGCTGTCTTATTGTGTGCCACCTGTCGAGAACAGATAGAACAACCGGAACTGCTAGACCCCAATCATTGGCGTTGTCTCAATGACAGTATGTGGAGTCAGGTACCTGCGGTGCAGGTGATGGCCTGGCGAATGCTTTCACGCCTGAGGGAAGAGGTCTGGGCCCGTGATCTGCTCGATATGCTGTATCTTGAGGACGAGGTGATGGCGTGGGCCAAACAGGGCCACGCTCAGGAACAGGAACCTGAAGAAGTTACTCGGGACTGCAACGGAGCCGAGCTGCAGGCCGGAGACAACGTCACCCTGATCAAGGACCTGGATGTCAAAGGCGCCGGATTTACCGCCAAGCGCGGGACGACGGTTCGAAATATCTCCCTCACCGCCAATCCCGAACAGATAGA
This sequence comes from Porticoccus litoralis, assembly GCF_030676955.1. Lineage (NCBI taxonomy): Bacteria > Pseudomonadati > Pseudomonadota > Gammaproteobacteria > Cellvibrionales > Porticoccaceae > Porticoccus > Porticoccus litoralis. Next base: position 57,020 of record NZ_JAUUUU010000005.1, on the reverse strand, counting down.
AGGGCGCGTTAATGGCGTGCGTATCGTGTTGCTGACCTGTTATCTGAAAAAGGCGAATTAATCCAGTTTTAGCCTTTCTTCAGATAGGGAATACTGCCTGCGGCATCACTGTCGTCGATGACATGCAGGTTACTGATACTGCCCTTGATCCTCGACTGGCGAAATTCAGCGTATTCAGGGTCATTCAGGAAACCCTCAAGTGCTTCCATGGTCGGGAATTCAACCAGAGCAATCATGTTTGCTTTGCATTCCTCGCCTTCCACCGTCTTGATATTGCTGCTTCGTGACAGGTATTTACCCCCGTGCTTATGGGCAATATCGTGAACATTCGTGGCGTAATTCGGTATCCAGGATTCGTCGGTAATGGTCACTTCACCAATCAGATAGACAGCCATAGGGTACTCCTCAATAGTTTTTTATTGTTGTTGCTAAATCGACAGATCATCCAGTTCGGGTGCTACTGGCGCCTCCCCGAGATCGATCACTCCGAGCATGTCCAGCCAAATAGCCAGCATGTAGGCACCTAACATCCAGACGACCAACAGAGCAATGCTGATGAAAAAAACTCGCCAGTTCGACTGGAAAAGGTAGTGAACAGAGTGCTCAATCGCGTCCTTTCGCATCTGCCAGGTGGCGGCAATGGAGAGGGCGACAAGGGAATACACAAACGGGATCACAACACCGGGAAAATAGTCCGGCAGCATGGGCATGAAAAGTAGCAGGCCGACGTTAAATAAAATGCCCCCTGCCAGGGAATACTGCATGCCGCTCTGGTTATCCAACGTCTTAAAGTTCTGCCACAGAAAATAGATCATGGCCACCGGGCCGCCAAAAAAGGAGCCAAAACCAACCTGCAGGGGGGTATAGAGGCGAGGTTGCTTGATTACAATGTCATTCACGGGAGCTCCTGGGTAATGCAGATGTGGTCATCGACTTATCAATGCTTAGTTTAAACCGGTCGGCGTTTCTCTGGCAGATGCTGATTCAGTTTTTCGGCACGAAGAGGCGGTAGACGAATATCAAAAGTGCGCCACACAAGCCGGCGGTAAAAGTGATGGCCGCTGCTGAAAACCAGAAGATAAAAGGGCCGCTTCTGCCTTTAAGCACCAGGTCGCCAACCGCCAATGCGGAAAATACTGCCAGTGGGGCACTGTACGCCAGGGCCGAAAGAATGCCCCTGCGAAAACTATCCAGGGCAAAGAAACCCGCGATGATCGTGTTAAGCAACAGGCCGATACAACCTGCAGCAATGATGAGATTGCCCATGCCATTGGCGAAGGTATAAAAAAAGATGCCGAATGTGGCTAGCCCGGCAAGACTGATATTCAGGTACTGTGTTGGTTGCATACTGTAGAGTTCGAGCTGTGATTGACGGTTTGGCTGAATCGAGTTGGCCTCAGCAAAGCCAATATTTTCGGGATGGAATAAAACACGGAAATGACGACAGTGCAAATTTCTGCCTTGCTGAGGGGGGGGGGCACCATCAGCTGGAGGTTGATATCAGCTGAACAATCTGTAAAGGGAATCCACTATTTTTGCGCCTGGGGGTAAATGCCTTTCATCCTCCGGACGAAATTTTCCTGTGCGCACCAGACATCCCATTAACCCCGCATTAACGGCACCCTCCACATCGCCGATCACATCGTCGCCAACCATCAGGCATTGCCCGGCCTGAAACGGTGTCGATGCAACTACCTGCTGGAAAAAATCCTTGCCGGGTTTTCCCATGATCAGGGCTTCTGTGCCTGCAGCCCACTCAATGGCACGAATGAACGGGCCAGCATCCAACATCAGCCCCTCTTCACCTTTAAAGTAACGATTCATGCCGATGCCAATCAGTTGAGCACCGTTGATACAGAGTTGAAAAGCATGGTTCAGTGTTTGGTAGTTGAGATCGTCCCTTGCATCCCCTAGCAGAACGCAATTGGGATTGATTTCGTCAATCCCTGCCATATCACAGCGAATGTTTTCGTGAATCAGGCAATAGGGGCGTAGATTATGGTCCAGGATATAGTGCTTTGCCGCAATGGGGGCGGTAAACAGCTCATCTTCTGAAAGGGTAAAGCCCATGGCACCAAGTTTGTCCAGCAAGTGCTGGCGGGATTGGGTGGCGGTATTAGTCAAAAATCTCAGTATGAGAGCTTCTTCGCGGGCTTTCTTAACAGCCCTCACGGCTCCAGGCAGCGCATCGTTACCCACAAAAAGTACGCCATCAAGATCCAGAAACAAGGCGTTAAAAGGTTTATTCATTGTGTTTAGGTCCGCTGTGTTTTCCTACCCCAAATAAGATAGTTCTAATTTTTACATCGACAGAAGAAAGTGACCAATGATGTGTAAATATGGGCTATATGCTGATAAGAGGTAAAGTTCTGGTCTTTTCAGGCATTTTCCCCTGTAACTTGCGACAATTGGGGGAATTAGCTCTGGATTCTTGTAAAAGGGCGTTTTAGACTCTGGCTCCGGGGCATGGCCCGGTATAAGACTTTTTTTGATTTTGAGGGTTAGAAGATGAAATTAATTAAATTATTTGGTATTTCCGTAATCGCTATTGGCCTGACAGCTTGTGGTGGTGCGGACAATGGCGCCAAAGAAGAAAAAGCTGCTGAAGCAGCATCTGCCGTTGAGGCACCCGCCGCTGAGAAAGTAATGGAAGAGGCCACTACTGCTGCTGAAGAAGTGAAAGAAGCTGTTGTAGAGGCGGTGGAAGAAGTGAAAGAAGCTGCTCCCAAGCCAGAACCGAAAAAGCTGGAAATTCCGGAAGGTATGGTAGAAGGCAGTGTTGAGCACTCTATCTGGTTGAACAACCAGGGCCTGTAAGCCTTATTCGGTGAACACAGCTCTCTGGCATCTTGCTCTACCGGAGCGATGACTATCTGATCAGAGAGTTGTGTTTTCTTCTTCCGGCCTTCCTGCTCCTGGAAGGTGTCAACCTGCCACCTGGGTAGCAGGTTTTCTTACACCATCACTGCTCTTCGTTAATTGCCGGTTTTTCAGGTTCCTCTTCGGGAATGCATGGGCGTCCACTCTGCTTGCGGACAGGGCAGGCATTCTTTACGTGCTGCCGTTTTTCTATCAGGTTGGCAATCGCTTCCTGTGGGTTGCTTGATTCGTTTTGTTTGCAGTAATTATCCATCCACTGGGCTACGGCATCCGCGTCTTTGGTGCCCAGCACGCCATCTGGGTCTTTCCCTGCATACTCGTACTCGTTATAGGCGCTGATGTATCCCTGTAACCAGGAAAGGGCATTCTGGTAATCGTTCTGCTGCCTTGCTTGCACCCATTCCGGGCAGTTCATGGAAACATTGAGTGATTCAGCACTGAGGTAGCCTGGAATAACTAATGTGGCGAGAAGCAAAATCTTTCTCATTAAAAAATCCTTATGTCGCTGCATGTATTGAGATGGGTTGTGTTGAGTTGATTGCACCAATTTTTACGGGTACGGACAAGTAGTATTTGTTGAAGTCGCTATACCGGGACTTTTTTGCTGAGAAAGACCCCGCATTCCAGGTGTTGAGTGTAGGGGAATTGGTCAAACACGGCGAAATGTTTGATATCGTGAGTGTCGGATAGCGTTTCCAGGTTTTCTCTCAGGGTTTTCGGATTACAGGAAATATAAATGATGTAGTCAAAACGTTGCGTCAACCTGAGGGTGCCTTCGTCCAGGCCTGCGCGGGGGGGATCTACAAACACGGTGGTAAACCCGTAACCCTGAAGGTCGATATCACGCAGTCGCCTGAAGGGCCTGACACCATTCAGGGCCTCGGTCAGCTCTTCACTGGACATGCGCACGATGCTGACATTATCAACCTGATTGGCATTCAGGTTGTGTTCTGCAGATCGAACTGAGAGTTTTGAAATTTCTGTTGCCAGCACCCGTTCAAACTGCTGTGCCAGCACACAGGTAAAATTACCGTTGCCACAGTACAGTTCCAGCAGGTCGCCACCACACCCCCTGGATCGTTCCAGCGCCCAGTTAAGCATCTTCTGGTTAACCTCGGCATTGGGTTGGGTAAAACTGCTTTCCATTTGCTGGTAGTGATAATCCCGGTTGGCCACCTGAAGGGTTTCTTGCACATAGTCCCGTTGCAATACGATTTTTTGTTTTCGGCTTCTACCTATGACAGTCACGCCCAGTTGCGTTTGGAGATCGCGTGCAGCTGTCTGCCATTCACTATCCAGTGGTTTGTGGTAAATCAGGGTAATGAGCGCATCGCCACTGAGGGTGGTGAGGAATTCAGCTGAAAACAGACGTCGGCTTAATACCTCGCTGGCATTGATTGCCTCCAGCAGAGGCGGCATCAGGGTATTGATCAAGCGGGACCCGGCTGGAAAATCTTCAATGATGTAGGTATTTTTTTCACCGGGATGGTTCATCGCGTAATGAGCACGTTGCTGTTCGTGCCATATGCGGAATTCGGCTCTCATCCGGTAATGAATGGTCGGAGATTCATGCACCTCAATATCGGGCAGTTGAAGAGTCTGAAAGTCTTCTCTCAGCTGGCGAATTTTTTGCGTGAGTTGAGTGTGATACTCGTCAGGATTAACCGGTTGCAAATCGACACCTCTATTCCGGGGTGCAAATTATACTGAATAAACAAATTGTATCAGCAGATATTCACTGGTGAGTGACAACAGGCCGGTGTCTGGCAACATCGGCGCGTCATGGTCAACACAATGGATTAAGTGCTGTGTTGACGCCTGTACGGGCTATGATTCGAGCTTTTCCCTGATTTGCCGCTGGATCTCAAGATATCGGGGCATGGGGCCGATATCTTCGAAAATCTCATTGCCTTCCTCAATGCGGATTACCTCCGGCCCCGGCACATAGGGCATCTCTGCCTCGAGAGTTTCCAGTGCGATGTTGAGCAAATGCGCAGCAATCTCATCTGCAGGCAGCTGATACATCTCAGCGAGAGCCTGAAGTTTTATTTGATCTGGCTTGTGAATGGTAATTGAGGTAGGTAACAGGTCGGAGTTTTCGGCAGAACGTTTCTCCCAGGCATCCAGTAACTGGGAAAATCCCAGATGGCTTCCCTGATAATTCATCGTAACCTCTCTTATGACGTACCATGATGAAGACCAAAGATAATGTAAAACATCTACCGCAAAAAAGGTACTTTTGGAGGGATATATGATTGAGGTGCTCAAAATAGCGGTGACCGGGCAGGGATTGCTGGATATCACTCCTCAGGTTAAGTCTGTGGTGTCCAGGGCTGAGATGAACGAGGGCTTGTGCACATTATTTATCCAGCACACGTCGGCAAGCCTGCTGATTCAGGAAAATTTCGACCCATCTGCTCGAGCTGATTTGGAACGATGGCTTAACCGGTTAGTTCCGGAGAATGACAATCTCTATACCCACACATTGGAGGGGCCGGATGATATGCCGGCTCATATCAAGTCCAGTCTGACGGCGACATCGATCTCCGTACCGGTCCTGGGAGGAAACTTGGGGCTGGGCACCTGGCAGGGAATCTTTCTCTGGGAGCATCGACACCAGCCGGGTAATCGCAAAGTGATACTACACCTTGTCTAGCTTATGCACTTTTGATATAGATTATTTTTCTCTCAGAATCGTTATGCGTCCAGGCCCAACTATACTTCAGGTGTTGTTATGTTTTGGGCCGTGTTTTCCGCCCTTAACGCAGGCTACTAGGTGACAGTTAAACGACCACCTTTTCTAATGATGATGGGAGGCTTTTTATGAGACGCTATTATTTTATTAGCGATGACCTTGACGATCTGAGTCAGATTGAGAAGGAACTCGAAGCCAGAGGTATGACGACACCGCAAATTCACGTGCTGAGCATGGATGATGCGGGTCTCCAGAAGCACCACCTGAATGATGTGGCGCCTTTGATGAGGAGGGATGTTTTCCGCACGACAGCCAAGGCCTTCGTATTTGGTTTTCTCTGTGCGGTACTGGTGATGGCCTTTGCCATTTTTTCTGGCGCCACGCAGAGCATTGGCTGGGCGCCCTTCGTGCTATTGGCCATAGTCGTCATGGGTTTTATTACCTGGGAAGGTGGGATGTGGGGCATTCAGGAGCCCAACATCCATTTCAAGCGCTTTGAGGATGTGATTAAAAGCGGGAAACACGTCCTGTTTGTGGAGGTCACAAAAGGGCGAGAAGAAATGATGATGAAAGAGGTTGTTAGTCATCATCCGAGTCTCCAGGCGGCGGGATTAGAGGCTTCTCCCAGTGGCTTGTTGATTGACGCTGAAAACAGTGCCAGCCGTTTCGTGAAGTGGGCACCTTGAGTGAAAGGTCTGGCCTAAACAAGTTAACTTCAGGAGATCAACGGAGTACGGTTGAGAATGAAAGCGGCTACTTTCGTAGCCGTTTTTTTTGAGTGGCTCTTAAAATGATCTAGGTGGGGTATCGCTCGCTGGTGCGGGCGGCCATGATAAAGTCATTTCGGTGCAAACCACGAATTTTGTGGCTCCACCAGGTGACGGTAACTTTTCCCCATTCCACCAAAAGTGCAGGGTGGTGTCCAACACGCTCTGCTTCTTCGCCGACACCATTGGCGAAGGTCATGGCGTCGGCAAAATTGCTAAAAGTGAAGCACTGTTCCAACTGTCGGATGCCATCCCGTTCCTTGATAGTCCAGCCGGTCAGTTCCTTTAACAGGGTTTGTTCTTCCTCATGGGTCACTTTAGGTGCATCCGCCCGGCAGGCTTCGCACGATTCCTTGGCGATACTCAAAAAAGCCCCCTTTTTGCTTTGTTATAGACAGTTTTTAGGTGTGGGAAGCCCCGCCAGACGAGCTACTGACTTTGCCGGGCTTTCCGGGAATAACTGCATTAGATAGACGCTGCGGCCTTTGCTGAGATCAAGGTGATCTGAAACGTAGCGGGTTAGTGGACGCATGGACGGTGAAAAACCAAAATCGGCATAAAACTGCCGAGCCACCCGGAGTATTTCCATGTGGGCTTCCGTGAGTTCCAGATTGTCTTCAGCCGCCAGCTGCCTGGCGGTAGGTTCCGACCAGGCAGGTAGCTTGTTGAGATGGTTAACCGATGCTTTTTCCACCAGCGGTATCAGTCATTACTGAGGCCAATCAGGCTGAGCAGGCTGGTGAACAGGTTATAGATCATCACGAAAAGCGTGACGGTTGCTGAAATGTAATTGCGCTCACCACCGTGAATGATGGCGCTGGTTTGCCACATGATGATTCCTGCTGACAGGAACAGGAACATACAGGAAACGGCCAGTGCCAGCCCCTGAATTTGCAGGAAGACATTAGCGATGGCTGCAACAAATGCCACCAATACCCCGGTCATCAGGAATCCGGTCATAAATGAAAGTTCTTTGCGCGTAATCAGCACGTAAGCCGAACAGCCGGCAAAGATCAGCGCTGTACCACCCAGAGCGGTCATAATGGGCTCGGCCCCGGATGTGGCGAGATAAAAACTCAGTATGGGACCTAGCGTAAAGCCCATCCAGCCAGTCAGCGCGAATACCCAGAACAGTCCGGCAGTACTGTTTTTATTCTTCTCTACCATCCACAGGCAAACGAAGTAGGGAAGCAACATCCACAGACCCATGAAGGGCGCGTTGATAGCCATCGCCACACCACTCATGACAGCACTGAAGGCCAGCGTCATTGCCAGCAGTGCATAGGTGTTACGCAGTACTTTTGTGGCTGCGGGGTCCAGGGTCGTTGATACAACAGCCTTCTCAATTGACATGGTAATGATCCTCATTCCGCAAATTTGTAAGTTGGACCCATCTTACAAGGTGTAAGTTTCAAAGCAATGCCCATTTTGGTTATTTATTGTCGTCAAAAAAGTCCAGAATGGCCTGCTGTTGTGCGAGTCCATCCTGGTAGCCGAGCTCAAGCAGCTTGCGGCAGAAGCCCTTGGAGAATAGTAGGTAGCTGGCGGTGTTGATTCCACCTCCCCGAGCTGTGGCGCCGGTCACCTTCATGAACATGCGCACACTTTTAGGCAATTCATGCAAGTGATCGACCGCAATACGATTGATCGATTGGGAAGGGTGAATGGCTAGGGATTTTATGGGTTGCAGGTCAGATAACCCCAGTCGCTCACGTTCGGAAGTCGTCATGCTTCCAGCTAGCCTGGTTATCTTTTCAAGTGTTCCCAGGTCGCTCTCAATACTGTCTATAAAGGCACTGTTAAGCATATGCCCCATAATTTGAGCGATGGAGGGGGAGTGATATGAAGTGGGGGCAATGGGACGGGGGTTCCGTACCAGGCTGTCGCTAACCCCGATGATAAAAACTTTCTTGGCACCCATACGTAGTGCCGGGCTGATCGGTTTCAGTTGGCGCAGTGCGCCATCGCCAAAGTAGTTGTCACCAATTTTCATGGCAGGAAAAAGTACTGGAATGGCAGAAGAGGCCATGAGGTGATCGATGTTGAGATCGGTGGGTAGTCCACGTTGCCGGGATTTCTGCCAGGGCTGGATACCCTCCTTCCCTTGGAAAAATGTAACTGACTTGCCCGAGTTATAACTCATGGCAGTGATGCTTACGGCATCCAGCTCACCGTTGGCAATAGCTTCTTTGATATGCCGAAACCGAATGTAGTTATCCAGCAGGTCGCGCAGGGGAGTGTTGTCCAGCAGAGCTTTTGGCTTGCCGATGGCGTAGCCGCTGTGGAACAGGGACAGCAGCATGTTCAGGCTGTTCTTGGCAACGCCGAGAAAGTCTGTGCGATAAACCTTTTCAGCATCCAGCTGCCGCCAGATTGCCTCAAGTTTTTTTATGCGCAAGCTGAAGGGACCGGCACGGCCAGCAATGGCCATGGCGTTGATAGCGCCAGCTGAAGTGCCGCAGATAATTGGAAAAGGGTTTTTGGTTTCCCGTGGTAGTGTTTCTGCAACGGCACGAAGCACACCAACCTGATAGGCGGCTCTGGCGCCACCCCCGGTAAGTACGATCCCTGTTTTCTCTGCTTGTGAATTATTTTTTGTCATTTGCGGATATCGGCGCAGATTCCTGATGGTTGTATTGCCCCCGTAGGTTCCTTTTCTCTATTTTGGGGTAGTTTGGTCGTAGCGCCAACCCCCGCAGTGAAGGCGTACATGAGGAACTACGCTGATGGATGGCGGGTTATACTCAACAGCTGTGTTTTAGTAACTGGTGACAGGGATGTTCGCCATGTATGGAAGCTATAGTTTTGCCATTGGAATTTTTGCGGTGGCCTACTGGCCAACCCTTCCGGGTTGCAGTGCCATCCTGTTGATGCTTGCGTTGGGGATCCTGAGCTTTCTTCTTCGCTTTAAAATCCCTGCCTGGCTTTTATGGGGTATGTGCTTTGGGGTCTACTGGGGACATGCCAGTCTTGCCGTTCAACTGCCCGAAAGCCTGACGCCGTCAGATCATCTGGTCACCGGGATTGTTCAGGGTATCCCCGTCGACGATGGACATCCTCAGCGTTTCAATCTGAAAGTTCTCGAAACCCCAACCTTGCCCGAGTTGCGACGCTTGCGTATCAGTTGGTACCAGCCGCCACAGGAGCTACAACCCGGACAGGTCTGGCAATTGAAGGTTCGATTGCGCAGGCCTCGGGGAAGCGTTAATCCTGGGGGATTCGATTATCAGGCCTGGCTGATGAGGCAAAACATCTCCGCTACGGGGTATGTACGCGAATCGCCCCACAATCGCCATCTGGATAGCGTGACAACCATTGATTCATGGCGTTATCAGTTGAGGAAGTTCATCCTTTCCTCCCCTCTAGATGAGCAGTCACAGGGTTTTATTGTGGCCTTAACCCTTGGGGATCGCTCTTTAATAGCTAAAACAGACTGGGATCGTTTGGCCCGGTTTGGTTTGGTACACCTGCTTGTGGTGTCCGGCTTACATATCGGTCTCATGGCTGCCATGGGTTATTGGCTAGGAGCGTCACTGATTCGTGTGGCTACACTTTTAGGATTACAGGGTAACGCGGTCTATGGCGGTTCGGTGGCAGCACTGCTGTTTGCTCTGGGATACAGTCTGTTAGCTGGATTCAGTTTGCCCACCCAGCGAGCTTTGGTGATGATCGCAGTGGCGATTGTCGCAGTATTGTTGAATCGACATGTTTCCCGGGCGAGCGGCTTTGGCTTGGCTCTGGCTGGTGTTGCTGTTATTGACCCACTGGCGGTGTTGAGTGCCGGTTTCTGGTTATCCTTTGGCGCGGTCGCAGGCTTATTGTGGCTGGTGCCAGTGGCCGTTAACTTGTCTCGATGGTGGCGCGGCATTCAGGTGCAGTGGGTGGTGTTTCTTGTGCTATGGCTACCCTTGGTTTTCTGGCAGTTGCCGGTGGCTTGGTTCGCTCCTGTCGTGAATATGCTAGTGATTCCCTGGATAGGTTTTCTGGTGGTGCCTGTTTGTCTTCTGGGTGCCGCCGTCTCACTGTTCAATTGGAGTATGGCCGTTTATTTGTGGAGCATAGCCGGGTGGCAGCTTGAACAATTGATGACATTACTCGGCACTGTTCCCATGCCTGTTTGGTTGCCGGTTTATCCACACTGGCCAGCATCGTTTAGCAATACTCTAGTGTTGATGTTGTTGGCGATTCTGTTAATTCTGCCGAATGGGTTCCCTGGACGTTGGCTCATAGCTCCATTATTGGTTGCTATCTTTTATCTGCCCAACACCAACCCATACCCATTGTCACTGACAGTTCTGGATGTAGGACAAGGGCTGTCTGTGGTGGTGAGAACCAGCAAGCACACCTTGGTCTATGATGTGGGGCCTGCCCATGGGCGACAGTTTGATACAGGCAGTGCGGTTGTCGCCCCATTTTTACGGCGTCAGGGTGTCAACAGGATAGACAGATTGATCATCAGCCATGCGGATAACGACCATGCGGGTGGTGCAGCTGGACTTAATTACCTGATACCCGCGGAAGACGTGCTTACGGGTGAAAAGCTGGAGGATGTCGACTTCAAGGCAAGGACTTGCCGGGCTGGTGAATCGTGGCAGTGGGACGGGATCGATTTCGCGGTGTTACATCCACACAACAGCGCAGGCCAGGGAAATAATCAGTCCTGCGTATTGTTGATTGGTTACGGTACAGAGCGGATATTGCTAACCGGTGATATCGAGTCATTGGTAGAACAGCAACTTCTGGATACCCTCCAGGACCTTAGGGGTCCCATCAGGGTTTTATTGGCGCCTCATCATGGGAGCAAGACCTCCTCATCTGCATCTTTCGTGTCCGTATTGTCACCTGTGCATGTGGTGTTCTCGGCGGGATACCGTCATCACTATGGGCACCCTGCAGAAGCGGTACGTGAACGTTATCAATCGGCAGGAGCTGTTTTGTGGAATACAGCGGAGCAGGGTGCAGTTCAGTTTAATTGGGTCTCCGCTGATAACCTTGAAGTCACCAATGCCCGCTCTGACCGACCGCGTTACTGGTATTGATGGCTGATTTCGGAGTGGATATTTCCCCGAAATGTGAAGGGGACAATAATTTTGCTCACAGGCGCCGGTGGTTTGGTGTGGAGCAGGAATTGATTATGGTAAAGTCCAGAGCATTCAGGTGACCGGGGAACGGATGTGTACGAGTTAATCATTGCAGGTGGCTGGTTAATGCTGCCGATCATTCTTTCTTCCATTGTGGTAATTGCCATAGCGTTTGAACGCTACTGGACGCTACGGCCAGCCAAGGTTGTCCCGCCAACACTGTTGGGCCAGGTTTGGCACTGGCTAAAGCAGAACCAGTTGACCAAAGAAAATATTCACCAGCTGCGGTCGTCATCACCGCTGGGAACTATTTTGGCGGCTGGAATCAGCAATTCAGCCCATGGCCGTGAGGTTATGAAAGACAGTGTTGAAGAGGCGGCTGCCCAGGTTATTCATGAGCTGGAAAAAAATCTCGCACCGCTGGGAACCATCGCCGCCATCGCGCCATTGCTGGGGTTGCTGGGAACAGTGATTGGCATGATCAAGGTATTTACGGCCATTATGATTGAAGGCACTGGCAACGCTGGGGTGCTGGCAGGAGGTATCTCCGAGGCGCTGATCACCACGGCTGCGGGACTGACGGTGGCCATTCCGGCGCTGGTCTTCCACCGTTTTTTTGAACGTCGAGTGGATTCGCTGGTGGTCGAAATGGAGGATCAGGCCGTCAAGCTGGTTGATGCTTTGCACGGCGACCGGGTGTTCCGCACCGAAGAGGGCGCTAACGGGTGAAGTTTCGCAGACAGCGGAAAAACGATCAGGGCGTCAACCTGACACCACTGATTGATGTGGTGTTTCTCCTGCTGATCTTTTTCATGGTATCCACGACTTTTACCAAGGAGTCTCACCTGGTTCTCGATTTGCCAGAGGCCGATGGCAAGATAGAAGAAACGCCCGCGCAACAGATCGAAGTATTAATCGGCAGGGAGGGGGATTACAGTATCAACGGCAAGCCGCTGATCAATCGTCAAATCGAGACGCTGATGAAAGCGCTGGATGAGGTGTCTCAGGGCAACTCGAATACCCCCCTTACGATTACCGCCGATGCCAATACAACACACCAGGCGGTGGTTACAGCCATGGACGCAGCAGGTAGAATGGGCTTTGTACATCTCAAAATAACGACAAAACAGCCTGACAACGATACCTGAGGAGTCATAGTGGCGAAGTCCGTCCCCGATACCGAACACCCTGAGATGTCCGGTATGCAGGTCTATTTACGTTTGCTTTCCTACCTCAAGGGTTACATCGGCATCTTTTTACTGAGTATCCTGGGTCTGATTCTTTTCTCCTCCATGGAGATCGCTTTTATTGACCTGTTTGGCTATACCGTCAACGCCATCAATACCCTCTCGGGTGATGAAAGTGCTGCGGGTATCGCTGCCCTTGATCTTGGCAAGGGGTCGACGACCTGGATAGCCAGCTTTCTGGGTGGTGAGGATGCCGTGCAGGACACCCGCTGGATCATTCCGCTGGTCATGTTCATGATCGCTATTGTGCGCGGTATCGGTTTTTTTGTTGGTGGCTATTGCATGGCTTATGTGACCCAGATACTGGTGCACAACCTCAGGGTCAAACTCTTTAACAAATATACAAGATTGCCAAGTAGCTATTTCGACACCAATATGTCTGGGCACCTAATCTCACGGGTGACATTCCATGTGGCCCAGGTGACACAAGCGGCTACCAGCTCCTTAAAAATCATTATTCGTGAAGGCGCGTTAGTGGCTGGTCTGATCGGCTATCTGTTCTATTTAAACTGGCGGCTGGCGGCCATCTTCGTCATCGTATTGCCGGTGATTGGTACGGTGGTGGGTTTTATCAGCAAGCGCTTCCGGTTGTTGAGTCGTCGCATACAGACCTCGGTGGGCAATGTGACCCACGTGACCCAGGAAGCGGTGGGCGGCCACCGGGAAATGCACCTGTTTGGCGGCACCGAGTATGAACGTCGCCGTATGCAACAGGCCAGCAATTATAGCCGTCGCCAACACATGAAAATGGCGGTGGCGGAAGGTTTGAGTTCCCCCATTATTCAGATGCTGGTGGCCATGTCCCTGTCAGGTCTGATGTGGCTGGCGCTCGACCCAAATGTGCTCGCCAATATGAGTGGTGGTGAATTTGTGCAATTTCTCGGGTCTGCCGGACTGTTGGCAAAACCCATTCGCCAGTTGTCCGAGGTGAACAGCAGTATCCAGAAAGGCGTCGCCGCAGCGGGAACCATTTTTGCCACCCTGGATGAACCCGAAGAGATTGATATGGGCACGGTGGAAAAAGAGCGTGTTGAAGGACGCTTTGAATTCCGCAACGTTAGTTTTGCCTACTCGGAAGAACACGGCAATGTGCTGAACGGTATCAATCTGGAAGTGTCTCCTGGGGAGAGCATTGCCCTTGTTGGGCAGTCCGGCAGTGGTAAAACAACGCTGGTGAGCCTGATTCCTCGGTTTTATAACCACGACCAGGGTGAAATTCTTCTGGATGGTATCGACGTTAATGATTACAAATTGGCCAACCTGCGGAGCCATATCGCCCTGGTCTCCCAGAACGTAACGCTCTTTAACGACACCATCTATAACAATATTGCCTATGGGGTGTTGAGCCAATGCTCAGAGGAGCAGGTCAGGAGTGCGGCGAAAGCAGCCCACGCCCTGGAGTTTATCGAGCGATTGCCGGAAGGCTTTAATACCCAGGTTGGAGATGATGGTGTGATGCTGTCTGGTGGTCAGCGTCAACGCCTGGCCATTGCTCGGGCACTGTTGAAGAACGCCCCAGTACTGATTCTTGATGAGGCTACATCGGCACTGGATACAGAGTCCGAACACCATATCCAGCGCGCTCTGGAGCAGGTGATGAAAGGGCGAACCACGTTTGTTATTGCACACCGGCTCAGCACTATTGAAAACGCCGACCGCATTATGGTGATGGATCAGGGCAAAATCGTGGAGCAGGGCACTCACGAGCAGTTGTTGGCACTTAATGGTCGCTATGCACAACTGCATCAGAAGCAATTCAGTGACGATGTCGTACAATCCAGTTAAACCGGCGAATCTAGCATGACCCTCTCCAATGCTTTGCAGCAGGCTTGGTACCGGCCGACTAGCTGGTCGCTCTGCCTCTTGCCGCTGTCCTGGCTGTTTAGACTTGTCGCCATGTTGCGCCGTTTTTGCCAGCAACGACTGTCTCCCAGCCCCGCGCTGCCAGTGCCGGTGATTGTTGTGGGCAATATCAGTGTTGGTGGTACGGGTAAAACTCCGTTGTTGGCGTCTCTGGTCGACTATTTCATCAAACTGGGCTATCGACCGGGGGTCATTAGCCGGGGCTATGGAGGTGACCATGGGGATAATCCCATGCTGGTCACGTCCGAAAGTACGGCGGAGCAAGTGGGCGATGAGCCCTTGCTGCTGGCCTGTCACTGCCCTGTGGTTGTTTGCAAAGACCGTTACCAGGCGGGTCTTTTTTTACTTGAACACACAGATTGCGATCTGATCATGAGTGACGATGGCCTGCAACATTATCGTCTACCCAGGGATATTGAATTGGTGGTGGTGGATGGTGAGCGCGGTTTTGGCAATCGCCATTGCCTGCCGGCGGGCCCTCTACGGGAACCGGTAACCAGGCTTGAAGAGGTGGATTTTGTTCTGGTCAACGGCTCGGAATCTACCGCTCATAAAGATAATCAGGACGTGTTTCAGCTGCTTCCTGTAGGTCTGCGCCATCTGAAGAGTGGCACCGTTATATCGCCCCAGCAGTGGCAGGGCGGGAAGCGGGTTCACGCAGTGGCGGGTATCGGCAACCCACAACGTTTTGCACGTTCTCTCAAAACGCTCGGGCTGGAGCCCATACTGCATCCGCTGCCTGATCACCATGTCTTTACCGGTGAGGAATTGTCTTTTGCTGATGACCTGCCGGTTATCATCACAGCCAAAGATGCGGTAAAGTGCGCCCAATTTGGCCTGGACAATATCTGGGTGCTGGATGTGACCGCGGTGCTGAGTAGCGATTTGCTGTCACGTCTTGCCAAACGGGTTGCAACACTTAAAAAGAGTACCTGAACTGACATGTCGTTTTCCGTAGTGATTCCCGCACGCTTTTCCTCCACCCGTTTGCCGGGCAAGCCCTTGCGTGATATTGCCGGAATGACAATGATTGAACGGGTCTATCGTCAGGCAGCCCTCAGTCAGGCAGAGCGGGTTATTGTTGCCACGGACGACCAGCGAATCGCCGATCAGATAACTGCTTTTGGCGGCGAGTGTTGTATGACATCTGCTGAGCACCAGTCCGGTACTGATCGCCTGCAGGAGGTGGCTCAGCATTGCAAGTTCACCGAAGAGCATATCGTGGTGAATGTTCAGGGGGATGAGCCATTGATTCCGCCCCAGGTGATCGATCAGGTTGCGGCCAATCTGGCCGGTCAGAAAACAGCTGGTGTTGCCACGTTGTGTGAACCCATTGTCGATGACGCCAGTTTCCTCAACCCCAATATTGTCAAAGTGGTGGCAGACCAGAACGGTCTGGCACTTTATTTCAGCCGAGCCCCCATACCCTGGCCCCGTGAATTTCCGGATAACCGCGTTGCGTCAATTTCCGATACCCTTGCACCCATGCGTCACATTGGGATCTATGCCTACCGTGTGGCGTTACTGAATCAGTTTGTGACTTGGCCGATGGCTCCCTTGGAGCAGATAGAGTGTCTGGAACAATTGCGTTTTCTCTGGAATGGAGAGCGCATCCACGTTGCAGCTTCCGTCGAAGACGTCCCGGGCGGCGTGGATACGGAGGAAGATCTACAGCGCGTGATCGCCATGGTGGAAGCGGGAAAGCCATGAAACCGATCAGAGTGTTGTTTGTCTGTCTTGGCAATATCTGCCGTTCCCCCACGGCCCACGGTATTTTTGAAAAAATGGTGCGGGAGTCCGGATTGGAAGAGCAGATCCTGATTGATTCTGCAGGAACAGGTGACTGGCATATCGGCCGTCCTCCAGACCGTCGCGCCAGTGCTGCGGCCCTGGATCGTGGACACGATCTCAGCCACCTGCGGGCGAGGCAGGTGCGACCGGAAGATTTTCGAGACTTTGATTACATACTGGCCATGGATCAGCAAAACCTCTGGGACTTGAAGGCTCTGGCATTGCCCGAGTTCAATGGCCACCTGGGCCTTTTTCTTGACTTCGGTACCAGTGGCCTGAAAGAAGTCCCTGACCCTTACTACGGTGGCGAAGAAAGTTTTTCCCAGGTGCTGGATCTCGTTGAAGATGCGGCCTCCGGCTTACTGTCCCATTTGCGTGAGCAGCTAGGTTGATGCTGCATATCCAGTCTGCAGTCCCTCTCAAATCAATGAACACGCTGGCTCTGCCAGCAACAGCTGAGTACTTCTGCCGAGTAGATACGCTGGATGTGCTTCGGGAAGCCCTCACATGGGCTCGTGACAAAAACTTGAAAGTTACAGTGCTGGGCGGCGGCAGTAATGTCATTTTGGCTGACAATATTCCCGGGCTGGTTGTGGCTATGGCGATTCCCGGCATAGAACTGGATATGCAGGAGAATGACCGGCACCTGGTGCATGTGGGTGCTGGCGAGAACTGGCATCAGCTGGTGTTACACACTTTGTCGAAAGGGTGGTTTGGCCTGGAAAACCTCTCACTGATTCCTGGGTTAGCCGGGGCGGCGCCCATTCAAAACATCGGTGCCTATGGGGTTGAACTCAGCGAGCATTTTCATAGCTTGGCGGCTATACATGTCGATACTGGCGAGCAAGTCATTCTGTCAGCTGAAGACTGCCAGTTTGCCTACCGGGACAGCGTTTTCAAACACGCCGTTCGCGATCAGTATGTCATTACATCACTGACGTTAGCCCTAAGTTCTCAGCCGATATTAAGGCTGGATTACCCCGCCCTGAAACAGGCTATTGCGCAGCAAAATCTGTCTGAGGTGACACCAGAAGTGGTTTCCCGCGTCGTGTGTGATATTCGCCGCAGTAAATTGCCCGACCCTATGGATATACCTAATGTTGGCAGTTTTTTCAAAAACCCCGTGATTTCTTCTGAGCAGGCCGAGCAACTGGCAAGTAATTACCCTCAGCTAGTGACCTATCCTCAGTCAGATGGCAGCGTCAAACTGGCGGCTGGCTGGCTGGTGGATCAGGCGGGCTGGAAAGGAGTATCCCGTGGACCGGTCGGTGTTCACCAGCAACAGGCTTTGGTACTGACCAATCGTGGCGGTACCGGTCAACAGTTACTTGAGTTGGCGGATGAAATTATTCACTCCGTACAGAGTAAATTTGCCATCACTCTGGAGCTGGAACCCCGCATATACCCATGAGCCAGTATCCACTGCTTGAGCCAGATCGCGATGCTTTACTAATCAATCTTCCCGGCGGGCAGTTGCGCTATTTTCCCCATCTGATTCCTGAGTCGGAGGCAGACCGACTGATGGCCTCTCTTCAGGCAGAGATTTCCTGGGAACAGAGCGATATCTGGATTGCCGGGCAAAGGCGCAAAATTCCCAGGTTGAATGCCTGGTACGGCGATGCAGGTGCAGATTACAGTTATTCAGGACGCCTGTTTAGGGCATTGTCCTGGTTGCCTGACTTGAAAACGATCAAGCAACAGGTGGAATCAGCTTGTGGAACCGTTTTTAACAGTGCGCTGGTCAATCTTTACCGCGATGGCAGCGACAGTGTTGACTGGCACAGTGACGATGAACCAGAGCTGGGAAGCAACCCCATCATCGCTTCCGTCAGTCTCGGTGCCGTTCGCCGTTTTCAGATAAAACACAAATCACGTCGAGAAGTTGGCTTGAGAGAGCTTGATCTGGGTCACGGTTCCCTGTTGGTGATGGAGGGAGAATTTCAACATCACTTGCGTCATCGTTTGCCGAAGATGCCTGGGGTGAATAAGGCGCGATTGAATATCACTTTCCGTCGTGTTCACGTGGCAACCTTGTTCCCTCAGTGATAGCCTAGGCGCAAATTTTAGGTCATATACATGAGTGCTGGATTGGGTCTGAAAAGTGTACTGGTGGTGGACGATCATGATTTGATTCGTCTTGGCATCTGTCGCATGTTGACGGAAGTTGACGGCATCACTGTCACGGCCCAGGCATCCAGTGGCGAAGAGGCCATCGAAAAGGTCCGTGAAGTACAGCCGGATATCGTCTTTATGGATATTCGCATGCCCGGTATCGGTGGCCTTGAGGCAACCCATCGCATTCTTTCCCATTACCCGGATACCAAGGTGATCGTCGTGAGTGCTTTTAACGACGATGTACACCCAGTGGCACTTTTGAAAGCCGGGGCATCCGCCTATATCACTAAAAATGCCAATTCCGCAGAAGTAAAAACTGCTCTTGAAAAAGTGCTTTCCGGTGGGGTGTATATCAGCCCTGAACTGGCGCAAATGATGGCGATGAATGGGATTAAACCTGCTTCCGACAACTCGCCGTTGGGGTGCCTGTCCCAGCGGGAATTACAGATCGCTGCCCTCATCACCAGTGGTAACCGGGCGAAAGATGTTGCGGAAACGCTGAACATCAGCCCCAAAACCATCAATACCTACAAATACCGCATTTATGAAAAACTGGGCGTTACCAATGATGTGGAACTGACTCTGGCAGCCGTCAAATATGGTCTGGTAGATCCATCAGAGGTTATATAGCAGCCTGTTGAAAAACCATCTGCGTGGTTAACACTGAGTTAAATACGCTCATTTATTCGGAATAGACTTCTATCTTCATCCACTCTTGCCTTGCATTCCCGGGCTCATAAACGTTTTTTAGCAGGCCTAATCCACCCGTAGCCGCATCCCCTGTAGAATGGCGGTATGGCTTTCGACTCAAAACCTTTCCTGCAGCAGTTAACCCAGCGTCCCGGCGTTTACCAGATGTATGGTGAAGATGGGGCGGTGCTCTACGTGGGCAAGGCTAAAAATCTGCGCAAACGCGTGGCCAGTTATTTTCGCAACAATGGGCTTTCCCCGAAAACGGCCGCACTGGTGTGCCGTATTGCCAATATTGATGTGACGGTGACGCAGACGGAAATCGAGGCGCTGCTGTTGGAGCAGAACCTGATCAAGCAGAACCGCCCGCCGTTTAATATTCTGCTTCGGGATGACAAATCCTATCCCTACATCTTCCTGTCAGACCGCGATGACTTTCCCCGGTTGGCTTTTCATCGTGGCAGCAAGCGTCGGGGCGGTAGCTATTTCGGGCCTTTTCCCAGTGTGCAGGCGGTTCGCGACAGCATGAACTTTTTGCAGAAAACCTTTCGTGTCCGGCAGTGCGAAGACAGTTTTTACCGCAATCGGTCACGTCCCTGTCTGCAGTATCAGATTAATCGCTGCACCGCCCCCTGTGTGGACCTGGTTTCTGCAGAGGACTATCAGCGTGATGTTCGCCATACACGCATGTTTCTGGAGGGTAAAAGCGATGGACTGATACGCGAACTGGAAACAGATATGGATCAGGCATCGCTGTCACTGGACTTTGAGCGCGCAGCCCAGTATCGCGACCAGATCGTGGCGTTGCGGACAATTCAGGCGGAGCAGGTGGTTGAGTCGGGTAATGGTCAGATTGATATTATGGCTGCCGCGCTGGAAGGTGATCAGGGGTGTGTCCATGTCCTGTACATCAGGCAAGGGCGCATACTCGGCAGCCGCAGCTTCTATCCCAAGGTGCCCCTGGCGGCCAGTGAGGGCGACTTACTGGCGGACTTTCTACCGCAGTACTACCTGCGAGAGGGCGCGCGGGGTGACTTCCCCAAACAGCTGATCACCAGCCATGCGGTACCTGAGAGCGGCCTGCTTGCCGCAGCCATCAGTGAGGTGGCGGCATTCAAGGTCTCCGTACAACAGGGGGGGCGCAGTACCCGTGCGCAATGGCTTGACCTGGCCGAACGCACCGCCAGGCAGAATCTCAATGGCCGAATGGCCTCGCGACAGAATACACAGCAGCGCCTGGATGCCCTGCAACAGCTGCTCGATCTGGAAACACCACCGGAACGGCTGGAGTGCTTTGATATCAGCCACAGCAGTGGCGAGGCTACCATGGCTTCCTGTGTGGTCTTTGATAATAACGGTCCCCTTAAATCCGATTATCGCCGTATGAACATCCGCGATGTGGCAGCGGGAGATGACTACGCTGCCATGGAGCAGGCTTTGGTTCGGCGTTATACCCGGATAAAAAAAGAGGATGGCAAACTGCCGGACGTATTGCTGATTGATGGTGGCAAAGGGCAAATGCGCAAGGCGGCATTAGTTCTCGATGAGCTGGGTGTCGTGGGTGTATTGGTTGTTGGAGTGGCCAAGGGCAGAACCCGCAAGGCGGGCTTCGAGACACTGTTGCTGTCACGGGGAGATCACGAAGTGGTCTTAGATACCCAGTCTTCCGCGCTATTGTTGATTCAGCAGATACGGGACGAGGCTCATCGCTTTGCCATTACCGGGCACCGTCAGAGCCGTGATCGTAAGCGCCGCACCTCTACGCTTGAGGGTATTGAGGGCGTGGGGCCGAAACGGCGCAGAGAGTTACTGCGATTCTTTGGTGGTGTGCGAGAAGTGGAGCGGGCCAGCGTGGCGGAATTGATGCGTGTGCCCGGAATCAGCAGGAAAGTTGCCGAAAGTATTTACAGTGCCCTCCACAATGGGTAATTTGTTCCCTCGCCAAAAATAGCCGAAGTAGTATCTGTCCATGTGGAATCCTCCTAATATTCTTACCCTGCTGCGCATCGCGATGATTCCCATCCTGATTTTCGTCTTCTATCTGCCGTGGGAATGGCGACACCTTGCCAGTGCAGCTATTTTTGGTATTGCTGCAGGCACAGACTGGCTGGATGGTTACCTGGCACGCAAGCTAGACCAGTTCACGCCTTTTGGTGCTTTTCTCGATCCTGTAGCGGATAAACTGATTGTCGCCTCGGCGCTAGTTATGCTGCTTGAGGAACACGCCACACTGCTGTTTGCCTTGCCAACCATTGTTATTATTGGCCGTGAAATCGTGATCTCGGCGTTGCGTGAATGGATGGCAGAACTGGGCAAGCGTACCAGTGTTGCAGTGTCTTACCTGGGTAAGGTGAAAACCACCCTGCAGATGATTGCCATTGCCTTTCTGCTCGCCATTGATCCGACTGCACACCCAACACTCGATTACCTGGGTATTGCACTCCTGTATGTAGCGGCCATACTCACCTTGTGGTCCATGATCATTTATCTGCGCGCTGCTTGGCCGGAGTTATCCAAAGTCAATTGAACAAAACTTGTTCAGCTATTTGAGTGACGGTGGTGTACAGGGGAAAAATGAGTTGATTCTCGGCGGTCAATCCATAGAATACCCGCCTTCTTTACTGTTCTTTGAAAAACTCGTCGGGTACAATCCCGCATCCCGAAGGCGCGGTGGCAGAGTGGTCATGCAGCGGACTGCAACTCCGTGTACGCCGGTTCGATTCCGACCCGCGCCTCCATTATTCTCCCGGCACAGCGAAAGCATTTATACAAATGGAGCCGCTGTGCCGTTGACCATCCCCTCCATGCCCGGATGGCGAAATTGGTAGACGCAAGGGACTTAAAATCCCTCGGAGGGTAACCTCCGTGCCGGTTCGACCCCGGCTCCGGGCACCATTACAGCAGTTGCAGATTTTTGTTGATCTGAAACGATTTGTCCTGATTTGTCGCTTTCTGCGATTCGCTACTGATAGCTCTTTAGATAAGTTTTTCGACAGTACCCTTGTCCAATCCAGTCGGATATCCCAGTTATAGAATTTATCCTGGGGCAGGGTGGGTGCTGTTTCATGGAATATAAAGAGTAACTGGCCGGTGGGATAAAAAGCGATCACGTCCCTGATGGATGTCGCCACTGCCAAGCCCCGGCGCGCGGACGATAGATTGTTCAATATCTTGCGCAATTTTTTCTTGCTAGTCAGATTTTCCTGGCTGACGCCGGGAGGTGTCAGCCATGGGCGGTGGTTTTCGGCCTCCATGTAGCCCGGCTTGGTCGTTATAGATAATTTGTATCAGAAAAGCACAACGCTTCCGTCTTGAGTGGGGTTTGTCAATTCGAGCGGTGTTGGTGATACATCCAAATAAGTAAATAAAAAGGGGCCTGTAGGCCCCTTTTTATTTGGTGTATTTCTGGTGTTAAGTATCAGATGCTTTGATCCTGCGCTGGCAGGTTGTCGTAGAGTTCTTCTTCAGGAGCGGCATCGAGTATGGCTCTGAAGTAGCTGCTGGGGAGCGCGATGTTATAGGAACTGTTACCGTCAATGGTCAGGTTCATGCCCATGTTGGCGCTGTCAAAAAAGTTGATCATGCTCAGGGGGATGGCCATGCGCTCTTCATAGCGACAGGAGGCCTCTGGGCATACATTCATGTCGGTAGATAGGGATACCAGTTTTATCGGCTGGGCACCGTTTTTCAGCTTGGCATTTTTGTAGGAGCGCCAGTCCTTGTCGTTGTACTGCGCAGTGATGTAAAGCACGTATTGATCCTGGCCCTGGTGGTCAATGGCGCGAACCAGGTAGATCTCTGAGAAGTTGTCCAGCAGAGCTTTGTCTGAGTACGCAAAATTGGGTCCATAAGTGATTTCGCCGTTGACCGCATCGAGCTTGAATTCGATCAATGTGGAAATGTCGGCTGAAGATTGCCAGTCGATGCTCGCTTCCCGGGGTTCATCGGCAGAGACCTGCAGTGAAAGTGCGAGGGCGAGAACGGCTATTAATTGTGAAAGTAATTTCATTGCCTTACTCCATAGTATGTCTGAGTTGTAGCGGGCTTTATTTTTATGGGCGCCATGCTTGCGTTTTTAGTCCTTTCTGGCAACCCTTTTTTCTGACTTCGCTGACCACTGCTGTCTTCGGGAAAATTTTTTCGTGAACAAGAGCCCCGATGCCGACGAAGAGTGCGTGGATGTTATGAGTCCACGCAGCACCAATGGTTCCGAAACTGCCCGGTATCCATGTGTGTAAACAGTGTTACGCAATACCCTGTGTGATGGATCAGCATGGTTTCTCATGCCCGATCAGCCTAGAGAGCTGTGGTACCATGATCATCTTTCAATATTTGAATAACAGTTATCCATGAGTGAAGAAAACTCCCCCATTGTCCTGACTTTTCCGGTGGGTCCGCTACAGTGCAACTGCACCATTATTGGTGACCCTGTAACAAAAAAAGCGCTGGTGATCGATCCCGGTGGTAACCCGGAATTGATACTGGCAAAACTGAACGAGCTATCACTTCAGGTGGTGGCCATCATCCATACCCATGCCCACCTGGATCATATTCTCGCTGCTGGCGATATCAGGAAAGCAACCGGTGCGCCGATTCAGCTGCATCGCGAAGATATGTTTTTGTGGGATGGGGTCGCACAACAGTGTCTGATGTTTGGTGTGCCGCAAATTTCACTGCCGAAACCGGATGGCTATCTACAGGATGACCACGACCTGGGATGCTGTGAGGGGGTTGCCATGCACACGCCAGGTCATACCCCAGGCTCAACCAGCTTCTGGTTTGCCCCGGCAAACACTCTGATTGCCGGTGATACCCTGTTTCGTGGCGGCATCGGCCGCACAGATTTGCCTGGCGGTAACCACAAGGAGATCGTCAAATCGATCCGGCAACGTCTCTATGAGCTGGACGATGATGTATCGGTTGTGACGGGGCATGGTCCCGGCACGACTATCGGTAATGAGAAGCGCAGCAATATGTTTGTAAGGGCATAACCCAATGAATGAGAAAGCCGCTCTGATGAAACAACAAATTCTGGCGATGCTTGAGCTACAAGATGCCATGAACAGCAAGGTCAACAGTAATTGGGTTGAGCAAAACTTTGCCTGGTATCGGGCGATCTGGGTGGAGTGTGCAGAACTGCTCGACCACTATGGCTGGAAATGGTGGAAAAAGCAGACGCCGGATGCGGACCAGGTGAAGCTGGAGCTGGTGGATATCTGGCATTTCGGTTTGAGTATTCTGTTACTGGATTCCGATGGGCATGAGTCTATTGCCGGACAAGTAGCGGAGGGCTTCTCACGCGCGGCCCCATCCGGTGATTTCCGGGAAGACCTGGAGGCCTTTACGCTGTATACCCTGCAAACCCGTAAATTTGATGTGCCAGGATTCGCGACACTGATGGACGGCATTGACCTGAGTTTTGACGAACTCTATACCCGCTATGTGGGCAAAAATGTGCTGAATTTCTTTCGTCAGGATCATGGCTACCAGGATGGCACCTACAGAAAGCACTGGGGCGGGAAGGAAGACAATGAGCACCTCGTAGAGGCGGTGTCAGAATTGGACCACAGCCGTGCTGATTTCAAGGATCAGCTCTACAGTGCCCTCAAGGCACGTTACACGCAGAGTGCCTGAGCGCTGTAACGGTTTGGGATTGGGCCAGAAAACTATACAATGGCCCGCCTTAACGCCCACAACTGTTTTCTCAACTTCGCTCCAGTAGCAACGTAATGATGTGCCATGACAGAGTTTGATACCCGCAAAGAACGACTGGAATTTAACAAGCTGCAAAAACGCCTGCGTCGCAATGTTGGCAGCGCCATTGCCGACTACAACATGATTGAAGACGGCGACAAAATCATGGTCTGTCTGTCCGGTGGCAAGGATTCCTACTGCATGTTGGATATTTTGCTCAACCTGCAGAAGACGGCACCGGTATCATTTGAAATAGTGGCGGTTAATCTGGATCAAAAGCAGCCCGGTTTTCCCCCGGAGGTACTGCCTGCCTATCTGTCTGGCCTCGGTGTGCCGTTCCACATTCTGGAAAAGGACACCTACAGTGTCGTCACCGAACTGGTTCCGGAAGGCAAAACCTATTGCGGACTCTGCTCAAGACTGCGCCGTGGCACATTGTACGGTTTTGCCCAGCAAATCGGCGCGACCAAGATCGCTCTGGGTCACCACCGGGATGACATTATCGAAACGCTGTTTCTCAATATGTTTTATGGCGGCAAGTTGAAGGCTATGCCGCCGAAACTGCTTAGTGACGACAAGCAGAACGTCGTCATTCGCCCGCTGGCTTACTGCAAGGAAGAAGACCTGGAAGCCTATGCCGGTTTGAAAGAATTTCCGATTATTCCCTGTAATCTCTGTGGCTCCCAAGACAATCTGCAACGTCAGGTCATCAAGGAGATGCTGCAGGGCTGGGAGAAACAGCATCCGGGTCGCCTGGAAACCATCTTTGCTGCGATCAAAAGCGTCGCCCCCTCACAATTGGCAGATACTGATCTTTTTGACTTCGCCAGTTTGCAGATTGAGCGGCCATCGCGAATCAGAATGGTCAACCTGTGGGATGGTGAAACCGGTGGTGACAAGGATAGTGTCAGTATGCCGGACAGCAGCCCTTCGGATGATATGGTTAGGGAATCTGCCTGATGGTCTTCCTGTGCCATTGATGGGTATTTGTCAGGAACTATTCGTTGCCTTTCGAAGCCAATCCGTTGCCCCTATAATGGCTTTTTTCCCTCTGCTGGATACGAATTCATGAGTTATCAGGTGCTGGCCCGAAAATGGCGGCCTCGCAATTTCAGCGAGATGGTCGGGCAGGAGCATGTGCTGCGGGCACTGGTCAACGCACTGGATAACAACCGCCTGCACCATGCCTATCTATTCACCGGTACCCGAGGTGTCGGTAAAACCACTATTGCCCGCATTCTGGCCAAGTGCCTTAACTGCGAGCAGGATGTAAGTTCCGAGCCCTGTGGCACTTGTAGCGCTTGTGTTTCCATTGGAGAAGGTCGGTTTGTTGACCTGATTGAAGTGGATGCTGCTTCCCGGACCAAGGTCGAGGACACTCGTGAGTTGCTGGAAAATGTGCAGTACGCACCCACTGTTGGACGTTATAAAGTCTATCTGATTGACGAAGTTCACATGCTCTCCGGGCACAGCTTTAATGCGCTGCTAAAAACCCTTGAAGAACCGCCGCCCCATGTGAAGTTTCTGCTGGCGACTACTGACCCCCAAAAACTGCCTGTCACTATTCTGTCGCGCTGCCTGCAATTTAACCTGAAAAACCTGAGCCCGGAACGTATCGTCGAGCATTTGCAGTTTGTGTTGGGTGAAGAGCAGGTTCCTAACGAGGAAGCCGCTTTGTGGGCTTTGGCCCGTGCTGCAGATGGCAGTATGCGTGATGCACTAAGCCTGACGGACCAGGCTATTTCCCACGGCGCGGGAACAATCACAGAATCTGAAGTCAACAACATGTTGGGCAGTATTGACCTGAGCGCAATCGCCGATATTGCTAGGGCACTGGCCAATGGCGATGGTACGGAAGTGCTGGCTGTTGTCGACCGTATGGCTGAACACGCCCCGGACTATGGGGCCGCACTCGGGGATTTGTTGTCCGTATGGCATCGGGTGGCCATCGCCCAGACAGTACCGGATGCGCTGGATAACCGCCATGGTGACTACCAGTTGGTGCAGGAGCTGGCGAAAGCCATGAGCGCCGAAGATGTGCAGTTGTTTTACCAGATTGCCTTGCTGGGTCGCAGGGATTTGCCTCTGGCGCCAGACCCGCGTTTGGGTTTTGAAATGGCGCTGCTGCGAACACTGGCTTTCCGCCCGGTGGCTGGGTCTGGTCCTAACCCGCCATCTGTTTCATCTGCTGCCCCTTCCCGGATCGATGCAGGGGAGGATTTGGCCCCCGTAAAAAAGCCTGAACCTGAAGCCCCGGTGGACAACAAGAGCCACCGGGCTGCTGCCATCGTTGAAGCCCTGGGGGTTAATCAGGAATCGACTCCTGAGAAAGTTATTGCCATTACCCCTCCTGCTGACGAGCCTGCATCTTCCGTTATCGAAGAGCCTATCGCCAGGGAAGAGCCTTCAAATATAGAGCCCCTGGTTGATGGAGAGCCCTCAGCGGATAAAGAGCCTTCAGCGGATAAAGAGCCTTCAGCGAATAAAGAGCCCTCAGCGGATAAAGAGCCCTCAGCCGATAAAGAGCCCTTAGCTAATAAAACGCCTGCAGCTGAACAATCAATAGTCGTCCCAAAAAGTCTGGTTGACGGAAATGCACCTTCTGTAAGGGGCGAGGTAGCAACCTCACAGTCACCGGTTTGCGATACCGAACTCCAGTCAAATAACCCTTTGTTCGAAGCGGATGTGACTGAAGAAGCATCCGATGCAGATCTCGAATATTATGAATCCATTGCCGGATCAGGGTCTGGTGAGGGTGAACACTCTCTGGTATCAACGGAAACTCTTCATGCCTTCTCCCGTGCGGCACATGCTCAGCAGTCGGTCACTACAGCAGATATCTCAGAAGCAGACTCCGCAACTAGGGAGACCCATGAAGCACGCCACGGCAACGATGGGGCTGCTGCGGCCAGATTGCCTTTGGAGAAAGTAAAGCCGTCTGATTGGCTGGATATTTACCAGGCACTTCAAATAGGTGGCTTGCTCCAAAACACGGCGGCAAATCTGACACTGGTTGAGGTCTCGGATGCCGTACTTCATTTTGTGCTGGATATTGACCATGCATCTCTTTATGAAGAAGGTCATCAGCAACGTTTGGCCGGCATTCTGGACAGTTATTTCAATGTACCGGTTTCTGTTGTCATAGAAGTGGGTGTGGTCAGTTCTGAAACACCGCAGGCGTATCTGGAGCGGCTGCGACAGGAGCGTCAGCAGGATGCTGTGAACAGCCTGAAACAGGACCCGCATGTGCGTCGAATTACCGACATGTTCAATGGCGTGTTACTAGAAAATACAATTAAACCTTTAGATTAAATATTTAAGGTAATTTAATGAATATTAACGATTTAATGAAGCAAGCTCAGCAGATGCAGGAAAAAATGCAAAAGATGCAGGCTGAGGCGGCAAAGGCCGAAGTAACGGGTGAATCCGGTGCTGGCATGGTGAAGGTGGTAATGAATGGCCGCCACGATGTACGCAAAGTCACTATTGATCCCGGTGTGTTGTCAGAGGACAAGGAATTTCTTGAAGACCTCCTGGCGGCGGCGGTCAATGATGCCGTGCGCAAGGTGGAGGAAACGCAGCGCCAACAGATGGAAAAACTCACAGGTGGCATGCAAATGCCACCCGGTTTTCAAATGCCTTTTTAAGTGTGACAGTCTGTGTATAGCCCTCTGATTGATGAACTGATTGATGCCCTGCGATGCCTTCCCGGCGTTGGGCCAAAGTCTGCGCAACGCATGGCGCTGCAATTGCTGGAGCGAGACCGCAAGGGTGCGGCCCGCCTGGTACAGGCACTGAATGAGGCGGTAGAACATGTTGGCCGTTGCCAGCTGTGCCGTACACTGACTGAGAGCGAATACTGTGAAATCTGCGCTAATCCCCGGCGGGACAACCAGCAATTGTGTGTGGTTGAAACTCCCGCAGATCTGTTCGCCATTGAACAGAGCAATACCTACCGGGGGCGCTATTTTGTGCTGTTAGGGCACCTGTCACCGATCGATGGTATCGGTCCGGAAGCCATTGGTGTGGATCAGTTGATGAATAGACTTGTAGAAGAGAATGTCAGTGAGTTGATTCTCGCCACTAATCTCACGGTTGAAGGTGAGACCACCGCACATTACATCAGCGAGCGGGCGCGTCAGCTAAATGTGATTGTCAGCCGAATTGCCCATGGTGTGCCCATGGGTGGTGAGCTGGAGTACGTGGATGGTGGTACCCTGGCCCATGCATTTTCAAGTCGCAAGCAGCTGTAGGTTTATGCGGTTGTTTTTACCAGTCCTTCAGACGAGGTTTTCATGACGGAACAGGCCGCAGCCCCAATTCTTGTTGCTGACCAACAGGCACTTGGCAAATGTATTGCTGAATTGAACAGTTGCCCTGCGCTGGCGGTAGATACCGAGTTTATGCGTACGGATACGTTTTACCCGATTCTGGGGTTGATCCAGATCTACGACGGCAATCATTGCTGGCTGATTGACCCCGTTGCCATTGATAATTTGCAGCCCTTGGCGGAAGTATTCACCAATGATGCCATTACCAAGGTATTTCACTCCTGCTCGGAAGACCTTGAGGTGTTACAACATGTGATGGGGTGTTTGCCTTTGCCGCTGTTTGATACCCAGATTGCGGCGGCGTTGGCTGGCTATGGGTTTTCGCGGGGCTATGCGGCCCTGGTTGCAGACATGCTGGATGTTCACGTGCCCAAGGATGAAACCCGTTCTGACTGGCTGCAACGCCCGTTAACCGAAGCGCAACTGGGGTACGCAGCCTCGGATGTTTACCACCTGTTACCGGTCTACCAGCAGTTGCTGCTCGATCTCGACCGCTTGGAAAGAAGAGACTGGATCGCGGAGGAAATGCGGGATCTGGTGGCGCGTGCCAACAGCCGGGATGATGGCAGTGAATACTACCGCAAGGTCAAAGGGGCCTGGCGCCTGTCACAACAAGCCCTGGTGGCCTTGCAGCAACTATGTCTGTGGCGTGAAAACGAAGCTCGCCGTCGAAACCGCCCCCGTAACCGTGTGATTCCTGACCGAGTCTTACTGGAGATTGCCTCCAGTACGCCCAAAAATAAGGCGGCGCTGGCAGACATTGAAGGTATGCACCCCGGCCTGATCAGGCGTTATGGCGACCTGCTGCTGGATATGCTGAAAACGGCGGAGCAAAATGTGTCCGAAGCACCACTGAAGCCGCTTGATGCTCCTCTGCCCAAAGAGGCCCGGGACATTGGCAAGGCCTTGAAAGCTGTGGTGACAGATCGTGCTGAATCCTACCAGTTGCCCGTGGAGATGCTGGCCAGGAAACGCGACATTGAACAGCTGGTCCGCTCACACTGTGATGACATGCCCACTGAACTTCCCGATTCCCTTGCCACCGGTTGGCGCCATCAGGTTGTGGGCGCTGCTCTGCTCAAAGCCATTTCTGAACAACCCGTGTGAGTGAATTTCGCCCATGTCCAAACAACTTTGCACGATCTATCGGAGCCCCAAAAAAGAGGGTATGTATCTTTACGTGGATAAACAGGATGACCTGAGCCGTGTTCCGGAGTCATTACTCCAGCGCTTTGGCAAGCCGGAGCTGGCAATGACGCTGGCGTTATCTGCAGACAGGAAGCTGGCCAGGGCTGATGTTGGCAAAGTTCTGGAGTCCATTGCCGATCAGGGGTACTACCTGCAAATGCCGCCGTCTCCAGAACAGTATTTGCAGGAAATGCGCAACAAGAACAGCAAGCTCTAATCTCTGCTTCATGGAAAATTTCTGGGAGATAAAGTCTCTATCTGAAATGACTCAAGAGGAGTGGGAGTCCCTTTGTGATGGCTGTGGTAAATGTTGCCTACACAAACTTGAAGATGAAGATACCGGTGATGTGTACTACACCGACGTCGCCTGCCAACTTCTGGATTTGCATGCTTGCCGCTGTACGGATTACGAAAACCGTCTTGCCCGAGTGCCCGACTGTCTGCAACTCACTACAGCGGATATCGGCCAATTCCACTGGCTGCCAAGCACCTGTGCATACCGATTATTATCGGAAGGAGAGTCATTGCCGACCTGGCACCATCTGGTTTCGGAGGATACTCATACAATCCACGATATGAACATGTCGATTCGCGGACGAGCTGTTTCAGAGACATCTGTGCAACCGACTGATATGGAAGAAAGAATTATTTATTGGGTCTTATAACCAAAGGCTTGTTCGTCGTGGTCTCTTACAACCCTTGGTAGTTTTCTGTGCCTGGTGTGTTACTATTTTGTCGGTTAAAAGTTTACGTCGTGCTGGTTGAAGAAAGTCCGCATGTCATTCTTTTGTAAAGGACTACTAAAGGAGGTTGATGATCATGTATTCGGACGAAAATTATCTTTGGGGCATAGTCGCTTATTATCTGGGTTGCCTTCTGGTTTTGCTGTTTCTGGTGCGCTTCAAGGATCTGTTGCCAGGTCGGCATTTTCGCAACCAGCTTATCCTCTTTGTTGCCGCTCTTATTCTGGTTCCAATCAAAGCCTATCCCGATACAGGTTACCTGGCACCCGCCTGGTTTGTCAGCCTTTATGAAGGGCTCACAGGGCCGGACGACGTGGGTTTTTTGCGAGGAGCAAAGCCGATTATTACCTGTTATCTGGTGGCCGTAGCGTGCTATGTGCTGGCTATATTGCTCGGGGTCTTCAAGCGCCCTGATGCCGGTCAGGAAGAAGAAGGGATGCTTAAAGGCGTTGAGCAGAGCAAAAGCTAGCAGCCTGTTGATAAACTATCTGGGTGGCCTTTGCGTTGTTAGCATGAAACCCAAAATGCGGCTTCACGCCTTGTAGACTCAGCTTTTCTAGTCCCACTTATCCTGCATAACCAGCCTCAAAACGGCTTTCAACAGGTGGATAGAAGGCCGGTTACGATACTCCGTGCATATGTCGCTTCAGCAGCGGGCTGATAACCAGTAATAGAAAGCCGGCACCACAGCCCACAAACAGCAGGTCATTAAATAGCCCGGTGTAAGAAGACAATGCCTCCGCTGTGTTGAGCGTTTGCCCTGGCACGGAGTCCATATGAGCGAGTTTTGCAATCTGCACCGCGAGGAATTCTGAATACGCAGTGGCCAGAAACCAGGTGCCCATCATCAGTCCAACTACCTTAGAAACCGCCAGCTTGCTCACGGCGGAAAGGCCAACCGGTGACAGACACAGCTCGCCGGTGGTGTGGAGAAGGTAGGCCAGTACCAACCACAGTGCTGCCACTTTTCCGGTCTCGTCGGGAAAGTTGGCGCCAAGCACCAGCGCTCCAAAGCCAAGCCCAGCCTGGATAATACCAAGTGCAAACTTGACCGGTGTTGACGGTTCGAGATGGCGTTTGCCTAGCATCGTCCAGAGCACGGCAAAGAGCGGGGCGCAGAGCATGATAAATAGGGGGTTTAATGCCCCAAACTGAGATGCATTAAATGTGATGCCTAGCAGAGTGCGATCTACCACACGGTCGGCGTAGAGTGTCATGGAGGCTGCGGTTTGCTCAAAAAGCGCCCAGAACACCACCGATGCGAATGTCAGGACCATCAGAACGCACATACGACCCCGTTCCACGCTGTCGCAGCGGGCAATAATAAACCAGATCAGGCCTAGCACCACGGCAATGGCCAGTCCGTTAAGCGAGTATTGCACCCACTGATGGGCCTGTATCAGTTGCCAAAGGCCAACCAGGGCCAGCAGTGCGCCAAGGTAAATACACCACTCACGATTGAAGCCGGGCAACACCGGTTGTTTTAACAGTTCGGGGTGTGTCGGCTCTGCCAGGCCCTGCAGGTGGCGCTGGCCGAAAAAGAAAATCACCAGACCGATAACCATGCCGACGCCTGCCGCACCGAAACCATAGTGCCATCCCAGGGTTTCCCCGAGGTAACCGCACAGCAGGGTGGCACTGAAGGCGCCGATATTAATGCCCATATAAAAAATGGTATAGCCGCTGTCGCGGCGCGAATCCTGCTCACCATAAAGACGACCGACGATGGTAGAAATGTTGGGCTTGAGAAAACCGACGCCTACGATGATGAGCGATAGGGAAAAATAGAAAATCTGCAAGGCCGCCTGATCGCGAACAATATCCCCGTTCACCCTGATTGCCTGAGTCCCCTCAACGGCCATACCGAGGTGTCCCAGGGTCAGCAGGCAGCCACCGAAAATCACGGCCTTTCGCATGCCGAGGTAACGATCCGCCAGTAATCCGCCGATCACCGGCATGGCGTAGACCAACGCGGCATAACTGCCGAGCACATCCAGCCCCATCGCATCGCTGAACAGGTGATACTTGGTGAGGTACAGCAATAGCAGATATTTCATGCCGTAGAATGAAAAACGTTCCCACATTTCCGTGGCAAAACAGACGTAGAGCCCCTTGGGATGTCCAAGCCATTCTTGGTGTTGTCTAGTCAAACTGACTCTCCAGAACGCGATCGTTGTTTAGGTCGTTTGCTGTACCTGCTGCTGGCGCTAGAATGGCCAAATGCATTTATTGAATAGGTCCGATTATGAAGTTTTCCGGTACTGATCGCTATGTCGCCACCGATGACCTGCAAATGGCAGTGAATGCGGCTGTCACCCTGAAACGACCACTCCTGATTAAAGGCGAGCCGGGCACTGGTAAAACCATGCTCGCTGAGGAAGTGGCGGCAGCTCTGGGGTGGCAATTGATTCCGTGGCATATCAAGTCCACGACCAAAGCACAGCAAGGGCTCTATGAGTACGATGCTGTATCCAGATTGCGGGATTCACAGCTGGGCCAGGACCGGGTGCATGACATTGCCAACTACATCAAGCCCGGTAAGCTATGGCAGGCGTTTGTCGCTGATGAGCCGGTGGTGCTTCTGATTGATGAAATAGACAAGGCTGATATCGAGTTTCCCAACGATCTGTTGCTGGAGCTGGATCGTATGGAGTTCCATGTCTACGAGACCGGTGAGACCATCCGGGCAAAGCAACGACCACTGGTGATCATCACCAGCAACAATGAAAAAGAATTACCAGATGCCTTTTTGCGCCGCTGCTTTTTCCACTTCATCAAATTCCCGGAGCGGGAGACCATGGAGCAGATTGTGGCGGTGCATTTTCCCGATATTCAGAAAACCCTGGTGCAAGAGGCGCTGGATATCTTTTTTGAAGTGCGTCAGGTGCCCGGTTTAAAGAAAAAACCTTCGACGTCCGAGCTGATTGACTGGTTGAAGTTGCTGCTGTCAGACAAGATTCCCGATCACCTGCTGGCGGAACGAGACCCCAGTAAAGTGATCCCGCCGCTCTACGGTGCCCTGTTAAAAAACGAACAGGACGTGCATCTGCTGGAAAAACTAGCCTTTATGTCGCGCAGAGAGAGCCGGTAATCCGCCGGCACAGAACCCATGTTGCTCAACTTCTATCAGAGTATACGGCAGGCGCAGATTCCCGTTTCCATCAAGGAATATCTTGTGTTGCTGGAGGCTTTGCAACAGCGATTAGCCTTTGCGGACATGGATGATTTCTACCTCCTGGCAAGAACCTGCCTGATCAAGGACGAAAAATACTACGATCGCTACGACCGGGCTTTTGCTGCCTACCTTCATCAACTATCTGACATTGAACAGTTAATTGATGCCCTGATTCCTGAAGAGTGGCTGCGCAAAGAGTTTGCCAGGCACCTGAGTGATGAGGAAAAAGCCAGAATCGAGAGTCTGGGCGGACTGGAGCAATTACTCGACACGTTCAAAAAGCGACTGGCTGAACAACAGAAGCGTCATGCCGGAGGCAGTCGCTGGGTTGGTACCGGTGGTACGTCTCCCTTCGGACACGGTGGCTTTCACCCCGAAGGCATTCGTGTCGGCGGGGAGAGTGAACAGCAACAGGGCGTCAAGGTCTGGGAGCAGCGGGCATTCCGCAATCTGGACGACTCAGTCGAGCTGGGAACGCGCAATATCAAACTGGCACTTCGACGCCTGCGTCAGTTTGCCCGTACCGGCGCAGCAGAAGAGTTGGCCCTGGACGACACGATAGACGCCACTGCCCGCAATGCTGGCTTGCTGGATATCAAGATGGTTCCGGAGCGCCACAATGCGGTCAAAGTCCTGATGTTCTTTGATGTCGGAGGCTCCATGGATCCCCATGTCAAAGTGTGCGAAGAGCTGTTCTCTGCTGTAAAAAGTGAGTTCAAGCACCTGGAGTACTACTACTTTCACAATTTCCTCTACGACTATGTCTGGCGTGACAATCACCGCAGGAAAATTGACAAAACGCCCACCATGGAGCTGCTGCATACCTACAGCCGTGACTACAAGGTGATCTTTGTGGGTGATGCCACCATGTCGCCCTACGAGGTGAGTGCACCGGGCGGCAGCGCGGAGTACTACAATCAGGAAGCCGGAGCCGTCTGGATGCAGCGTATCATGGATAATTATGACCGCTTTATCTGGCTGAACCCGGTGCGTACTGATTACTGGCAGTACACACCTTCTATCAAATTGATTCAGCAATTGATGGGCCCAGAGCGCATGTTTCCCATGACTTTGGCCGGGCTGGAAAAAGGCATGACTGCACTGACCCGCTGACAACCAGCGGATACGATGTGGGTAGGCGGGAATTCTGTACCTGGACCGCACGTTTCGATAGCATTGCCGGAAAACGGGCGCTAAGACAGGCCAGCCATAATAACCATAATATCGACAGAGCAGGGGAGCGGTAATGTCTGAAATCGACACGAAAATGGAAGTGATGGAGGCTGTCCGCA
This sequence comes from Porticoccus litoralis, assembly GCF_030676955.1. Taxonomy (NCBI): domain Bacteria; kingdom Pseudomonadati; phylum Pseudomonadota; class Gammaproteobacteria; order Cellvibrionales; family Porticoccaceae; genus Porticoccus; species Porticoccus litoralis. Next base: position 21,468 of record NZ_JAUUUU010000005.1, on the reverse strand, counting down.
ACTCTTGGGACCACTATGGTATTCCCCACGACTTGCCACCCAGTGAGATGCATAACCTGTTGGATATCCTCGCTGAAACAGTCAGAAATTATGGCAGCCAACCTGCTGTCACCTCTCTGGGGGGAACGCTGACCTATGCCGAGCTGGACAGGCAGTCCAGTGCATTTGCCAGCTACCTGCAACAGCATACCGGCTTGAAGCACGGTGACCGCATTGCCATTCAGATGCCGAGCCTGATCCAGTACCTTGTGGTCACCTACGGTGCTTTCAAGGCGGGGATGGTCATCGTCAACGTCAACCCGATGTACACAGCCACCGAACTGGAGTATCAGTTCAACCACGCGGATGTAAAGGCTGTGGTGGTTTTTGACAAGTTTTTGGACCATACACTGGCGGTAAAAGACAAAACGCCCCTGCAAACGGTTATTTCCACCTCCCCCTTTGATCTGCACTCGCCCCTGAAGCGAGTGGTGATGTCAGTGCTGATGAAATTGCTTGGCAAGGCTAGTTCTTCTGCCGGTTCAATTTCTCTTCTGGAAGCACTAAAGAAGGGTAGTGAACAACCTCATCAGGAGGTCGCTTTGGATGGTGATGACCTGGCGGTTCTTCAGTACACCGGTGGCACCACGGGCGTCTCAAAGCCGGCCATGCTCAGTCACAGCAATATGGTCAGCGTGACACGGCAATCTGCCATGGTTTTGGAAAGCTGTAGCATTGATCGGGGTGTGGAACGCTTTGTGTCGCCTCTGCCGCTCTACCATATCTATGCGTTTGCCGTGGTCATCACGGTAGGTGTGCATTTAGGTGTGCACAGCCAGTTAATCCCAGATCCACGCAATATCAAGGCGTTTGTAAAATTGCTGCGCCAGTGGCCAGCATCGGTATTTATCGGGCTAAACACGCTTTTTGTCGCGTTGATGAAAGACCCGGATTTTGGCCGTATCGATTTCTCTACCCTGAAATTCACCATATCCGGAGGGTCAGCGCTGGCGACCGGCACCAGCAACGACTGGTTTGACAAAACTGGTTGCCAGATCAGTGAAGCCTACGGTTTAACGGAGGCGTCGCCCGTGGTTTCTCTCACTCCTTCACCCGGTGGCAAGCAGGGGGCGGTGGGCATTGCTCTGCCCGGGACGGAAATAAGGATTGCCGATGACGATGGCAATCCACTGGCTGTGAATGAGCATGGTGAGTTGTGGGTGAGGGGGCCACAGGTGATGCAGGGTTACCTGCATTTCCCGGAAGAAACCGCCAAAACCGTGACGGCAGATGGTTGGCTGAAAACCGGGGATATCGCCTCAGTGGATGAAGATGGTTTCCTGCGTATTCATGATCGAATGAAGGATATGATTATTGTCTCGGGCTTCAACGTCTACCCTAATGAGATTGAAGGTGTGGTTTCCCGTCACCCGGATGTGACCTACTGTGCTGCGGTAGGTGTGCCTGACGAGCACTCTGGTGAGGCGGTCAAACTCTATGTGGTCAGTGCCAATCCGGGACTGACCGAAAAAGACATCCGCGATTTCTGTGCCGAGCAGTTAGCCCGTTACAAACTGCCCAAGTACGTTGAATTCCGTGATGAATTGCCGTTGTCCAATGTGGGTAAGGTATTGCGTCGGGAACTGCGCGATAATTGATGCCCACATTCATAGGGCCGGGTTCAACCTGGCCCGTCAGGTTTCTGATTAGTTGTCTTGAATGAACAATGAACTTCAACAATGGCGGGACAGGATTGCCGATTGTCTCGCAACGGATCGCTATCGTCTGGAACGCCTGTTGGAAAAAATCAGCCAACGTGCGGGGCAGGGCAAACCGTTTGATCGCGATCTGCAACAGTTCACTGCGCTACTGGAGCAGTCCGATGCCAGCCTGAAGGCCCGTAAAGCCAGCGTGCCGGCAATAAGCTACCCTGAAGAGCTGCCCATCGCTGGGCGTCGGGATGATATCCGCGACGCCATTGAAAATCACCAGGTGGTGGTGATCGCCGGGGAGACCGGATCCGGTAAGACTACCCAGTTGCCGAAAATCTGCCTGGAGTTGGGGAGGGGTGTGTCAGGCATGATTGGTCATACCCAACCACGGCGCATCGCCGCACGCACAGTGGCCAATCGTATTGCCGAAGAGCTGGGTCAGCCACTGGGGGAAACCATTGGCTACCAGGTACGCTTCAATGAACAGAGCAGCGAAAATACCCTGGTCAAATTGATGACTGACGGCATCCTGCTGGCGGAAATTCAGCACGACCGGTACCTGAATCGCTATGACACCCTGATTATCGACGAGGCCCATGAACGCAGCCTAAACATCGATTTCCTGCTCGGCTATCTCAAGAAAATACTGCCACAACGTCCGGACCTGAAGCTGATCATTACCTCCGCTACCATTGATGTAGAACGGTTTTCGCAACATTTTGATCAGGCTCCCGTGATTGAAGTTTCGGGCCGAACCTATCCGGTTGAAGTGGAATATCGCCCGGCTGAAGAGGATCGTGACCTGTCTCAGCAGGTACTCGACAGTGTGGAAGAGATTCTCAGCCTGCCCAAGCGTGGGGATATCCTCGTGTTTCACAGCGGTGAGCGGGAAATACGTGAAACCGCTAACGTGCTTCGCAAGGCCCAGCTGCCGAACCTTGAAGTCGTGCCTCTCTATGCCCGCTTGAGCCTGGCGGAACAGAATCGGGTATTTCAGCCACACCGAGGTGTGCGGGTGGTACTCGCTACCAACGTGGCCGAAACATCGCTGACAGTCCCCGGTATCCGCTATGTCATTGATCCTGGCACCGCGCGTATCAGCCGTTACAGCTATCGCACCAAAGTGCAGCGTTTGCCCATTGAGGCGGTTTCACAGGCCAGTGCCAACCAGCGCAAAGGCCGCTGCGGTAGGATCAGCGAGGGTGTCTGTTTTCGTCTGTATTCTGAGGAGGACTTCAACAGCCGACCCGAGTTTACCGATCCCGAGATAGTGCGCACCAATCTGGCATCGGTCATTTTGCAGATGTTGCAGATGCGCATTGGTGATATCCGTGACTTTCCCTTTGTCGATGCCCCGGATCAGCGGTTGATCAACGACGGCTTCAGCCTGTTGCAGGAGTTGCAGGCGGTTAACCGCCGCGGTGAATTAACTCGTATCGGGCGGCAGCTTTCAAGGCTGCCAGCAGATCCGCGTCTGGGTCGGATGCTTGTTGCTGCCGCTCAGGAGGGCGCCCTCAAGGAGGTGTTGATTATCGTGTCAGCGTTGAGTGTGCAGGACCCGAGGGAACGGCCTGCCGACAAACAGCAGGCCGCGGATGAAAAACACCGTCAGTGGCAGGATAAGGATTCCGACTTCGTGGCGTATCTCAACCTCTGGAATCACATGGAGGAGCAGCGCCAGGCACTGGGGCGCAACCAATTCGACAAATACTGCCGACAACAGTTTGTGTCACCACTGAGAATGCGCGAGTGGCGCGATTTGCATCATCAGTTACACGGCTATTGTCGGGAATTGAAGTTGCCTGAAAATCGTCAACCAGCCGATTACGCAGCCGTGCACCGGGCACTGCTTACGGGGTTATTGGGCCAGATCGGATTTCGCCATGAAGAAAAGGAATTTATGGGGCCTCGCAACCGAAAATTTCACGTTTTTCCTGGTTCAGGGCTGTTTAAAAAACCACCGAAATGGCTGATGGCAGCGGAAATAATCGAGACCTCACGGCTATACAGTCACGTTAATGCGCGTATTGAGCCTGAGTGGCTATCAGAGCTGGCGGCTCACCTCGTCAAGAAACACTACAGTGAACCGCACTACAGCGCACGTAGTGGCCAGGTGATGGCCTATCAGCGCCAGACATTGTATGGCTTGCCCATTGTGGACCGGCAACCCTGTCAGTACAGCAAAATTGATCCATCAGCCTGTCACGAGCTGTTTCTGCGCGCGGCGCTGGTCGAGGGCGAATATCGGGGTAAGGGAGAGTTTTTTCGTCATAACAGGGCGCTTCAGGAAGACCTGGAAGAAATGGAGTCACGAACACGCCGTCGGGATATTCTGGTAGATGATGAGGTGATGTTTGAGTTCTACCGTCAGCGTGTTCCCAGTGATGTCTTGAACCTTGCTGGCTTTGAACACTGGCGCAAGAGCGCTGAAAAAGACGATCCAAAACTACTGTGGATGGATGAAGCGTTGCTGGCTCAGCGACAGCTTGAAGAGAACACTGGCGCACAGTTTCCCGATTATCTGGAGTGGCAGGGGACACGCTACCCATTGAGCTATCACTTTGAGCCGGGTCATGCCGAGGATGGTGTCAGTGTGACAATCCCAGTCAGTATTCTTCATCAGGTGCCTGCTGCGCGCCTTGAGTGGCTGGTTCCCGGAATGTTGCGGGATAAATGCATTGCCCTCGTCAAAGGTTTGCCCAAATCACTACGGCGTCATTTTGTCCCGGTGCCGGACGTTGTCGACAAAGCATTAATCGAGATGAAACCTGCCAACGTTCCGCTAACAGAAGCCCTCGGGCATCAATTGAAGCGCCACACCGGGGTAGAAATTACACCTGAGCAGTGGCAGGCAGCGGTTTTGGACGATGTGTATCTGCTGAATGTGCGTCTGATTGACGAACAAGGAGAGTTGTTGACCAACGGCCGCGATATAAAACAACTCAAAGCGCAGTATCGGGGTAGGGTTTCTCATACGGTTGAGCAAGTTTCAGACAACGGTATTGAGCAGTCAGACCTGAATGGCTGGAATTTTGACAACCTGCCAGAAGTTTATGATATCCAACAGCAGGGTCTGACGATCCGTACCTATCCAGCCCTGGTTGCCAATGGTCAAAAGGTGGGCCTCAAGTTGCTGGACAACCCCGTCACGGCGCTGAATAGCACCCTCGATGGTATGGTCAGATTGTACCAGCTGAGCTATCCCCAGGGCGTGAAATACTTGCGAAAGGATCTGCTGAAAGGGCAGGACCTCAAGCTCAAGGCGGCACACTTGCCGGGCAGGGATGTGTTGGTGGCAGACTTGATTGATGCCGCCTACAAGAAAGTTCTGGTTGATGGTAGAGATGTGCCACGAACCCGTGCCGACTATGAACAACAGCTGGTTGCCGGTAAAGGCGAAATTGTCGCAGCGGCCAATGAGCTCGAGCAGATGCTGATTGGTTGGCTTCCGGCACTTTCTGATATCCATAAAGCAATCAAAAAACTGGGGTTGTCAGCTGTTCATTCAGTACCGGATATCAACCGCCAACTGGCGATGCTGTTTCAGCCGGGATTTCTCTATCGTGTACCCTATGACTGGCTGCAACAGTATCAACGGTACCTGAAAGCGTTGACGGTGAGGTTGGATAAACTACCGTCACAACCCGGCAAGGAGCGTGAATACGTATTGATGCTGGATAAACTCGCCAGCAAACTGGAAGGAGTTGATTCGCACTGGCAGGATTATTCCAGAGAGGTACAGGAGGGTATCTGGCAATACCGCTTTATGATCGAGGAATACCGGGTCTCTTTGTTTGCGCAGCAATTGAGGACACTGTTTCCTATTTCGGACAAGCGTATTCTGGCCCATTGGGCTACGTTGTCGCCGGGCCTGGCCGAAAGCCGTTCATAAGCTAAAAGCATAACCGCACATTTCCTTGAAACTTATTCTGTAACGCTCAGTCTGATTAGCTGTGTGGTCTGGATGATCACGCACCTCCCCCAACAAGATAACCTTTAATGGAGATACATCATGTCCAAGAAAACCCTGAAACCCCTGGCCGCAGCTGTTGGCGCTGCTTTCATGGCATCAGTTGCTATCGCCCCTCTGGCATCTGCGGCGGAAAATCCGTTTCAGGCCAACCAGCTGAGCTCTGGCTATAACCTCGCTGACTCCCATGGCGAAGGCAAATGCGGAGAAGGTAAGTGTGGCGAAGGCAAAAAAGCTGAAAAAGATGGCAAGTGTGGTGAAGGCCGCTGTGGTGAAGCCAAAAAAGCCGAAAAAGATGGCAAGTGTGGCGAAGGCAAGTGTGGCGAAGAGAAAAAGTCTGAAAAAGAAGGTAAATGTGGTGAAGGCAAGTGCGGTGGTAAAGGTTAATTTACAGCGTATTTATCTGTCATGACCACAAGTCATTATCCCGTCCATGGGGCGGGTTTGGGTTTAAGGCGGGCTCTGTTGGGCCCGCTTTCTTCCGTGACAACTGATCAGGTCAGTTTCATGGAAGTCGCCCCGGAAAACTGGATTCATGTCGGTGGCCGGCTGGGACGTCAGTTCCGTCATTACACCGAGCGCTTTCCCGTTGTCTGCCATGGCTTGTCACTGTCCATCGGTTCTCCAGCGCCTCTGGACATGGAATTGCTGGGCAATATCAAAGCCTTTCTGGCAGAACACCAGATACGTGCCTATACCGAGCACCTTAGCTATTGCAGTGATGATGGCCATCTTTACGATCTGATGCCAATTCCGTTTACGGAAGAAGCTGTTCATTATGTGGCGGATCGAATTCGTCAGGTTCAGGATTTTCTTGGTCAGCGTATTGCCATGGAAAATGTTTCCTACTATGCAGCGCCCCTGCAGGAGATGCGTGAAATTGATTTTCTGAATGCTGTGCTGGAAGAGGCCGACTGTGATTTGTTGCTCGACGTGAACAATATTTATGTCAACAGTATCAATCATCGCTACGACCCGGAGGAGTTCCTGCGGCAGTTGCCTGGTCATCGTGTTTCCTATGTTCACGTGGCGGGGCACTATAAAGAAGCGGACGATCTGCGGGTGGATACCCACGGTGCTGATGTCATTGATCCAGTCTGGGCATTGCTTGAAAAAAGCTATGAATTGTTTGGCGTGATGCCAACATTGCTGGAGAGGGATTTTAACCTGCCTCCTGTGGAACAGCTGATGCTGGAAGTCGAGCATATCCAGCACCTTCAATCGGTCGCCGTCCCACAGCCTTTGGTGGAGTTGACCAATGTCTGATCTCAGCGCCCCCGACTTTCAGAAAACCCAGTACCGATTTGCCGCCCATTTGCGGGACCCCAATACCAATCCCGCCCCCGCGGACATTGAAGACCGGCGCCTGAAAATCTACCGGGAGCTGGTTTACAACAATATTGAAGACTTTATCAGTAGTGGGTTCCCGATTCTGCGTAGTCTCTATGCTGATAGCGATTGGCACGCCATGATCAGGCAATTTATTGCTAGTCACCAAAGTCATTCCCCGTACTTTCTGGAAATCTCACAGGAATTCCTCATGTATCTGCAGGAGGGGCATCAGCCTGTGGATTGTGATCCCGGCTTTATGCTGGAGCTTGCCCATTACGAGTGGGTAGAGCTGGCTCTGGATGTGGCAGAGGGTGGCATCGAGGCAGGTCGGAAAGAGGGCGTTGATGTGCTGTCAGACCCATTGCAGGTTTCCCCTTTGGCTTGGCGGCTCTCCTATCAATATCCGGTACACCTTATCGGGCCGCAGTATCAGCCGGAAGAACCTGGCGAAGAGCCGGCTTTTTTGGTGGTTTACCGCAATCGGCAAGAGGAGGTTGGGTTTCTGCAAACCAACCGGGTGACCATGCAGTTGCTGCAATTACTTGAGGAGAGCCCTCAATCGGGAGCCTCGGTGTTGCGTGAGCTTGCAGGCCTTTTAGGTCAATCAGACCCTGAATCATTGATGGGCTTTGGTAGAGAAGTGCTTGAGCAGCTACTGTCACTGGATATTGTGCTGGCGGAGTGATGGCGGTTTTCCAAGTATAAAAAAACGGCCCCGAAGGGCCGTTTTTACGATGCATCAACCGTGTTGATTAGAACTTGGTTGCTAGGTCCACCTGTACGCGATCGTAATCCACTTCATCGCTCAGAGTGTAATCACCGTATTCGTTGTTAAAGTAGGTGATCCCCAGTTTGGTGTTTTTGCTGAGGCCGATGGCTGCACTCAGCTTGTGACCTTTAACGTCGGTACCACCGCCACCGAAGTCGGAATCGGTAAAGGCTGCGTAAACCGCGTCAGCTTCCAGGTCTTCATACATGTAGCCGAACTCGACATCGCCACGCTTCTTGGCTTTACCCAGCTTGAAGCCAATGGCATAGCCGGTGTCTTCATCAGCATCGCTTTCAGTGTTCTGAACAAAGTCAGCAAAGAAGGTGGCGGGGACGCCGGCCAGTTTGGTATTCACTTCGGCAAACACTTCAGCCACTTTGTAATCTAATGCGTGCATACCAGCAATTTCAGAGTTGCCGAAGAAATCACCATCTACAAATGAGGCACTGCCTTCAACCGGGATGTAGTAGTAGCCAGCGCCAACGATAAAGGAAGTGTTATCGTTGATATTGCCGTTATAGCCTACCTGGCCACCAAACATTTCTTCAATATCGCCAGTACCACTGCTGCCGTCATCACTGTTCAGGAAGTGGTAGGAAGCAACGGCCCAAATAGTGCCGTTATCGTATTTCAGGTTAACACCTTCAGGACGCAGATCGCCGTCCCATACCAAGCCGCTTTTTGCAGGGGCGTAGTAAAGGTTTTTGGTTTTACCGGCGATCAGGTGAGTATTGGGGGCAAATTTCCAGTCAACCCAACCCTGGTCGAGGTTGATGCCTTTAGAGCTGGCTCCGCCACCCAGAGTCTGGTTGGAAGAAACCGGGTCGTCGCTGCCGCTGGCGAGGGCTACGCCGGCTTTCACGTCATCGGTGATCTGAGCAGTCAGGCCGATACGGGCACGAACACGGTTGCGGTTGCGTTCGTCAGTTTTGGCATCGTTGTCGATGTTTTCGTAGCGGTAACGAACATCACCGGACCACTGGATGCTGTCAGCCCAGGTTTTGGCTGGCTTGGCTTGGGCCACAACCTTGTCGGTTTTGGCTTCCATGTCTTCAATACGTTGGGACAGAGCCAGAACGTATTTTTTTAAATCCTGTACGCTGGCGCTTTCAATTTCAGAGGCTGAAATGGCGCTTACAGCGGCAGGGGTGTCTTTCATGCTTCCGGCATAGGCCATGGAACTGGCCGCGAGAGCACTAACAGCTAAGCAAATTGCAGTACGTTTCATATTGTCAACTCCAATCCTTATAGAGGGCGTTGTGAGTAAGTGTCTGGCCTATCTCTGGCCATTTCAGGCTCAATGGAACGTCCCATTCAAACCATGCGGGCATTCTCGGATAGATGTGTGTCATTTTTATGACAAAATTGTCATTTAAAACCACACAGTTAATGAGGATTATTGAGAATGAAAGGCCATATTTAGGGGCTGTAAGAGCAGTTAGACGGTATACCTGTATTATCTGAACGTGTAGAATCAGCGGATTTTCTGCTACGAGAATAATGTTAAGGGGAAGACACAATGAAAAAATTCATGCTGCTGCTTGCTGGAATTATGTTGTCAGGTCAGGTAATGGCCGCCACGGATGCCAAAGATCCGGAAGATCCCTGGGAAGGTTTTAACCGCAAGGTGTTTGTGTTCAACGATACAGTTGACACCTATGCCTTCAAACCTGTGGCAAAGGGTTATAAAGCGATTACCCCGGACCCGGTTGAACGCGGTATTAGCCGTATGTTCTCCAATGTGGGAGAAGTGGTAAATATTCTTAACGATCTTCTGCAGGGCAAGTTCAAACAGGCTGGCAACGATACAGGTCGTTTGGTGATCAACACCACCATTGGCTTGGTCGGTTTTTTTGATGTAGCCGATAACATGGGCCTGCCAAAAAATGATGGTGAAGACTTCGGTCAGACATTGGGTTTTTATGGTGTTAATTCTGGCCCCTATGTGGTGATTCCATTCTTTGGCCCCAGCACCATGCGCGATGCGCCCTCAAGAATTGTGGATCGCCTCGTCAATCCGATTAACGAAGTGGACCATGTGCCCACCCGTAACACTATTTATGGTGTGGAACTGCTGTCCACCCGCGCGGACCTCCTTGAAGCTGAGAAGTTTATCCGCGGTGACCGTTATACCTTTATTCGTGATGCCTATCTCCAGCGCCGGAAGTTCCTCCTTAATGACCGTTTGGTAGAGGATGACTTCGGGGGCGACTACGAGGAGTTCTAGGCTGCTTGCTGATCCGTTGGCCTATCAGGCGGATTGAACTTTTATCAGCGACGAAGAGCTGTATTCTCGCACGACGTCGGCCCTGGTTAAGCTATGGAAATAAACGGCAAACTGTATATTGTTGCCGACAATCAAGATGACTGCCATGAGCTGCAAGACCTGTTGGTCGGCACGCCATGGCAGGTATCCTGCTTCGATGACACCACGGCTGCCGTAAATGCTATTCAGGTCGATCACCCTGCTGTGGTCGTGATTAACCTCCCATTTTCTGATCTGCAGGATCAATTGCTTGCCCTGGCATCGTTGGATCTGGATGTCGCCTACATAATGGTCCTGCCCGAAATTGATCCGAGACAAGTAGTCGAACTATTCCATCAAAATGTCTCCGATGTCGTCATCAGGCCCTTTACCGGTGATCGTTTTCGTGAGGCTGTTAAACGTGCCTCCGGATGTAAGAGCCTATTGGTACAGAACCGGCAATATCGCGAGCAGCTGGAGAAAGCAAATCGGGAGCTGGAAGAAAGTCTACGAATTCTGGAAATTGACCAGATGGCGGGTCGCCAAGTTCAGCATAGTTTGCTTCCCGTCACACCACTACGACACGGTGACTATGAGATTGCCCACCGTATTGTGCCATCCCTGTTTTTGAGCGGTGATTTTGTTGGCTACAACGTGGTGTTTGATCGCTACATGGTATTGTATGTGGCCGATGTATCGGGTCATGGCGCTTCTTCCGCATTTCTGACGGTATTGCTCAAATTCATACTAAATCGTATCCTTCGTCGCCACATTTCGCTCAACGACCATGAGGCTATGGCTAAGGCCCCTCTTGGTTTTATCGAACATATCAACCGGCAGATTATGGCGCTGGGCTTGGATAAGCACCTGACACTGTTTTCAGCGTCGATTGATATGGAACAGAATATTTTGCGTTACTCCGTGGCCGCACATATGCCAACGCCAGTGTTCTTTAGTGAGGGCGATGTACGAACATTACCGGGTAAGGGTAAGCCGGTGGGTATTTTTGACAATGCCACCTGGGACGTGCAGGAAATTATGCTTCCCGAGAAGTTTGCTATGGTTATTGTGTCAGATGGCGTACTTGAGTTTCTTCCGGGTAAATCCTATCGGGAAAAAGAGCAGTACTTGGCAGACACTGTGGCCCACTCTGACACCTCCATGGAAAGTATTTGTGAAGGTTTAGGTATTAATGAGGTAGGTGATGTCCCGGATGATGTCACCGTACTGACAATTCGCAGAGGTTTTTAGTGCAACCTGGAAAAATTCTGGTTTCACACCACGAAGATGCGTATCTGATCAAACTGGTCGGTGATGTCCGTGTCACCCTGTGCACCTCGCTGAATAATTATATTGAGGCGATTTTTAAGGATGGCCATGTCAGTGAAGTCGTGACCGATATGATGGACACTGATGCGGTGGATAGCACCACCCTGGGATTGCTGGCAAAAATGGCCCTGTATTGCGAAGAACATTACGGCATCAAGCCCACGGTGTTTTGCAACGACGAAAGTATTTACCAGATTTTGACGGTCATGGGGTTGGATGAAATTTTCAATATTATCCAGGGCCCTCACGAGGATGATGACGGGTACGAGGAGCTGAGCAGTATCGAGTCCGGCGTCGAAGAGATTCGGGAGCAGGTCCTTGAAGCGCACAGGCTTTTGTCCCTTTTAAATGATCGCAACCAGAAAGAATTTGTCGACCTTATCCATTCCCTTGAGCAGGATTGCTGACACGGGATATGCGCTTTGCTTAACGGCCCATAGCGCGCTGTTTAGCCTGAATAAAATCCATGTGAGACACATATAGCAGTTCTGCAATACGCCGGATAAGTGCTTCCTCATGTTTATCCAGCACCTGGTCCGCAAAGGCGACCCGCCAAAGATTTTCAATCAAATGGGTTTTGGCTTCGGCATCAAAGTGATCATTGATTAATCGTGTGAATTGAAACAGTGAGGTGGCTGAGTCGACCTCCTTGCGGGCCAATTCTACCAGTTGCTCGATTTCTACTGATGCAAGCTGAAACCGTTTCGCCAGCATACACTTGATTTCTGTCAGCTCTGCTGTATTTAGGTCCCGGTCGATGACCATGACTTCGACCATCAGCGCAGCCGCTGCCAGTCTCATCTTCTCCTGATCTGTTTCCTCATTTACGGGATTAAGTTTGGAGGAAAAGAACTTCTGGATTTGGTCGATCAACGGCTCATCTCCCAGAGCATTTTTTCCAGTTTTACCTGATCGGCCACAAAATTGCGGATACCTTCAGCCAGTTTTTCCGTGGCCATGGCATTGTCATTCATCCTGAAGCGGAATGCTGATTCCCCCTCCAGTTGATAGTCGATGGTGTCTCCGGTTTGCTGCGGGTCCAGTTGTCGAGGTAACTCACCATGGTCGGCGCTAAGTTCGGCAAGCAACTGCGGGCTAATGGTGAGGCGGTCACAACCCGAAAGGGCCTCGATTTCTCCGGGGTTGCGAAAACTCGCGCCCATAACAATGGTGTTGTAATTACGCTGCTTGTAAAAATTGTAAATGGTTTTGACGGAGAGAACGCCAGGATCTTCATGGCCGGCATAGTCCTGCTTGCCGCCATTGGCCTTGTGCCAATCCAGTATGCGACCGACAAAAGGTGATATCAGGAAGGCTCCGGCATCTGCTGCTGCTGCTGCCTGATCAAAGCCGAACAATAGCGTCAGGTTGCATTGCACACCACTTTTTTCCAGCTCTTCCGCAGCACGAATTCCCTCCCAGGTGGAAGCAATTTTTAGCAGAATACGGTCACTATCGATGCCCGCAGATTGGTATTTTTCCACCAGTGACAGTCCGCGGCTGATTGTGGCCTGGGTATCAAAAGACAGGCGTGCATCAATTTCCGTGGAAACCCGTCCGGGTACGACATCGAGAATTTCCCGGCCAATGGCGACAGACAACTCATCCATGCAGTCTGGCAGCCAGTCACTGCCTTTTGATTTTGACTTGGAAATACTGGCTGCAATCAGGTGTTGATAGTGGGGCAGGGATGCGGCTTTCAGCAGCAGTGAGGGGTTTGTGGTCGCATCAATTGGCTGATATTGGCGAATGGCTTCAATATCACCGGTATCGGCGACGACGACGGTCATTTCACGTAATTGATCCAGTTTACTGGGCATATTCATTCATACTCTGACTTCATTAAGTGCCTTTAGAGCCTGCAGTAACACATCGGTTCCCGCCCGGGGCTGGTGGGCATGCTCACTGATATAACGACGAAAACGTCTTGCGCCGGGAACGCCCTGGTAAAGCCCAAGAATATGGCGGGTCATTTGCCCCAGCCGGATCCCTCGGGACAGTTCCTGCTCCACGAACTTGGAGAACTGTTCGAGAACGACTGCTCTGCTCGGTGGTGACGTCTCATTATTAAATAGACGTGTATCTACCTGCGAGAGGATATAAGGATTGTGGTAGGCCTCTCGCCCCATCATCACGCCGTCAACATGGTGCAGGTGTTGCAGTGATTGATCAATGCTTGTTACACCACCATTCAGAATAATTTCACTGTCAGGAAAATCCTGCTTCAGTCGATACACGGCTTCGTAGTCCAGAGGAGGGACTTCCCGGTTTTGCTTCGGACTAAGCCCTTTTAGCCAGGCCTTGCGGGCATGAACGATAAAGGTTTTACAACCGGCATCCGCTAGTTTGCCGACAAAATCACAGAGAAAGTCGTAGCTATCCATATCGTCAACACCAATGCGGTGTTTGATAGTTATTGGGATCCCTGTCGCACCCTGCATGGCATTGAAGCAGTTGACCACATGGTCGGCATTTTTCATCAATACCGCACCAAACATTCCGGATTGCACCCGATCACTGGGGCAACCGCAATTAAGGTTGATTTCGTCGTAATGGTAAGTGGCGGCAATACGGGTCGCTGCTTCAAGTTCAGTGGGGTTACTACCACCGAGTTGTAGTGCTATTGGATGTTCGATATCGGCGAATTCCAGGTGACGTAGCTGATCACCATGGATCAGCGCACTGCTGGTAACCATCTCAGTGTAAAGCAGTGTCTGTTTACTCAATAAACGATGAAAATATCGGCAGAACCGATCTGTGTATTCCATCATCGGAGCAACGGAAAAACGGCGGTTAACCGGGGGAATATTGGCGTGTTGATGCTCTGGCATAGCCGATTTTGAGGGTTCGATCCTGAAAAAAAGACATTATATCGACAAACTTGAGTATATGGGGTCGTGATATTGGGAGTGTCACCATGTGCGTGATAGGATTGCTGCGCCCGTTTTGGTGTTAAATTCGCTGATGGATTGACTGTATGAATATGTCCGAGGTAGCCAACGAAGGCCTGTCGTCGAGTTCTGAGCTCGAATCCTATGAGTTGATGGACTGTTTGTTATTGGCAGCCACTCTGGAAGGTCGACCGACATCAGCTCCTGCCGTGTCCTCAGGATTGCCATTGGAAAATGGCCGTTTAACTCCCAAAATCTTCAATCGCGCAGCCAACAGGGCAGGATTGGCTTCATTGATGCTGCAAAGATCACTGGAGGACATCCCCCTGGAGGTTCTGCCAGCCATATTGCTGACCACCGATGGCAAGGCGCTGGTGCTGAGTGGTCTTGATACCGCTCTAAATCTGGCTTTTCTGACTAACCCCGTCACCCAGGAACAGACACAGGCTGACCTGAAGGAGCTGCAAACCATCTACAGTGGCAAGGTGTTTTACCTTCGCCCCATGCAACAATTTGATTCGCGCACACCAAAAATTCATCAGGAAAAAGGAGCCCACTGGTTCTGGGATGTATTGCGAAGCTCATCAAAAATCTATCGTGATGTATTACTGGCCTCTTTTTTGATTAACCTGTTTGTTTTGGCACAACCCCTGTTTGTGATGAATGTCTATGACCGTGTGGTGCCAAACAATGCGGTTGAAACCCTGTGGGCGCTGGCCATAGGCGTGTTGATTGTTTATGTCTTTGACCTGGCATTAAAACTGTTGCGAGCCTACCTGGTAGAGCTGGCTGCAAAAAGAACCGATGTAGTGTTGTCGGCACAGCTGTTTGAAAAAGTGCTGAATTTACAGATGTCCGTGCGTCCGAGCTCGGCTGGCGCCTTTGCCTCGAGAATTCATGATTTTGACATGTTGCGCAATTTTGTGACCTCCTCAACCATCCTGACCCTGATTGATCTGCCCTTTGTCATTATTTTTATGATTTTTATTTTCTACCTGGGTGGTTGGCTGGTAGCGGTGCCGATAGTCATCTTCCCGCTGGCCATTTATCTGGGGTTGCGTGCCCAGAAAAAACTGCGGCCCACCATTGAAAATGTGATGCGCGGCAGCGCCAAGAAAAATGCCACTCTAATTGAAAGCCTGGTGGGAATCGAAACCATCAAGACTCTTGGCGCAGAAGGCCAGGTGCAGAGAAGCTGGGAGCAGTCGGTGGGTTACGTCTCCCAGTGGGGATTGCAGTCGCGCCTGATTTCAAACACCGCTTTACAAAGTGTTCAGTTTCTCCAGCAGGTGGCTATGGTGGCCATCGTGGTGGTGGGTGTTTACCTGATTGCAGACCAAAACCTGACGCTGGGCGGCCTGATCGCCTCTGTCATTCTCAACGGTCGGGCTCTCGCGCCCTTGAGCCAGATTGCCAGTTTGTTGGTTAGTTATGACCATGCTGAAGGCACATTGAAATCGCTCAATGAAGTAATGGCGTTGCCGGTAGAGCGTGAGGCTGACAAACGTTATCTGCATCGTCCCGTACTGGAGGGCAATATTCGGCTTAAGCAGGTGACATTTAGTTATCCAGACCAGCCACGACCAGCTATTGAAAATGTGGACTTCACCATCAAAGCGGGAGAGAAAGTGGGGGTTATTGGCCGGATCGGTTCTGGTAAATCCACGCTGGCGAAGTTGATGATCCGCCTCTATGACGTGAATGAAGGTGCAGTTCTGGTTGATGGTTTTGACGTCAAACAGCTGGACCCGGCAGATCTGCGTACCAATGTGGGTTATGTGGCGCAGGATGCCAAACTGTATTTTGGTACTGTTCGAGAAAACATCACTTTTGGTGTCCAGGGCGTTAGTGATGCCGAGGTGGTTGAAGCTGCTAGAAAGGCCGGAATCCTGGAGTTGATCAATAGCCATCCCCTGGGATTTGAGATGCCGGTGGGTGAGCGGGGTGAGAATCTGTCGAGTGGACAGCGCAGCGCCATTTCCATGGCCAGGACATTCTTACGGCAACCCAAGGTGTTGCTGATGGATGAGCCGACTTCGGCCATGGACCAGGGCACTGAGGAAAGCCTGTGTAGGCAGATCAAGAGTGAGTTTGCTGACAGCACACTTTTCCTGATTACCCACAAAATGAGCATGCTGGCACTGGTCGATCGACTGATGGTAGTGGATCGCGGCACTATTGTCGCCGACGGTCCCAAGGATCAGGTTTTGGCAGCCCTTAAAGAAGGCAAAATCCGAGGCAAAAGCTAATGTTTTCTACGTTGCGCAACAAATTTCGAAAGCATTTTCAGCAGACGCCCGCTGTTGACCTCAAATATATGTCCTATTCCTCCGAGGCGGTTCTTAAGCAGTCTCCACTTGTTTCCCAATTGCTGTTGTGGGTGATTGCTGCTTTTATCGTGGTGATGCTGGTCTGGGCCAGTCTCGCAAAAATTGATGAGTTCACTCGGGGCGAGGGGAAGATAGTTCCGTCTAGTGATATCCAGGTAGTTCAAAATCTTGAAGGTGGCATTCTTGCTTCGCTGCTCGTAGCTGAAGGGGATGTGGTCGATCGGGGGCAACCGCTGATACAGATTGATGACACCATCTTTGCCTCTACCTATAAGGAGCGGTCTCTGCAGGCTGAACAGCTGACTATTAAGGCGGCGCGGCTGCGAGCAGAGGCGAATGGCACCAGTTTTGATGAGGAATTGGCCAAACTTGGCGGAAACTACGATCCGGTTCTGGTAGCCAGTGAGCGTGCACTTTATGAGTCGCGACTTCAGGAACATCAGTCACAACAGGAAATTCTTAACCAAAAAGCTTCACAGAAGAAGCAGGAGCTTTCTTCCATCAAGGTAAATCGCCAGAGCTTGTCGGATAGCTATGATCTGATGCGCCGGGAGCTGAATTTTACCCGTCCGCTGGTGGCCGAGGGGGCCGTGTCTCAGGTTGAACTGTTGCGACTTGAAAGGCAGGTGACCGACCTTAAGGGTGAACTGGACCGGGCAGCGATTGCCATTCCACAATTGGAAACGGCCTACAGCGAAGCCCAAAATAATGTCATCAGTCATGCCCAGACATTTGCTAGCGAATCTCGGGGTGAGCTGAATGATGTGATGTCGGAATTGGGTCGAATCAAGCAGAGTAATGAAGCCTTGGAAGATCGGGTTAAACGTACGGTGGTGCGTTCCCCCATGAAAGGAACGGTTAAACAGCTCAAGGTAAAAACAATCGGAGGGGTGATTCAGCCAGGTATGGATTTGGTGGAAATTGTGCCGTTTGATGATTCATTGTTGGTGGATGCACGGGTATTACCCCGTGACATTGCCTTCATTCACCCAACGCAATCGGCTACCGTCAAGTTCACCGCCTATGATTTTTCCATTCACGGTGGGTTGGCAGCCAAGGTGGTTCACATCAGCCCGGACACTATTGTGGATGAAGAGGGTGTGAGTTATTACCAGGTTAGATTGCAGACAGAAAGCAGCAGCTTGGGCAAGCCTGAGGACCCTCTGCCAATTATCCCTGGAATGACGGTTCAGGTGGATATTCTTACTGGTAAAAAGACCATTCTCGATTACCTGTTGAAGCCTATTTTGAAAACAAAAGAGTTGGCATTTCGAGAGAGGTAATGTACCTAACAGGTGATTCTACTATAGTTAAAGATGTAGGCTGCGTCACACTTTTTAAGCCAAAAGCTATAAACGGTAATAAGTCGCCTCTGAGCGGTAACTGTATCCCGCAGGTTCTGTGATACAAATCAACCTATCGGAACAGTTAATGTTTCGGGGCGTGTGTCAAACAACGTCGTGCGAAAGGAAAACAAATTATGTTTAAGCGCCAGTTATCAATAATGCTGCTAGCAGGAATGGCAGCCACTGCACTGCATGTTCAGGCTGAGTCCCTGGACCTGCGTGAGGCGATAGCCCAAACCATACAGACCAACCCGGAAGTTCTCACCGAGTTGCGTGAAGTCGACTCCAGAGATCGCCAGGTGCGTGAAGCACTGGGCGGCTATTACCCCACAGTAGACCTGCTGGCTGGTTTCGGTTTCCAGGAACGCGATCCCACGTCTCGTGAATTTGCTGACCCGAATCGTACCCGCAACGAACTCGAGCGTCGGGAAGCACAACTCAATGTCAGCCAGCTGGTATTTGACGGTTTTCAAACCCCCAATGAACATAAAAACCAGATGGCGCGCCACAAGAGCTCTGAATTCCGTGCGCAATCTGTGGCTGAGGATGTCGCACTTCAGGTAGTCAGAACTTACCTGGAAGTGATCAAGCAGCAGGATATCCTGGCGTTGGCCAAGCAGACGCTGGCAACCCATGAAGACATCTATGACAAAATGAAAAAGCGTTTTGATTCGGGTGTGGGCAGCCGTGCTGATTTCGATCAGATTTCTGGTCGTTTGGCTTTAGCCAAAACCAACGTGATCAGTCAGACAGCCAACCTGCTGGATGCCAAAACCAACTTCCAGCGCGTGGTAGGTACTTACCCCAGTGAGGGCGCTTTGACTCATCCTGGCACTTATCGCAAGTATCTGCCCATGTCAGTGGACGATGCAGTTGCCAAAGCGCTGGATAATCACCCGCTGCTGAAAACTGCCTCAGCTGACATTGAATCGGTGACTTACCAGTACGAACAGACCAAGAGCCCTTTCTTTCCTCATTTTCATGTGGAGCTGGAGCGTGATCTGAATGACAACATTGATGGTGTTGAAGAGCAGGTCGATGATCTGAAGGTCATGCTGAGAATGCGATACAACCTCTACCGTGGTGGTTCAGACAAGGCTCGTAAGCAGCAGTTTGCGTATCTGGTCGAAAAGGCCAAGGAAGTGCGTAACAACACTCACCGTCAGGTGGAACAGGAAACCCGCTTGGCTTGGGTAGCCTTCGAAGCAATTCGTGATCAGATTCCAGCACTGGAAGACTACGTCAAGGATTCTTCCGCGACCAAGGAAGCCTATATCAAGCAGTTTGATCTGGGTCGCAGGACCTTGCTGGATCTGCTGAATACAGAAAATGAAATGATTTCTGCCAAACAGTCACTGGTGGCTGCCCAGCAGGATCTTCTTTACAACGAGTATCGGTTGTTCCAGACCATGGGTGAACTGCTGTTTACCGTGGGTGTGGAACTGTAATCGAGATAACGTCAATAAGGCGTGACGCCTGAATTTTGACCGGGATAAGCCGGGAGGGTTATGCAAATGAACGAGCAAATTAAGCAAGGAAACACAATCGAGTCCAATGATGGGCAGCAAATCATGGGGTTTGTTGCTTCCACTGACGGCGCGACTGTTGTCGTTGTATCTGCTGACGGTACGCTCCGAGAGCTCAATCCCGGTGATGCTATCCGCGAGGGTGATGTATTACAGGTGACTGATGGCAGTCACGTGACGATCACCTTTGCAGATGGTACAACCCGCCAGTTGGATAGTGGCGGCACCTTTGTTGTTGCCCAGGACAGCTTTCAGCAGCTGGCGCTGGTCGATGGTGTCGAAGAGCAAAACCCCGAGTTTGAAGCCTTGTTGGCGGCGCTTAATGAGGGCCAGGATATCACCGAAGGTCAGGAAGCAACTGCTGCTGGTGAGGCGGGGGCTGCTGGCGGCTCAGGTGATGAAATTGGCCAGGGCCTCTATTTCAACCTGATTGGTGGTGAAGTGACGCCTACAGCAGGTATTGATCCAGACTATGTTCCGCCGCCTCTTCTGGATCCAACGGCTGATACCGACGTGCAGGAGGGCGTGCCGACTGTAAGTGTTTCAGTTGAAGTCGAAATTGAAATTCAGGATCCGCCGGATGGTGGCGAGCCGCCAACCATTCCAACGGATGACTACCCTATTCTTGTGAGCGGCAATGCCGCGAGTGTGCTTGAAGGTACCAGTGAAGGTGGTAAAGAAGTTGTGTTTATCCTGCAACTGGACAAGCCTTTCAATCAGGACGTGACGGTTACCTATGAGTTAAAGCCCGGTACAGCGGATAATCCGGCTGACTGGTATGACGGTCCATTGGTAAATACTGTCATCATTCCCGCTGGAGAAACCAGCTTCCCAGTCACAGTCACTATCGTTGAAGATCATCTGGACGAAGGTAATGAAACCTTCGACATTATGATTCTGTCCGCGACTAATGCCACTGTGAGTCCGTCTTCCAACACGGCCACTGTCACTATCTACGATGATGACACAACGCCAGTTGCCAATGACGATGAGAATTCAGTGCAGGAGGATGTGCAAACCACCACTTCTGGCAACGTAATCACTGCGGCTTCTCCTGGTGATGTTGCAGATACAGATGCTGATGGAGATGTTCTGGTCATTGATGCAGTTAATGGTGATGCCGCTAATATCGGCAATCCAATTACTGGGAACTATGGCACGTTGACCCTCAAAGCCGACGGTAGCTACACCTATGAACTGAATAATGATAACCCGTTGGTGCAGGGCTTGAGCGAGGGCGAATCTCTCAGCGAATCCTTTGAGTACACCGTATGGGATACCTATAACGATAAGCAAACCGCCGATCTGACCATAACGATTATCGGTACTGATGATCAGCCAATATTGGCTGAAGTCGATGATGGTAGTGTGTCTGAGGTGCGCTTGAGTGGCGACCTTACTAGCTCCGGTCTGACTGGCGCTTTGGTTGCGTCTGATGTGGATGTTGAGACCCTGACCTACGGTGTTCAGGGTGGTAGCGCCGATAACAGTCTGGCCGGTTACGACACTTCAGTTGATGGTACCTACGGTACGCTGTACGTAAACTCTGGCACCGGTGCTTACCAGTATGTTCTGACCACTGATATTGAGGGTTGGGACGACGGTGAAAGTGACACCGAGAACTTCACCTTCACCGTCAGCGATGGCGACGATGCGGATGTGACCCAGCCTTATGCCGTACTGATCAGCGGTGCGGACGACCAGCCGACCCTGCAGGATGTGACCGATGGCAGCATCAGCGAAGTTCGTCTGAGCGGCACCCTGAGCAGTTCCGGTCTGAGCGGCACGCTGGTGGGTGACGATGTGGATGTTGAGACCCTGACCTACGGTGTTCAGGGTGGTAGCGCCGATAACAGTCTGGCCGGTTACGACACTTCAGTTGATGGTACCTACGGTACGCTGTACGTAAACTCTGGCACCGGTGCTTACCAGTATGTTCTGACCACTGATATTGAGGGTTGGGACGACGGTGAAAGTGACACCGAGAACTTCACCTTCACCGTCAGCGATGGCGACGATGCGGATGTGACCCAGCCTTA
>NZ_JAUUUU010000004.1:0-176682 GCF_030676955.1 Porticoccus litoralis | reverse complement strand
GGGTTCTACCCCGTTTTTACGGACGGTTTAATAAAGATTGAATCCTTAAATCTTGCTTAGCCACTCGGCGTCGCATCCTCGGATTATGAAACAATTCTATGTAATTAAAAACATCTGCCTTAGCAGCATCTCGAGTTGGATAACGTGTATGATTTAATCGTTCACGTTTGATCATTCCAAAAAAGCCCTCACAAGCCGCATTATCACCACAATGTCCAACTGCGCTCATTGAACTGACTATATTCTTCTCCTTCAAGAATCGTTGATAGACGTAGCTTCTAAACTGACTTCCACGATCTGAATGCAATATGACTTTATCGCTGGACTGTCTCTGCCAATGCGCCATCTCAACAGCCTTGAGTACCATGTGACGGTCCTGCCTATGGTGCATAGACCAACCAACAATTATCTTGTGATATAAATCCATGACGACACATAAGTACAATTTGCCCTCATCCGTTTTCATCTCAGTAATGTCAGTGACCCATTTGGTCTCTGGTTCTAGTGCTGAAAAATCACGGTTAAGATGATTTGCAACTGCAGGGGAGTACATCTGCACCTTGCCACGCATGCTGCGCTTCTTTCTTCTAGGCCAGCCTTGCAGTCCATTTGTGGCCATGATTCTAGCCACTCGATTTAAGCTAACAGACTCTCCATCATCCAATAAATCTTCATGCATTCTAGGCGCACCAATAATGCCTCGACTATCTTCATGAATATCTTCGATCTTGCTTAGTAGGCGCTTATTTTCAAGCTTAGTCTTACACAAGGGTCTTTTAGACCAGTCGTAATATCCACTAGGTGAAACACCTAAACAGCGGCACATAAGCCTGACAGGATATTGTCCGCAGCAACGTCGAATCGCCTGATACTTCAGCTCGATTCCCTGGCAAAGTACGTCGCCGCTTCGCGTAAAAAATCCCGCTCCTTTTTAACGCGAGATAGCTCTCTCTTGAGAGCTGCCATTTCTTGATCTCGAGGACTACCAGTTCCACTGAAAGCTTCTGAACCAGCTTCTTCTATCTGACTACGCCATCTAGAAAGCATGTTTTGGGCTATACCCAGTTCTCTAGCCACCTGAGCGCAAGTGACACCAGGTTGATTTAGCTGCTCGACTGCGCCCCGCTTAAACTCAGGGCTATATTTTCTACGTTTAGACATAACAAACACTCCTTAGCCATGATTATGGCCTTCTTTAAAGTGTCCGTAAATTCGGGGTAGAACCCGAAAAAGATTGATAGCCGTTAGTAAACTTACTCTGAAAATACATTCTTTCACCTAGAAACTTATAACTGTTTGCAGATATCCATAGTGTGTATCAAATTTATCGCCTGAAACATTTTCACTGAAATCACCTGCAAAGAGATTGGTAAAACCGACCATGAATTTTAAATTTCCAGGCAAAACATCCCAGACAACCTTGGCCTCAAGTTGATCGCCAAGATCTGTACCAGAACCGCCACTGTTATCTCGTAATTTGGCCTTTGTCCATGCATCCTTGCTTGATGCGAGGGACATGTGCCTCATGGTTACTTCCATGGAGATATCTTTAGCTGGTGCAAGAGTAAGCCCAACCCCAGGAGACTTCAGATTCTCTCTGGCAAATGCACCGTATATTCCTGTGGGGCCGAACTCAAAGGCAGTAACCCCGTACAAGGAATGGAAGCGATTGTTATCTCCGTCCGTCGGATTCCTGTCACCACTTGCGTAGTCGAACAAAAGCTCAAGCCTTGGATTCATAGCCACATCAAAGCTATACCCCAATCCCAGGTGGCCGTACCAGGCCTCATGATCTAACGACCTGGTATCACTATCTAATGGGCTGCTATGAGAACTGCCCCATTGATAGTATGTTTCAACCTCGCCATAAAAGCTGCCCTTTTGGGGAGCATTGAAGATGCGCCCCCCTACCGTAGTTATATTGAAATTTGAAGTGGGTACTAGGGCACTGTCCTTTTCTATCAGTTTCAGCGCAGTGAGTTCAGTTGTCCAACCCTTCAGCATTGAAGGTGTTGAGAGAGTTCCACCGAAGAATCTGATATGGCTAGTCTCCACATCTGTCTGGTGTTCATTATCCAGCAATGATTCGGGATCCGAGGGCAATCGGGTTACTGGCAAAAAATAAAAAAAAGTTGCATTGAAATGATCAGACCGCCAATCAGACCTGAGGCCCGTAAACGTATTCTCAGTTGCGCGAAAACGGGTGCTGGCAATCAACCTGCGACTGCCCATATCCATCGTTTGCCGACCCAACTGAAATGACAACTCGTCTCCTTCACCAAAAATATTCCTGGCTGTATAAGCTAGGTAGCTTTGTATAAGCTCAGATGTATTAACGACAGCGGTGGAAATAGGCGAGCCACTATCAGCCCTATCCTGACGAGCATCCATAAACTCACCAACCAATGAAAACCCCTCAAAAACAAACTGGGCTTTCAACTGGTTTCTGAATACAACTACCTGATCGCTATCACCACGCCCACCACGATATTGCCCATCTAGGGACTCGTACCGGGTTAAGCTTTTACCACTTAGGCGAAATGTGTCACTATCAATGCTATCCTGTATGCGCCATGGTCCTGCAATGCAAATTTCTGCAATAAAAAATGTGCACGCGATGAAAAAAACACCACACCATCTGAATAGTTTTGCTTTTCTCAGATGCAGCGCATTGTGTATTTGGTTGATAAGCAATTGCCAACACCGTCCAAACGGACCACTCATATACTTTTAATTATTCTTTCCTATGAATTTCAAAAATACTTTAAGAATTTCAATTTCCGAAAGTGCGCAAATAATTGACGTCTGATATATAGAGTGGTCAAGTACTCTGGCGATTAAAATCACTGAAATTTTCAAGTGGCTTCAAGTCGCTACGGTTAGCCAGCTCATTAAGCCACAGCAGCAAGGCACGTGGAGGCATAGCCTTGGCAATGAACCATCCCTGTGCCTCATCGCAGCCAATCTCTCTGAGCCAGACATAGGTCTCATAATCCTCCACCCCTTCGGCGACAACATTGATTTTCAGTTGTTTCGCCATTTGTACGGTATTTTCCACAATCGCCCTGGAGGCCGCACAGGTCATCGCCGTCTGGATAAAATGCATGTCAATTTTGACTTGGGAGAATGGAAGCTTACTGAACTGAGCCAGGGACGAGTAGCCAGTGCCAAAATCATCCATGGATACGCCATAACCTTTAAGCCTCAGCCGGGAGATAATCTCGTAGGCTTTGGAAAAATTCTCGAAAACCGTGGTCTCCGTGAGTTCAAACTTTATCCGGTCGGCCGGGCATCCCATTTTACCAGCCAGTGCGACAATTTGATCCGGGAACTCTGATTCGGAAAGGGCTGAAGGCGGCAAGTTAATGGCGAGCTGGATACATTCCGGCAAGTAATGTTTCAGGACACTGCAGCCACTCAGCACCCTATCGGTAACGTACTTGAATAAAGGTAGTGACAGATTGTGCTCTTCCACAATGGGCAGAAATGCATTTGGCGGCACCATACCCAGCTCGGGGTTTTCCCAACGGATAAGGGCCTCCAGACCGGACAGTTGGCCCGTTGCCAGGCTCACCAGCGGCTGGTAATGCATTTCAAATTCCCCTTCATCCATGGCCCGTAACACATCATCAAGTGATACTGGGTATTCCCTCTCCACAGCCTTTTTCTTCGCTTCATGTTCTATGGAGAGTAGATTGCGAAATACAGATATCCTGAAGGGCTTCTCAATAGCTCCCAGCATATCCAGTTCTAGCCCCTGCCCATACTGGACAGCGGTCTCAAGCAACCGTGAGTCGTACCCACTGGTGAGGATTATCCGCGCGCCACAACCCCGCTGAGCCAGTCGCCGAAGACACTGAATACCATCGACCTTGGGCATGTTGAGGTCGAGCACGATGACATCGTATGAAAGGTGATCGCCCTCTAGCAGTTCCTCCACAGATGTCATCGTGTTCACGCGACAACCCAGCTGCGCAGCTGCCGTAGCCATAGTCTCAGCAACCAGCTCTTCATCATCAATGATGGCAACCCAGGGCGAGGCCGTAGTTGACATTTGTAAAGAATTCATTATTTCTTACCTATTCTCGTACGATCGTTTTAAAAAATCTTTTAATTCATTAACCCGTACCGGTTTTGAGAGGCAACCCACCACGTCAATACCCCACTCCCGGGCTTGGTCTTTACTCTGCTGAAGCAAGTCGGGGCATACCCCGCTCAGCAAAAGCACTTTTGTGGGAACTTTCTCTATAGCCATTTCATGCAACACATCAATGCCGTTCATCCCCGGCATGTCCAGATCAAGCACCAACAAGTCAGCGTTTAAAATACTCCAAACAACAGACGGACCAGGCATGATCGCATTTGCATTAAAGCCCAAGTAGGCGGCCACTGTGCAGAGGGTAGCGGCATAGTACCGGTTGTCGTCGATGATCAGAAGTTTGGGAGATGACTTTTTATTTCTCAAGTACATCGTTTTTCACTCCATTAGAGTTGAAATTTATTTTAATTATTTTTCCGAGGTCCCGCTTTCTAAAGGGCTTTATCAGCAAGTTTTCCGGAGTAAAAATGGTTTCGGACGCAACCAGCCCAGTGAAGCCGCTCATATAGATCACCTGCATTTTGGGATCGTGTTTTTTGGCCTTTTTAGCCAATTGAATACCGTTCACTTCGCCAGGCATCACCACATCCGTGAGCAGCAAATCAAAATGTGCGCCGGGTGCCCGGAGCAACTCTAGGGCGTCCTCGCCGCACACAGCTGCCACCACTTCATAACCCAGGCTTTGCAGCCAGGTACTAGTCGCCAGCAACAGTGCTTCCTCGTCCTCAACCAGCAGAATTCGTCCTGTCCCCTTAAAGTCATCGGTCTTCCACATGGGCTCAGATTTGCCGAGGTCACCATCACAGGTGGGAACGGAGATCGAAACCGTCGTGCCAAACCCCTCTTCAGAGTATAATTTGATGCTCCCCTTGGCATGGTCTACGAATGACTGAACCATGGGCAAACCAAGGCCGGTGCCACTACCAAGGGGCTTGGTGGTGAAAAAAGCTTCCATCGCAGAACCGAGCACTTCTTTCGACATTCCGGGGCCGTTATCCGAAACACGAATGGAGACATAGGGGCCGGGAGTCATTCTGCCGAAAAAGCAGTCACCTTCATCGAAGTTAACAATGCTGGTGGTTATCCTGATAACACCATCCGTTCTCGACGTTTCCAGCAGGGCATCTCTGGCATTGATTACCAGATTGATCACGGCAGTTTCAAAACCGGAAACATCCAGCATGCAAGTGGTGTTTCCATCAACCAGGCTCATTTCAAAAGCAATACCCCTGCCGGTTGAGGCCCGCAGTAGGTTCTGCATTTCTGTTAGCGTCTGGTTGATGTCCACTTCAACTGCACTAAGGTTCTGCTTCCTGGCGATCGACATGAGTTTTTTAGTCAAACCTGCCCCACGCAGTGACGCTTCCAGGGCGACATCCATGAAGTTGTTGATGGTCGAATCATCACCTAGCATTTCTCTGGCAAGATCCAGGTTGGCGACGACAATGCCGAGCAGGTTGTTGAAATCGTGAGCCAAACCGCCGGTCAACTGACCAATCACTTCCATGCGTTGGGCGCGTATCAAATGCTCCTGAGTATCACGTTCGTTGGTGACATCATCTATCAGCCAGACATAGCCGTTCTCAGGCCTGTCACCCACAAGAGGCCTGCCAGTCAAGCGCCCCCAAAATAACGAGCCGCCGTTCTTACGTTTTAATCGTGCTTCCAAAGTAATATTTTCTTCCAACGGCATGTGCGAAAAGCCCTTAGAAAATTGTTCGAATTCCTCCTCTATGGCAAACAGCACATCTGGGCATAAACCAACCAATTCATCCTCAGCAAAGCCGAACAGCTCCCTTACTCGCCTGTTACACCGGATAATAACGCTCTGATCAAGATTGTCTTTTTTCGTAAATAAGATGCCGATCGGCGCAGCATCAAAAATGGCCTGCAGCTTAAGAGTTAGGGCTTTCAATTGGGCCTGGTTCTGCTGCGACTCTGTCACATCGCGTCCAATACCAACCGTTCCGATTACATTGCCATAGTTATCCAGTACCGGCCGCTTAATGGTGTCGATCCAGCGTTTTGTGCCGTCGCAGTGGTACAGCATTTCGGTCACCTCGTGTACCTCCTTGCTGGCAATAACTTTCATATCATCATTAATATAGTCTTGCGCAAGGTCATGGGGCCATATCTCGCAATCGGTTTTTCCAAGCAATTCTTCACGTGTGCGCCCTGCGGCATGACAGAAGGCTTCATTGACTGCGACAAAGCAACCATAAACATCCTTGAACCAGGCCATATCCGGAATATTTTCCAGCAACGCATTACTTTTCGACTCGTTCAATTTCCGTTCGCTCACATCGCGAAGGAACCAAGCGAAATAGATGTGTTCACCCAGCTCCACTTTCTCGATAAATATCTCCACATCCCGGAGGGAACCTTCTTTGGTCAGAGCCTTGAACTCCATCAGCCGACCGAGTATTTCGGTTTTCCCCGTTTCCAAGTGGTGTTTTAACCCTATGTCGTGGGGCTCCCGATGCTCCGGGGGAATAATCATGCCGGTCAGTAATCGGCCTTTAGCCTCGCCTTCAGTCCAGCCAAAAATGCATTCCGCCGCCGGACTCCAGGTCGTCACCAGCCCTTCAGTGTCAGTCTCTACCAGGGCATCAACGGAGCCATTGATCAACTGATTTAGGTGATCGGCATTTTCCTGGGCTATTTTCTGATCGACCAGCCGGCGCTGAATGGCAATGATGATGTAATACGCCGCTACAGCACCGAAAATTGAAATAAGCAGGATAAAAAAAGCCAACCAATCAAACCCGTCTGTCAACAGTAGTGGTCGGGCTCCGGTGGAAAAGGCAAACACCAGGGGCACATCAGCCACGCGCAGAGTGCTTATATGGTGAAACTGCAGTGCCTTGATATGGCCCAGTGAACGCGGAGGCACATCTATATTTGCAACGTGATGACCATAGCGGTACACATTTCGATAGCCCGTGTTGTCCCTCACAAAAAGGTGAGCATAGACCCCTAAATCATTTTCTGGGGCGGCTTTCAGTAATGCATGGCCAAGGGCATAGATTCCGAAAACCATACCAATGGGCTCAGATTTCCCTATTGTCGATACTGGTGTAGTGACCAGCAATGCATCACTGTAACTTTGATCCATGAACGGCGGCAGTGAAGACTGGTGCGGGATACAGGCAGCCGACTTACCCGAAATCATCATTTTCTCTATAAGACCGGCACAGGCAGGGAAAAGCTGGTTGAAATCCTTGTCGCGGAGAATATTGAATTGCGAGGATCCAGACAGGTATTGAACTTTCATCGCGCTAGCGGCTAAAGCCGAAGCAGACCGAGCGTCGCTGTCCTCTGATGCTGAAAATGGCACCCAGCCGAGCACCTGATCATAAAGCCCACTATCCCGATCAGATCTGGCGAAGGAGTCGAACTCTGTCTCCGTCACATGCACAGAGGCCAAAAAGAAACCGGCTAGATATTTTTGCCGTTCAAGCTTGGGCTCGTATATATCGGCAACATCACTATACCATTGGTCCACGATTAGAGATTTTAGACCAAGGTTTTGACCCTCTTCATGGATCAGGTAGGCAAGCATGATGAGATTGATGGAACAGAAGGTAAGTAGTGCGGCCAGAAACGCTTTCTTCTTGCCAGGAAGCACTCGCATGTTATTACTATCCATTTGAGCTATTTCCTCAGCTATACGTTTATATTGCCCAAACAGATTACCGACTGATGACATACCTTTTCCGAAGAGCGGTAAACGTCTTCGCTGGGAGGGGCAGCATGCAAGTACCTGTAGATAAAAAACCTTTTCTTACATCGGTTAATTCAGCATAGTATTAGGCTTTAGCCGCATTCAGCTGCTATCTAAACACGTATAGATACTACAGATACTAGCGAGACAGGTGAAGCGCCGCTGTAAAATTTTTGTAAATTCAGATTGTGTTGTGAGCTTTGTTCATGCCCGGAAAGGAAAAACATCTTGAGCGTCCACGGGTTTGCGTGGTCGAAGATGACGACTCGCTACAACGAGTCTACCGTCAACTGATTGAGCATGCGGGCTATGACTACCAGGGAGTTTATTCGCTCGATGAGGCACGCCAGGAACTGACCGGCAATACATTCGACCTGATCATTCTCGATTGGACATTGCCGGACGGCAGTGGAGACTCTTTGATCAAGCAGTGTCGTGAGCAACTGCGCCTGAACGTCCCCATCATTATCGTTACCGGGCTGGATGAGGACGCCAACATCGCCAATGCGTTGTTGATGGGGGCTGACGACTACATAGTGAAACCCTTTCAGAAGCAGGTGTTCATGGCCCGCTGTTCTGCCGTTCTGAGACGAACCAGCCTCCTGTATGCCGAAATGCAGCACGAACCGCAGAACGATTACTCGCCCTACAGGTTTGACGAAACCAATCAACAGGCCTATTTTCTCGACCAACCGATCAGCCTGACGCTCAAGGAATACCAGCTTGCCCTGCAGCTGTTCAGCCATAATGGTAGCCTTTTTTGCCGCAAGGCGTTACTGGAGTCCGTGTGGGGTGTTGCCAATGACATCGACACCCGTACAGTGGATGCGCATATCGGCAAGCTGCGCCGGAAAATGCAATTGATACCCGAACACGGCTGGCAGATCACCACTGTGCACGGCTTCGGCTATCGCCTGGAGCGGGTCAACGCGAAAGGGATGAGTATCTAGTCATCACAGCAGCCCCACTGGAGCATACGGACGCCTAGCGCTTTCTCGCCAGGGTCAGTCCATCACCAATGGGCACCAGGCTGATATCCACGCGCTCATCCGATAATAACTTCTGATTAAAGGCTCGAATAGCACGGGTATCTGCATCCTGCTTTTCGGGATTAATCACTGATCCATTCCAGAGTACATTGTCGACAGCAATCAGTCCCTCCGGCCTTAACAACTGCAGGCAACGCTCGTAATAGGCCTCATAGTTTTCCTTGTCGGCATCGATAAAAGCAAAATCGAAGTCTGCAGGATGCCCCCTGTCGATCAACGACTGCAACGTGTCGACAGCCGGAGCCAGGTGCAGATCGATCTTGTGGCCGATACCCGCCTGCTGCCAGTAGCGCCGGGCAATATCGGTGTATTCCTCGCTGATATCACAGGCCAGCAGATAACCGTCATCTGGCAGTGCGGCAGCCACCGCCAGTGAGCTGTATCCGGTATAGACACCCACCTCGATCACCCGACGTGCACCGCTCAGTTGTACCAGCATCGCCATAAACTGGCCCTGCTCAGGGGCAATCTGCATATTGGCGTTGGGCAAGCGGGCGGTTTCCTCCCGCAGGGCCTTCAACACCTCTGCCTCACGCAGGGAGATATCCAGCATATAGCGGTACAGATCAGGACTGAGATTAATCGTCTGACTAGACATGTCGTCCTCCTGTCGGCGAATGACGAACCCACATCGACCGGAAGTAGGTCAGCTGTCCTGAGGTTGTGGGGATTCAGAAGAATCCTCGTCATCGACAACTGTAGGCTGCGGTCGAACACCGGCCCCCAGCATTATCCCCAGCCAGTAGGTTTCTTCGTGATTCTCCAGGGCAATTTTGACCATGATGGTCAGAGGAATGGATAACAGCATACCCACCGGGCCAAGCACCCAACCCCAGAACACCAAGGACAGGAACACCACCAGTGGTGACAGGTTAAGCCCCTTGCCCATCAATTTCGGTTCCAGGCCATTGCCCACCACCACGTTGACCACCAGATAACCGGCAGCCGTCAATCCCGCCACCAGCGGGCCCAACTGAATCAGCGCCAGCAGCACGGCCGGGACGGCGGCAATAATGGAACCGATGGTCGGGACAAAATTGAGCAGGAATGCGAGCAGCCCCCACATCACCGGGTAGTCCACATCCAGGAACCACAGCCAGATCATCACCAGCACCCCGGTAAGGAGGCTGAGCAGCGATTTGATACCCAGGTAACTATTGACGCTCTGGGTGAAACGCTGCAACGCCTCGCCGGTAGAACCATTGTCCTTGCGAGCCGACTGCAGCTTTTCACTGAAGCCCATTTCCTCTGCGAGGATAAAAACCACCGTCAGCAAAATCATGAAGGCATTGGTCATAACATTGCCAAAGGAACTCAGGGTGTTTCCCGCCAGTTGCATCACCTTGCCCGGGTCGAAACTTTGTCGCATCTGTTCCATGTCGAGGGTAATGCCCCGTTCATTCATCCAGTTAAGCACCCCCACACTCATGGTTTGCAAACGTTCCTGGTACTGGGGCAGATTCTGGCGAAAATCATTGATGGAGGCACCCACTAAAATGCCAATCAGCCACCCCACCAGAACCACCAGGCCAATGATCAGACAGATGGCCAGCCCACCGGGTACCCGCAGCTGTTTCAGTTTGGCGAGAAGCGGGGAAAAAATCAGGGCAATAAATACCGATAACAGAAACGGCACCAGGAGAGTTTCTGCCGCTTTCAGCCCTGCCACGACCACGACGAACGCAGCCGCAATAATGATCCCACGGACCATAGGTGATGATTCCCTTGTCATTCCTCGTCTCCTTGCAATTGCTCCAGCAATTGTCGAACTTCATCGATACCTTTTGCCGTAAGTAGCGGACCAGACCCGCCCATGTACTCGCGCTCGCTGATCTCACAACAGGCCAGCCGCAGGGCCTCAAGCTGCTCATTATGTCTGATCGGCACGCCCAAAAATACTTGCCAGTCATTTTCCGTCGCCTCCCCCGCCACCACCATGGCCAGCAAGGTCTCGACGTTATGCTTTTTCAACTGGTAGACCGGAGTACCCACATGTACGAAAACAACGATCGCGACAAGCACGACGATAAACGTCAGCAATAGGGTCAGCAGAAAAGTCATGGCGCAATCAACAGTTTCAGGGCAACCACCAGGGTAACGACAATAATCACCGGCTGCACCAGTGCACCACCGCGACTGATCACCAGGTTTGAGCCCAGCCTGGCGCCAACTATCTGTGCCAGCGACATGGCGATGGCCAGCGACCAGATCACGTGTCCACCGAGAATAAAAATCGCGGCAGATACGCCGTTCACCGACAGTACCATAGCCTTCGTTTGAGCTGTGGCTTTACGCAGTCCATACCCCATCAGCCAGACCATCAGAAACGGAAGAATGGAACCCATGCCAGGACCAAAAAAACCGCCGTAGAATCCCATCAACGGTGCCGCGGTCATGGCGAACTGCAGACTGGAAATTCGCGGCTCTCGGTGATCATCACTGATGCGCGGGGACACCAGAAAGTAAAGGCCGATGGCGATCAACAGGGCGGGAATCAATGTCGCCAGCACTTCATTACCCACCCGTTGCACCACCCAGGTGCCCAGGCATGAACCGATCAGCGCCGTTGCCATAGACGGCAGCAACGGTTTGAGGTCGAGATGCCCTTTGCGGAAAAAATTCCAGGTGGAGGAAAGCGTGCCCAAGGTGCTCTGCACCTTATTGGTGGCCAGTGCGGTGATGGGTGGCAATCCGGCCCAAAGCAGTGCCGGCAAGGTCAGCACGCCTCCAGCCCCGGCGATGGATGAAATAAATCCCGCGGCAAAGGCGATAACAACGAGTAATACAAAAACAGCGGGATCAGGCAAAGGAGTAAAACCCGTGACTAGTGCAGCACCGCAACCTTTACAGCCCTGCCCGGTAATAACAACTTAAGTGGTTTTGAACTGTTCAAGCTCTGCTCTCAGGCGAGCAAGATGGTCGGGGGTCGCCGGGGCATAACCACCGGGCTGTTTCTCGATTTCATCGACAATACTTTTGATACGGTCAATGCGCTTTTGAAGAATTTCCATACTCTGGTTGATAGCTTCGGCTTCGGGCTGAAACATGTCATAGCGACGCAGGTTTACCCGGGCGGTGAAGTCCCCCTCCGAGATGGACTCTATTTCCCGCACCATCACATAGAGCGGGCCGGCAATTCGGTGGCTGGCGATCAGACTGCCCCACCAGACGCCACCGATCAGGAAAATCTCCACCACCGCCACAATGAGTGTGTGCCAACCGTTGAGCAGGAATCCCCGGTAATCGGGTAACAGGGTATTGACGATGATAAACAGATTGATCAACAGCACCGAAGCTGCTGCGGCAACCAGCGCATACTGATATTGAAATCGACCGTTAACAACGACCGTTTTGCGTCGGTTATCCATGATTTTCTCCACCAGGCAGGTGAGGTCAGACTATTACAACAGCCGCTAACGGGCAAACGATTATTACCCGGCACCAGGCCCCAAAGGCTGACCATAGCTGAATTCCACATAGTTGCCATTGGGGTCCTGCAGCCCACAATAGTAACCGACCGGGAAAGGTTCCTCACGGGGCGGCCAAACCAGTTCTCCTCGGGCATTGGCCCGTTCCGCCAAGTCATCCACCGCTTCCCGGCTGGGCACGGCAAACCCAAAATGACGGTAGTCATCATCCGGCAGCGCCAGATTGCGGCCACCGTCCATCAATACAAAGATAAAATCCTTTTCACGCCCGGATTCTGCCAGCCAGACAATGCGCTGTTGTCCGTTGTTACGAGCATGGCAGATCTCCATATCGCAGTAGTATTGATAAAACGCGACACAGGCATCCATGTCTTCCACATGAAGCGCAATATGTGTGAGGCGGGGAAATACCGGGTCCATTGCTCACTCCGCAGAAAATGACCTACAGGGATTATAGTGAACCCGGTAACCGGGTTTATAACTCCCGGGTGGCTCGGAACTGCAGTTCCTGGTAGCGCTCCTCAGTGAGGGCCAGATTGACCCTCGTGGAGGCCAGGTAGGTAAGATGCCCGCCTCCGTCGACGGCGACGCCATCTGGCACCTTGCGTTTCAACTCTTCGATTTTCTTGTTGTCGTCCGATTCTATCCAGCGAGCAGTGTAAACATTCACCGGCTCGTAGACCGCTTCGACCCCGTATTCATCCTTGAGGCGGTAGGCCACCACGTCAAACTGCAACTGCCCCACGGCACCCACGACAATGTCATTGTTGTTGAGGGGAAAGAATACCTGGGTACTTCCCTCTTCAGAAAGTTGTTGAAGACCCTTCTGTAACTGCTTGGTTTTTAATGGGTCTTTAAGGCGAATTCGACGAAAAAGTTCCGGAGCAAAGTGAGGAATACCGGTAAACTTCAGATCCTCGCCCCCGGTAAAGGTATCGCCAATCTGGATGGTACCGTGGTTGTGCAGGCCGATAATATCACCGGCCACAGCCTCCTCCACCGCTACACGATCACCGGCCTTGAAGCCCACAGCATCGGCAATGCGGATATCCTTACCGATACGCACATGGTGCATCTTCATACCCTGCTGGTAGCGACCGGAACAGACCCGCATAAAGGCGATGCGGTCCCGATGTTTCGGGTCCATGTTCGCCTGAATCTTGAAGACGAAACCGCTGAACTGCTCTTCTCCGGGGGTTACTTCCCGATCCACAGCCAGGCGCGGTTGCGGCGCAGGCGCCCATTGCACGAAGTGGTCGAGCATTTCCCGCACTCCAAAATTCGACAGTGCCGTACCAAAAAATACCGGCGTCAGTTGCCCGGCCAGAAACAGTTCCAGGTCGAACTGGTGGGTGGCGCCACGCACCAGTTCGATTTCCTCACGGATATCGTCAACGTAGTAACCCAGCAGCTCGGTCGCCTCTTCGGAATCAATTCCCGCAACCTGAATATCTTCGGGAATGGTGTGTCCCTGACCAGGCTTGAAGACATGGATCGTATCGGTATACAGGTTGTAGACGCCTTTGAAGTCATGCCCCATGCCAATCGGCCAGTTAATGGGGGCCCCGGCAATTTTCAGCACCGATTCGATTTCGTCCAGCAGCTCGATGGGGTCGCGAATATCCCGGTCCATCTTGTTGACGAATGAAATGATCGGCGTGTCACGAAGGCGGCACACATCCATCAGTTTGATGGTGCGATCCTCTACGCCCTTGGCACCGTCGATCACCATCAGCGCAGAATCCACCGCCGTTAAAGTGCGGTAGGTATCCTCGGAGAAGTCCTCGTGCCCAGGGGTATCCAGCAGATTCACCATGGCGTCCTTGTAGGGAAACTGCATCACCGACGAAGTCACTGAGATGCCCCGTTCCTTCTCCATCTGCATCCAGTCAGAGGTAGCGTGACGGTCACTTTTCTTGCCCTTCACGGTACCCGCCACCTGAATCAGGTTGCCGAATAGCAACAGCTTTTCAGTGATGGTGGTCTTACCCGCATCGGGGTGACTGATAATCGCGAAGGTGCGTCGATTCTGGAACTTGCGGCTCATGGGTATGTGTCTGTTGCAGATGTGGGTATCGAGAGCCGCGCATTGTAGCCGATGGCCACCACGCTATACATGGTTCTGTGCGATCTTTTCAAGCAAACGGCTCTGCACAGAATCCCGGTGTGCCATTGTCTCTCCCCCCTCAGCGGCTATAATGCGGCGCTCGTGAATGCTGTACGATCCGATGACTTGTTTTACCTGCCCTGCATCGACGCCACCTGACCCGGTGAGTCCCGCCGCAACCGGCACTGCAACCATCCGCTGACAAACCCTATATCTCCGGGCGGCCGCGATTGGCCCATAGCATTTGTCAGCCACCAACAGCACCATTACCGCCTGGTGGCGCCAAGTCACCCACAAAAACTGGAATGTTTATGTCCCTCTACACTACCCGGCAGCAATGGCTGGGCAATATCCGTGCTGATGTACTGGCGGGCACCGTTGTCGCCCTGGCCCTGATTCCTGAAGCCATCGCCTTTTCGATTATTGCCGGTGTCGATCCCAAGGTGGGGCTGTATGCCTCGTTCTGTATCGCTGTGATCACTGCCATTGTCGGCGGCAGACCGGGAATGATCTCCGCAGCCACCGGCGCCATGGCGCTGCTGATGGTGACCCTGGTCAGGGAGCATGGCCTACAGTACCTGCTGGCAGCCACCCTGCTGACCGGGGTATTACAGATAATTGCCGGGTTCCTCAAACTCGGCAACCTCATGAGTTTTGTATCCCGCTCGGTGGTGACCGGGTTTGTGAATGCCCTGGCCATTCTGATCTTTATGGCCCAGTTACCGGAACTGACCAATGTCACCTGGCATGTCTACGCCATGACCGCCGCAGGCCTGGGCATCATCTACCTGTTCCCCTATCTGCCGGTGGTAGGCAAATCCATTCCCTCGCCGCTGGTGTGCATTGTTTCGCTTACCTTGGTCGCCATGGTAATTGGTCTGGATATCCGCACGGTGGGCGATATGGGGGAGCTGCCGGACACCCTGCCGCTGTTTCTGTGGCCGGATGTGCCGCTGAACCTGGAAACCCTGAAAATTATTTTCCCCTACTCGATTTCCCTGGCGGTGGTCGGCCTGCTGGAATCAATGATGACGGCCACTATTGTCGATGACCTCACCGACACCCCCAGCGACAAGAACCGGGAGTGCAAGGGCCAAGGCATCGCCAATATCGGCGCCGGGATGCTGGGGGGCATGGCCGGCTGCGCCATGATCGGCCAGTCGGTGATCAATGTGAAATCAGGCGGCCGGGGGCGGCTCTCCACTCTGGTCGCCGGTGTATTCCTGATTATCATGGTGGTATTTCTTGGCCCCTGGATATCGCAGATTCCCATGGCGGCGCTGGTGGCCGTCATGATTATGGTGTCTATCGGCACGTTCAGCTGGCAGTCCATTGTCGATCTGAAAAAACACCCCCTGTCCAGCAACCTGGTCATGATGGCGACGGTGGCGGTGGTTGTCTCCACTCACAATCTCGCCTACGGTGTGTTCGTAGGGGTACTGCTTGCTTCACTGTTTTTTGCCAACAAGGTTAGCCATTTTATGTACGTGACCTCGGAGCTGGAGGCAACTGACAATCTGCGCACATACCGGGTGGTGGGACAGGTCTTTTTTAATTCCGCGGATAAATTCAGCGCCCAGTTTGACTTCAAAGAAGCCCTCGACAGGGTCGTAATTGATCTGAGCCGCGCACATTTCTGGGATATTTCTGCCGTGGCAGCGCTGGACAAGGTGGTTATCAAATTTCGGCGCGAGGGCGCCGCGGTGGAGGTAGTTGGCATGAATGAGGCCAGCACCACCATCGTGGACCGTTTTGGCCATCACGACAAACCTGAAGACATTGACCGCGTACTGGGAGAACACTGATGGGCACAACAAAGCGAAGCACTATCCTGGCCGGAATCGATGGCTCCACCTACAGCGCAGCGGTGACGGATTACGCCGCCTGGGTTGCGACCAAGCTGCAGGCACCCCTGAAATTGCTGCACAACATTGAACACCGGGACACCCCCCCGCTGATGGACCTCAGCGGCAGTATCGGTCTGGGCAGCCGGGAAGAACTCCTGGAAGAACTCACCAGTATGGAGGAACGGCGCAGCCGCATCCTGCTGGAACAGGGCAAGGCCATGCTACAGGAGGCCAGTCAGCGGGCGCTTGAACGTGGCTGTCCGCAACCAGAAAGCCTGCAACGCCACGGCAGCCTCGAGGAGACCCTCGTCGAAATGGAAGAGGAAATTCGGGTGCTGGTGGTTGGCATTCGAGGCGAGGGACGCGAAAACAGGGAAAACCAGGTGGGCGCCAAACTGGAGTCGCTGATTCGCTCCCTGCACAGGCCTGTACTGGTGGTTAACCGTTCCTTCGAACAGCCTCCAGAGCGCATCATGATTGCCTACGACGGTGGCGAAGTCTCCCGCAAAGCGCTCGACATGGTCAGTCTCAGCCCACTTTACCGGGGTATGGAATGCCATCTAGTGCATGTGGGCCAGGGGGAAAGAGAGTCGGAACAACTTCAGGAAGGCGCTGCCATTCTGAAACAGGCCGGATTACAAACAACCTGCGCCGAACTGAAAGGCGATGTACAGGAGCAACTGGAAAGCTACTACCACCAACACGACATTGAGCTAATGGTCATGGGGGCTTTCGGCCAAAGCCGCCTGCGGGAACTGCTGTTCGGCAGTCTCACCCAGCGCATGTTAATCAACTCAAACATACCTCTACTGCTGCTTCGTTAATCTTCACCCCCTCCCCGGCCCGGACTGATTCAGACCGGGGTTCATCCGCTGCGGCCAAGTGCGACAATTTGTCACATCCCCAAAACGCCACATCACCCTTATCATGCCGACCACTTGAACCTGACCATGGAGACTTGGCCTGTGAAGCGCGATTTACGCCGCTCGAGCACGGCTGTAGCCACGTTACTGCTGACCGCGCTACCAATACCACTACTGGCTGAACACGCCGACCCCGAAGAGATCAATGTCACCGGGGTGCAGAGTACCAACAAACTACCGCTGGAGATTGAGCCCGCAAGCATCCCGGTGGTGGACACCTCGGCACTGCTGAAACGGGTACCCGGCGCCAACGTCAACAGTAATGGTCCCATCACCGGCATCGCCCAATACCGCGGCCTCTACGGCGATCGTGTCAGCATCCATATCGACCACGCGCCAACCCTCACCGGCGGCCCGAATGCTATGGACGCGCCGTTGACCTACACACCACCGCTCCTGCTGAAATCCCTGAAAGTGGATCGCGGCATCGCTCCAGTCAGTGCCGCCCAGGAAAGTCTCGGCGGACATATGACTGCTACTCTGGATCGCGGGGAGTTTGGCAGCAGTGACGAGTTTGAATTCTCAGGTGCGCTCTCCAGCCGCTTCAACGACAACAGCGATGGTTCAAGCAGTGCGCTGAAATCCACTCTGACCAACCAGCATCACAAACTTTCAGCGCTTTACAGTCACGACGAAGGCAATGAAACCCGTATCGACAGTGATGACGAAATCGGCGGCACCCAGTACCGTCGCGGTCGCTATGACATCAGCTACGGCTGGCAGAATGAAAGCAGTCGTATCGAAATCTACACTGGCGAGCTGGACACCCGGGACACCGGCACCCCGTCACTGCCCATGGATATCAACTATATCGATGGAGACACTGTGGGCACCAACGTCAGCACCACCATCGGTGAAATGGTGCTCAGTGGACACCTGTCCTACAACCATGTCGATCACCTGATGGACAACTTTTCCCAGCGCACTGCCCCCGCATCATTGATGAGCTACCGCGCTAACAATGCCAGTGCACACAACACCGCCTGGTCACTGCAAGCCCGCTGGCCTATGGCCAACGGCTTCCTGACGGTCGGCAGCGACGGCAACGAGACTGTCCATACCGCCACCATCACCAACCCCAACAATGCCATGTTTGAAGTGGCCAACTTTAATGATGCTGAACGTGACACCTACGGCATTTTCACAGAGTGGGAAGGTGACATTGGGGAATGGCATGTGCAGACCGGTGCACGGATCAACCGTGTAAAAATGGACAGTGAGTCCGTCGGCGCCAGTGGCATGATGGGTATGATGGCAATGAATGCCAATATGCTGGCCACCGCGTTCAACAACGGCGATCTGGACGAAGACTTCACCTACCTGGACCTGGCCCTGAACCTGAGCCGTCCGCTGAATGAAACCACCACCCTTAACATTGGTCTCGGTCGCAAGAATCGCGCCCCATCCTACCAGGAACGCTACCTGTGGTTGCCACTGGCCGCCACCGGAGGACTGGCCGATGGTCGCAACTATATCGGCAACCTGGATCTGGATGAAGAAACCGCCCACGAAATCACCCTGGGTTTTGACTGGCAAAATGGGGCGGCCTGGGTAACACCTCAAGTGTTCTACCGCCGCATTGACGATTACATTCAAGGTGTACCGTCCACCAATGCCACAGCCAACATGCTGAGTACCATGATGAGCGGACAGGCTGCACTGATGTTCGACAATGTCGATGCGAAGATGTACGGCGCGGACATGGGCTATGGCTATACTCTCACCGAGACCCTGCGCCTGGAAGGCAATCTCAGTTACGTGCGCGGCAAACGTCGCGATGAAAGTGACGATCTCTACCGGGTTGCCCCCCTCAACAACCGGCTGGCTCTGATCTATGAACAGCACGCGGTGATGTTGTCGCTGGAGTCCGTGCTCTACGCCAAACAGAACAAGGTATCCGACTTCAATGCGGAAGAAAAAACCTCCGGTTACGGCATTATTAATCTGGCCGGCAGTTACCGCCTGACGCGGCAGCTGACATTCTCCGGCGGCGTCGAAAACCTGTTTGACAACCGCTACCAGGACCACCTCGCCGGCTACAACCGCAATGCCGACAGTGACATTGCCGTCGGTGATCGACTGACCGGTCCGGGCCGCAACATTTACCTGGCAGCAACCCTGCACTGGTGAGTAAAGCATCTGTTAATATCGAGCCATGACCAGGATCGATAGCTCTCTCCACTCAGCCGCACGCCACAATCTGCGTCAGCTGAGTATCATTCGAAACATCGCTCTTGGGGGCCAGCTTCTGGCCCTCCTTTTTTTCAGCCAAATACAGGATATCGGCCTGCCGGTGTTGGTACTGGGCGCCATTCTCGCCCTCTACGCTCTGGTGATTGCCACAACCTGGTGGCGAACCTTCCGCTACCCGGTCATTACCGAACTGGAAT
This sequence comes from Porticoccus litoralis, assembly GCF_030676955.1. Lineage (NCBI taxonomy): Bacteria > Pseudomonadati > Pseudomonadota > Gammaproteobacteria > Cellvibrionales > Porticoccaceae > Porticoccus > Porticoccus litoralis. The sequence goes on along the minus strand of NZ_JAUUUU010000004.1, from coordinate 157,115 downwards.
TTTTCTGTCACCTGCTAGTGGACATCGCCTTTTTCACAGCCTTGCTGTTTTTCAGTGGAGGTGCGTCAAACCCCTTTGTGTCCTACTACCTGGTACCCATCAGTATTGCCGCCACCACCCTGCCACTGCGCTACACCTGGAGCGTGACTCTGCTGTCCCTCGCGGCCTATAGCTGGCTACTCAATAACTACCTACCTATCCCGGCGTTGGCGCCCAGCCACCATCACGGCGATAGCGTAAACCTGCACATCCTCGGCATGTGGTGCAATTTTGCCGTCAGTGCAGCTCTGATTACCTACTTTGTCACCCGTATGGCCAACACGCTGCGATATCAGGAAGAACAGCTGGCCCTAAGAAGGGAAGACCAGCTGCGTGACGAACAGGTACTGGCCATAGGCTCCCTGGCGGCAGGGACTGCCCACGAGCTGGGCACCCCGTTAAACACCATGAAAATTCTAGTGGATGAAATGCTCGAAGAGCCCTCCTCCCATCGCGAGGATCTGGTTATCCTGCAACAGCAACTGGCGCAGTGCCGAACAACCCTGAAGGCGCTTGTTGCCACAGCGGAAGGGGGCGGTGAAACCCAGCAAGCGATCTCTCTGCGGACTTACCTGGACAAGCTGTTTGAACGCTGGCAGGTTATGCGGCCCCGAGTACAGGCACATATCCGTTACGCGGATGAGCTGTCGGAACAGACAGCACGGTTCCACCCCACCATCGCTCAATCCCTCACCAGCCTGCTGAACAATGCAGCCGATGTAAGCCCGGAGCGCGTCGAAGTCGAGGCGGGTTGGGATGACCAGGCTCTGGAGTTATGTATCCGTGACTTTGGCGCAGGTATTGAACCATCGCTAAAGGAAAAACTGGGTAAACCCTTTAATTCCAGCAAGCCGGATGGCATGGGACTGGGGCTTTTCCTCTCCCGGGCCACCCTCGACCGCTATGGCGGTAATGTCAGTATCAGCCCCGGCGATGGCGGCGGCACTGTCACCCGGGTGATTCTGCCGCTAACATCACAGTCCTGAAACCTGGACTTACCATGACTCAACCAACCCTGCTGATTGTCGACGATGATGCGACCTTTGCCAGTATCCTGACCCGAGCTATGACACGACGTGGCTACCGGGTTTTTACCGCTAACACTGGCGAGGAAGCCCTTGCCCTTTGCCGTGAAAATCAACCTGACAAGGCGGTGGTAGATCTGAAACTGGACGGCGAATCTGGCCTTAACCTGCTTCCGGAACTGAAGACCCTGAATCCAGCTATCGAAGTGCTCATCCTGACCGGTTACTCGAGTATTTCCACTGCCGTAGAAGCCATCAAAATGGGTGCCAGCAATTACCTCTGCAAGCCCGCATCTGTAGACGACATCCTGGCAGCATTCGAGGGCACACAGCCAAACCCAGAAATACCCATTAATGAAACACCACCGTCGGTTGAACGACTGGAATGGGAACATATCCAGCGTGTGCTGGCCGAGAACGACGGCAATATCTCCGCCACAGCACGCAGTCTCGGCATGCACCGCCGCACCCTACAGCGCAAACTTCAAAAACGACCGGTCAGGCATTAACCACCCCGATCCTCTACCACCAAAACCTTTAAAAATTCCTTCTACCCTCCCGTGCCAATCGTGCGGATCAACACTATGCTTAAGCAATAAACCCACCACAATTACTCGTACTCAATAGGAGAAATCGTGATGACCTGGGTACTGGTTGCCGACGCCTCAAGGGCACGTATCTTTAATACCGCCGGTTCCAAAGAACCGCTGGTGGAAGTGAAAAGCATGCTCCATGGTGAAAGCCGCCTCAAGGTCTCTGAACTGGTCAGCGATCAGCCGGGAAGACAGAGCGGCAGCAATCCATCAGGGAGTCACGGCGTCGCGGAAAAATCAGCGATCAAAGAGCAGGAGCGGGACACTTTTGCCAGGGAGCTCAGTGACCTGTTGGCGTTGGGTCGGGAACAGGATCACTTTCGAAAACTCTACCTGGTAGCGCCTTCGCAAATGCTGGGAGCATTGCACAAACACCTCAACAAAAATGTCAAAGCGGCCCTGCAAGGAGAATTCGACCTACAGCTGGTCAAGGCCTCAAACGAGGATATTCGCAACCATTTACCAGAATACCTATAAGTGAGCAGAGCGTGACAGAAAAAGAATCCATCCAGGCACTACCCGCTGAGCATCTCTACCGACGCTGTGATCCGGCCACACTGCCCTTCAAAGACACCACTGAGCTGGAACACCTGGACAATTACTTTGGCCAGGATCGAGCCTTGGAGGCACTGCGTTTCGGCCTTGGCATCAGCCACGAGGGTTACAACATTTACGTGATGGGTTCCTCTGGCATGGGCAAACATGAAATGCTCAGGGATTTTCTGCAACAACAGGTTACCGAAGGCCCCCGCCCCAATGACTGGTGCTACATCAATAATTTCAGTGCCCCCCAACAGCCGAAAGTGCTGAAGCTGCCCTGCGGCATTGCCTCCTGCCTCAAGAAAGACATGGAGCAATGTGTCGAGGATCTGCTGGTCACCATTCCCGGGGTTTTTCAAAGTGCCGAGTACAAGGCACGCCTCAACGAGATCTCGGAGGAATACAGCGATCGCGAGCAGAAAGCTTTTGCAGCCCTGCGGGACAAGGCCAAGCAGATGGATATTGCCCTGATGCAGACCCCCACTGGCTACACCCTGGCACCGCTGGCAAACGAAGAGATCATCACCCCGAAAGAGTTTGAAGCCCTCAGCGAAGATGAGCAAAAAGCCATCGAAGACAAAATCAACGAGCTCAAGGAAGAACTCAAGGAAGTCGTCCTGCAAATGCCCCTCTGGATGAAGGAGGGGCGCGAGCGCATGAAAAAACTCAACCAGAATATTGTCCAGAATGCCGTCAATCAGATTTTCCGGGAGCTGGAAAACCGCTATGGCGAGCATGCGGAAGTGGTCAGCTTCCTCAGCGAGGTAAAACAGAATGTCATTGAAAATGCCGATGAGTTTCGGGAGGAAGAAGGCCAATCCAGCATGCCGGAAGACCTCAAGGCTCGGGTGCATGAATTTCCCATGTACAAGGTTAATGTACTGGTGGATAACAGTGACAGCTGCAGCCCGCCAATCGTCTATGAGGACAACCCCTCCCTCAACAACCTTATGGGACGGGTGGAGCATGAGGCTCAGTTCGGCACACTGACCACCGACTTCACCCTGATCCGGAATGGCGCCCTGCACCGTGCCAACGGCGGTTACCTGCTGCTGGACGCCGTCAAGGTACTCACCAACCCCTTTGCCTGGGACTCGCTGAAACGGGCGTTGCAGTCCCGGGAAATACGCATTGAATCCATTGACCAACTACTGAGCCTGGTCAGCACCAAGTCTCTGGAACCGCAACCGGTGCCCCTGGACCTGAAAGTTATCCTGTTGGGCGACCGCATGATTTACTACCTGCTACAGGCCTATGACCCAGATTTTAACCTGTTGTTTAAGGTACCGGCGGACCTCTCGGAAGACCTACCACGCAACGCAGAAAATACTCTGGGATACGCCAGGCTGATCGCTGCACTACAACATAAAAAATCCCTACGCCCCCTGGATACCGCTGCTGTGGCACGGGTGATCGAACAGGGATCGCGAATGCTTGAAGATGCTGAAAAACTACCGCTGCACCTGAACAGACTCACAGACCTACTGTGTGAAAGCGATTATTACGCGGGTGTGGCGGGTGCTGAGCACATTTCTGCCGAGCACCTGCAACAGGCCGTCGATGCAGCCACTCGACGCATGGACCAGTTCCGGGAGCGTATCCACGAAAGTATCCTGCGGGATATCCAGCTGGTTGCCACCAGTGGCACCCGGGTGGCCCAGATTAATGGCCTCTCGGTCTTCCTGTTGGGGGGGTATGCCTTTGGTCAGCCAACGCGGATAACCGCCCAGGCACGCCTAGGCAGTGGCAAGGTGGTGGATATTGAGCGGGAGGTCAAACTCGGCGGCAACATTCACTCCAAGGCCGTACTGATTTTGTCAGCCTTTATTGCCAGCCGTTTTGCCAGAGACCGACCTTTACCCATCTCTGCCAGTCTGGTGTTTGAGCAGTCATACGGCGGGGTTGAGGGAGACAGCGCCTCTGTCGCGGAAATTACCGTATTGCTGTCAGCCATCGCCGATATACCGATCCGGCAGGAGCTGGCTGTCACCGGCTCGATCAACCAGCATGGGCAGGTACAGGCCATCGGGGGTATCAACCAGAAAATTGAAGGCTTCTTCGACATCTGTCAGGCCCGCGGTCTTACAGGTAGCCAGGGAGTTGTTATGCCCTCCGCCAACACCCAGCACCTGATGCTGGACAGACGTGTCATTGATGCCGTCACAGAGGGTCGCTTCCATATTTATGCCATCTCGACAATTGATGAAGCACTGTCATTGCTCACCGGGCTCGATGCCGGTGTGCAAAACACCCTGAGCCAATACCCGGCAGAATCAGTGAATGGTCGGGTGGCCGCTAAGGTTGAGGCGTGGATAGCTGCTGCGAAAAAATATGCGGCCCACGACAAGGGGGACGAAGACGGTGATGAGTAGCGCCAGGCGTCATATTCTGATCGCACTGGACATGCACAGTGCCACGGATGCCGGGCTGTCAACCTTGGTCAGCATCGCCCGTCGACTGGATGCCACCCTGTCAGGCCTTTACATTGAAGACAGCCAGTTGATGTCAGCGGCAGGGCTGCCCTTTTCTACCGAGATTAATTACCTATCAGCTGAAGAGCGAATACTGGATCCTGAAGAATTGCTACGCATCAACCGGCTTGCCAGTGCCCAGGCCCGCCACCTGCTGGAGGAACTGAGCGCTCGGGACAAACTAGAATGCACCTTTGCTGTGGAAAGTGGAAAAGTTGCCATACAGTCCCTGTCTATTCAGGGATGCGATGTTTTTCTCCCCGGTCGTAGCCGCAAAAGCCTAACTAGAAAGCAGGTAACCCTACAGCTAAGGCAACTGGTACTGATCTACGAGAATTCCGGTATTTTCGAGCGCATGCTGGAAGTAGCACGACTGCTGGCGGCCAACGGCATGGTGTCCGACATCACTATTGTCAGTGAGACGCCTCTACCCGCAGAGATCACTGGGAAACTGTCAATAGAGGACGTACGGTGGCATTTTCAGGCTGTATCATCCACACGTCCCGAACAACTCCGTGCCCTGAGACTCAATTCTGCATCACTGGTATTAATGCCAAAGGACCTGCTGACGAACCTGACGGAAAGACAGTGGTTTGAGCTGCTGGAACAGCTACCTTTCCCACTACTATTAATGGACTAACAGATCTCCAAGAGTCAATTAAGTACCCGGTAGCCGCGACCACGGAGACAATTTTTCACCACCCGTTCACGTTCCCGAGAACCCGATGAAACGCCTTTGATGGCTCCAGTGACCGCACCAACACCCGCACCGCGCTTGGCGGTATCACTGTCCCCGACCACGGCTCCGATAATACCACCTACCACTGCGCCCCCGGCAGTCGAAGTAGCCGTGCGCTCGGCCACACGCACTTCGGACGCATAGCCCTGACACTCATTGAGATCGCTGTAATACCTAGACATATCCACGCCCTGACGATCAATGATGATGCCACTGCTGTCAGCTCCTGAGGATGCGCCGTAATGGCTGCAAGCGGCCAGCAACATCACTGCGACGAGCAAAGGGGTAATCTTCAACATGGAAATACCATTTGTTTGGCCACACAACCAATATAACGTGCTACAGCGCAACCGGTTGACCTGAATTGGTTATTTTTGGGCACCCATCAGACCGCGGACAGCGGCGGGAATATCTGCGGGCAACACCACCATCTTGGCGTTTTCAGACTCGGCAATTCCGCGCATGGCTTCAACGTACTTCTCGCCGAGCAGATATACCGCTGGTAATTCTTTATCCTGGATACCGGCGGTCACTTTCTCAATCGCCTCTTTGGTAGCTGTAGCCAACACAACCTTGGCTTCCGCATCCCGTCGTGATGCCTCAAGGCGCCCTTCCGCTTCCAGAATAGCCGCGGTTTTCTCACCATCTGCGCGGGTGACCGTTGCCCGCCGCTGACGCTCTGCAGCGGCCTGCTCTTCCATAGCTTGCTGCATGGTGCCGGAGGGATTGATATCCTGAATTTCTACGGTTTTCAGGGTGATACCCCAGTCGGCAATATCGTCAGATATGGAGGTTTTCAGCTTACTCTTGATCTGATCACGGGAAGACAGGGCATCATCCAGGTCCATCTCGCCAACGATGGAACGCAGAGATGTCTGGACGAGATTGCGAATGGCCAGCTCATAGTCCTCTACCCCATAAACCGCCTTTTCGGGGGACACAATGTTGATGTAGGCCACGGCGTTAGCAATGATCACCACGTTATCCCTGGTGATAACCTCTTGTGATGGGATATCGAGAACAATGTCCTTGGTGGACACCTTGTAGGCCACTGTATCGACATAAGGAATGATGATGTTCAGACCTGGCGGCAGGGTTTTATGGTACTTACCCAACCTTTGAACCACGTGCTTGCTACCCTGGGAGACGATCCTGACACCCAGAGCAATTGTGATAACCACCAACAAAAGTAATGCAAAAAGAACAATAGACCCTTCCATTTTGATCTCCTTTCAAGGGACTTAATTTAATTCGTACCTAGCTACCGCGGAAAGGTATTTCAGCGGCTGTTAATCCAGCTTAACGACGATCAGAGTATTTCCCGAAAACTCTTTGATAAACACACGATCGCCCACAGCAACATCCTGTTCACAGATAAATTCCCATTCATCAGCACTCAGGATAGGAATGGCGAAGCGCACCACACCACGTCTTTCTCCGGCGGGCACTTTAATTACCTGTCCCGACTCGCCCACAGCCGCTTCCCGGGCAATACCCGCCGTGGTTTTATCGATCATGCGTGGCTTGAAATACTTGAACCACAGAATTGCGAACAGGCAAGAAGCGACAATCCAGATAAGTAATTGCGCCGCCAGAGGCAACTCGGGCAAGGGCCACAGCGTCACTCCGACCACCAACGCACCCAGACCAAACCACAGAACGGTGAAACTGGGAATGAAGATTTCCATAATCACAAGAAGGATCCCCAGCACCAACCAGTGCCAGGTCGCAAGCTCAAATTCCATGTAGATGATTCCTATTTTAGTGCTGCAGCCCTAGCGGCTGCGCACCCGGTTTAAAATATGCAAGACCAGTGGTGTCATCAGCAAGATGCCACCGGCCAACAGCAGGTAATCTTCCAGAGCACCCTCTCCCATCAAGCCCAGAATGCCCATGGCAGCGAATACTGCCCCGATCATATCCAGAACGATGAGTAATACCGGAATGTTTCTTTTATTTTTCTCTGTACTCTTCAACGTTTATACCAGATTGCGCAATTTGAGTTCTTCCGGGTAGGGATTCATATACCAGGATTGGTCGATATAGTCGTCCGGCACTTTTCGAAAATGGTGCCTAAGCAGGGTAATCGGCACGATAAGCGGGATTTCCCCCAAGCGATACCTCTCAAATACCTCTACCAGCTCCTGCTTATCATCAGTATCCAGCTGTTTCTTGAGATAACCCTGAATATGTTGCAATACATTGACGTGATTCTTGCGGCTCGCGACTTTTTTCAGGGTAGCCATCGCAAGAGCAATATATTCAGCAGCCACATGTTCGAGATTATCATTGCGGGCGGAAGCAGCAATTCGCCCCAATTCACGGGAACGATTTTGATCGTGGCTCATGTAAATCAATTTATGCCTGGCATGAAACTCGGTCAGCTTTTTTACTGTCAGTTCGTTGGCGTATTCCGTTCGCCAACGGTGATAGATGAAAACCCGCTGCACAAAATTTTCCCGCAATCCCGGGTCGCCCAGTCTGCCTTCCTCCTCCATGGGTAGGAGAGGAAATTTATCCATAATGGCCGCGGCGAACACACCGCTCCCCTCGGGGTGCGGCATATTCTTGTCGTTGTAGACCTTGACCCGCTCCATACCGCAACTGGGGGAAGCTCTTTTCACAATCATGCCAGAACATTGTTCAATCAGGGGAAATTGCTCCCGACTGTATCCGACCAGTTGATCTGTCACATCAAGACCCGAATCCCGACTACCCACCGCCCGAATACCTCGATCTGTCGCCAGCAACCTGATAGCGGGCCTGGGCACACCCAGACCAATACCAACTTCGGGACAGAAATGGTGAAAGGAAAAAAAAGACGACAGCGTGCCATTGATATAGGCATCTCGCTTGTGTCCACCGTTATGGCGGACCTCATCACCCATCAGACAGGCACTGATACCAACTGGAATTTTTACCACGGATAACCCCCGGGACAATTGGCCTAACTATACCCTGTCTAATGTTGAGGTTGTACCGGGAAAAATACTCAGCTGACCACTTTCAGATGTGGCGATTTTTCACACTCTTCAGCAGATTCTGACTTATTAATCAACTGAGTGAAGGCAGCTGCTTCCATGGGTTTGTCAAAGTAATACCCCTGAAAGTAATTACACCCCAGTTGCTTCAGGATCGTGTGCTGTTCCTCCGTCTCCACACCCTCTGCAATCACTTCCAGGGACAGAATATGACACAGCTTGATAACCGCCATGACGATGGAATAGGTATCTTTAGATGAGCTCAGATCGTTGATAAATTCTCGGTCGAGCTTCACAAACTGTACCGGCAGTTTCTGCAACATGGCCAACGAGGAATAACCTGTTCCAAAATCATCTAGAGCAATGCGCAAACCGAAGTCAATCAATTCCATAAGTTGCCCATGCACACGATCAAGGTTATTGATCAGGCTTTCCTCGGTAATTTCCAGGACAAGTTGTTGGGGGTTAATATCATATTTTTTGATGGTCTGTTTTACCTGCCGGGCAAACTGCTCATCTTCAAACTGTTTCGGGCTGATATTGACGAAAATAGCGCAGTCAGAACGCCAGTGACCCTCATTTTTCCACGTTTGAATTTGTGCACACACCGAATCGAACACCCAGACACCAACCTCTGTCATCATAGGCAATGAGGACATGAAGTCGATAAATTCCCCAGCAGGGACGATTCGCTGTGAAGGCCGCTTCCAGCGCAACAGGGCTTCGGCAAAGACAAGATTGCCTGATATGTTCATCAACGGCTGAAAATGCAACTCAAACTCACCATTTTCAATGCCCTGACGCAGCTCACGTATCATGGTGACTCGATACTCGGCCTCAACCGCCATGGAGTCATCGTAGAAGCTGAAACCCTTGCGCCCATAGTTTTTCACTTTGTACATGGCGAGGTCAGCCTGCTTCAGCAGGTCATTAGAGCTGTAATGGTTGCCCCTGAACATAACAATGCCGCCGCTAACTTCAATTTCATATTCCAGGCCTTCCTGTTTACAGGCGGTTTTTCCCATTTCCATAATCTTATCGGCGATGGTTAACACCTTAGCGCGCGCCTCTTGAGGTTTTTCTCCCAGGTCCTGAACCAGAATGACAAATTCATCACCACCAAAACGCGCCACTACGTCTTCAGTGCGAACAGCCTTACGCAGCAGCTCGGCGAAATACTGCAACACCAGATCACCCATATGATGGCCCTGGGTATCGTTAATGTCCTTGAAGTGATCCAGGTCGAGAAAAATGACTGCGCCAAATTGTTTGTGACGTTGGGAGCGCGAAATTGCACAATCCAATTCTTCCATCATGCGGCGACGATTAGGTAATGAAGTCAGTGTGTCCACAGTTGCCTGCCGCTGGATTATTTCCTTGGCCGTTACCTGAGAGGTAATGTCTTCAACAAACGATGCAACACCGATCAGCTTGCCTTCTTTCAATAGCGGTGTGTTGTGCCACTCGCAAATTTTAACTGCACCACTCTTGTCCAGAACCTCATGCACACTGAGATTGCCATCAGTGTTCTTGCGCATCAACGCATGCCACATGGTGTTTGACTTCTCCCTGGAGCTGTCAGGCACAAAAAAGTCTGGTTGCTTTCCAATAACCTCCTGTTTGGAATAACCAAACAGTCTTTCAGCACTGGGATTCCAATCGATAATGCGCTGGTTCTTGTCCCACTGCACTGCCGCCAAAGGCGCATTTTGCCAATGTTGCTCAAACAGATAGCTCAATTCAGCCCGCTTGCGTGCGGACTCTTCACTGTTCATACGTAACGAGACGTTTTTTTCCAGCAACTGATGCAGCTGGATCATGACTAAATACAAGGTGGCCATGTAAATAAGATTAAAGGCTGTAAAGTACAGACCGCTTTCGTGGCCAGACAGGTAAACCTGTATGGTGCAGGGCAGCATAACCATGGCCACACAGATCAGCGAAGCCCGGATATTGTAATTGAACAGAATACCGCTACTGGCAGCTGCACCAATAATAATTGAGAAGTACAGCCAATGGTCAGAGCTCTGGGCAAAGAACTGAATGACACTCGCAGATGACCAGATAAGCCCCACGGCAATGGATAACACCACCGCCAGATTGTTGATATCTTCAACAAGCCTGACATTCATACCCAAAAACTTGTAGGTTTCTGACAAGCGGCGAACCAATAACCAACTACCGATAAGCAGAGTGATAGAAAAAATTGACCAGGCGATCAAGTGCCAGCTGAACAGATTGCTAACCCAGGCGAACGCCTGGACCAAACAGAAACCCGCAGTCACCCCAATGCAAATGGGTAAACGTTCCAGCAGTAATTGTGCAATCTCAAAACGCGTTGACTGTGCTGCTAACTCTTCCGTGGTGTCCATTAGTCAATACCTGCTGCTTCTATTGCATTATTTCTAATGCATTGATTCTAGAAAACTGATCATTTGAAAACCGCATGGAAAAGGAGTTTAACGACAAACGGCGTATTTCAGGCGTGAACAGATGGGCGTTTGTGAACCTGTTCACAAACAAATTGTTATCTTTTAGACAGTTAGGGCATCGACCAAAACAGCGCTAATGAAAATTGCAGAAGTCCATGGCCATGAGAATGGCATCTGCAGGGCCTGAGGAGGTTTGGTAGTAATTTCGGCGTACGCAGATTTCCACGAGGCCGACATCCTCATAAAGCCTCTGGGCTGGCAAATTGTCGGCACGCACTTCAAGGAACAAACGCTCCGCTTTCACCCCCAGTAAATGAATCAGTTCATCCATTAACATTCGGCCGTAACCTCTGCCCTGCCATTCCTCCGCAACGGCAATATTGAGGATCTCAGCTTCACCCACGACGAGCGTATAAATGGCATAGCCAATCACTTGTGAATCCCGGGTAAGGCTCAGGCATCGATGTTTTTGCAGGCTGTCCTGAAACTCTTTGCGGCTCCAGGGATGAGGCGTGACCTGTTGTTCAATGCTGGCCACAGAATCCAGATCATCAACCATCATGGGGCGTATGACGGTTTGCGTCTCAGTCACGGGGCACCAACAGTTTCTGTAGGGCACGCCAGGCAACCTGCTTGGATGAGACCGTTGTTAACATATCCTGCAGGCTGGGAATCACTATCGTCCTGGCACCGCCGGGTAAATCCTCTATCTCACCCAGCACCGCTTCAAAATCAACTTGGGTCCCTACAGCTTGAGATGGCAACAACAACCGTGCGGGCAATTCTCCCATTAACAGCACCCGGAGTACGCCGCATTTGCGAATCCTTGTATCTAGAAAAACACTGAGCATGGATTTTGCGCCCTGAAAATCGGTAGGCTCACCAGGAGTCAGGGGCCAATCAATATAGTCGGCAGCAGGCATTTCAGTTACCAGGCGATCTATGGCACGTAACAGGTTAAACAAAAGCTCCCTTTCTTCCAGCACGGGAACATGACCCGGAGGAAACGCATGGATCACCAGCAGGTCATCACCCTGCTGCCAGCAGGCTATGCGGAAAGGGCCAACCGGCTGGGCTGAATCTGACTGAACCGGAGAATCTTCTACCTTTTGAGGGCTCTCTTTGCTGACAACTTTATCCGGGCTGGTTTCCGGAGCGGCATCCCAAACAGGTGGAATGTCCTCTGCATTGACTGTTTTTGCCTGTGGCTTTGATACCAACTGTGGCCTTGGCTCCAGCTGCGGCTCTATATCCACAGGAAAGGGGATATCAGCTACCCCGTCTTCCCTGGGGCGATATTGCACCACCCCCAGCGTATCCAGATACCAGTCACGCAGATTTGCCGACATCCCCGTTACCTTTTACACGCCGCCAAGCTGAGGATGAAGGCGGTCCGGACTTTCCAGCAGGTTCAGTGCATTCAGGTAAGCCCTGGCACTGGCGACGAGAATATCGGTATCCGCACCCTGGCCATTGACAATGCGCCCCCCTTTTTCCAGACGAACTGTCACCTCTCCTTGGGAGTCTGTGCCTTCAGTCACCGCATTGACGAGGTACAACTTTAATTCCGCTTCGCTTTTGGTGAGTTTTTCAATGGCCTTGAACACCGCGTCTACTGGCCCATCACCCTCAGCAGTGGAACGGTAATTCTCCCCTTTAAAGTTCAGGGTGAGTTCGGCGTGGGGAGCCTGCCCCGTCTTCGAAATCACCTCCAGATCGCCGAGAGTAATTTGCTCGCCTGTGGTTTCACCCACCTGGATTTCAGAAACCAATGCCTGCAGATCTTCGTCGTAAATCTCGCGTTTTTTATCCGCCAGCTCCTTGAAGCGTACAAATGCCTCATTCAGGTCGGCCTTGCTCTCGAACTGAATACCCAGCTCTTCGAGGCGCGCTGAAAATGCAGCCCGTCCGGACAGTTTGCCCAACACTATTTTGTTGGTGCTCCAGCCCACGTCCTGGGCTCTCATGATCTCGTAGGTTTCTCTAAACTTGAGCACACCGTCCTGGTGAATACCGGATTCATGGGCAAAGGCATTGGCACCCACGATGGCCTTGTTGGGTTGAACCGGAAAACCGGTAATGCTCGATACCAGCCGGGAGGTGGGAACAATCTGTGTGGTATCAATACGTGTCTCAACTGGAAAAATATCCTTGCGCGTACGCACGGCCATCACCACTTCTTCCAACGCGGCATTACCGGCCCTCTCCCCCAGTCCGTTAATGGTACATTCCACTTGGCGAGCACCCTTCATCACAGCCGCCAGAGAATTTGATACAGCTAACCCCAGGTCGTTGTGGCAATGTACAGAAAAAATTGCCTTGTCAGCATTAGGGATGGTTTCAATCAATTTGCCAACCGTCTCGGCATATTCCTCAGGGAAACCATAACCCACGGTATCGGGTAGGTTGATGGTGCCAGCCCCCGCGTTAATCACCTGCTCGATAATTCGGCACATAAAGTCAAACTCGGAGCGGCTCGCATCTTCCAGGGAGAACTCGACATCACCAATCATGTTTCTCGCCAGTTTCACTGCGGACACCGCTTGCTCAACCACCTGATCAGGGGTCATCTGTAACTTGTACTTCATGTGGATGGGCGATGTTGCGATAAATGTGTGAATACGCCCGGAATTTGCCTTTTTCAGAGCTTCAGCAGCCCGCTCAAGGTCCAGGTGAGTGGTTCTGGCAAGGCTGCACACGGTGGAATCCTTAACCGTTTCGGCAATGGATTTTACCGCCTCAAAATCACCAGGGCTGGAAACGGCAAATCCCGCCTCAATCACATCCACCCGCAATTTTTCCAGTGCTTTGGCCACCCGGAGTTTTTCTTCCTTGGTCATGGAAGCGCCCGGGCTCTGTTCGCCGTCACGCAAGGTAGTGTCGAAAATAACCAAGTGTTGCTTGTCCATTGATTGCTGCTCCAACTAGTACGCCCCTGTTCACTCTATATATGTGGGGGGCCGGACAATAATGAGGTACGCGAATTCTCCCTTCGGGAGGGATCATTTGCAAACAGGATTCACGGTTATTACACCCAAATAACAAAGCACTTTGGACTACCGCAATCCAGCTTGGTAAAGATGTTCTGACTGGACAAAGTCAAACCACCGTGTTGGTGACTTTTGCCTCTCTGTTAGGCGCCCAGCCCAAAAATCCCTCAGGTGGACGTTTGTCCACGAGATTTTATTTTTTTCCACAGCCACACAGCCGGAGAGGAAAGGGCGTAAGTCAGTGCCATGAAGAACAGGATACGTGCCGGATCGATGGTAATAATGACTATGGCCATGGCAATGCCCAGCAAGACCACAAATGGCACCCGCCCTTTCAAATCCAGCCCCTTAAAACTGTAATAAGGCAGATTACTCACCATCAGCAGACCAGAAAGCGATGTGATCAATGCTGCTAGCCCAGCCAAATGGGAGCTGGGTTCTGCATCGTAGCCACTCCATACTAGGCCGGCGACAAGAGCCGCCGCCGTCGGACTGGCGATGCCGACGAAATAACGGCTGTCCACAGAATCAACCTGGGTATTGAAGCGCGCCAGGCGCAATGCCGCACAGGAGGCATAAATAAAGGCCGCGGCCCAACCGATTCGTCCCAGTTCGTTGAGTATCCAGCTAAAAGCCACAACTGCCGGAGCGATGCCAAATGACACCATGTCAGAAAGGCTGTCGTACTGCACACCAAATTCGCTGGAGGTATTGGTAAGGCGGGCCACACGACCATCCAGCCCATCAAATATCATGGCCACAAAAATGGCAATGGCAGCAGCTTCAAACTTGCCATCCATACCCGCCAGAATTGCATAGAAGCCGGCAAACAGCGCACCGGTGGTAAACAGGTTAGGCAACAAGTAGATACCCTTGTGACGGGTGCGCTCCGCGGTCTGGCTAGCCACACCAGCTGTCGACTTTCCACCACCCTTGTGGGGGGACTGATTGTCTTGATCTGTCATAGATGATTTCCCGGAAATTGCCTCACCCAACGCTATGGATTTGCTGAACACCCATTAAACATCAAAGGCCATGACAAAAAAACCGCGCCAAGGCGCGGTTTTTTCTCAAACGTAGCAACCTAGTTTTTCTCTTTATCAACCAGTTTGTTGGCTGCAATCCAAGGCATCATTTCACGCAGGCGGCCACCCACCTGTTCAATTTGATGTGCAGCATTATTGCGACGGTAAGCCGTCATAGACGGATAGTTGGTAGCGCCCTCGGAAATGAACATCTTGGCATATTCACCATTCTGGATGCGCTTCAGTGCATTGCGCATGGCGGCACGTGACTCGTCGTTGATCACTTCTGGACCAGTGACGTATTCACCGTACTCGGCGTTGTTGGAAATCGAGTAGTTCATGTTGGCAATGCCGCCTTCGTACATCAGGTCGACAATGAGTTTCAGCTCATGGAGACACTCGAAATAGGCCATTTCCGGGGCATATCCAGCTTCCACCAGGGTTTCAAAGCCGGCTTTTACCAACTCAACACAACCACCGCAGAGGACAGCTTGCTCACCAAACAGGTCAGTTTCGGTTTCGTCTTTAAATGTGGTCTCAATAATGCCCGTACGACCACCGCCAACGCCACAGGCGTAAGACAAGGCGACATTTTTGGCATTACCGGAAGCATCCTGGAAAATAGCCACCAGATCGGGAATACCACCACCCTTGGTGAATTCACTGCGCACGGTGTGGCCTGGAGCTTTCGGTGCAATCATGATCACGTCCAGATCGGCACGGGGCACCACCTGATTATAGTGAATGGCAAAACCGTGGGCGAAAGCCAGAGTGCCACCCTGTTTCAGGTTCGGTTCAATCTCGTTTTTATAGAGCTGGGACTGGAACTCATCTGGAGTCAGGATCATCACCAGATCTGCTGCTGCGACGGCTTCCGGCACACTTTTAACTGCCAGACCTGCTTTTTCTGCTTTTGCCGCTGACGCTGAACCGGGGCGCAGGCCCACGGTGACATCGACGCCGGAATCTTTCAGATTAAGCGCGTGGGCGTGGCCCTGGGAACCATAGCCAATAACGGCCACTTTCTTGCCCTGGATAATGGAAAGATCGCAGTCTTTATCGTAATAAACTTGCATTTGTTTCACCTGTGTTTTTGTCAAACTAAACCATGCGGTACCGACTGCAGACCTGCGGTCGACCCCTCTCTAAAATTGTTAAATGTGCAATGACTTCTCGCCCCGAGCCAGGCCGGATACGCCGCTGCGGACAACTTCCAGAATGTCCGCATCGCCGATGGCCTGAATAAAGGCGTCGAGTTTATCACTGTTACCGACAATCTGTACCGTATAAGCACTGGCACCCACGTCGATAATCTGGCCACGGAAGATGTCCACACACCGTTTAATCTCAGCGCGCTGAGCGCCCTGAGCCTTCACCTTGAGGAGCATCAATTCACGCTCAATGTGGGGGCCTTCCGTGAGATCCACTACTTTCACCACGTCGATCAACTTATGCAGATGCTTGGTAATCTGTTCGATGACGTGGTCGTTGCCATGGGTGGTTAATGTCAGGCGTGACAGGGTCTGATCTTCTGTGGGGGCCACAGTCAGGCTGTCAACGTTGTAACCACGTTGGGAAAACAGCCCCAATACCCGGGACAAAGCACCTGGCTCGTTTTCCATCAATACCGAAATAATACGTCTCATCAGGTACGCTCCGTTTTACTCAGCCACATATCGCGCATGGAGCCGTTGGGGGCCACCTGCATGGGATAGACATGCTCTGAACGGTCCACATAGATATCCATGAACACCACACGATCTTTCAATGCAAAACACTCTGCCATCTTGCTTTCCAGGTCATCGAAGTGCGTCACTTTCATGCCTACATGCCCGTAGGCTTCTGCTAGCTTGATAAAGTCCGGCAGAGAGTCTTCGTACAGACTGGAGGAGTAGCGGCTGCTGTACTGCATATCCTGCCACTGACGCACCATGCCCAACGCCTGATTATTGAGGTTGATGATTTTCACCGGCAAGCCGTACTGGGTACAGGTGGACAGTTCCTGAATACACATCTGGATACTGCCTTCACCGGTGACACAAGCCACCATCGCCTCGGGATGTGCCAGTTGAACACCCATGGCAGCAGGCAGCCCAAAACCCATCGTCCCCAGGCCACCGGAGTTAATCCAGCGACGGGGCTTATCAAACAGGTAATACTGGGCTGCAAACATCTGATGCTGACCCACATCAGAGGTTACAAAGGCGTCGCCTCCAGTGACCTTGTAGAGGGCCTTAATGACATCCTGCGGCTTGATCAGGTTGCCGCTGCTAGGCTCATAACGGGATTGTGTGTATAGCCCGTGTCGATCACGCCACTCATTAATCTGCTTCCACCACTCGGCCATGGCTTCTTTGTCAGTGGTTTTGCCGCTGTGCTCCAGTTGATCGATCATTTCCTGCAGGATCACATCACAGGCACCAACAATGGGAATATCCGCCGACACCGTTTTGGCGATAGAGGTAGGGTCCACATCAATATGAATAATGGTGGCAGACGGACAGAATTTGCTGATGGTATTGGTGACCCGGTCATCAAAACGTGCACCCACTGCCAGAATCACATCGGCATGGTGCATCGCTGTGTTCGCCTCAAAGGTGCCGTGCATTCCGAGCATGCCCAGAAACTGACGATCTGAACCCGGGTAGGCACCAAGACCCATCAAGGTATTGGTCACCGGCGCATTGAGCATTTTCGCCAGTTCAGTCAGCTGACTGGATGCGTCACCCAAAACCACACCACCACCGCTATAAATTACCGGGCGCTTGGCAGCCAGCAACGTCTTCACAGCGCGTTTGATCTGTCCGGTATGGCCCTTGGTCGTGGGCTGATAGGAACGGATCTTGATCTTGTCAGGATATTCGTAGGGGACCTTGATATTGGGATCAGTGATATCCTTGGGAATATCCACGACAACGGGGCCGGGACGACCAGAACTCGCAATAAAAAAGGCTTTTGCAATGACCCCTGCTATTTCGCTGGGATCCTTCACCAGGAAACTGTGTTTTACGATGGGACGGGAGATGCCCACCATATCGGTCTCCTGAAAAGCATCTTCACCGATTTTGGCAGAGGGAACCTGGCCAGAGATAACCACCATCGGGATGGAGTCCATATAAGCCGTGGCAATGCCAGTAATGGCATTAGTTGCTCCGGGCCCAGAGGTCACCAGCACAGCACCCACTTCACCAGTTGAACGGGCGTGGCCATCAGCCGCATGAACAGCAGCCTGCTCGTGACGGACCAGTAGATGTTGTACATCAGATTGTTGGAATAGCGCATCGTAGATATGCAGCGCTGCACCGCCAGGATAACCCCAGATATGCTTGACGCCGGCATCCTTCAACGCACGAACGACGATTTCACCACCAGACAGTTGTTCCACTGTGCAAATCCTCTAAATGTCGAAAAACACAACACCGGGTTGCTCGCCAATCAACGAAAGCAACAACCGCTGTGACATCACAGGTATGCAGAGTGCAAATACGCGACCGACGATAAACGTGGTATTCGGTGCGTCAGGCCCGTGGGTAAACGGTCCTGTCTGGATGCCCGGCGAACGCTGTTTTCGTTCACTTGGCAAGCTGGCTAACCCAGCGCGCAAGAACATAGACTGTACTTGCTGAGCAGCAGACTGTATTCATTTATTCTCTATCAGTCAAGTGGTTAGCTATGTTGGGCCTTTGAAATTTGCTTATTATTTGCAAGCAGGTACTCAACATTGCGAGGTTAAATCCGCTATGATGGAAAAAATGTGCCCTGGGATTGACAGCTTTAAAAGGTTTAAGGATATGAGCACTGCAAGCAAATTGATTGGAACACTCCTGGCCTTGGCCCTGTGCCTGCCACTACATGCCGCAAAAATTTATAAATGGCAGGATGAAAATGGCTCCTGGCATTATTCTGAGACTCCCCCGCTTGAAGGTACCCCTGAGACAATCAAGTTGAAATCAAAAAAGTCTGATTCAGAAGAAACCGAATCAACAGAAGAAACTGACGAAGAAACCTCTAAAGAACCTGAGGACAAACAAGCTGAAAAAGCACCTTTGCCCAAGTCACCAGAAGTACTGGCGGCAGAAAAAGCCAGAAGAGCCGAGGACTGCGATCGAGCTAGAAAGAACCTCGACACACTGACTCACCGCACACGTATTCTTTATGATGATGAAGAAAAAGGTGAGCAGCGTTATATGACGGAAGAAGAACGTCAGGATTGGCTGAAGAAATCCAGAGATCAGGTCAAGGAATTCTGTCAGTAATTAGCACGCAACAAAAGAGGTGGAAGGTACCCCCTTCCACCTTTTTTGCCCATCACTCAGCAGAAAAAACAATGTCGTCCCCGGACATTTTGACACTGATGGTATTTCCCGAAGCATAGTGACCAGCCAGCACTTCCTGAGCCAGCGGATTTTCCAGTAACTGCTGTATCGCTCTCTTCAGCGGTCGCGCACCATAAACCGGGTCAAAGCCAGCCTCACAAATTTTGTCCATCACTTCTTCAGAGAGATCCAGTGACAAATCCTGCTCCGCCAACCGTTTCGTCAAGATCCCCAGCTGAATCTCAGCAATGCCACGGATCTGGCCTTTACCCAACGGATGGAAGACAACAACTTCATCAATCCGGTTGATAAATTCTGGACGGAAATGACCCGTCACAACCTCCATCACTGCATCTTTCATCGCCTGGTAGCGGTTTTCATTGGTGGTTGAATCGTCATCGCCTAAAGCTGTCTCACCGCCATCAAAGTTAATGGTGTCGAAGGAGCGATCTTCTACCACAGCCTGTATGCGATCTGATCCAAGGTTGGATGTCATGACGACAACCGTGTTGCGAAAGTCAACTGTGCGGCCTTGGCCATCGGTAAGACGCCCATCATCCAATACCTGCAGCAGGATGTTGAAAACATCAGGATGGGCCTTTTCCACTTCGTCCAGCAACAGCACGGAATAGGGCCTGCGGCGCACCGCTTCGGTCAAGTAACCACCTTCTTCGTAGCCCACATAACCGGGGGGCGCTCCCACCAGTCGAGCCACAGAGTGTTTTTCCATAAACTCGGACATATCGATGCGCACCATGGCATCCTGACTATCAAACAGGAACTCCGCCAACGTCTTGCACAACTCCGTTTTACCCACCCCGGTGGGTCCGAGAAACAGGAATGAGCCATTGGGACGATTGGGGTCTGACAGACCCGCCCTACTGCGACGCACGGCGTTGGAAACCGCCACAACTGCCTCTTGCTGGCCGATTACCCGCTTATGGAGCACATCTTCCATCCGCAGTAATTTTTCGCGCTCGCCTTCCAGCATTTTTGAAACCGGAATACCCGTCCACTTGGAAACGACTTCAGCAATTTCCTCTTCAGTCACTTTATTGCGCAACAGGTGGGTTTCCCTTGCCTCTACCTCACCGGCAGAAGCCAGCTGCTTTTCCAGCTCAGGTATTTTTCCGTACTGAAGCTCGGACATTTTTGCCAAATCCCCGGCACGACGGGCCGCATCCATATCTATACGCGCCTGTTCCAGATCACTCTTGATTTGGGCAGCGCCCTGAAGGGATGCTTTTTCAGCTTTCCATATTTCTTCGAGGTCGGCATATTGCCTGCCAATCTCTTCAATATCTTTCTCGATTTTTTCCAGCCGCTTGCGCGAGGCCTCGTCCTCCTCCTTCTTCACGGCTTCCCGTTCCATTTTGAGTTGGATCAGGCGTCGCTCCAATCGATCCATCTCCTCAGGCTTGGAGTCAATCTCCATACGGATGCGACTGGCCGCCTCATCCACAAGGTCAATGGCCTTATCCGGTAACTGGCGGTCAGTGATATAGCGCTGAGATAGCTTGGCAGCAGCGACAATGGCGGAGTCGGTGATATCTACACCGTGGTGCACCTCATAACGCTCCTTCAAACCACGCAAAATGGCGATGGTATCTTCTTCATTTGGTTCATCCACCAGGACCTTCTGGAAACGACGCTCCAGAGCGGCATCCTTCTCAATAAACTGACGATACTCATCCAGAGTAGTGGCACCCACGCAATGCAGCTCACCGCGGGCCAAGGCGGGCTTCAGCATATTGCCCGCATCCATCGCTCCCTCGGCTTTACCTGCGCCAACCATGGTGTGCAGTTCGTCAATAAAGAGAATGATGCGCCCTTCCTGTTTCGAAAGTTCTTTGAGTACCGACTTCAAGCGCTCCTCAAAATCACCCCGAAACTTCGCCCCGGCCAACAATGCACCCAGATCCAGAGAAAGAATTCGCTTGTCTTTCAGTCCTTCGGGCACCTCGCCGTTCACAACCCGTTGTGCCATTCCTTCGATGATGGCGGTCTTACCTACACCGGGCTCACCGATCAATACCGGGTTGTTTTTCGTCCGACGCTGCAGCACCTGGATAGTACGACGAATTTCATCATCGCGACCGATCACCGGATCCAGCTTGCCCTGTTCCGCACGCTCAGTCAGGTCAATAGTGTATTTTTCCAGGGCTTGTCGGCTGCCCTCTGCTTCCGGGTCCATCACGGCTTCACCCCCTCGAATTTTTTCCACAACTGCCTTGAACTTGGCTTTGTCGCCAAATTTCGATAATGACTTGCCCAGTCCACCTTTATCGTCAAAAGCAGCAAGCACCAAGGCCTCGCTGGAGATGTACTGGTCGCCCTGTTGCTGGGCTACTTTGTCAGCCAAATTAAACAACCTGCCCAATTCCGGAGAAATGGCTATTTCCCCGGTTGGGTTTTGAATTTTTGGCAACTGCTCAAGCGTTTGCGTCAGCTCCTCTTTCAAGCCCGCGACATTAAAGCCCGCCTGAGCGAACATGGGCTTGAGTGAACTACCCTGCTGATCAAGTAACGAAAGCATCACATGGACCGGCTCCAGGGCACTATTGTCCCTGCCCACCGCCATAGACTGGGCATCAGAAATTGCATTCTGTAAGTGACTGGTAAATCGATCAAATCGCATAGTCAACCTCAACTGTTTCTATAGCAGTGAAGGTTGGGGCGACAATACCCATTTCAAGGATAAGGTTGGTTTTAACTGATCCAGATCAAGCTGGCCATACGGCCTGTCTGGCCATCACGACGGTAAGAATAAAACAGATCAGCATCAGCAAATGTGCAAAATTGCCCGCCATAGATTCCCCTGACACCCAGTGCTTTCAGAGCCAAACGAGCCAGCGCATAGAGGTCACATTGCCAGTGATCAGGTCGGGTAGTACGGAAGCAGCTTTCCAGTTCCAGGCGCGATCCCCACAGAGCCTCATTCTTCATGAATGCCTCGTAGACGTCTTCCCCCACCTCAAAAAACGCCTGACTGATGGCAGGCCCCAGCCAGGCCATCAGTTGTTCTGGTGGGCTACTAAAACGGGCGATTCCGTTTGCGATTATCCCATCCGCCAGACCTCGCCATCCCGCGTGGAGGGAAGCCACCTCTGTACCCTGACGATTGCACACAAGGATCGGCAGACAATCTGCCGTCATAACCGTACAAATCACACCCGGCTGATTACTGTAACAACCATCCGCTCGCTGAAAGGTACCGTTATCGGAGGCATCTACCACGTCTGTGCCATGCACCTGCTCAAGCAATTGAGGCGTAGAAGGGAACCGCAATAACGCAGACAGCATCTGCCAGTTCTGTTGCACCGCGATGGGATTATCCCCGACGTGATACGCCAGGTTGAGCGAATTCCAGGGCGGACTAGACACGCCACCTCGCCGCCTGGTGGCATAA
Source organism: Porticoccus litoralis (assembly GCF_030676955.1). Taxonomy (NCBI): domain Bacteria; kingdom Pseudomonadati; phylum Pseudomonadota; class Gammaproteobacteria; order Cellvibrionales; family Porticoccaceae; genus Porticoccus; species Porticoccus litoralis. Next base: position 134,555 of record NZ_JAUUUU010000004.1, on the reverse strand, counting down.
GCCCGGATGCATGCCGGGCATGGCCAGTCGGGAATAATTACCGACACACGTTACTCTCGTTGATCTCGTTGCTGCGCATCAGTCTTTAACATCGCAAAAAGTCGGTTAAAGTCCTCCGGAGGCAGGGCCTGCCATTCCATATGTTCACCGCTGACCGGGTGAGACAGCGCCAGTTGAGTTGCATGCAATGCCTGACGCCTAAAGGCACGCAGTGCATCGTGTAATTCCTGTGTTGAGCCTTTGGGCAACTTGAGGCGCCCCCCATAGGTTGAATCTCCTACGAGAGGGTAGCCTATGCTTGCCATGTGAACCCTTATCTGGTGCGTACGCCCAGTTTCCAGTTTCACCCTGATTAAGGTATGCGCAGGAAACCGTTCAATGACCCGATAGTGACTGACAGCCTCCTTGCCACCAAAATCCAGCACCGCCATTTTGGTGCGCGCCTGTGGATGGCGGCCAATCGGCTTGTCTACCGTGCCACCCCCGGTCATCACGCCCTGCACAATGGCCAGATATTCCCGACTGACGGTTTTCGCCTGCAACTGCTTGACCAAGGATTGGTGCGCCACCAGTGTTTTTGCCACCACCATCAAACCCGAGGTCTCCTTATCCAATCGATGCACAATTCCGGCGCGGGGAATGTTTTCATTGGCCGGCAGATAGTGAAGCACACCGTTTAACAGGGTTCCCTGATAATTACCTGCTGCCGGGTGTACCACCAGTCCCGCGGGCTTATTGATGACCAGAATATCTTCATCTTCATAGCAGATATCCAGCTCAATTGCCTCGGCAAGCCATTCTCCCTCGGGCTCTAGCAATGCTTTTACCGAAAGCTGTTCACCACCAAACAGTCTGTCCCTAGGACGGCAGGATTTGCCATCCACCAACAGCTCCCCATCCTTGATCCACTTTTGCAAACGCGAGCGGGAATAACTGCTGAACAACTCCGCCGCCACCTGGTCCAGGCGGGCGCCAGCCATGTGTTCGGGGACCGTGGCATTGAGCACGATAGGTTCGATCATTGAGGTTTTGATTCCAGTCAGGCTGTGGTTAAATAGCCCATCTTACAGCCATTGCACCAGCGAACAAAAAACTCTTTTTGCCAGCCTACATCAGGATTTTACCTTCCCATGCGATTCCCTACTTTCATTGTCATTCTTGTTTCACTGACGCTCTGCAGTTGTGCCTGGCTGAACAAGGGCAAAGAGAAGGATGACGATCCGTCCTATACTGCCGACTACACTGAGAGGGATTTTTACGACATCATCCAGAAAGATCTCGGCTTTGGATCCTGGGAAAAAGCCATCAGCAACCTGGAAGCACTTGAAGCACAATATCCCTTTGGGGAGTATGCCGAGCAGGCTCAGCTGGAGTTGATCTATGCATACTATAAAATGGGGGATTATGAGGCGGCCATTGCCTCAGCAGACCGGTTTATTCGCCTGCACCCACAACATCCCAATGTGGACTATGCCTTCTACCTCAAGGGTCTGGCTTCATTTGTGCAAAGCAAAGGCTTTATCGACCAGTTTATTCCCACCGATGACACCAAGCGGGATCCGGGCACAGCGCGCAACTCCTTTGCCACCTTCAATGAACTCCTTAACCGTTTTCCAGAAAGCCCCTATGCTACCGATGCCCGGAAACGCATGATATACCTGAGAAACATTCTGGCACGTCATGAGATTCACGTAGCAAATTATTACTTCCTGAGGGGTGCGTACCTGGCAGCGGCCAATAGGGGGCGATTTGTCGTGGAAAATTTCCAGAAAACACCCTCCGTACCTGACGGCCTTGCGGTGATGGCAGAAGCCTACTATCTCATGCAAATGTATGAACTGGCTGAAGATGCTACTACCCTGTTGGCCGCCAATTATCCCGATTACCCCCTCCTCGACAGTGACGGCAGCTTCAAGTATCAGGACGACCCAAACTATATGGCGCCGACCTGGCTCAACAAGGTAACTCTTGGTCTGTACGACAAGCCCGAGCCACCCCGTTTCGATACGCGCCATATATACAATGAGCGCTACCAGGAAGAAGGTGAAGAAGGCGCCAACCCGAAAAATAAGTGGATCAGCTGGTTGACCCTGGGCATTCTGGACTAAGTATTACCATCAACGATACTTTTCAATAGGGATGCCACGGATAGTCTTGCCGCCCTAAGCCCTATTTTCATGAGAATGCGTTATTCTTATTACCTCGGACCACTAGTCATTCAGAGTTAAGCCGATGGATATTGACAGCATTCGCGCAGAAATGAAGGTCATCCCTGAGATTGACCCGGCCTTTGAAGCCGCAAGGCGCATTGATTTCATCAAGTCAGTACTACTGACATCGAAACTTAATACTCTCGTTTTAGGTATCAGTGGAGGCATTGACTCCACCACTTGCGGTCGTCTCGCGCAATTGGCCGTTGATGAACTCAACAGTGAGAAACCTGATCAGCAGTTCCAGTTTATTGCCGTCCGGCTTCCCTATGGAGTTCAGGCCGATGAGCATGAAGCCCAACTGGCCGTCAGTTTCATCCAGCCATCAAAGAGCCTCTCGGTCAATGTCAAACTGGGGGCCGATGGTATTCACGAAGAAGTTTTAGGCGCGTTGGGTACCGCGAATCTTGCTCCCGATGATGACGATAAAATTGATTTCACCAAAGGCAATACCAAAGCCCGCACCCGTATGACGATTCAATATGAGGTCGCAGGACTGTTAAATGGCCTCGTGTTAGGTACCGATCACTCCGCCGAAAATGTGACAGGATTTTTCACAAAATGGGGGGATGGGGCCTGTGACCTAGCCCCACTGTTTGGCCTCAGCAAACGCCAGGTTCGCCAACTGGCTAAGCACCTTGGTGCTCCGCAGGTACTGGTGGAAAAAACACCCACTGCGGACTTGGAATGTCTATCTCCGCAAAAAGCAGATGAACATGTATTAGGCGTGACCTATGATGAATTGGATGACTTTCTTGAAGGCAAGCCTGTCACCAAAGAGGTCACTCAACGCATCGTTGAAATCTATCAGCAAACACAGCACAAGCGTCTACCCATTCCGACCCTCTATGATTAGGAAGGTATGTAGTTAACACGAATCGTCGTGGATTGTTTTCACCTTGAGCTGCATGACAGTAGTGAATTCTTGTCGATTTTAGGGCTTTTCAATTAGGACGACACCGGTGCCATGGCTTTAACCTATAGCTCCTTTGAAAACTCCAAGCAAGCGGACAGTTTACTCAGTGTTTACGGTTATTACCGTGCGTTGTTATCCATAGCCCTTTTGATCATGTTCTTCACCAGAACGGCAAGAGGCATTCTTGGAAGCTCAGATAACGAACTGTTTTTTATCACATCCTCTGCATACACACTGCTTTGTTTCCTGTCGCTCATTCCCTTAAGAACCACCAAAAGTCAGCCAGGCACCCAGTTAATGTTTTTTATGCTGCTGTCGGACATGGTGGCACTAACTGTGATGATGCACGCCAGTGGCGGCCTGGGAAGTGGGCTGGGCTTTTTGATGCTGCCGACAGTAGCTGCGGGCAGTATCCTCGTTGCCGGCCAACTGGCCCTGCTGCTGGCCGCCATTGCCAGCATCTGTGTCATGACAGAAACCCTGTCAACAATCATGCTGCTCGGTCGTGGTAAAGATGCGATGTTCCCCGCTGGTATTCTGGGCATCCTGCTGTTTGCAACGGCTGTGATTTTTCAGGTTCTCACGCAACGTATACGTCATGCCCAGGAACTGGCTGCCCAGAAAGTATCAGAAAGTGAACAGCTGCAAAAACTTAACGAATCCATCGTCAAACGAATGCGTACGGGTATTCTGGTGATTGATAGCAAAGATGAAATACGCCTGATTAACAGTGCCGCCATTCAATTACTGGGCGGTCAGAATCCGGAAAAACCCCTTGCCATTGGGCGACCTTTGCGGCTTGCCCTGCCACTGCACCAGCAGCTTGAAAAATGGCGTGGCTATCCATGGCTGCGCACACCGACCTTTAAAGGTTCTCGTTCTACCTCTGAATTACAGGCCAACTTTACCTCCCTGACACAGGGGAGGGAAAAACAAACACTGATCTTTCTCGAAGATACGCGCACGCTGATTCAACAGGCACAGCAGCTCAAACTATCCTCGCTGGGACGCTTGACCGGCAGTATTGCCCATGAAATTCGCAATCCGCTCGGCGCCATCAGCCATGCCTCACAATTACTCTCAGAACAGAACAATGACCCTAATTCTAAAAAGCTACTGGATATCATTTTGAGGCACTGCCAGCGGGTCAACCAGATTGTCGAAAATGTTTTGCAACTTTCCCGCCAGAAAATGCCGGAATTCCAGAAAATCTGGCTATTACAATGGCTGAAAAAATTTCGTAACGAATACCTGGATACACAAAATAAAACATGCGTCATTGAAATTGAATCGACCACAAAAGACACACAGATTTTCTTTGATCCGGGGCACCTGGCTCAAATTCTTACCAACCTGATAGATAATGGGCTGCGCTTCAGCGAAAAGGAGGCAGATGAACGCTGGGTAAAGCTGGTAATCTCCAGAGATCCAATTGCCGACTTACCCTTCCTGGACGTACATGATAAAGGACCCGGAGTGCCAGAAGAGGACATTAACACTATTTTTGAGCCTTTTTTCACGACAAATCATGATGGAACAGGCTTAGGATTATACCTGTCGCGTGAGTTATGTGACGCAAACTACGCCTCTTTGAATTATTTTGGTGATAATGCTGATAACTGTTATTTCAGGATAGGATTTTCACATCCCGATAAATTATTACCGAGACCAAACTGATGCTGAAAAAACGTGTGCTGATCATCGATGACGAGCCTGATATCCGCGAACTTCTCTCTCTCACTCTGGAGCAGATGGGCCTGGAGATTGTCACAGCAGCGAAATTATCAAAAGCGCAAAAATTGTTACTCAGTGAAGAGTTCGATTTATGCCTCACGGATATGAAATTGCCCGATGGCAACGGCCTTGATCTTCTGGAGGAAATGCAGTCGCGTAAACCCCACCTGCCCATTGCCATGATTACCGCCTACGGCAATATGGAAATTGCCATCGAAGCTCTCAAAAAAGGTGCTTTTGACTTTATTTCCAAACCACTGGAACTCATGCGTCTACGCAATGTGGTGCAATCTGCCTTAAAACTGGATAAAGCAGACAAAGTAGTGGACTCGGACGAATCTTCCCTGATTGGCAAATCATCAGCGATGACAAAGTTAAAACAACAGATTCGCCACGTTGCCAGAAGCCAGGCTCCTATTTTCATCAACGGCGAGTCAGGCACTGGTAAAGAATTGGTTGCAAGAGCCATTCATAATCTTGGTCCCCGGGCAAATGGGCCATTTATCCCCGTCAACTGTGGCGCGATACCTACAGAGCTGATGGAGAGTGAATTCTTCGGACATAAAAAAGGCAGCTTTACAGGCGCTCACCAAGACAAACAGGGTCTTTTCCTGGCTGCTGATGGAGGAACCCTGTTACTGGATGAGGTCGCGGATCTGCCAATGAGCATGCAAGTCAAACTGCTGCGAGCCATCCAGGAAAAAAGCATTAAGCAAGTGGGTTCCGAGGAGGAAGTAGCCGTGGACGTACGAATCCTGAGCGCTACCCATAAAGACCTGACACAGGCTATTCGAAACAATCACTTTCGCCAGGATCTATTTTACCGGATCAATGTTATTGAACTTAAGGTACCCAGTCTGAGAGAGCGCAGTGACGATATTCCACTACTGACGGAACACTTTCTAAAACAATTTGCAAAAGAGTCCGGTTTGCCCGCTCCAGAAATCACCGAAAATGCCATCACCTTGCTACAAAGTCATTCATACCCGGGCAATATTAGGGAGCTTGAAAACACCCTTGAGCGCGCCTTTACCCTATGTGATCAAGGGAGCATTACTGCTGAAAGTCTGGACCTTAGCAACGCCCATATACACCCCCTGGAAACTCCTGAAAAGGCCGCTGAAAGCTTCGCTTTCAACGGCCATGGTTCACTGGATGACTACATAGCCAGTATCGAGAAAAAGATCCTGGTTGAAGCCCTGGAAAGGAATCGCTGGAATAGGACAGCAACGGCGGAAGAGCTGGGTATCAGTTTCCGTCAAATTCGCCACAAACTTAAAAAGTATGAGATCGAGTAAAATCCCTGCTACCAGCAGTAGCTAGCACTCTCTGTCGCGTCAACAACAGTTTTCTCTGCACGCTCATCAATACTAAACGTCGCACACCTTGCATCTTCAGTTTGACCATTTTGTGGAGTCGCCAGCAGGGTATAGGTTGTTTCCCCTGTGTTGGAATCAGGCTCATCGATAGTAAGTTGATAGATACTGCCTGAAGATGATGCTAACGGTTGTCCCTCAGAGTCCACATAATAAGTTGCATCAAAGCCCAGATCCTCCAATGAATTCGTGTAGGAGCGATTATTAAGAAAATATTGCTCCTGTCTGGAGGCTAATTCCAATAGCGCACCTTTTGCCACCGAGCGGTTAGACTTAATCACATACTCCCTGTAATTGGGTAACGCAACCGCCACAATAATTGCCATGATCGCCACAACAATTAAGAGTTCTATCATCGTAAAACCAGACTTTAATTTTCTGTGCATAGCTCTATCTCAGAGTTAAATCTTTACGGAGAGGCTGGTGTAGCATCCAATATATCAATATCCTGTTCACGCCAGTAAAAGGTATTTGGCCTCTGATCACCCAGAGTAGTTTGCTTAGCTCCAGACAGCCCAACTTCAGGTGAAATAGCCGTCACACCACCATCAATCCCTGCAGCAAGATCCTGATAGCGATCAGCTTTATTAAGAGAGGTACCTTCTGCCTTTCCAGAAAGGTGGTAATCGGGAGAACCATCTCTAATGGATACTTGGTATAGACGGCTGATGCCTATATTGGGAGCACACTCTCCATCCGCTTCTCCACCTTCAGGCAAATAAGTGGTGAAGTTGATGTTACCTCCGGAAATCAGGGGTATCGACAGGTTCTTCTCACCGGTTGCCTCAAGCTCCAAACTCCAGCCATTGATTAACTCATTAGGAGAGCATACATTGCCCCCATCCTCATCGTTATCGCTGTCGTTGAGACAATCGTCCGTGATATTCAGTAGATCATCAATATAGTAAGGGTCTCGACCATCCACACCAGCATCGTCACGTGGACTGGAATCGGCATAGATAATTCGATCTTTCAAAAGGAAAAACCGATTATCGATATCTGATGGCGCCGACTGCGGGTGAGTACGATCTCCGGAACCGATAGCAATGCCATCGTAGGCACCAATCGAGTCCCGATACTTCACGACACTCAGACCGTGATAGAAGCGTCGGTCGCTGGTAGTGCCTACCGAACCACCCAGTTCTGCAAACTTGGTTGCGCGCCAATAATTTTGTCTGAACGTCGTATCATAGTCGTCATCATCACCCGCATAAGACGGGTTAAACTCCGGAAGCTCAAAGCGCCAGATCACACCCCCAGTATCGCCAACATAAACCCGGTCTGTAATACCATTGCCATCAGAATCCACCGGAGTTACCGCTGCAGTAATACTATGTATTAAACCATCATGGTGATATTCAGTACTGGACTGACCACCCTCTGAATTCCCGTAGACCGCCTTCCAGATCAATTGCCCGGTGCGAGCATGCACCATAAACAATGCAGCACCGACAGGATCCCGGGGTAACTTTCCGTCAGTGGTATCACTCACATCGTAGTTAACATCATCACGTCCTATACGGGTGCCATCATCATTCCAGCCACCGTAAAGACCACCACCAAAAATCAGCACGGGGACCGGCACATTCTCTACGCCTGAACCGCCGTCGTACTGATTGATCGAACCGGCATCTTCAAAGCGAACCCAAGCTTGTCTCGGTGTTGAAAAACTTAACCCCAGCTCGGCAAAATCTGCACTGCCATCGTTAGTGATTTGCCAAAGCAGAGTCGGTTGTTCCTCGGGGGCCGACACGTCCAGGGCATAGTAGGATGAACCGCCACGACGCAAACCGACATATACGTAGGCCTTATCACAATCCAATTCGGTTACATCATCATCAGGGTCCGGGTCCGTGCCACCCGGATCACAAAATGTATTGTTGCCTCCAGCACCACGTTCGATATTGCCATCCCGATCGTTATCAATCACAAAGGCAACCGGCGGCAAATCAACTCCATAGGGCTTGTTCTCCCCAACGAAGGTTTGGCCAATCAAGTCCTTAACATTCGCCAACAGTTCCCTTGGCATAAAGGCCCACTCTTCAACACCGGATTGACTGCCATCGGGGTCCGTATTGCGAATCGAATGGAGAAAGCCATCATTAGTACCAAACAGTACACGAATATGAGGATTAGCTGAATCCGTGTAATCGGTATCGTCAAGACCGTAATTCATTGTCAGGGGCCGGGAGTGGAGCGGATCACCCATCAGCCAGGGTCGAGCATCATCCGTATCACCATCCGCATCCCAATCAAATACATCAATACCTCGCACCCATTTCAGTAGAACCTGAGCGGCTTCTGCCCGTTCAGCATCACTAATAGACAGGCCAAAATTCAAACCGGCGAGGCTCTCAATCTTAGTCACAAACGTTGTGTCAGTAATGTAGGTTTCGGGATTCAGCTCATCCTCAATCTGAACGCCAAGCAATCTCTGAATCTCATCATCTTCTGCCAGGCTCCCAGCAGCTGAACTATCAGCGTTCAGGGCAATCAACGCATTTCCGCCATTTGCAGTGCCGCTGATGTCATCACTAACAGGGCTGATAAATAACTGGCGACCATCCAACTCGCCAGCGGCCCAGGTATCGTTGGCAGCTGTAGGGGAGATCGTCGCGGCACTACCGTCATACTCACGGTAGCCGGGCAATTTGTGGCCTGCACCGCCCTGGGTTATGAAGCTACCATCTGTGATCTCGGTATCTGCCGTATCCTCTTCGACAACCGCAACATCGTCCGCGTTTACATCCGTCCAGAACGTGCGCGCCCCATCACTGACACGCCCGGTGGTGGCATCAAACGCCACCGCATCATTGGCATCTCTAATGACCGTCGAGGTAGTTCCATTTTCAAGTAGTGTGGTATCAATGGTGAGCTTCTTGACATTGCCAGGCCAGAATGGGTAACCATTTTCATCCACCTTAAAAATGGCCAGGTACATATCCGGTAGGGATTCGGTACGGTTCTGTACGTTTACCGGCACCGACGCCGCGGTGAACGACGTGCTTACAGAGGCAATACTGTCAAAAATGCTTTTTAGGGTCTCCAGCAGCAACTCAGGGTCTTCCGAAGCGGGATAAGGTGTCTCGGTGCCACCCGCTTGGGCATACTGGGTAGTTTTGGTGTTGAGCTGATCTACAATAAAGAAGGAGGTGACATTCTGCACCCCTTCAACATCAAGCCCCACATCAGTACTGGCAACGTCGGTATTGTAGAGCTTTGCAATAATTTCCGGGAAAGCGTTATCTCCGGAGGTGTTGCCCAACTCCAGGCCCTGTTCGTTGTTGCCGTTGCCGATATCTTTGCCGATTGCGGTATTCCAGTCGGCATCCTGCTGTGAGACCTGGAATAGGAAGTTAACCGTATAGGTCTTTGAACAGGTATAGTCACCGTCGGCATAGGGGCTGATATATTTATCCCCATCGGCATTTTCAATCCCCTTGTCCCAGACAACCCAGGGAGAGATCACGTTACCGTCACCATCAAGGTTTCTATCGCCAGTTATGGTCGTGTTTTCGCAACCCCGGTCGGTTTCAAAATCACAACCGTTATTGGCATAGTCCTGGTCCAGATTGTAAAGCCCTTTCCCCTGCTGTCGCTCGCTGTTGAAATCGGACCAACCTTTATGGCCATTGAGAACATCACCGCCAATCAAGTAGCGGTAAAGTTCGAAAAACAGCTCCCGGCCCTGGTAAGGGTGGGCTAGATTACCCTGGGGCACAGGGATGCTAGCCAGAATATTTAACAACTCCTCCTTTGAGGCCTGTCCCGCAGCAGATTCATCGATGACCTCAAAACCGCGCAGAATATAACCACCGTCACTACACCCCTTATCATTGTTAAGGTCACCATCAGTAGCGGTACAGTTATTCTCGTTTTCATGGCTCATCATAAAGCCAATTTCAAAACCCTTCGGGGCAATATAATCAAACACGACCCTAAAAACTGCCCTGAGCGCATCAAACAAGGTCAAGTCGTCGCCATCGCCGACTATCCCCTCTTCACCGATGGCCGCGTAAATTTCACTGCCCAGTTCATCATCACAGTCGGAAATGCCCGGATCGGAATGGTAGGTACACTGGGGACTCCCCAGGTTAGGGCGCCAGTCCAGAGAAAGCATCACCTTGGAGGGAGCGGGGTCTTCATCTGCCGGGACACCAAAGAAAATCTCCGTGTCATCAGCCATAACAGGCGCTGTCTGCAGCACTGTAACAAGACCTAACAATTGGAAGAATCTAAGTTTTTTCATTTTTCGATAACACCTGTATCAGGCGCCCTCCTTGAAAATCATTTCCTAGTCGGCAGCGATAGGAATATGCGCATATTTGTCCAAATCGCCCTTGACTGATGAGACTTGACTACAGTCACTCGCCACGGGGTTAATAATATAGACACCCTCAGCCTGATGAGACACACCCTGATTATTGGCTGCGTTGTTGAAGTCAGTTTCAGTTTCAAAATAAAACGCACAATCATCTTCATCCTGACCCGCCCCTCTAGGAGCCCGGCCTTCCGCCAAATAGTGGGTCATATATTCGACTGTTGCTCCGGTGCTAGTCAGCTTTGTGGAGAGATTGTCATCAATAGTCAGGGTGTTTGCATCGCACTCACTGTCGGGATCGCTATGGCCGGTACTGCATAGGGTTTTATCCGTCTTAAAGTTTGCTTCAACCGCCACATCATCAGGTGTTGTGGACGCTTTCCAGCGACTGATTACGGACTCGTTTACGGCCGCAGCCAATTCATAGGCTTCCACGCGAGACTGTTCATTACCAGCCATCAAAAACTCTAACGTGCCCGATTTCATGGTGCTCAATGCCAGGATGCTTAAAAGCAACAAAAAGACGATAGATATCAACAAAACCGCACCCCGCTGACGGGAATGAAACTGTGACGACTGCGCTATAGTTTTTTTCATTAAAACACCCATTGATCATGACCCGCCGATGGAAATAGGGTTGCGGACAGATACTGTTGTCGACATTGCCATACGGTAAAACTGATCTGTTGGAGTAGTAACCGTCGTACCACCACCTAGGCGGTAGCTTTTCGATTCCGCGGGCATGGAGTTGATCTGATTAAGGCTTCTCACTAACACATGTATACGAACAGCGACGATAGCATCAGTATCTTCACCCCCTACTACTGGTGGGTAGGTGTCGCCTGAAACAAACTGGTCAGGAACATCATCTCCGTCAATATCAATACCTAGCTCATATTGGATGTTTTCAATGCCCTGCACCAAGCAGCGCTGACCAGAGATGCTAGCACCATTATCCTGCAATTCTTTTTTGCAAAGGCTGGGGACTTCTTCATCAGTTCCCACATAAAATAAGGCAGCCTTGTACTCCCAAACATCATAACCACTTTCAAAATCATCAAGTGAGCTCCAATTGCCATCCGCCTCATGATCTGAACCTTGAGCAAGTTCGGTCTCGCCCTGACCACGGTTTTCAGTCAACAGGTAATAGCGCTCATTATCCAAGTCTTCCAAATCATCCGGGAGCTGCCAATCGCCATTATCAATTACAGCGGTATCAGATACTCGTTTGACGACCAGGATATCCGTACCATTAACAACCAGACCATCCGTTAAACACTGATAATAATCATCTGTAGTGGTATCTGAATTATCTAAAACTTCCAAGGGGGAGGCGATATGGTTAGTAGGGTCAGATGGATCTTCCGGTGTAGCGCCTATAAGCAACCACTCCTCACCCGCCGGCCCACAATCATTTCCACTTACCGCACCACCATTGACATCAACAGCATCCGGTTCACCACCAAAAAAGCCGGCCATGCCAATTTCTCGCGACAACAAGCGCAAAGCATAACGACCATTTTCTTGTACCCTTGCTACTTCATCATCTTGTACAAAATTGTTTTTTCCTTCCAGGAAGACGCTCACAATGGCCGCAGAAAGTAAAAGCCCTAGTAATAACGCAACCATTAACTCGATGAGAGTAAATCCGCGATGTGTTGAGAGTCGATTAATCGACTTAGGAATTTTCATAAACCGCTGCCTCACACATCTGCCACAAACGTATTGAGTTGAATCCATTGCCGCAGTTCCAAGGTGTCAACGTAATTTTCAGCCCCGCACGCTGGTGCATTACTCTGATCCAATTCCGTCTTGCCCTGCCACACAATAACAACGGTCAAGTAGTTGCCATTATTGGTTACACAGGCCATTGGATTGATCAAACCACCAGATACCGAGGCTCCGTCTAACAACTGATCCCATTCCCAAAGATCAAAAGTGGCTAATTCTGCCGTAGTGCACTGTGCCGTTGTGCAGTTCGGATTGGGCTCGCCAAGAGCGCCAGGATCAAGATCCGAGACTACATATGCATTTAGCTGTTGGGGATTACTACGCATTCTCTCTAACAAGTTCTGCGCAAGATAGGTAGCCGTAGTCCGCTGTGTAGACTCAAAATTAAGCCGTTTGGCATTAATTTGCAGGCCAACGTATCCCAGAATACCGACCGACAGAACAAGCGCAGCGATCAGCACCTCAATCAAACCAGCACCTTTTGATTGGCGATGACTCAAAAAGTGAGGGCTATGGTTATTTATTGGTTTATGGGCAATCTTCATCATCATCCAGACCTTTTTGCACACGCGCTCTACCCGTCAAGTTAATGGATATTTTTCTAGCTATATCATCCTCATCTTCATTATCAGCCCCAGCATCGGGTGAGCAGAGGCGGAAAGAACCTAAACTATTCCCACCAACCTCGCCAAAAGGATGAAATGTCAAAGTATCTGCAAATGCTGATGTTCCATGTAAGGTATAACCGGAGGGAAGTGACTCATTCACCAGCAGCACAGTTTCATCGCCACCTGAGTCAAGAACACCATCCCTGTCAATGTCATTGAAAACAATCCAACCTTGCTCCCAACCAATCGCTGAATCCATACAACTACCACCCCCGGAACTGTCAACACCAGAACTGATACACATGGTGACAGACTGGTTGCGCTTAGCCGCCAAAGATCTGGCATGGTTAATACTGGCTATAAAATTATTGGTTTCAGTAGCAAGCCGATTTTCGATAATTGTCGCCCTGAAAAAAGGCGCACCCAAAGCCAGAATGATGGCCACCAGTGCGACGGTGATCATCAATTCAATGATGGTGAAACCTCTGTTCCTTGTTTTTGTATCCATGTCGCCTCTATAGCAAATCAATTTCAGTGTTTCGCACACTTCCGACTAACGGACAAATAGCAAGACGAGTCACTATTGACTTAGACATACCGGTCGAAAAATCCGATAGGCGGTCTTCTTCAGCTTAAAAAAAATATCTCATATTTTTCTAACGAAGCTCTTTTGGCATGGAAAAACTGATATTTTCTTCCCTGCCTTCAACCTCTATGGGCTCGACACCACCCAGCTTTTTCAGGGTGTTTACAACATCTTTAACCAACACTTCCGGGGCTGAAGCACCCGCTGTAACCCCGACTTTTTGCTTTCCTTTAAACCAATCAGGGTTGATGTCCTCGGCCCTGTCAATCAGGTAGGCATTCGAACCACAGCGCTGAGCCAGCTCTCTCAGCCGGTTAGAGTTTGAACTATTGGGGGAACCGACAACCAGAACCAGATCACACTCCAGGGCAAGCTGCTTCACTGCATCCTGCCGGTTCTGTGTGGCATAACAGATATCGTTCTTTTTTGGACCGGTAATCGCTGGAAATTTGGCGACCAGGGCGTCAATCACCTTCGCCGTATCATCCATGGATAAAGTCGTTTGAGTGACATAACTTAAACTAGCAGGCTGCGTTACGTTGAGTTTGGCAACATCCTCTTCGTTTTCCACCAGGTATATATTGCCACCTTGACTGGTGTCGTACTGCCCCATGGTCCCCTCAACTTCAGGATGGCCCTGGTGCCCGATCAGAATGCATTCGCGACCATCCCGGCTATAACGCACCACTTCCAGATGCACCTTCGTAACCAGAGGGCACGTAGCATCAAAAACCTTGAGCTGTCGTTCTTCCGCTTCCGTTCTGACAGTCTGAGAGACGCCATGGGCACTGAAGATAACGATCACACCATCCGGAATTTCGTCCAGTTCGTCCACAAACACTGCGCCACGCTGCCTCAGCGAGTCAACGACAAACTTGTTATGGACAACTTCATGTCGCACGTAAATAGGTGCACCGAATATATCGAGTGCGCGGTTAACAATCTCGATTGCCCGATCAACACCGGCACAGAACCCTCGGGGATTTGCGAGCCTGATCTCCATCAGTGGGTCACCGCTGGTACCACATCGACAATTTTGACGGCAAAAGTGATCGTGTGCCCGGCTAGTGGATGATTAAAGTCGACCATTACAGTGTCACTATCCACTTGAGTCACCACACCCGGCAGCTCCGCCTGGTTTGCATCGGCAAACGACAGCATCAACCCTGGTTCCAGCTCCACATCCTCGTCAAAATCCTTGCGGGAAAAGCGCTGGATATTACTTGAGTTATGGGGCCCGAAACCCTGCTCTGGACTGATATCAAAAGTCGCTTCTTCACCGGGATGAAGACCAAACAGAGCCTCTTCAAAACCTGGCAGCAGATTTCCATCTCCGACCACGAATGTTGCTGGCTTGGCTTCAAAGTTTGAGTCCACTTCCGAACCATCTTCCAGCGCCAGGGAAAAGTGCAAAGTGACTTTGGTATTTGGCCCCACTGGCAATTCAGAAATATCTGACAGGTCACTCATGTTTTGTATCCTCCACCCCATTCTCCTTTCCGGATAACAGGCTTTCCAGTATCAGTAATATCGCTCCGCAGGTAATCGCCGAATCGGCAATATTGAATGCTGGCCAGTGATAATCCAGATAGTACACATCTATAAAATCGACCACATAACCGAGCACCATGCGATCCCACACATTCCCCAGCGCACCGCCCAGCACCAGGGCAAGAGCCATACCAAGCAGCTTTTGTGAGTGCTTGATTCTCCACATCCACAGGATGATAAAGAGGCTAACAGCAAAACCCAGCAGGGTAAAAAACCAGCGTTGCCAGCCCCCGGCATTGCTAAGAAAGCTAAACGCAGCACCTAAATTGTGTACCAAAGTGAGATTAAAGAACGGCGTCACACTCAAGGTCTCACCATACTGAAATTGACTTGAGACCAACTGCTTGGTCCACTGGTCAAAAACAATGACCACAACCGCCAGTAAATACCAGCGTATAACAGACCAGCCTGGTGATGTCATTGGCACGCCAACTCAAGCATACAGGCGCTGCTCGCCCGCACCCTCAACGTTTTCTACACACCGACCACATAATTCCGGGTGCTCAGGATTGGCTCCCACATCCGATCGATGGTGCCAACAACGCACACACTTTTCATAGCCGGTCTTTTCGACGGAAAGCCTCAAACCCTCCATTTCTGTGGCTTCGGCGCTACCAGACTCGCTGATAGGTTTGAGCAGCGCATCGGAAGTGATCAGCACAAATCGCAGCTCATCACCGAGTTTAGCCAAGGCAGTTTCGAGCTCTGCTTCCGCGTACAGGGAAACTTCCGCTTCCAACGTCTTCTGGATGCCAACCTCTTTTTTGCCTTCCAGCACTTTGTTTACTGCATTACGGGCCTTTGAGATTAGTGTCCAGTCTGCATCGGAAATACCGCCTTCCTCTACCTTAGGTAACGCCCACCATTCCTGCAGGAATACGTAGTCATGACGCTCTCCCGGGAGGTAGCTCCAGATCTCGTCAGCGGTGAAACTCAGAATAGGTGCAATCCAGCGTACAAAGGCTTCGGCGATGTGATAAATCGCCGACTGAGCAGAGCGGCGCGCCAGAGAATCCTTCTGACAGGTATATTGACGATCCTTAATGATATTCAGGTAGAAGCCTCCCATATCCGTTACGCAGAAGTTGTGCAGCTTCTGGTAGATATGGTGAAACTGATAGTTCTCATAGGCGGCCAGAATCTCTGTCTGCAGCTTGTCTGCTCGTCTTACAGCCCACTGATCCAGAGCCAGCATTTCATCAATGGCCACCAGGTCTGTAGCGGGATCAAAACCATCCAGGTTCGAAAGCAGGAATCGGGCGGTATTGCGCATACGACGGTAAGAATCAGCAGTGCGCTTCAGAATCTCGTCCGAAACACTCATCTCACCGCTGAAATCGGTCGCCGCCACCCACAAACGCAGAACATCCGCACCCAGCTCATTCACCACCTGCTGAGGTGACATGACATTCCCGAGGGATTTGGACATCTTGCGACCGTCTGCGTCTACGGTAAAACCGTGGGTCAATACGGCTTTGTAAGGGGCGTTTCCCTTGATCGCGATGGCTGTTTTCAACGAGGACTGGAACCAGCCACGGTGTTGATCAGACCCCTCCAGATATAAGTCTGCCGGATAGCGCAATTGCTCACGGGCATCCAGCACCGCTGAATGGGTCACGCCGGAATCAAACCAAACATCCAGCGTATCTGTCACCTTGCTGTACTGATCAGCATCAGCGCCCAGAAGTTCCTCGGCATTCAGGTCATACCAGGCATCAATACCACCCTCTTCGACCCGCTTTGCCACGGCCTCAATCAGCGTTGGCGTATCGGGGTGAATCTCACCTGTTTCCTTATGCACAAACAGTGCAATGGGCACCCCCCATGTCCGTTGTCGTGAAATACACCAGTCTGGGCTATTTTCCAACATCGCTTCAATACGCGCCTGCCCCCAGGAGGGGTGCCAGGCTACGTCCTTGACCGCTCCTTTCGCTTTATCCAGCAAGCCGTTTTGGTGCATACCGATAAACCACTGGGGGGTTGCTCGGTAGATAAGTGGTGTCTTGGTTCGCCAGCAATGTGCATAACTGTGGGTGATTTTTCCACAGGACAGCAGCTTGCCCTGCTCACGCAGCAGCTCGACCACCTGCTCATCGACCTTGTATACGTGCTCACCCGCAAAAATCTCAACTCTATCCCGAAAGCAGCCGTGATCGTCGATATAATTGAGGGTGCCAATGCCATACTTTCCACCCACCAAGAAATCGTCCATACCGTGATCGGGCGCAGTATGCACACAGCCCGTACCGGCTTCTGTGGTTACATGATCTCCCAGCAACATCGGAACCTGACGGTCGTAGAAGGGATGCTGTAACAACAGGTTTTCAAATTGGCTACCTTTAGCCCTGCCCACCACCTGATAGTCCATCACACCCCAACGGGCCATGACTGACTCCAGCAATTCCTCTGCCAGGAGATAACGGGCGACCCCGCAACCGGCATCACACTGCACCAGTACGTAATCGAGGTCCGGGTGAATACTGACAGCCTGGTTGGAAGGCAGCGTCCAGGGAGTAGTTGTCCAGATAACAACTGCGATCTCACCCTCACCTTTTACGTTACCCATTGCGTCGGTGAAAGCGGCCAGGTCGACCACAGGAAAGGCCACATCGATAGAAAATGATGTTTTATCCTGATACTCCACCTCGGCTTCCGCCAGAGCTGAGGCGCCAACCACACTCCAGTACACGGGTTTGAAGCCACGCACCAGATGCCCGTTTTCAATGATTTTGCCCAACGCGCGGATAATGTCAGCCTCGAATTTGGCATCCATGGTCAGATAAGGGTTATCCCAATCACCCAAAACACCCAAGCGTACAAAATCCTTCATCTGACCATCGACCTGACGTCGGGCATATTCTCGACATTTCTGCCGGAAGGTACGGTGATCGACCTTAACGCCCGCCTTGCCGATTTTTTTCTCCACCTGATGCTCAATGGGTAAGCCATGGCAATCCCATCCGGGCACATAAGGCGCATCGTAACCACCCAGCGTGCGCGACTTGACGACAATATCCTTCAAGACCTTGTTAACGGAATGGCCGATATGAATATCACCATTGGCATAGGGCGGGCCGTCATGCAGGATAAATTTATCTCTGCCCTGGCGCTGCTCGCGAACCTTCTGATACAAGCCCGTATCCTGCCATGCCTTGAGCATGGCAGGCTCGCGCTGAGCCAGGTTGGCTTTCATGGGAAAGTCTGTGGAAGGAAGGTTTAACGTCGTTTTATAGTCAGTCATGTTTTACCAGCATCAATTGAGTGATCAGCAAAGTATTGCCGTGCCACTGCAATATCGTTGTGAATTTCTTCTACCATTTTATCCAGCGAGTCGAATTTACGTTCGTCACGCACTTTATACTTAAATTCCACCTCGATTCTGCGGCCATATAGCGATCCGTCAAAATCCAGGAGATGTATTTCCAGTACCGGCTTAACGAGGTCACCCACCGTGGGCCTCACGCCCACATTGGCCACACCAGGCATGCAATCCGGGCCAGAAAAAACCTCGACCACATAGACCCCGCTTAATGGCGCCCGATACCGATTAAGTTGCACATTGGCAGTGGGAATACCCAGCTGCCTACCCAGCCTCTGCCCGTATACCACCCGCCCTGAAATTCGATAGGGGTGGCCCAAGAGATCGCTGGCGAGTTGAAAGTCACCCTGATCCAGGGCCTCTCGAACACGGGTGCTGCTGATGCGTTCTCCGTTATATTCCAGAGTCTCGGTATCAATGACCTCAAACCCTTTCACGCTTCCCACGTCTTGCAGCAAGCGGTAATTGCCGCTGCGGTCATGGCCAAAACAGAAATCATCTCCAACCACCAGACAGCGAATGCCCAGGCCCTGCAGCAATACCTGATCGATGAATTGCTGTGCCGACAGACTTCTCAGCAGGCGGTTAAACTGCAGACAAAGAATACGGTCAACACCCGCCTCCAGCAGCGCCTCTATTTTTTCTCGCAACCGCATTAATCGTGCCGGAGCCTGCTCTCCGGAAAAAAACTCCTGGGGTTGTGGCTCAAAAATAATGGCCACTGATGGGAGCCCGTATTGTGCAGCCTTATCTTTCAGCTGTCGCAGGATGGCCCTATGCCCCTTGTGGACACCATCAAACGACCCAATGGTCGCGACACAGCCCTTATACTCAGGTCGGAGATTATGCAATCCGCGAATAAACTGTATTTTTGTACCGGTCACCGGTCCCCAACCACTGGCGGTTATCCCTGAAAAAATGAAGGCGGGAGTATAACCCAGCCTCATAGGCGAAAACAGGCACCGAACATAGCGCTAAACGCAATTTATCAGGGCCACAAATCAACCTGAAAAGGTATTTGAACAGTGTGTTATCCGTTCGCCTGGTGACGGATATGGGCGTAGCGCAAACCACCCAAAAACAGGCAAATGGCATAGACCATGGCACCCGAGCCACAAATAATGGCCAACCACATGCCCCTTTGCCACCATGCCCACAATGACCAGTCATTCAGGTAATAATCGTAACCAAACAGCAATAGGGCCATAACGCCACTGGCAAACACCAGGGTCAATGCAAATCGCCTCCAACCGACTTCCGGTGTAAAGACATTCCGCTTGTACAGCCCACTGAATAACAAGCCGGCATTCAGCATGGCAGCCAGGGATGTCGCCAACGCCAGACCAACATGGCCAATGCCCCAGTAAATGTGAAGAGGTACAGCAAAAGCGATGTTTAACCCCATATTAGTGACCAGAGCGATAACACCAATTCTTACCGGGGTTTTCATATCCTGGCGGGCATAGTACCCGGGAGCTAACACCTTGATGAGCATGAACGCGATCAGCCCCAAGGCGTAGGCTCGCAGGCTTAATGTAGCCATGGCCATATCCCGCGCCGTAATCACCTCCCCGTAGTAAAAAAGGGACAATAAAATCGGCTCCGCCAGGATGATGAGCGCGACCGAAGCGGGTACGGCAATTAACAGAATCATCCGCAGGGCCCAATTCAAAGTTCGATTGAACACATCGGGGGCAGCCGCAGCATGTTGGCGTGAAAGGCTCGGCAGAATTACCGTGGCAATCGCCACCCCAAAAACACCCAGAGGCAATTCCGACAGACGATCTGAGTAATACAGCCAGGAGATGCTACCCGTTGGCAGAAAAGAGGCAATCATGGTGTCGAGAAGCAGATTGATCTGACTGACCGACACCCCGAATATTGCCGGAGCCATCAACTTCAGAATGCGTCTGACACCGTCGTCACGCCAATCCACTCGCGGTGAAGGCACCATGTGAATACGCGCAAGAAAAGGCAACTGGAATAACAACTGCACTACCCCTGCCACCAACACCCCCCAGGCCAGGGCAAAAACCGGAGTATCAAACCAGGGTGCAACTAGCAGGGCCGCAGCGATCAGCGTCACGTTAAGCAATACCGGTGTAAAGGCGGGAACCGCGAAACGGTCATAGCTGTTCAGTACAGCCCCGGCCAGTCCCGTCAGTGAAATCAGCAATAGATACGGGAAAGTTATGCGCAACATACTGCTGGCGGCAGCAAACTTGTCGGGATAATCCAGCCAGAAGCCAAAAGCAAACAGCCCTGTGACCAATGGGGAAGCCAAAACGACAATCAGTGTCAGGGTTATCAGCACCGAGCCCAGCACACCGGCAACGCTATCGATCAGCGCCTTAACTGCTGCGGGACTACCCTTTTCCCGATATTCCCCCAGCACCGGAACAAAAGCCTGTGAAAAAGCGCCCTCGGCAAAAAGGCGCCGGAAGAAGTTCGGTATTTTAAAAGCAACAAAAAAAGCGTCTGCGAGCGCATCGGCGCCAATGACCCTGGCAAACACGATGTCGCGGGCCAGTCCCAGCACCCTGGACAGCATGGTCATGGCGCCCACGACACCGCTGGATCGCAACAGGCCGGGAGCCGGTTTGGCCTCGGATACAGGCTTGGCGTTCAGTCTGGAGAGGGATTCAGCGTCACCCCGTTCAGCCTGTTTCTGGTCGTCGTCATGATGCTGCAAAACAAATGTCGCCTGTTTGCGAAAGCCTGCTGGAAAGAAGCCCAAATCATAGAGGCTTTATGGACTGGATGGTAGGGACATGCACGCCCTCGACGGCGATATCCACCAGAGTCGGCAAGCCCACCAGAATGACGGCCATACTGCACTTACAAATCGGGGTATTGTGTTGATCTATGGGGATAAACCCTGTATATTCCCGCGCCTTGAATTCGGACTCATTTTTGAGAGGAGCACACAGGTGGCTAACTCACCCCAAGCACGCAAACGTGCGAAACAAAACGAAAAGCGTCGTCAGCACAACGCCGGCCTGCGTTCCATGGTTCGCACTTATATCAAGAAAACCAATGCAGCTATCGCCAGCGGCGAAGTGGACGCTGCGCAGGCAGCCTACGCTGCTGCAGTACCAGTCATTGACCGTATGGCTGACAAAGGCATCATTCACAAGAACAAGGCTGCTCGTCATAAGAGCCGTCTGAATGCTCAGGTTAAAGCACTGGCTGCTGGCTAAGCTTACTGAAGCAAAAAAACTGGAAGCAGCAGCAAGCTTCCAGATATGAAAAACCGGCCAAAGGCCGGTTTTTTTGTGCCCGAAAATCCTGTTATCGCCCCTTCAGCTCAAGTCGCCGGGCAATTTCAGTCATGACCAGCATATACAGCTCATCACCCAAGTAGACATCTTCAATCTTGTGATCGATATTCGGATTATCGTTAATCTCAATTACATAAGCCTGCTTGCCCTGCTGTTTGATATCAACACCGTAGAGACCGCTGCCAATAACCTTGGCTGCGCGCAAGGCGGCATCCAAAACCTCTCGGGGCGCTTCATAGGTCGGCAGGGTTTCAAATCCGCCCGAGCTGAACCGCTTGCTATCATGGTTATAAATTTGCCAGTGGTTACGTGCCATGTAATAGCGGCACGCGTAGAGAGGTCGGTTATTGAACACGCCAATTCGCCAGTCATATTCGGTATACAGATACTCCTGCACTAACACCAGCGCGGTAGTTTTTAAAAGTTCCTCGAGATGGGACAAAAGCTCTGCCCGATTATTGGCCTTGAACACCCCCTTGGAAAAAGAACCTTCTGGCACTTTCAATACCACAGGGTAACCAAACTCCTTTTCCACCTGGTCCAAGTCTTCCTGGCTATGTGCCGAAAGAACTGTGGTTTTCAGTGAGGGAACCCCTTTGTAGGTGAAGGCATCCTGCAGGAAAACTTTATTACAACAGCGCAGGATGGAGGTGGGGTCGTCAATAACCACCATGCCTTCGATTTCTGCCTTACGGGCAAAACGGAAGGTGTGATGGTCAATGGCCGTGGTTTCCCGAATAAACAGGCCATCGTATTCTTCCAGGCGGTGATAGTCCTTTGCCGTAATCAGTTCCGCATTGATATTGCATTTGGCTGCAGCCTTGACGAAGCGGTTTAGAGCCTCCTTATTACTGGGCGGCAACGCCTCTGCGGGATCGATCAGTATCCCCAACTCCCACCGGTAAGCCTTTTTCTTTTTCGGGCTCTGCCAGCGCTTTTCGTTGAACTTGAGCAGTGCCTCAACCACTTTGCTGCGTTCTGCTTTCGGCAACCTGTTCAGGGATATCGGGGAAATACTCTTGATTTGCCACACGTCATCCCAGAACAACACTACTCTCAGCATAGGCACCGGGTAGACAGAAAAAAGCCGTTGACCAAACTTGGAAAAGGTAGGGTCAGAAGCAATACCGAAATTGACATAGAAGGTCTTGCGTTCGCCGCTCTTGCCAGTATTTGATCCCGCCAGCAGCAATTCACCGGTAATGCGCGACATATACAGCAACTTACTGCGAAGATCATTGATGGTGTTGACCGAAGGCAGGACGCGATGCCCCCTGGCCTCGGCCAACAGTGAGCAGTAATAACCACGACTCAGGTATTTTTCACTATCACAAAGATTGATCAGGCTGAGCTTTTTCTCTCCCTTCTTGGGATGTTCTTCAAGGTACTGCTCAAAGGTAATGACTCGGTCATCGATGCCCAGGCCTTCAATATCAGACAGGCTATCCACTACCAGCAACAGGTTTGTCATACAGGATTTCCGACTTGGTTAGGGGTCAATCAGGCAATGTGACCCATGTGGTTTAACAGGAAAAGTTTATGCGCCTAACATGGCATAGCACAGGGAATAGATACTATGAACCATGCAGAAAATTGCTTTTTTATTTGGTTGGCCATTAGTTGAACAGATCCTGCAACCCCAGCCCTTCCAGCTCAGTTCGAACCATTTCACGAATTTCTGCTGGATAGGGACAGGTCAGAGCCCGGGACACCAACGCTTCAGCCATGTTCAGTGGCAGGCTGCGAATCAACCATTTCACTTGAGGTAATTTTGCGGCACTCATGCTCAGGGTTCGCAAACCCATGCCGAGAAGCAGCACCACAGCCACTGGGTCTGCGGCCATTTCACCACACAGACTAACCGAGAGGTTGTGTTTCGATGCTAGATCAAGGGTACGGTTGATCTCCATCAGCACGGCAGGGTGCACATGATCATAGCGCCCCGAAACTCGGGGATTATCGCGGTCCAGCGCCAACAGATACTGGCTCAGGTCGTTGGAGCCGATGGAAATAAAGTCTAGCTTCTCCGCCCAGAACGGGATCTGTGAAATGGCCGCTGGCACCTCCACCATCACTCCCAGTTGGGGACGCAATATCGACAAGCCCTCGGTTTCCAGTTGGGCAATGGCATCTTCCAGCAACTGCAGAAAGTCATCGAGCTCACTGGTGGAGCTGACCATCGGTAACAGGATTCTCAGCCCTTCATTTTCACCAGCTGCACGAATCATGGCGCGCACCTGGGTCATGAGCAACTGGCTGTTGTCCAGTGTAAAACGAATACCACGCCAGCCCAGCGCCGGATTTTCCTCATTGTCTACCGGGAAGTATGGCAAGGGCTTATCACCGCCGATATCCAGTGTACGCATGTAGACTGGCTTGTTTTTATACGCCTCAAGCACCTGCCGATAGACACTCACCTGCTCTTCCTCGGAGGGAAAGCTGTCGTGCACCATAAAGGGAATTTCTGTGCGATAGAGCCCCACACCCTGGGCACCGTTGTGGAGCCCTGGGCTGATATCGGCAAGCAGACCCGTGTTGGTATACAGCGTAATTTCCGTACCATCAGGCGTAATAGATGGCAACTCACGCAGCTTCTCCAGCTGCTTCATCAGCGACCGACGGTCGTTGGCCAGACGCTGGTACTCTGCGATTACCATATCCCCGGGATTGAGAGTTACCTGGCCATTATTACCATCGACGATAATACTGGCCTGATCCACCAGGCGGCGGATACGACCCGTTCCCATCACAGCGGGGATACCCAGGGCATTGGCCAGCACAGCAGTATGTGAAAGCCCTGAGCCCTCAAAACAGACCAGGCCCACCAGACGCTCTGAAGGCACAGCTGCAATATCAGAAACACTAACCTGTGGGCCAACCAGCACAATATCCATATCCGGGGGGGCATCTACAGGTTTGATGCCACGCCAAGCATTGAACAATTTGTTGCCAAGGTGATGAACATCTTCGTGACGAGCCTTCAGATAAGGATCGTCCATGGCCAAAAATAATTCGGCAAAGTGCTGAATCGCATGACGCAGCGCGCCCGGCAACCAATTCCCCTTTTCAATGCCAGCTTCAACATAGGTAACAAATGCAGGGTCTTCCAGAAGCATTTTGTAGGCGCTAAAAATACCCGCAACGCTGCCGGTAATCTCTGAGCCCAGAGACTCTCGCTCATGGTCAATCTGCCCGCGAACCACCACTAATAGTTGCTGCCAATCCTCCAACGTTCCCGGAATATCTTCACAGGGCGTGTCGACCACTGAATAAAGCTCACCATGATCGCTGAGTTTGATATGACCAATGCCAATACCCGGAGCACCCTTAACGCCGCTGACGCGCTCGTTGTAGCCGACCATATCTCCATGTGCCAACGGGCTGTTGCCCAGCAGCAATGCCAGATGAGCTGCCAATGTGACCAGAAAGCCCTGCTCTTCATCAGACAAATGGCGTATTTCACGTCCCTGAACGACCAGAACACCGACAACTTTACCGGTATGAACAATGGGCACACCGCAAAAACTGTGGAAGCGCTCTTCCTGGGTTTCCGCAATGTAAAAATAATTGGGATGGAGTTCGCCATCGGCGAGGTTAAGGGGATGGCGACTGGAGGCCACCAAACCCACCAGACCTTTTCCCGGTGGCAATTTGACTCGGCGAACCGCTTTAGCCGCCAGCCCATGGGACGCCAACAACATCATTTCCTGCTTGTCATTGGCCAGATAGAGGCTGCACACATCCACCGCCATGGTCTCACTGATAGACTCCACAATGAGATTCACCTGATCAATGGGCAAATCAGCCATCGCCACTGTCTGGACGATACGCGCTAATTCGTGAACCACACTTTTCATGATATGACCGGGATTGATGAGATAACGGGGCGAGCTGTTGCAAAACCGAGAATTAACTCGTGCACCCTTTTTAAGCTTATATATGATGATTGCCTATAAAGCACAAGTAAAAACTTTTTGAGCAGTTCTAATGTCAAGCTCTCCCCCAAATCCAGATCATCGCGCCCACCGCCAAAAAAGGTTTACAAGAATAGGACAACTCCCCAATAATTCGCCACTGCTCAAGAGGCTATGCGTTCATGCTGGCAATCACACCACCCCCGTCATCGCCCGATGACTTGCTTTTTGCCCGTATTGCAAACGATCTCAACCACCAGGGTTATACCGTAATCCCCAATGCTCTGCCCGACACTCTGGCCTCAAGTCTGTTTGACCAGGTCAGGGACCTGGATAGCAGTGCCTACAGTGAGGCGGGTATTGGACGGCAGAATGACCTGACCCTAAACCAGTTTGTACGCCGAGACGAAATCTGCTGGATCGAAGGGAAAAGCCCCGCAGAACATCACTGGCTTCAGTGGACAGCAGGTTTGCAGCAGTATCTCAATCAGCACCTTTTTTTAGGACTGTTTTCTTTTGAAAGCCATTTTGCCCGTTATCAGCCAGGCGACTTCTATCGCAAACATCTGGATGCCTTTCGGGGAGAGGCTAATCGCCGCCTTTCCGTCGTCACATACCTCAACCCCGGCTGGCTGCCGGAAGATGGTGGCGAACTGGTCATCTACGACATTGACTCGGATGAGGAAGTGGTGAGGGTGACACCAGCTTACGGGACACTGGTTGTGTTCCTCAGTGAGGAATTTCCCCATGAAGTGCTGACAGCGAAACGTCATCGCCACAGCATTGCTGGCTGGTTTAGGGTCAACGGTTCATGCAATGAGAGAGTTGATCCACCTCGCTAACAACCAGATGGACTATACCAACACCAGGTTATCCCTGTGGATCAGCTCCTTGTGATCACAATAACCCAGGATGCTGCTAATCAGCTCACTGTTTTTGCCAATGATCTTCCTGCTCTCTACCGCGCTGTAATTGATAAGGCCCCGGGCAATTTCATTGCCATCTTCATCAACACAACGCACCAGATCACCGCGATTAAAATCACCAACAACAAATTTCACGCCAACAGGCAATAGACTCTTGCCCTGCTGTTGCAGCACCTGCGTTGCGCCATGATCCAGGGTAACCGATCCACGCACTTGCAATCTGCCAGCCAGCCACTGCTTGCGCGCGGCGATGGGTTCCTGCTCCGCGAGCAGTAGAGTGCCCAATTCTTCCCCCTCTGCCAATCGCGTCAAAATATTTTCAGCACGGCCCCCGACAATCAGTGTATTTGCACCCGACCTGGCAGCAAGACGGGCAGCCTTGAGCTTGGTCGTCATGCCACCTCTGCCCAGCGCACCGCCCTCTCCTGCAAGGGCTTCCAGGGCGGGATCGCCCGCTTTACCATGGAAAATCAGGTTGGCTTTGGGGTGCTTGCGAGGATCAGCATCGTAAAGGCCATGTTGATCCGTCAAAATCACCAGCAAATCCGCATCAATCAGGTTGGCTACCATCGCCGCCAGGCTGTCATTGTCACCAAAACGAATTTCGTCGGTCACGACAGTATCGTTTTCATTGATGACCGGAACCACCCCGAGACTCATCAGCGATTGCAGGGTATTGCGGGCATTGAGATAGCGCTCCCGGTTGGAGAGATCGTCATGATCCAGAAGCACCTGCGCCGTGTGGCGGTTAAATTGCTGAAACTGAAACTCATAGGCTTGAACCAGGCCCATCTGACCAACCGCCGCCGCAGCCTGTAATTCATGAACCGATGACGGGCGTTTTCGCCAGCCCAGGCGAGACATGCCTTCGGCAACAGCCCCCGACGACACCAACACTACCTCTACGCCCTGCTCCAGGAGCTGAGCCACCTGTGACACCCATTGCCCAATCGACTCACGATCCAACCCCCGGCCATCTGCGGTCAATAATGCACTGCCGATTTTCACCACCCATCGACGGGCTTTCTGGACAACGTCTCTGTCACTCATAAATAATCTTTGGCCACGGTTTAATCTAACTGTATCACTCGCTGAACTCAGCAATATCAGGGGCTGTAGATAACCTCAACATCATAATCATCGTCGTCAAAGTCATCGTCATCTTCGTCGTCGTCATTTTGTTTTTTGCGGCGGCGCAGGGATTCGATCTGGGCTCTCGCCTCCTCTTGCATCTGGCGCTGCATCGCGAGCTCCCGCTCTGCCGCGTCTGGATTGTTGCGCTCCTCATCCCAACAGTTTTCCAGATGTTCCAGAATGTCGTGGCACAACTGTTTGGTTCCGTCTCCCGATAACGCACTGACCCTGTACACAGGGCCAGGCCAGTCAAGATCATGGATAACAGCATTGCAACGCTGTTCACGCTCTTCTTCTGGTAAAAGGTCCACCTTGTTCAGTACCAACCAGCGCTCCCGACTCCAGAGCGTAGGGCTAAAACGATCCAGCTCATCCTCAATAATGGAAACGTTATCTGCCGGGTCAGAGGCATCCGGCGGCACCATATCCACCAGGTGCAGCAATAAACGGGTTCGGGTGAGATGCTTTAAAAAGCGAATTCCCAAGCCAGCGCCCTCGGCAGCACCTTCCACCAGTCCCGGTACATCTGCAATCACAAAACTGCGGTACTTATGGGGCTGCACCACACCAAGATTTGGCACCAGGGTAGTAAATGGATAATCCGCTACCTTGGGTGTGGCGGCAGAAACAGCCCGAATGAACGTCGATTTCCCCGCGTTGGGCAAACCAACCAACCCCACATCAGCCAACACCTTTAGCTCCAGGCGAAGTCTGCGAGCTTCACCCTCTTTTCCCGGCGAAGTCTGACGGGGTGCACGATTAGTACTCGACTTGAAACGCGTATTCCCCAAGCCGTGATAGCCCCCGTGAGCTACCATCAACCGCTGCTCAGGCTCGGTAATATCCCCCAATACCTCTTCGGTATCTTCATCAATGACCGTGGTACCAACGGGTACTTTCAAGATCAGGTCTTCACCGGCACGCCCGGTACAATTGCGGCTGCCCCCGCCCTGACCATTCTGGGCCTGGAAACCTCGCTGGAACCGGTAGTCCACCAAGGTGTTGAGGTTCACATCGCCTTCGAGATAAACCGAACCACCATCGCCGCCATCACCACCATCGGGGCCACCCTTGGCAATAAATTTTTCGCGACGAAAACTCAGGCAGCCATTGCCACCCTTACCCGCTTGAACGTGAATGGACGTTTCATCGACAAATTTCATGACAACAGTATACCGTGCTGTATCCAGGGGAGGCTGCACACTATGAGCCAGCCAATTTAGTAAATGCTATTCACAACTACTTGAATTGTAACTGCAAACACAAAAAAACCCCGCCTAAGCGGGGTTTTTCAGTAGCTTCATGTCTTAGGCAGAAACTACATTCACATATCTACGGTTGTGAGGACCTTTAACTGTGAACTGAACTTCACCGTCAGCCGTCGCAAAAATAGTGTGATCGCGACCAATGCTTACGTTGTTACCCGCATGAAACTTGGTGCCACGCTGACGAACAATGATGTTACCAGCAGTCACTTGTTCACCACCAAAGCGCTTGACACCAAGGCGTTTACTTTCGGAATCGCGTCCGTTACGGGTACTACCACCAGCTTTCTTGTGAGCCATGATATTCTCCTATTTTCGATTAGCCAGCAGTGATGCCGGTAATTTTAACTTCGGTATACCACTGACGGTGGCCCATTTGGTTGCGGTAGTGCTTACGGCGTTTGAACTTGATAATTTTTACCTTGTCCCCACGGCCGTGGCTCAAAACCTCAGCAGTTACCTTGCCGCCCTCAACCAGAGGTGCGCCAATCTTGATGTTGTCGCCGTCTGCAACTAACAACACCTCGTTAAAATCGATACTTTCTCCGGTAGGAACTTCCAGCTTCTCCAGGCGAAGGTATTCCCCTTCCTGTACCCGGTGCTGTTTACCACCGCTTTTAATGACTGCGTACATATAATGCTCCGTAATCGCTCATGCCTGTTCTAAGCCGGAAGAACGATTTCTCCACGGCCGGTTTTGCGAGGGCGGCAATTCTAAGTGAAAGTGATATCTATCGCAATAGGCAAATACCCTGAAAACAGGCCTTTGACGGCTCTTCACTTGACAGTTTTAACAGCGCTCACTAGGATGCCATCGCACCTTTTTAGCGAGCAGCCATTACCTATCCCGCCCCGATAATCAACTGAAAAACAAGGCTCCGGCATGCTGCCATTTCACGAAGTGGTCAAATCCCAGTTTGACCAGGTCAACGAACTCATTGTCAATCAGCTGTATTCTGACGTAGGGCTGGTGGAAAACATCGGTCAATACATCATCGATGCCGGCGGCAAAAGACTGCGCCCACTACTTGTTCTACTGGCAGCCAATAGCTGTGGCTATAAGGGTGACAAACACATCGCCCTGGCTGCCATCATCGAATTTATCCATACCGCCACGTTGCTCCACGATGATGTGGTCGATACCTCTGACCTGCGTCGCGGTCGTGCCACTGCCAACGCCCGCTTTGGCAATGCGCCCAGTGTGCTGGTCGGTGATTTTCTCTATTCCCGCGCTTTCCAGATGCTAGTCGCCATTGGCAATATGGAGATCATGCGTATCATCGCCGACACTACCAACATCATTTCCGAGGGCGAAGTCCAGCAATTGATTAATGCAGGCAACCCGGATACCACTGAACAGGCCTACGAAGAAGTCATTCGCAAAAAAACCGCCCAATTGTTTGAAGCAGCAGCCCATACAGGAGCGGTTCTGGCTGGAGCTGATGAGCATATTTGCGAAGCCATGCGCCGCTATGGCTATCATCTCGGCATGGCGTTTCAGCTGGTTGACGACGCACTGGACTACAACGGCACAACGGAAGCGTTGGGCAAGAACGTCGGCGATGACCTGGCAGAAGGAAAGCCCACCCTGCCCCTGATTTATACAATGCAGAATGGCTCAGTTGAAGAAGCTGAACTGATTCGTACGGCCATCAGCGAAGGCGGTCTAGAACACCTCGATGCGATTATCCAAACCATACAGCGCTGTGGTGCCCTTGATTACACCATGCAACGTGCAAAACACCACGCAGATGAAGCTAAACGCTGTTTGTCAGGCCTACCGGTTTCTGCCGAATTGAACGCCATGGACGAGCTGGCCGACTTTTCTCTGAGCCGCTCTTTTTGATTCTTGGGCCTAATCTCAGTCAAGTATTCTGACGTCACTCTGGACTCCATCATCGCCACCTCACCAAAAGATGAGACCTATGTAGGACCCGGTTCTTCTGGACTTAGCAGGGATATCGGCTAAAATTCGCCCCTCGAAGGGAAACCAACCACACAGTAAAGGCAATACATCTTATGACCATTTTTGTTCCACAATCGCAAAATGCCTATACCCGCGAAGAAATCGTGGCGTGCAGCAACGGCGATCTCTTCGGTGAAGGCAATGCCAAACTGCCCGCCGACAATATGCTGATGGTGGACAGAATCACCCGTATTCATGCCGGCGAAGGCGAATACGGAAAAGGTCTGATTAAAGCTGAACTGGATATTCGCAAGGATCTCTGGTTTTTTGGTTGTCACTTCCACGGGGACCCCGTGATGCCGGGCTGCCTTGGCCTGGATGCCATGTGGCAGTTAACCGGCTTCTTTCTTGCCTGGAAAGGCAACCCTGGTCGCGGTCGCGCCCTCGGTGCAGGAGAAGTGAAATTTTTCGGTCAGATTCTGCCGGACGCTGAAATGGTCAGCTATCAGATCGATATCTCGCGTATCGTTGAGAGAAAACTGAAAATGGCGATCGCAGATGGCAAGGTCTTTGTGGATGGCCGAGAGATCTACTCAGCAAAAGATCTCAGAGTTGGCCTGTTTGAATCCACTGACAACTTTTAATTCTATCTATTACAATTACCGGACCTCGTAGCCGGCATGGGGAGTAACCGATGAAACGCGTGGTAATTACCGGAATGGGTATTGTTTCCTGTCTCGGCAATGACAAAGAAACAGTCACTCAGTCCCTACTGGATTGCCGCTCCGGCATTGTCTTTCGTGAAGACTTTCATGAAATGGGCCTGCGCTGTAATGTTGCCGCCA
This sequence comes from Porticoccus litoralis, assembly GCF_030676955.1. NCBI lineage: Bacteria > Pseudomonadati > Pseudomonadota > Gammaproteobacteria > Cellvibrionales > Porticoccaceae > Porticoccus > Porticoccus litoralis. The sequence goes on along the minus strand of NZ_JAUUUU010000004.1, from coordinate 102,932 downwards.
CACTGAACCTGGATCCTGCCGAACACATTGATCGCAAGATCATGCGCTTTATGGGTCCGTCAGCGGCCTATGGCTATATTGCCATGGATAGAGCTATCGCCGACTCAGGCCTTGAAGAAAATCAGGTTTCTAACGTTCGCACTGGACTCGTCATGGGTTCTGGAGGCGTATCGGGTCAGATGTTTACCGATACAATTGATGTCATGCGGGAACGTGGCATCAAGAAGGCTGGCCCCTACCGCGTCACGCAAATTATGGCCAGCACGGTATCTGCCTGCCTGGCGACACCATTTAAGATCAAAGGCACCAACTACTCCATCGCATCAGCCTGTGCTACTAGCGCGCACAGTATCGGTCACGCCATGGAGCTCATTCAGATGGGCAAACAGGACGTAGTTTTTGCTGGCGGCGCTGAAGAAATGCACTGGTCCATGGCTGGTATGTTTGATGCCATGGGCGCCCTTTCCAGCAAGTACAACGATACCCCTGAAAAAGCTTCACGAGCCTACGATGCCGATAGAGACGGTTTCGTTCCGGGTGTCGGTGCCGGCTGTCTTGTGGTGGAAGAATTGGAGCATGCCCTGGCGCGCGGAGCCAAAATCTACGCAGAGCTTGTGGGCTATGGCTCCACCTCTGATGGCTACGACATGGTCGCGCCTTCTGGTGAAGGTGCCGTGCGCTGCATGAAAATGGCCATGGCCACCACAGAAGGCAGTATCGACTACATCAATACCCATGGGACCAGCACGCCTGTTGGCGACTTGCAGGAACTCAAGGCGATCAGGGAGACCTTTGGAGATAAGGTTCCACCTATCAGTTCTACCAAATCTCTGTCAGGCCACGGTCTGGGTGCAGCGGGAGTTCAGGAGGCCGTATTCAGCCTGTTGATGATGGAGAATGACTTTATCTGTGCTTCTGCCAATATCGACACTCTTGATTCAGAGGCAGCTGACTTGCCAATCGCCACAAAACGCATCGATAACGCCAACCTGCAACGGGTGATGTCGAACAGTTTTGGTTTTGGCGGCACCAATGCCACACTGGTATTCCAGCGCTACAATTGATTTGAGTGGCCCCCGCCCCAGCCAACCCTGGGGCTGCGAGCCCATCGCCTGCAACCTTAGGTAGCACTTTTAAATGGCAGTAACACCGGTTCAAAAACCTATCTTTGCGCCTGCCATCGCTCTGATCGATTTTGTCATTGTTATTCTTGCCAGTAATCTGGCCAATTACCTCCGTTTTTCCGAAACCGGGCTGAGCACCCATTACCAGATACTGACAGCTGGCGCTGGCGTATTGCTTGTATTGTCCCTAACCATGACTGGCGTTTACGATTCCTGGCGTGGTCGAAATTTACTTCCAATAATCAAGCGCTACAGCATCGGACTGATTATGGCCATGGCCATAATGGCTATTTTCCTGGTCTTCACCAAAACCTCAGAAGCCTTTTCTCGCTTGTGGATAGCCTACGCCATGCTGCTGGTCTGGTTGGGCGGGGTAGGCTATCGTAGCGGCCACTATGTTTACCTGAGAAGTCTTCGACGCCAGGGTAAAAACCTGTGTCGAGTCTTGATTATCTCTCCTTCCAGCCAACTGTCAGAAACCAACTTTAAGTCTGAGGAACTACAGCTTTCCGGGTTTCAAATTGCTGGTTGTATTTCAGCAAAAGAAATAGAACAGTGGACCCAAAGTGGTCGCTTGATAGCAGAGCTCAATCAACGACCAGCGAATGAAATCTGGTTGGACATGCCATTGAGCATGGGCAGTTTTATCAAGGACATTGTCTACGAGTTGCGTCACTCAACACTGGATATCCGTTTTTTTCCTGATTTTGAAGATATCCAGCTTCTTAACCATAAGGTGTCAAACATTGTTGGACACTACGCTATCGATATCAGTTGCACACCCCTGAGTGGTTTCAACCGTGTCATCAAACGGCTGGAAGACCTGTTTATCGGAACCTTTATCTGCCTGTTGATCGCCCCCGTCTGCCTGCTCATCGCTCTCGCGATGAAGTTGGCTTCGCCCGGACCTATCCTCTTCAAACAGTACCGCCACGGCCGTGATGGCCGCCGCTTTAAAGTCTATAAATTCCGCTCCATGGAGGTCCATGAAGAGTCCAAGGGGGCCGTTACCCAGGCGCAGCCGGGCGATCCCCGTGTCACCAGGCTGGGGGCTTTTCTACGCCGCACAAGTCTCGATGAGTTGCCGCAGTTTATAAATGTGTTACAGGGCCGCATGTCCATTGTCGGCCCTAGGCCACATGCCTTATCCCATAATGAGTATTACAAGGACCTGGTTGAATCTTATATGTGGCGACACAAAGTGAAACCCGGCATTACCGGGCTGGCACAGATCAGAGGTTATCGGGGACTCACAGACACGCTGGACAAGATGGAAAAGCGGGTGGAATGTGACCTTGAATACATCAATAACTGGTCCCTCTGGCTGGACCTGAAAATCATTTTCCTGACCATGTTTAAAGGCATATTCCACAAAAACGCCTTTTAGCCAATTACTGGAAAATTTTGACCTCCTGACCATGCCAAATAAGACAGTGCATTAACCAGGGATGTCATGAATAATGAATATTCCATCGCCATCAGGAGCCCTGACCGTGAAACTATTCGACTATCCCGGTGTTCCCAATCCCCGACGCCTTAGCATCTTCCTGTCGGAGAAAGGTCTTGATTTCCCTCGTACCCAGATAAACCTGATGAAAGGTGAGCAATTCGCAGAGGACTTCCGATGTAAAAGTCCGAATTGTGATGTTCCCGTTCTGGAACTTGATGATGGCAACTGTATCTCCCAGACAAATGCCATCTGCCGTTATCTGGAAGCTGAGTATCCTGAACCCCCTCTGTTTGGGCGAAATGCACTGGAGATTGGCCTGGTAGAGATGTGGAATAACATCTGTTTTACCAATGGCTTTCAAGCTGTTGCGGACCTGTTTCGAAACGGATCTGACTGGTTTGAAGGACGCGCACTCATTGGTCCCCACAACTACGACAAGATACCGGCCCTGGTAGAACGAGGAAAGCAGCGGATAACCAACTTTTACCAGGACATCGACCAACACCTTAAGGGTAAAGACTATTTTGTGAAGGGTTATTTCTCGGTCGCTGATATCACAGCTGTTGTCACCGTGGACTTTGCCACCTGGACAGGCATGACCGTACCGGCAACTTGCGAGCACTTGCTAAACTGGCACCAGCGAGTATCAGAGCGCCCTAGCATCAAGGCAAATTCCTAGTGACCACCGCCATGACAGCAAAAGGTTTCCAAGGTACACTCCGCACTTGATTTTATAGATTGGAGCAAGGCATGGCCCGGGGTATCAACAAGGTAATTCTGATTGGCAATTTGGGCAAAGACCCGGAAACTCGCTATCTACCCAGTGGTGGCGCCGTGACTAACCTTACCCTGGCAACCAGTGAGTCCTGGAAGGACAAACAGACAGGACAGCAACAGGAACGCACAGAGTGGCACAGAGTCGTTTTCTTTAACCGTCTCGCAGAGATCGCTGCGGAATACCTGAAAAAAGGTAGCAAAGTCTATATTGAAGGCTCCCTTCGCACCCGCAAATGGCAAGGGCAGGATGGTCAGGATCGATACACGACAGAAATCGTCGCCAGTGAAATGCAGATGCTGGATAGCCGCGGAGGCACCTCCGGGTATGACGACATGCCGTCGACTTCACAGCAGAGCCCATCGCAAAACAAGGCTCCCGCAAGCAACAGCATGCCTGATCCGGGCTTTGATAGTTTTGACGACGATATTCCGTTTTAGCGGAAAGAGAATCCTGTCAAATTGAATAAAAAAGCCTCTGTTAACAGAGGCTTTTTTTGCAGTTTAATCTGATAGCCACAGACTAAATGGATCAATCCAAAGGGCGGCCCAGAATAGCTTCCATCGGCTCGTTGCTAAAGAGATCACGGTCTATTTTGAAATATGCCAACCGGTGTTCAGGGATAATAACCACATCAAAAACACCCGGCACTTTGCCAACAAAATCTGATGCCACAATATGCTCTCCCGGCTGCAGGGAAACCACAAGGCTTTTTAAGTGACGGGGCTTCTTCATGGTCAGCGCCACAATCAACCACAGCAGAATGAGCCCTGCCGCCAACCAAAACACCTGTTCGTACCCATACTGGTGGGCAATATAACCCCCCGTCACACCACCCAGGAAAGCACCCAGGAACTGACTGGTGGAATAGATGCCCATCGCAGTCCCCCGACCTCCGGCCGGTGCAGACTTGCTTACCAACGACGGCAATGTCGCTTCCAGCAAGTTAAAGCCCATAAAGAAGACAAACAGGCCAAAGATAAATACCCATCTGTGGGTTATTCCGGAACCAAGCAATAGCTCACCAATACCAAGAACCAACACCGCAGCAATAAATACAGGCTTCATCTTGCGCCGTGTCTCGGCAAGGATAATAAATGGAAGCATACAGAGGAATGACAAACCCATCGCCCCCAGATAAATCATCCAGTGGTCACTTCGGGGAAAGTGCAAGCTCTGCTCAAGAAGAACAGGTACAGCAACCCAGCTCGCCATCTGGGCAAAATGTAGCACGCCGATGCCGAGATTAAGCCTCAACAGTTCGCCGTCCCGAAGTAGCTGCCCGAACATATTAGGGACCGCTTCGGCCTCAGCATTGTGAACATGTGTGCTGGGTGTAGGGATGAACAAAATTAATACTGCTATACCAATCACTGAAAGTGCCGCAGCAATCCAGAACAATCCGGACAAACCCCACTGATTCGCCAGCACGGGTCCCAAAATCATGGAAACAGCAAAAGAGATGCCAATGCTGCCGCCAACTGCCGCCATGGCCTTGGTGCGGTTTTGTTCAGTGGTGAGGTCAGACAGCAACGCCATAATGGTACTGGCCACGGCCCCCGCACCTTGCATCGCCCGCCCGGCGATCAGACCCCACATGGAATCCGTCATGGCTGCCAGCAAGCTTCCAGCGAGGAACATCAGCATACCGCCCACAATGACAGGCTTGCGGCCAATCCGGTCGGAGAGAAACCCCAAGGGGATCTGGAACACTCCCTGAGTAAGACCGTATACACCCAGTGCCAGACCCACAAGGAACGCAGAACTTCCTGAATACTGGCCCGCATACAATGCCAGCACAGGCAGGAGCATAAACAGGCCGATCATGCGGAAGGCATAGAGAGAGGCCAAACCAACTAGGCTTTTACGTTCCAATGGGTTCATGGGAGTTACGGCTGTGCGTCAGAAAGGCCGCATTATAATGGGCCAGGACGTTAAGCAGTAGGGGGCGAAGATCATTTACTGTCGATCATAAATATCTTCAAACCTGACAATGTCATCCTCCCCCAGGTACGAACCCGACTGCACCTCTATCATTTCCAGGGGAATTGCTCCCGGGTTCTCCAGGCGGTGAGTCTCGCCGATGGGAATGAACGTTGACTCATTTTCAGACAGAAGAAATTTTTCCTTGCCCTTGGTCACCAGAGCAGTACCACTGACCACAATCCAGTGTTCAGCACGATGATGGTGCATCTGCAAAGACAGTCTACCGCCTGGCTTCACGACAATTCTCTTTACCTGGAATCGGGGACCATTCTCAATAGAATCGTAGAAGCCCCACGGACGGAAAACCTTCCGGTGAACATCCGCCTCACTACGCCGCTGTTCACGAAGGCTGGCCACAATGGCCTTAACCTCTTGAACTCGCGATTTGTCCGCAACCATAAGTGCGTCGTCGCTTTCTACGACAACCATATCTCGCAGTCCGAGGGTGGCAATTAGCTTCCGGTCCGCCTGCACATAGGAGTTATGGGTATCCAGTGCCATAACATCGCCTTTAAGGGTGTTGCCTTGCTCGTCTTTGTCTGACACATCCCACAATGCTGACCACGAACCCACGTCACTCCACCCACAATCCATAGGCACAACCACTGCCGACGGTGTCTTTTCCATTACCGCGTAGTCAATGGAGTCTTCCGGGCAGTTGAGGAATAACGCCTTGTTTGGCCTGACAAAGTCCTCATCCTCTTGGGCCTTGGCCATAGCCTCCCGACAAACTGCAAGGATATCCGGGCGGTGATTGGCCAGCTCTTCCAGGTAGCGGTCGGCACGGAAAAGAAACATACCGCTGTTCCACAAGTAACCCCCCTGTGCCAGATAGGATTCCGCCACCTTCATAGAGGGCTTTTCGACAAATTCTGCCACTTCCAAGGCAGGACCACCGGCAAACTGAGCCCCACACTTGATGTAACCATATCCCGTTTCGGGAGAGTCAGGGACAATCCCAAAGGTGACCAGCTTTCCCTGACGAGCAAACGTGATAGCAGCCGCAACAGACCGGCGAAATGATACTGCGTCCCCAATTGCGTGGTCTGCCGCCAACACTAGCAACACCGGATCATCCCCTTCTAGGGAATTATCCAAGGCGTAGCAAGCAGCCAGCGCCACAGCCGGAGCAGTGTTTCTCCCCTCCGGCTCCAGGAGGATTTTCCCCCCTGCCTGTCCAGCCAAGCGTAGCTGCTCCGCGACCGTAAAGCGGTGGTCTTCACCGCAGATCAAAAGCGGCGGCTCACAGTCCATCCCCTCCATACGGGCGCAGGTTTCCTGCAGCATCGTCCGGTCTCCCAATAACGGTAAAAATTGCTTAGGGTAGAGCTGGCGGGACAGTGGCCACAAGCGGGTACCGGAACCTCCGGCCATTACAACGGGGATTATCGACATAAGCCTCTCTCCGATCAGCTATGGATTTGCCAGGATGGTTACAATCATACCGGCTGTGCTGCTGCCAAAAAATAACTAGCCACACAAACACCGTACCGATTATGGCAACAGACAGCACGCGGGGGGAAAATCTCACAACATCATGTTACGTCAATGAGCTTTGCTATTACGGCAGGTAGCGCCGCCGACCAGTCGGTTACATTCGTACCCAAAGCCGTCTTCAGTTTCCTGTCCGATAAAACCGAGAAGAGGGGGCGCTTGGCCGGTGTTGGATATTGTTCGGTAGAAATTGGCAACATGCCGGGAACCGGGTAGCCGGGAACATAAGCTTTAACAACATCAAAGATAGCTTTAGCAAATTCAAACCAACTACAACTTTTACCGCCTGAAAAGTGATAAATACCCGATGGTAATTGTGCTTCAGACATTCTGATAAGGTTGGCGGCCAGATCCCCCGCATAGGTTGGCGAACCGTATTGATCCGACACTATTGAGAGCTCTTTTCTTTCCCTGCCAAGCTTCAACATGGTTTTAACAAAATTATGGCCATATTCGCTGAAAACCCAGGCAGTGCGGACAATCAAAAAGCGATCAGCCCGAGCCGCATACTCTTCTCCAAGCAGCTTGGTCTGGCCATAGACCCCAAGCGGATTGACTGCGTCCGATTCAACATACGGCTTTGGCGACGCTCCATCGAATACATAATCGGTAGAAACCTGTATCAATAGCGCACCCACTTTGTTCGCGGCCTTCACAAGGTAGCTTACCGCCTCACCGTTAATACAGCGAGCCAGCTCGGGCTCACTTTCAGCCCTGTCTACAGACGTAAATGCCGCAGTATTAACAATAACATCCGGCCGACACTCAACCACCAGCTCTTCAACGGCCTTTTCATCAGTGATGTCCAGATCGCTTTTCGTCAAAGCCACAAAGGTATGATCGGAATGACTCAACCGATCAGCCAGGCAACGACCCAATTGCCCATTGGCACCTGTGATCAGAAACTTCATGACTGGCAGAATTCTTTGAAACCGGATGCAGAGGCATCCTTGTCAGAGAGCTGGATCTCAAGACCACCCGGCCAGTCAATGGCAAGATCCGGATCATTCCAGAGAATTACTCCCTCATCATCAGGAGCATAGTAATCGGTACATTTATATTCGAAATCAGCAAGCTCACTCAGTACCAGGAAACCATGGGCAAAACCCGGCGGCACCCAGAACTGGCGCTTGTTTTCCTCATTCAAGATAACACCGTGCCAAAGACCAAAAGTGGGAGAATCACGCCGCAAGTCGACTGCGACATCAAAAACCTCACCCCTGACAACACGCACCAGTTTTCCCTGTGGGCGACGGACCTGAAAATGAAGCCCTCGTAAAACCCCCCTTGTGGACCGGGAATGGTTGTCCTGAACGAAAGGCAAGTTGATATTGGCCAATTCTGCATAGCGGGAGGCCTGAAAGGTCTCAAGAAAAAAACCACGTTGATCCCCAAACACGCTGGGCTCGATAACGACACAATCCTTTATTCCTGTCTGGAAAACCTTCACCGATAACCCTCTACAACTCGCTGAAGATATTGGCCGTATCCAGTTTTTCCCAAAGAATGAGCTTGGCTGGAAAGTTGCTCTCTATCAATCCACCCCTGGCGGTAAGCTATCTCTTCAGGACAGGCAATTTTCAGCCCTTGGCGGTGCTCGACTGTCTGTACGAACTGACTGGCCTCCAGCAGGGAGTCGTGGGTACCTGTATCCAGCCAGGCAAAGCCACGTCCCAATTGGGATACAACCAAATCTCCACGATTCAGATAAGCGAGGTTAACATCGGTTATTTCCAGTTCGCCCCGAGCAGATGGTGTTACCTTGCGCGCGATATCGATGACGTCATTGTCATAGAAATATAACCCCGTCACGGCATAACTGGACTTCGGGGCTGCGGGCTTTTCCTCAATACTGACCGCTCGGCCATCATCATCGAATTCCACCACCCCAAAGCGTTCGGGATCGGTTACATGGTAGCCAAACACAGTGGCTCCCGATTCACGGCTGACTGCCGCCCGCAGTTTGTCCGTAAAATGCTGGCCGTAAAAAATATTGTCGCCTAAAACCAGGCAAACGTTGTCCTTACCGATAAACTCTGCAGCAATCAGGAAAGATTGCGCCAGGCCATCTGGCGACGGTTGCTCGGCATAATCAAGATTAAGACCAAATTGACTGCCATCTCCCAGCAGGCTGCGAAAACCTGGCAGATCGGTAGGTGTCGAAATCACCAGTACGTCCCTGATCCCGGCCAGCATCAATACTGACAGCGGGTAATAGATCATGGGTTTGTCATACACCGGGAGCAACTGTTTTGAGACGCCCAATGTGATGGGGTGCAGGCGTGTGCCCGCACCTCCAGCGAGGATAATGCCCTTGTATTTCTTCATCTATTTCCTTCGCTACCTGCTTGTTAGTAACTTTCATTTTCCTCGGCATGGCCAAGCCGAGCCAGCCGATATTCACCCGAGAGGACTCGCTCCCACCAACCACGATTTTCAAGATACCATGTCACCGTCTTTCGAAGGCCACTCTCAAACGTTTCCTGAGGAAACCACCCCAGTTCCCGCTCAATTTTAGTGGCATCAATAGCATATCGGCGATCGTGACCCGGGCGATCCTTAACGAAGGTTATCAAGTTGCGGTAAGCGTCCACCCCTGCAGGTTTGGCCGGGGCAAGCTCCTCCAGTAACCCGCACAAAAGCTCAACGACATCAATATTACGTTTCTCGATGTGCCCCCCAATATTATAGGTTTCACCTACTCTACCGCGTGTGACCACCTCAACCAGAGCTCGGGCGTGATCTTCCACATACAACCAATCTCGAACCTGTGAACCATCCCCATAGACAGGCATGGACTTACCTGAAAGGGCATTGAGGATCATATGCGGAATCAACTTTTCCGGAAAATGGTACGGCCCGTAGTTATTCGAACAATTGGTCACCAGTACAGGCAGACCGTATGTGCGGTGCCAGGCGCGAACCAAATGGTCCGAACTGGCCTTGGAAGCTGAATAGGGAGAACTAGGGGCATAGGGCGTAGTTTCAGTAAACAGGGCATCTGTGCCTTCCAGATCGCCATAGACTTCGTCGGTGGAAATATGGTGGAAACGAAACGCTGAGGCCTCATCTTCCGGCAACCCACTCCAATAACGGCGCGATGCTTCCAGTAGCGTGTAAGTGCCAACGATATTTGTCTGGATAAAATCCGCCGGGCCATCGATGGAACGGTCCACATGGGATTCCGCTGCCAGGTGCATCGCCGCCGTCGGTCGGAACTCGGCAAATGCCTTCTCCAGCGCGGACACATCGCAGATATCCATTTGATAGAAACGATAACGTGGCGAGTCAACTGCCGAAGACAGTGACTCCAGATTGCCGGCATAGGTCAGCTTATCGAGAACGGCCACCTCATGTGGGGTCTGCCCGATGAGGTGGCGAACAACTGCAGAGCCTATGAACCCCGCACCTCCCGTGATAAGAATACGCTCAGACATAAACTTTCCTACTACCTGTTCGGATACCATTGTGTCAGCAGCGACTCATATTCTCCCAAAATTTTCTCCCACCTAAAGTGCCTCTGAAAACGCTCAATGCTCGATTCTTTCAGTTTCTCTACGAGAACATCGTCCCCCAGTACTGTGTCGAACAACACTGCACACTCATCCTCATCAGAGAAATACAACATATCAGGGCCCGCCACCCAACGATTGAACTGGTTTTTGTGCGCAATTACTGCGCACCCTGCACCAAGGGCCTCAACCAGGGAAGGATTGGTCCCGCCCACACTGTGACCATGAAGATAAAAACGACAGAAAAAACGTAATGCCTGAACCACGGGAGCATCATAAATAGCTCCCGGAAAAAGAACCTCGGGACCTGCTGCTTCAATGACCTCGCGGTGATAACCATTATTCTCCGGGTCAAATTTGCCCAGCACCAGCAGCTTATGGTTTCTCGGTTCACGACTGAATGCCGCCACCATTTCAAGAAAAGAATTCTCGGGTTCTGGCCTGGCAATAACCACAGAAAACCCGTATGGCTCAATACCGTAGGGTTTGAGTAATGCTGGATCGGCAGAGGATACCTGATCGGCACCGTAAGCAATCGTGCTTATCTTGTCGGCAGATACCCGTGTCGCCAGATGGTCTTTAATTCTGGGATGGTCTGCAACGAGGTGATTCCCTACCCAACAGCCAATTCGCTCATTCAGCCAAAACCATGTTTTGGCCAAAGGTCCCCATTTTTTTCGTCGCCACTCAATGCCATCCATATTGAAGATATTTGTCTGTCCCTTGATTCGCTGTAGGAGATTAAAAACAGCCGTGTTGTAACCAAGTGTGAGGAATATGCCTTTCTCCGACAACGCATGTAACACTGCCTTGAAATCAAAGACGATGGTCGCAAGAGCTCCTTTTTGATGTACCGGTATATAAACTAAGCGAATCCCTTGCCAGGTGCTTTCATGCAGATTCCGGCCGTCATCATGCTGACAGTAGACTGTTACAGCCCAGCCTTTACTGGTCAGATAGAGTGCCAGCTTTTCAGCAAAGGTTTCAAAACCACCATGTTGCGCCGGAATTCCCCGGGTGCCCAGGATGAATAAGGTTTTCATGTGGAAGCCTGAAGTTCGCCAAAGAAAAAGGCACGAATGTTAGCCTTGTAACCGGCTAGGGAAAACATACTTTCGAAACGCTGCAAAGCGTTCTGGCTCAGTTCAGCATAACCATCGGCCGACATCTCGAGAGCTTCGACCATAGCTTGGACTAGCTCATGGGTACTGGCTGCACTGAACAACAGGCCGGATCGTCCCGGCTCTACTATCTCCAACAACCCGCCATGGGCAGCCGCTATCACCGGCTTGCCAAATGCAAATGCCTCGATAGCAACACGTCCAAATGGTTCTGGCTGGGTTGAGGGCACCACCACATAATCAGCCCACTGGTAGTGGGGGGAAGGGTCCGAGCAAAAAGGCACCACCTCAATGGTGGCATCCAACCCCAATGCCGAGATGCGAGCGGTCAAAGTATCGAGCAGGTATTCGTAACCTTCAAATGGGCTACCAACGATCCGGACGCTCATGCGCTGGACCTGCTCGGAGGAAAGAGCGCCCAGGGCCTCGACGAAAAAGTCCTGGCCCTTCCACTGGTTGATACGGCCAATTAGTAGCAGCCTGAGCGGGTCATCCACAGTCATCGAATGCCCAGCAGACGAAAGCTGCTCAGCTGGGCGTACGCCGTTGTATATCACCTGCCCCACCAGGCCAAAGGCCTTACGCGTTGCCTCGGAATTATAGATCAGCTCCACGCCGGAAAGCCTTAGCAACAGGCGGAAAACCAGCAGCTGCCGGCGCCCCGGAATTTCTCGAACATGACAGATGATACGCCGACTCGAAAAGCGATAAAAACAGGCAGCAACCAGGGCAGAAAACATCACAACCGTATTGACGTAGACAGTCCGATAGGTGCTGAACGTCCGTATATAAAACAATACCCCCTGTAGCAGGTGCCAAATGAAGGCAAAGGGGTACTGCAACTCTCGCTTACGCAAAATTCCTTTGCCGAAGAAGGACAAACCGAGTCCCGGGATCGCCCTCAGTTCATCAGCCAGCTCCCCCTCTTCTGGCAATATCACATCCAGATCCCCGCCTCCTTCAGCTAGCGCCTGTACTGCCGACAAGAAACTGCGATCGGAACCATAGAGTTCCGCAGCCTGATGCAGGCATAAAATGGTCGATTCTCTATCCCGCATGCGCCCTACTACAAACTCCTGATAACCCGAGCGGGGTTACCGACTGCTATCGAATTATTCGGGATATCCTTGGTCACCAGACTGCCCGCTCCTATCACACAGTTATTGCCAATGGTTACTCCTGCCAACACAGTGACCTTCGCTCCCAACCAGCAGTTCTCACCGATCCGCACAGGTTTGCGCTGAGTACCCTGCTGACGAATAGGGCGTTCAGGGTCGTCGAATCTATGATTCTCTGGATGCACGCTGAAATACTGCCCAGTGATGGTATTAGCGCCAATATCCAACCCACCTGAACCACCCAGCGATGAGTAGTCGCCAATCGCCACGTGATGCCCAAGATGAATGTGCTCGCCTAGGTTGTTCAAAGTTGTGGAAACCACTACCCGACTGAAAGAGCCAATCCGACAACCATCGCCGAGGGTCAACTTACCCCGCCCCAAGCCACTCAGTGTAACGAAGTCGCCGAGCACCACCCACTTTCCAAGCTCAATACGGCTCAGGTGGCTAAAAGAAACACCACGTCCGAGAAAGAGAAAGCGTGGTAACTTGAGGAACAATACTAAACGCAGCCCCCTGAGCCACTCAATCAACATCTTGCAGACGAAAGAACACAGCATCACCGAGGAAATGTCGGGATCGAACCGGAACCCGGGGTTCTTATACGAGCGGATGATCCGCTCAAAAAAAACTTTCAACATAAGGCCTGTCCTTGGATGCCGGACCCGGTACGCAGTTCGTGCGCTTTGCCGCCAAAGTCATGTCTAAAGTGCTCCCGGAAGTGGCCTCGTGGCACTGCCATCAACAGGAACATCGTCACCAGCAGGAAGGCCGGATTCTGCAAGCCCATGATACTGGCATTGGTATAAGCAACAATGGAGATAAAGAAAATAACAGGAAAGGTATTATGTCGCGCCCTTCTAGACATGGCCCACAGAAATAACGCATAGATAATCGCGAACAGTATCGTCGAGCGGAATAGCAAGGCCAAGTATGTATTATGAGGATTATAGCTATCCTTATGCACACGGCCATCGTCGTCGATAAAATCGACTGTCATGCGCTCATCCATCGGCCCAAGAAAAAAATCTCCCAGGCGAAACTCGGTCAGATAATAATGCACCTGCCCCACCCAGATCGAACTTCGCGCGTGGGTGGCATCCCACAACAAGCTATACCAACTGGTGCCGGTGGGCATCAATGGAGGTTGGGCTGAAGGGTTGAAGTGTAGAATAGTCAACACAGCAATGAAGCCGAGCGCAGGCATAATTAACGCCAACATGGCCAACAGCCGATTCCTGACGAACAGATAACTGAAGCATGCGACAAATAGGGCGACAACCGGTGTGAAGCGGAAGGTCAATAGCATGGCCATGGCACTTAATCCGATCATGACTAGACGATAGCGCCCACCGCGGTTGACGAATAGATTCCAGATCAACACCAAGCCACTGTATGAATCGATGTCAGCGGTGCTACCACCAATACCGTAGAGTGTCTCGATGGTGAAACCACCAAGCGAGATAAAGAAGCTGTTCTTGCTGTCTTCGCTGACCAGAGGCAGAAAGCCAAGCCAGTCCATGAAGGAAAGGGCAAAATACATAACGTAACTCAAGTTAAGACAACGGGAAAAGGCTGCCAATGAAACCTCAAACTCCGTAAACAGGAAGAACAGTAGTAGAAACTCCAGTGCAAATAGTCGGATGTATAGGGTGTGCCTCTCCAACGGCCCAACGAACAATAACGGTACTAGAACCATACAGATTAATAAGAACCGGATATTGATAGCCCGTCTTGAACCAAAGCAAATCACGACCAAAAAAGCCGCCGTCACTAAGAAGGGTACAATAGAGACATAAAACGCAGTATTACCATCCACCCAGACCATCGACGCGACAATGAAGGCAAAGAATAGGTAATAGAATCCCACTAGTGCTGGCCCGCCAATTTTCGACTTGGTCATGGCCGCACACTCGCATCACACCCGAAAACCGCCCCAGGATCAAAGCTGGCCTCCGGATCTCCGGCCTCGCCCAAAGCTTTAAGCAGGTCATCCTCATTGCGAACCATTGAAGCGAGGCCCTGCTCCACCAAGTCGGTCATATATTCCACGCCTGGCAGATCAAGCAGCAGGGTTCGGCAACCAAAACCTATTCCTTCGTAAACTGCCGTTGAGAAGACCCCAATCTGGTAGCCTGCTCCCGCCAGCAACTCATACAGATTGTCCTCCTTGGCAATACGGACATTGGGTTGCTCCGCCAACTTGCACAACGGTTCGTAGTCTTGCCACCGAGCAAACTCGCCCGGATGCAGTTTGTAAATGATGTCGTAGTCGCTCAAAACGTCGCGTAGAGCATACACCTGTTCGGCAATCTTGGCGCCAAGCGCGCCCTGAGACAGCACCACCACCCGCTTGTCGTTTTTTTTGATATGCGCATAGCGGTCCTTAAGGCCGATGAAATAAGGAAAACCGACCACCTGAATAGCCTCAGAAGGCAGAGGCAGCACACCCATGTCACGCCAAAAACTGCCCCAAGCCATGAAGGCATCAGGGAAGTAGTCGAGACCACTCTTTGTGTCTGGGTAGCTATACCCCAGGTGGTAGCGGCTGAAAGTGCCATGCTGGATTTCTAGCGTCTCGATGCCTAGCTCCTTGGCCGCACATATAGCATCACCATAGGCATAGCTCACCACCACCACCAGTCGTTTAGGTTTCAGGCGTTTGAACAAGGCTTGATAAAGACGTTTGTTAATCTTGAACTTGGGCACTGCAGAAGCCAGAAGTGCTTCCAGATCAAGTGAAACGCCGACCTGCCGGGAAAGTCGCTCGCTGACCGCTTGAAGCGTAGCTCGTTGCTGCTCTGTAAGACAGGGGCGACTGAACAGTCCAATTAGTTTCACCAGCACTGGGAAAATATCGATGAAGCTGCGCTCCGAGTCGTAAGCCTTGCGATGACTAGAACTTAGGTCGGCACGATCCAGGGACAAATAAGGAATGCCTTTGCGTTTGAGTTCCCGAACGTAGAAATGGCTGTAGATATCAACTTCTTCTCCTGCCAGTTTCATACTGCGTGGGTGCTCAATAACTACCTGCTCTACTGGACCGCGACGGAGAAAGGGGTTGTGGAAGAGCGCGCCGAACAAATACTTGCAGATTTTGGCCAGCTTGGAAATAGTAGTGTTTTTTTGTACATGCGGCGCCAAGAACAGACCAGCCTGCTCGGCAACATAGTAGTAAATTGGCATCCGCATGTATTGCCAGACCTTGACTCCACCCACATTGAAATCAAGCAGATCATACTTATACTCGACTTCCCAAATACACTGGCAAAGCGCCGCCACATCCATTTGATCTACATTCATGACACAGAAGAACCTGTTCCCTGAAAAAGGAGCGAACTGCTTCCAAAAGCACATCGGCGAACTAAATGAAAGCCCGGCACTACCATCACGGCCTTATCGCCTTCCAGAAAGCCCAGGGCATAGGGAAGCGGCGACTTTGGTAATGGAAAACCAACACCGCACTCAACGCATATGAGAACAACGTCGAGTACGCCGCACCTATGGCCCCGAAATACTGGATAAAAACATAATTCAAAATTAAGTTGATAATGGCAGACAATACTGTGCTAACTGCCAAGAAAGATGTCTCATTTATATACACAAGGTAAGGGAAAAAAATCTTGTAAACTCCCTGAACAGCACACCCCATGGATATCCAAAATATATAATCCACCGCTCCAGAAAAAGACTTGTGAACCACGTAAGGAAGAATAATCACGGACACCAAGGCGATCACTCCCGCCAGAACAAAAACACCCGCAAAATATCCATAGGTATAGCGAACGACATCTCGTTTGACCTTATCCACCGGAACCTGAAGGACTTTGAAAAACCAAGGTGTCCAAGCCTTGACGAAGGCATCTATAAACAAGCCAACAATCATGCCGAAGCTGTAGCCAATCGAATATAGAGCCACGGCCTCTAGTCCGACCATGCGTTCAATAAAAATCCGATCGCTGACGGCAATAACCACACCGCCCAGAGCGTGTGGAATCAATGGCAAGGAAAGCTGAAGAATAGATTGGATAACGCCTTTACGAACTGAAAATTTCAGATAGCCTCTTCGCCAGATGGATAAGAGTGCCACAACAAAAAAAACAGTATTCGCTACAAGTAATCCGACAACCTGAGAGTACCAACCAAAATTAAACCCTGCGAGCAAAATCACAGTTACCGCGACACTCAAAGAAGTGTTACTAACCTCGAAACCCGCATAAACATAGGCTTTTCCTTCATTCCGCAGAAGCGTCAAATTAATGGTATTAACCATCATCATGAAACTCAGGATTGGAAAGACTAACCATAATTCAGCAGGAATCGATAAGAACTGCTCAGTTGTGAGAGCGACCCCCAAGCACAACAACAATATCAAGAGCGAGCCTGCTCCAAGCACAAATAGCATATTGCCAATGAGAACTGCCAACTCACTTCGTGATGAAGCAAAGAAATTCTTCGATATGTTGGTATGGATACCCATACCAATAACGGCAAAAAATAGTCCGTTAATGACTAGAAAAATTGAAAGCGCCCCGAACTCTGCCGGCCCGAGGAATCTAGTTAAGAACGGCAACAAAAGAAAAGGGGCAGCCTTGTTAACAATACTCGACCCTAGATAGGTAAAGGCGTTACGAATCACTTCTGTATACTCGCCAACTCCGTAAGCTTTAGCTCATCCAGAGTTCCTTGAAACAAGTGGATATTCTTTTTGATGACGTCCCGGTCCAAGTCCCACCACTTGATCTCAAGCAATTTTCTGATGACCTCATCAGAGAAGCGGTATTTGGCAATCTTTGCAGGCACACCCACGACAATGGCATAAGCAGGGACATCCTTGGTGACTACGGCACCAGCACCGATTACAGCGCCATCTCCAATGGTGACGCCCGGCATGATTACAGAATTCGCACCAATCCAGACATCATTCCCGATTAGAACCTTTTTGTAGGTCTGACTGCGTTTGTCGACAAACCCACCCACATAGGGAACATAAGGAAAAGCACTGATTGTCAGATTTTCATGAGAATGACTGATCGCATTAATCGTACAATCCCAAGATATGGCACAGAACTTCCCTATTTCCGCCTTGGCTACTTTTGTGTAACGGCCAATAGCCGAGTAGTCCCCTACCAAACTATCCTGAACACTTGCCCCAAGCGCGATACGAGAATACGCATTCAGTACGGCACCGCTCAAGACCGCGCCTGGTGCGATGGATACATGCGCTGCAAGGATATTATACTTCCGGTACTTCCGTTGCTCGGCAAACCGCTTCAAATTCCTCAATTTGTCGAGAAAGATCATGGCAGTCTCTCTAAATAGTTTTTCATAACGGAGAAATTTGAATCCATCATCGTACGCGACACATTCATCCTGTGTCCTTTTGAGTACAACTCGTATCGCATTTGAGCAACAACGTCATCCGCTACTCGTTTATTAGCGACATATCGGTTATATCCGGAAAAGATCTTTTTACAGACCTTGCTCAGAATATCATTACGATAATGGTGAAAACCCTCTACTACCATACCACCGATCACCTTTTCGACAGCCTTTCCACGACCATCTTCCGCGATTAGCACGGACATACGCGAAATCGAGTTCATAAAGATATGTGCATGAACTCGATAACCAACATGTAGGTCTACAGATGAGTAATAGTCCACCAAACTCTCTGCACTACCAGATATATCCACATAGGCAATGCCCTCCCCCTTCAACCACTGTGCAAACTCATTATGCTTACTGTTATGCACCTGTTTGGCACCATGGCTTTTAAGGAAGGTGTTTGAATCAAGGGCATGGTGGAAAACCACCTCGAACTCAGCTTCTTTGAAATACTCCCTGAGCCGCAATATCTGCGACTTCATTTCCCGCTCCATCGAAGCGCTTTCGATAAAGGAAACGCCCAGCGAGAACGCCACCTTGCGCAGCTTCTCGGGCAGCTTGAATTCCTTGCCGATGAAATCCAGATCGTAATAGGCCGGGCAGCCGGTCATTAAAACATTGTCGAAGCCCTTGAAGGCTAAGGTATTAAGAGTATGAAAGTCTCGCACGCTAAACGGTAGACCGGAGCCTGCTGCCTTTTTCAACAGTTTCAGGGTGCTGGCGGACAAGGGGTAATCGTAGCTGTCCTGCCAGTTGCCGCTGATAGACTTCCAACCGATACCCATAGTGGTGATAGGCACTTTGATATCGTCAAGATTGGCAGTCAACGCGTAAATGCCCGGGTGCATATGGGACTGTAATGAGGGGCCACCCATAAGGATCAAGGCCTTGGCATTGTTGACCAATTCCAGAGTGGCTGCATCGAAGGGTTTCCATGCGTCAAGATCGACAATCTCCCGGTCAGGCCTGAGGGCGGCAAACAGTTTTTTCGCGCGGTATTTGATCAAGAAATCGCCGGCATTATTTTTACTGCCCGTCAGAATGACATAGTAATCTTTCACTCAAACATTCCCCACTGCAACACTGTATCTTCGGGGATCGCCTGTAGGGCAGTTTTGCCGACCAGCTCGTCTATGGAACGCGGACTGATGCCATGCGCGGGGCGCTTGAAGGTCAAATCAGCCAGCTCGATCAGCTTGCCGACGGGAATATCATGGGTGGCAACCAGACTGCGGCGTGCGTTACGACGGGCCGGTTCTTCTTCACTCAGAGCTTCAACCTTGAAATTGCCGAGAATACTGAAGGTCCGCTCCAGATTTCTACGGAAGGCCTTCAGGTCTTCCATGTCCATGGCATGGTAGTGGTCGTTCCCCGGCAAAGTCTTGTCGTGGGTGAAGTGCTTCTCAATGATGACGCTGCCCAATAGAGTGGCCATTTCGCAGACCTTCATGTCGTTGGGCAGGGTGTGGTCAGAATAGCCAATGAACTTATCCGGAAAGGCGCGCTTCAGGCCTAGAAGCATACCGAGGTTGGCATTTTCATCCGCAGTCGGATAGTTCAGCACACAGTGCAGCAAGGCCAGTGGGTTACCAAAATGTTCGATCCACCCGACGGCTTCCTGGATTTCCCAGAGGTGACTAGCACCAGTGGAGAGAATGATCGGCTTGTTGAAACCACACATGAACTGGATGAACGGCTTGTTGGTGATATCCGACGAGGAGATCTTGTACACATTCATCAGGTCGCTGAGAAAGGTCGCCGACTCGATATCGAAGGGCGTGCTCATGAACTCGATGCCGACCTTATCGCAGTACTCCTTCAGGGCGACCATCTCGGTTTTCCAGAACTTGTCGTGCCTGGAAAACAGCTCATGTTGGGACCGGGTTGGTTCCTTACTGGTGTCCCAGTAGGCTGGCGAATGCTTGGACGCCAGTGTGTCAGCCTTGTAAGTCTGGAACTTGATGGCATCGGCACCACCTTCCTTGGCCTCATCGACCAGCCTTTGGGCGATCTCCATAGAGCCTTCATGATTGACGCCGGCCTCAGCGATGACGTAAGGGTGATAGAGTTTGGCTGCGTGCGGGTCGGTCGAGTTAAACAACTGGAGAATGTTCATTCCTGCTCCAAAATATCATTGACCAATTTGAGTGTCCTCTTACGGCCACTGGCCAGGTCAGACTTGGCCATGAGGCCGCTCATGTATTGACGGGACTGATAGTTTTCCACTAGGCCGACGAAAGCCTGGAGGATTTCCTGTCTGGAAACGGAAGTCCCTAAACCAAGGTTGAGAAATCCGTATTCGGCCGAGGCGAAGAAGTGGGTCAGCTCCCGCTCATTCTGTGCCAAAACTATCGACGGCACCTGCAGTGAAGCCACTTCATAGGTGGTGCGCCCGGCAGAAGTAAAGATGATATCTGCACCATTCATATGCTCGGCGATGGTCATACTGTTACAGAATACTTTGATATCCTTATAAGTCTCGAGGGTCTCGTACTGGGTATAACCAAAACCCGCCACCACAAAAATCTCTATGCCACGCTCGCAGCAATATGGGTGGATAGCTTCGATCACTTTACAGGTGTAGTTGTTAGGGTCGACCCCACCAAAGGTCAACAATACCCTACGCACATGCTCCGCTGGTTGATTGAGCGAAGTAAGAATAAATTCGTCGCGCAGAATAAAATACTCTTGGCCGAAGTAATGCTGGGGCAAGACTTCACGCTCAGGGTAGATCGCATTAATTACCAGATCTGCTAAGCGTGCACCTGGCCCCAAATCCTCAAAGTTGATAGTCCGAATACCAACCTGCTTGAGCGCCGCCATGTAACTTTCACTAGTATCCAGACAATCATTGATCACCACATCAGGCGTAAGCTGAAGGATGTCATCGACTATGTTTTCCCGCACCTGCATGTGCACCACGTAGTTCTTGGAGGCAATCTTGTCAAAGGCGAGCTGACTCTGGTCATCCACTAGGAATTCAATCTGATGATTAAGGATGTCGTTGGCGACCAATAAGGTATTGTAGACATGACCGAGACCGATCTGCTGGTAACCGGAGACGACGAATAGGATCTTTTTGCGCTTGAGGTAGAATTCACAAAGACTCCAATCTTCGTAGGTATCGATATCAATGTCTTCGCCACCATGCAACAGGTACAACTCCACGTGCGGGCCTATACGATTGTTTTCCGAGATGACTGAGCCGCGGGTGATGAGAAAGCCGCCAGTTTCCTTGAACACCGGCTCCATATACTGGCGATTGACACGCTTTGTATAGTTGGGAACATAACGCCCCTTCTCTCGCTTCCAAGTGAGGTGAGTGTCATCGCGGGCGGAGATGATAGTGTCAATAGTTGGCTCTTCAATCAGTCGCTCCAGCGCCATATCAAGCGAGGTACTCTTGAGCAACGGAGAGGTAGGCTGCAGAGTGACGATAAGGTCGTAGTCCTTCCCCTCCTTCTCCCGCGCCTGCTGGTAACCGTCAAAAATCACCGGGTCCAGGGTGGTGTGATCCTGCGACTTGGATGCATCCCGGTTGATAATCTTCGCACCAATTTTTTCCGATATAGCAGCAATTTCACCATCGTCAGTGGATACGTAGACGTCCGGCTGGAACTTAGAGCCAAGCGCTGTCTGGATGCTGTAGTAAATCAGGGGCTTGCCAGCCAAGGCACGCAGATTTTTCCGAGGTATCCCCTTAGAGCCACCGCGGGCTGGAATGATAATCAGAATGTTCGGTTTCATTACAGACCTAAACTAGTGCTGCCGTCAACGAAGGAAAGCTCAACGGCCTATGGAGTAATAGCGAATCCCTTTCTTACTCATTCGCACGGGATCAAATAGATTTCGGCCATCGAATATTACTGGCGCTCTCATCTGACTCTTGATGAACTCAAAATCGGGCGCTTTAAATAACTGCCACTCAGTAACAATGATAAGGGCATCCGCACCCTCTAGAGCAGCCTCCTTTGTGTTGCAAAGGCTTAGCTCGTGGCGATCAGCATAGATACGCCGGGCCTCCTCCATAGCCTCCGGATCAAATGCCTGAACGCGAGCACCTGCTTCCCAGAGCGCCTCCATCAATACGCGGCTGGGTGCCTCACGCATATCATCGGTATTGGGCTTAAAACTCAGCCCCCAGAGAGCGAAGGTTTTACCTGCAAGCTCGCCAAAAAAATGTGCCGAAATCTTGTCGAATAACATCCGCTTCTGGTGATCATTGCGTATCTCAACCGCCTTCAGCAGGGTAGCATCAAAGCCTATACCTTCGGCCGCCTGGATCAAAGCCTGGACGTCCTTGGGAAAACAGGAGCCTCCGTAACCTGCCCCAGCATAAATAAAGTGGTAACCGATACGAGGGTCAGAGCCGATACCCTGACGAACCATCTCGATATCAGCCCCTAGTCGCTCTGCCATGTTCGCCATCTCATTCATGAAACTGATCTTGGTAGCTAGCATACAGTTGGCCGCGTACTTCGTCAGTTCAGCACTCCGCACATCCATAACAATAATTTTCTCATGATTGCGATTGAATGGCGCATATAGTTCTCTCACCACATCTTCACTAACTTTGCTGCTGGTGCCAATGACAATACGGTCTGGGCGCATGCAATCGGCAACGGCAGAACCTTCCTTGAGGAACTCGGGATTAGAGACCACATCGAAAGTAAGATCTGCGCGACCGCGTTCGGCCAGCACACTGGCCACGTGCAAAGCGACCTTATCCGCGGTGCCTACAGGGACGGTGGATTTATCGATAATTATCTGATCTCGCTCCATGTTTCGGGCAATCGACTCTGCCACAGCAAGTACATACTTCAGATCAGCGGAACCATCCTCGTCAGGTGGAGTACCTACCGCAATGAACTGCACATCTCCGTGCCTCACAGCTTCTGCAACATCAGTGGTGAAATTCAAACGGCCGGCCTTGTAGTTTTCCTTCACTAAGTTTTCAAGACCTGGCTCATAAATGGGGCTGATACCTTGCTTGAGTTGTTCAACCTTGCCAGCGACTACATCCACACAAACCACATCGTGACCCACTTCTGCCAATACGGCACCCTGCACCAACCCTACGTAGCCGATACCAAAGACAGTGACCCTCATGAAAACCCCTTATTATTCAACAATATATTGAGCGCAATGATTGCTGCTAGCTTTTTCACTACCTTAGTTGATTTACCTCTCGACTTGATATCAAGTATCAGCAGCCTAACCATAAACTTCCGGCTGATCTCTTCGTAGTTATCGGCCTGGTGATTCTGCCCACGCAATACCCCAGCAGCGTCTGGGTCACCTCCTTACTGTTGGCGACTTTGTACTTAATACCTCCAGTGAAGGAGTAGTCAGCCGCATACTCATCGACCAGTTTAGAGAGCTTTTCCCTAGCAATACATAAGGTCGTCACAGAGGGAAACGATTTCTCCGCTGGCTACAGCTCATTGATTTCAACGGCATGAAACTCTCCACGGATGTTATTGGGTTTGAAACAAGTCAGGCTGGTCATGGCCAGGACGTCTTCTTGACAGAATTCGATTCCACCTTGTTCGCATCTCGGCGCGAGGTTCAAACAGATCTGGCACTGCTTCGCCGGACCAACATACTGCGAACCAAAGCAGCAAGCACGCCAAGCATTCCCCCCAAAATCATACCTAAAGCTAAAATAATGACTCTCTTTGGCTTAACGGGGGTTTCCGGCACTTCCGCACGACTATCCAAGGTAAAAACTGAAACATCGTCCGGATTGACATCAATTTTCCCAAGGAAGTCGAGCTGGTTTTCGAGATCGCGCAACTCGCTAATAAAAGGGTCATCATTTTCCCTTTTTTCCAGCACAGCCAGCTCCGCTCGGATGGCTTTGGCGCCACGCATGTACATCAAGTTTCCATCGACAAATGGGGAAAGATCACCATCTGAGGAGGTAATCACCGAGGGACTATCCAAGTTTATGGCTTCTGCAACTACCAGAGCGTCACGTAAACGAACTATACGGTCCTCCCGACGTTTCTGAGCAGTGATTCGAAGCGCGTCGATCTGCCTTTCAATCACTTGTGTCTTGGCCAAAATCTCAGCACGCACATTCTCATACATGTCATGCCGAGTTTTTTCCGCTGCCATATTGATGTAAAGATTAACCCACTCGGCAGCAATCTCCGGTGATTTATACTCGACCATGACTTCATACAAATCAGGCCTGTTCTTTTTATCTGGAGCTTTTACCTTAAGTATTTCGCTGAACCTCACCCACAACCGCTTTTGCTCTTTGGCACCTTGGTCAGTAGCTAATACAGGCAGGGAAGTATCGTGGAAAAAAGTGCGTTTCAATGAAACTGACATCAGGTTTGTCTTGAACACTGCATAGACATCATTCACGGTAAATCGCTTTAGTGCGTCTTCCTTACCCCCTAGGTTGTAGCCGGCAATATCGCTCAGCTGAGGAGGAAGAACACCTGCTTTGGTTTCATACACCGGGGTACTAAGGAAGGCGTAAGCTGCAGCTACCGCTGTGACCACCACAGTAATAGCCATAATCAGCAGCTTTTGCTGCCAGAGGTTCTGAAATAGTTCAACCAGGTCTATTTCATCTGAGCAAACAGGATAAGCATTTCGCGGGGCTTGTTCGGGGTCCATCCGGTAAATCCTTCACTTCGGGTTGGCGACAAGGGCGCGAATTATAGCAATAGGCACCCACTTTTTGACATCGGAAATTTCCTTATAGCCCCTTCCTTTCGCGTGAAACCTCATCTGACGCTTTAGCCCCTTGCTTTCCCTCTCCAGCTTCCCCATCATTTCCCGCCTGCCTTTTCTGGACTCAACTTTGATGGAACACATCTCCATTCGCGGCGCGAAGACCCACAACCTGAAATCAGTAGACCTCGATCTGCCAAGAGACAAGCTGATTGTAGTCACAGGACTGTCCGGTTCCGGCAAGTCGTCTCTGGCTTTTGATACGCTCTATGCTGAGGGGCAACGACGCTACGTGGAGTCACTGTCTGCCTACGCCAGACAGTTCCTGTCGATGATGGAAAAGCCGGATGTCGAACACATTGAAGGGCTCTCCCCCGCCATTTCCATAGAGCAGAAGTCTACCTCACATAACCCCCGCTCTACAGTGGGAACCATCACAGAAATCCACGACTACCTGCGGTTGCTCTTCGCCCGAGTTGGCGAGCCTCGTTGTCCGGATCACAAGGAGCCCCTGGCGGCACAAACCATAAGCCAGATGGTTGATCAGGCACTCGCACTGCCTGAGGACACACGCCTTATGCTCCTGGCTCCCATTATCCGTGGCCGTAAAGGTGAACATGCACATGTCTTCCAGAGCCTCAGGGCACAGGGGTTTATCCGCGTTCGGGTGGATGGACTGATTGTTGATCTGGATGATGTGCCAGAGCTCGAGAAGAATAAAAAGCACGATATTGATGTGGTGGTCGACCGCTTTAAGGTAAAAACCGACATCAAGCTGCGCCTGGCTGAGTCCTTCGAAACTGCCCTTAACCTGTCCGATGGACTTGCAGTGGTCACCTTCATGGATGGGGAGCAGAAAGACCTGGTGTTTTCCTCCCGTTTTGCCTGCCCCATCTGTAACTACAGTATCGATGAGCTGGAACCCCGGATGTTTTCCTTTAACAATCCGGCGGGCGCCTGTCCCAGCTGTGACGGTCTAGGGGTAAAGCAATTTTTTGATATTGACCGGGTTGTCCAGCACCCGGAAGTCTCTATTGCAGAGGGCGCCATTCGCAGCTGGGACAGAAAAAACCTGTTTTATTTCAATATGCTGACTTCTCTGGCCGACCATTACGGCTTTGATATCAATACGCCTTTTCAGGAACTGTCGCCCCAACATCAACAGGTTGTTTTATTTGGCAGCGGCGATGAAGTCATCACCTTCAATTACGTCAATGACAAAGGCACCGTCTTTAAGCGCTCCCATCACTTTGAAGGCATCGTACCCAACATGGAGCGACGCTATCGCGAGACAGAATCCCAATCTGTGCGCGAGGAACTTACTAAATACCTCAGCACGCAAAGTTGCCCGGAGTGCCATGGTGCTCGGCTCAAAAAAGCGGCCCGCCATGTCTTTATCGATGAAAAAACCCTGCCCGAGGTAGGCAATGTGCCCGTAGGCGAACTGGCTGATTACTATGAACAGCTGACCCTCACTGGCAGTAAGGGACAGATTGCAGAAAAAATTCTCAAGGAGATTCGCGACCGACTGCGTTTTCTAGTGGATGTGGGCTTGAATTACCTGAACCTTAACCGCAGTGCCGAAACCCTGTCCGGGGGTGAAGCACAACGTATACGTCTTGCCAGCCAGATCGGCGCTGGATTAGTGGGCGTGATGTATATCCTCGATGAACCCTCCATCGGCCTGCACCAAAGAGACAATGAGCGTCTTTTGGCCACCCTCACCCGACTGCGGGACCTGGGCAATACCGTGATTGTGGTAGAGCATGATGAAGAGGCCATTCGCGAGGCAGATTATATTGTCGACATCGGCCCTGGAGCGGGTGTGCACGGCGGAGAAATCATTGCTACGGGCAGCCTCAACAACATCATTAACGAGCCCCGCTCACTGACTGGCGATTATCTTTCTGGCCGCAAAAAAATCGAGGTTCCCACCCGACGTATCCAAGCCACAAATACTCGGCTGAAAGTCAGCGGTGCCAGTGGCAACAATCTGCAGCAAGTCGACCTGGACCTGCCGATTGGTCTGTTTACCTGTATTACAGGCGTTTCCGGTTCGGGTAAATCAACATTGATCAATGAAACGCTTTATCCTTACGCGGCCACTGCCCTGAACAAGGCCACCACATTAAAGCCGGCGCCCCATCAATCAGTCGAAGGTATCGACGCCCTCGACAAGTGTGTCGATATCGACCAGAGCCCCATTGGTCGCACTCCCCGCTCCAATCCGGCCACCTATACCGGCATTTTCACCCCGATCCGGGAGCTGTTTTCCGGCACCCAGGAAGCCCGTTCCCGTGGTTATAAACCTGGCCGCTTCAGCTTTAACGTCAAGGGCGGGCGCTGTGAAGCCTGTGAAGGCGATGGCGTAACCAAAGTTGAAATGCACTTTCTGCCCGATATCTACGTACCCTGTGATATCTGCAAAGGCCAACGCTACAACCGCGAAACCCTGGATATCCGCTACAAAGGCAAGAATATCCACGAGGTACTGGACATGACCGTGGAGGATGCCCGTGAGTTTTTTGATGCTGTTCCGTCCATTGCCCGCAAACTGCAAACCTTGATGGATGTTGGCCTGTCATACATCCGTCTGGGGCAATCAGCCACCACGCTTTCCGGCGGTGAAGCACAACGGGTTAAGTTATCCCGCGAACTCTCCAAACGGGATACCGGAAGCACGCTTTATATCCTGGACGAACCGACTACCGGACTTCACTTCCACGATATCCAGCTCTTGCTGACGGTTCTGCACCGCCTGCGCGACCACGGCAATACCGTTGTTGTGATAGAACACAATCTCGATGTCATCAAAACTGCCGACTGGATTGTAGATCTCGGCCCTGAGGGCGGTTCAGGCGGGGGACAGATCATTGCCACAGGCACGCCCGAACAGGTCGCCAAGGTCAAAGGTTCACACACCGGGCGATTTCTGGCCAAATTGCTGGCGTAATCATCAATAGTCTGGCCAGACGCTACCTGGCAGCAATAAAGCTGGGAGCCAAGGAGTTACTCTTCAAGCGCCTTCATGAATCATTGCACTGATTCGTGCCACCAGAACAATGTGCTGGCTATCTGAAAACTCTTAACACAACAACTGCCGAAAGCTGCCCCAGAGAAAAATCAGCCAGCCAAATGAAATTCTATGGCTACAGGTTGTTGCTTTTCCTGTTTATACAGTTAAGATACTGTATAAACATACAGACTGTGGATATAACCATGACAGCCACCCACATTATTGATCAGCTTCGTTCACGCATCCGGCTACTACGCTATGTCAGTCGCTACCCCACTGCTGAAGCCTGCCTGAGAACAGGCACTCACCCCGTCATCCTTGGCCCAGAGCAGTTGAGCAGATTTTTTGCGTTTGTCGCCAACAATGAGCGACGCCATAGTCGTTAAATGGATTAGATCTTAAGTGCATCTTCGGGTGATGCTCAGCCGTGAGGTATCGAAGACGAACGTAAATGCAAGTCCCGCTGCGGAAAGGGAATTTCAATGCCGTTGCTCACCAGGGCTTTGTTTATCGCCAGCAGGTACTCCGACTTCACCAGCCCCGGTCGTTTGATGGCTTCACCGCGGACCCAGACCGACAGGGCAAAATTCAGGCTGCTATCACCAAATTCCTTCATCACCACAAAGGTCTGACGATCACCCTTCTCAAAGGTCAGTGGCAGCTCCCTGGCAGCGGCAGCGACAATCTCAATCACCTTGTGCGTATCGGAACCGTAAGCCACACCAAAAGGAATGGAGAAGCGACGTTCGTCATCCTTGAGCGTCCAGTTATTGACCCGACCATTAATGAACTCAGAATTCGGCACCAAAATATCTGCATTATCCATGGTCTTCAGCAACGTGCTGCGAATATTGATTTCCTTTACTTCTCCCAACAACCCGGACTCAAGCTCAACGAAATCCCCGACTCGCAAGGACTTTTCAAACAGGATAATGATGCCGGACACGAAGTTGTTGGCAATATTCTGCAACCCGAAACCGATACCGACACCAAGTGCCCCTGCTACCAGCAACATCCTGTCAAAACTCACGCCCAGACTGGCAAGGGCCATCAGGAAACCGATGGCGAGAATTGAATAGCTCATAAGACGGGTAAAGGTATAGAGCTGGCTTGGGGAGATACGGCTGCGGGAGCCAACTACTTTGGTCAGCGCCCGGCTCAACCACCGGGACAACACCAGCGTCACGGCGATAATCAGCAGAAAACCGAAAAGCTCACCCAAGGTCAGCACATAATCGCCGATCTCCAGCAATTTCAGCTGAAACCAGTCATCCAGCCACTTCATTTTCACAGCGACCTCACAACCACTTCTTATATTTGAAAATCAGTAACAATGTGGACGCGATGGTCGCCATTGTTCCCAACAAGATAAAGTACCCACCTTCCGTGTGTAATTCGGGCATGTTGTCGAAATTCATGCCATACACGCCGGCCAGAAAACCGAGAGGCACAAATATCGCCGTCAGCACGGTGAGAATGCGCATGGTGCTGTTCAGCTCGTGAGATGTTAGGGAGATATAACCATCGACCAAATCTCCAGCCACCTCGTAATACATGGATGAGAGTGACAACAACCGCTCATATTTTTCATAAACATCGATCACCTGGTGACGATATTCCTCAGACTCTGCACTGAAAAGTGGCTCATCCACTTCACGCAACGATTCAAACACCCCTGCAAGATAGGAAAAGATTCGTCTGAGCTTACGCAGGCGGGTGCGATAACTGGTGAGTTCACGCATTTTCTGGTCATCCGGATGTTCCTGCAAGCCGTCTTCCAGTTCTGACAAAGTCGGCTCAAATCCCAGCAATAAGTCCAGATAGCGTCTTGCAGCCGTGGTTGCCAGCGCCAGCGCCATGTGAATACCGCCCCTGCCCAACATCTGTGGCATGGCAGCCTTACTCCACCATTCATTGATACTGACAGAAACGCCGCCACGGCGAGTAATCAGAAAGTTTTTGCCGGCAAACATGGCGATCTGCACAGTACCAAAATCCAGGGACTGACTTTCCGCATCTAGCCCCCTCAAAAGAATAAACAAATGATCGTCAAACACTTCCAGCTTTGGCGGATGACGTTTGCGCTGGGCATCCTGAATAGCGAGATGGTGCATACCAAAACTTTCCAGCAATGCACTTTCTTTGGCCTCATCTTCCCCATACAGGTCCAACCACAAGTAGCCTGCCCCCGACTGCCGCCACTCGTCAATTAACTCACTGCCCCCCTGCTTTGGTTGGCCGCTGCTATCCAGCAGTGTGACTCTCATCATCGCAACACTCCTTTTCTAAACGAGTATATGTCAAGCCGTGATCAAGCCAATCATTTTTCATAAGGATACCTGCACTGTGCACGTGCTGTTACCATTACCCCGATGGTGAGCATGTCTATGAAAGTTTATCTGGTTGGCGGCGCGGTACGCGACAAACTACTCGGATACCCCTACCAAGAAAAGGACTGGGTGGTCGTTGGTGCCTCACCGGAAACCCTTCTGGATCAGGGATATCGGCCCGTAGGTAACGACTTTCCAGTTTTTCTGCACCCACAAACCGGCGAGGAATACGCATTGGCCCGCACCGAGCGAAAATCCGGTGTGGGCTATAAAGGATTCCAGTTCTGCACCGACAGCAACGTCACACTGGAAGAAGACCTCAGTCGCCGTGATCTCACCATCAATGCCATGGCGCAAGCTGAAGACGGCACGCTAATTGACCCCTATGGCGGTCAGGAAGACCTCAAGAACCGGGTGCTGCGTCATGTTTCCAACGCCTTTGTGGAAGATCCCCTGCGGGTGCTGAGGGTGGCCCGATTTGCCGCCCGCTATGCTCACCTGGGTTTCACCATTGCACCGGAAACCATGTCCCTGATGACAGAGCTCAGTCACAGTGGCGAGCTGGAGTCTCTCACCCCCGAACGGGTATGGATGGAAACGGAAAAGGCTCTGGGCGAACGCTCTCCCCGTACCTACATTGAGGTGTTACGCGAGTGTGGTGCCCTGAAAGTGCTGCTCCCTGAAGTGGACCGCCTGTTTGGGGTTCCCCAACGGGCTGACTATCACCCGGAAGTGGACACCGGCTTACATATTCTGATGTCGCTGGATCAGGCTACATTGCTGGAGTCCGACCCCGCAGTACGTTTTGCTGTTTTAATGCACGACCTCGGCAAGGGCATCACCCCATCATCCATTCTGCCAAGGCATATTGGCCACGAAGAAAATGGTGTGAAGTTGGTTAATGGGGTCTGCGACCGCCTCAAAGTACCCAACCGCTTTCGGGAGCTGGCTGTTGCGGTAACACGCCACCATCTTCACTGCCACAAAGCCCCTCACCTCAAGGCATCAACAACCCTGCGCCTACTGAAAGAAATCGGCGCACTGAGACAGGCGGATAAACTGCAGCAATTTGTCCACTGTTGCGAGGCCGATGCCAGGGGGCGACTAGGTTTTGAACAGCGGGAATATTATCCCGGACAATGGCTGCAGAAGGCGTTTGCGGCAATACAAAACATCGACCATCAGGCTCTGATCAATCAGGGGCTCTCCGGAAAAAAACTGGGGGATGCCATCGAGCAACGTCGCCTGTCCATTCTCAATGAACTTCGGGAGCCCTGCCATTGACCGCACCCGTGCTGTTAGTGACCGGGGCTGCCCGACGTATTGGCGCAACCCTCGCCCGCAGCTTCCACCAGGCAGGCTTCAATGTCGCCCTGCACTGCCATCAATCCATCGATGATGCCCAGCGACTGGCCAATGCGCTCAATGCTGAACGCCAGAACTCTGCCAACGTCTTCCAGGCAGCTCTGGATGACCTCTCTGCGGTCAAGAATCTGGCAAAACAGGTTGTCCTGTGGCAAGGCAGGCTGGATTGCCTGATCAACAATGCCTCCAGTTTCTATCCCACGCCACTGGAAAGCGCCGACAATGAACAATGGAACGACTTGCTGAACAGCAATCTAAAGGGCCCCTACTTTCTCTGCCAGGCACTTGCCGGGCCTTTGCGGGAAAGTGCCGGCAGCATTATTAATATTGCTGACATTTACGCCCGCAGTCCTCTCAAGGGCTACAGCATCTACTGTATCGCCAAGGCCGGCAACGCCATGATGACCAAAGCACTGGCTACAGAGCTGGCTCCCATAGTACGTGTCAATGGCATTGCCCCTGGCGTCATTCTCTGGCCCCACAGTGACGGGCAAATGAACGATGACCTGCAACAACAGGTGATCAGCAAGGTACCGTTGCAACGTATTGGCGACCCCGAAGATATTGCCCGCACAGCCCTGTTTCTGGCCACTCGCGCCAGTTATCTCACCGGGCAGGTGATTGCCGTCGATGGTGGAAGCAGTCTGAATAGCTGATTTATTTGATCGAGCTCAACTATTTTCACTCTTCGCCCATTAATGCGGCTTGAAAAACCTCCTCAGAAGCCCAATTCCTTCTCATGAAACGGCGTGGAAGCAATTTGTTGACTATGCTTTACACGACCCAAACAACATCAACCGCTTTTATTTTGGAGGTGTGTTATGTCACTAGTACCGAGAAGCAGATTCTTCGACATGGATCGGTTTTTTGATGATTTTTGGGCGGCCAACGGCAATGAAGCCGATGCGCCAGAGTCTTTCTTTTCACCGCGGGTAGACATCGTAGATCGGGATGACCACTACGAAATCACCGCAGAAATGCCGGGCGTAAAAAAGGAAGACATCAGTATCACCCTGGAAAATGGCGTACTCCGGCTGGAAGCAGAAACAACCCAGGAGAAAAAAGAGGAGCGCAAAGGCAAAGTCATTCGCCAGGAACGGCGTTTTGGCAAATACGTGCGCAGTTTCAACCTGGGTGGCGATGTCCACGAAGAAGACATCAAGGCGTCATTTGACGATGGTGTACTCAAGCTTTCCGCGCCGAAAAAGACTAAAGCAGCCCCTACCCAGAAACGTATTGACATCAATTAACCTGAAACTGTTTATTACATAGGGCCGGGCAATCAAGCCCGGTCAAATTTTTTCAGGATGGAGAACCTCCCCATGTCATCTGAAATCAATGGCATCAAACGTCAACTTGAATCCCGCAAGGAAGAGCTGTTACATCGCCTGGACAAGATCAAGCAGGATGTCACCAAGGCTCACTCCTATGACTGGTCTGAGCAGGCCCAGGAAAGGGAAAACGACGAGGTGATGAATGCGTTGGGAAATGAAGCGCGCCTGGAGCTGGTCAAGGTCGGACAGGCATTGGAAAGGATCGCAAGTGGCAGTTACACAACCTGTCGTCACTGCAATGAGGAAATCTCGCTGGAACGACTGCAGGCCGTCCCATACACAGACTTATGCATTCGCTGCGCAGGTTATTACTGATCCCGAAAATAAAGGCAATCAGCCGTGACATCTGACAGCTGACGGCACCCCATCAGCTTCATATCCAGCTCAATTTCAGTGCGCAGCAATTGTATTGCCCTCGCCACTCCGGGCTGGCCGCCAGCGGCAAGGCCATATAGGTAGGATCGCCCGATCATGCAGGCGTCAGCGCCCAAAGCCAAAGCCTTCAGCACATGGGTTCCACGGCGAATACCGCTATCCAGAATCAACTCAATCTGCCCACCCACCGCATCGGCAATTTTAGGCAACATCTCAATGGTCGCCGGCGATGAATCCAACTGGCGACCGCCATGGTTGGAAATCACGATGGCCGAAGCGCCAATATCCACAGCCCGCCTGGCATCTTCCACAGACATAATGCCTTTCACAACGAATGGCCCATCCCACAGGCTTTTCATCCATTCGGCATCTTCCCAGCAAACCGTGGGATCAAATTGTTTCGACACGTACTGGAGCAGGTTAGACACCTCGCCAGATCCTTCCCGTATCTTATGGGCCACATTGGCCAGTTCGATGGCATCGGTAGTGAGGTAGTGATAAACCCAGGCGGGATGCAACAGCACATCCAGCACGCTTTTTGCCGTCAATTTTGGCGGCAGTGTCATGCCGGTACGCAGATCACGTTCGCGATTACCGTGGGCGGGCAAGTCCACCGTGAGGCACAAGGCATCAAATCCAGAACTTTTCGCTCGTTGAACAAACTCGCGACTTAACTCCCGATCCTTGTGCACGTAGACCTGGAACATTTTTGGACCATCGGTTTCCCGACCAACATCCTCAATGCTGGTGGTGGAAAGTGTGGACAGTGAATAAAACGTGCCACTTTTCGCCGCCTCCCGGGCTACTGCACGCTCTCCTTCATGGTGGAACATGCGACTCATGCCGGTTGGCGCACAAAGCACCGGCCAGTCGATTTTCTTGCCCAGTACAGTGGTTGAAAGATCAATCTCTGACACATCGACCAAGGCTTTTTGCATCAAACTATATCGATCAAATGCCGATGTATTGGCACGCAACGTGTATTCGTCGTCTGAGCCCCCGTCGATATAGCCGAACAGTGAAGCGGGCAGGCGTTTTTTTGCCAGCTTGCGCAAATCGTCAATATTGAAACAACGGGATAACTGCCACTGATGAATCATTTATAACCCCTCGGCAAGCCTGGTCGGAAAGCGTGTCAACTCTGAACCCCGCCAGTGAAAGGACACGGGCCACAGTGCCTGCCGATTGTGTTCGTAGTTTTGCCAAAGCTCCCCGTAACTCAGGGCGGCAAGCGGGTGCAGCTCGCCCGGGGCAATTTCCGCCAACGGCCATAGCACAAAGGCGTTAAACAGAATTTCCCCCCTAGGCAAGGCAACCCCATCCACCAGACCGACACATTGATCATAGGTCAGAATATCAATATCCAGGGTACGTCCACTGTAGCGCGGACAATCACGTCGCCGCCCATGCCGATCTTCCAGAGCTTTTAAATAGCGGGACAACTCGCCCACCGACATCGACGTTTCAATACCTGCCACAAGATTCAGAAATGCATCACCCTCAAAACCCACGGCTTCACTTTCATATACGGAGGATAATTGCAAATCACCAAACTGCTCAGCCAAGGCATCCAACGCGGCATGAATATAGTGCTCACGATCGGTATTACTGCCCAACCCCAGATAAACACGAGCCATCAGCTGCGTGCTCCCCGTTCGATCACAACACCCACATCCTCAGCCTGTGAAATGGCTGCCGGTTTGCCAATTCGCAGGCGCACCCAGGGCACCTCAAATTCTTCCATCACCAAGGCCGCCACCTGCTCGGCCATGGTTTCAACCAGCAGAAACTGGCAGCCACCAATGAATGCCTGCAGACGATCTGACACAGCTTTGTAGTCGAGTGCATCCCGAATGTCTTCGCTCGCCGCTGCCCGACGGATATCGGTCGCCATCTCCAGATCAATGCTCACCACCTGGCGGACCTCTCTTTCCCAGTCAAAAATGCCGATGATGGTATCGATGCGCAGATCGCGGATGTAAACAATATCCATGGTGGCTATAACTCCGGCAGGGGTGGCAGTGTATCCATGGACCAGCGTGGCAAGGCGCTTATGGACAAGCCTTCCCTCTGCCCCGCCATTAAGCGTCGGCATCCCGCATAGGCGATCATGGCACCATTGTCCGTACAGAACTCATGCCGGGCATAAAATACCTTGCCGCCCACTTTGGCAAGACTGGCAGAAAGCTTTTCCCGCAGACGGCTATTGGCGGAAACTCCCCCTGCAATAATTAGTGTTTTCAGGCCAGTCTGCTCCAGGGCGCGCCGACATTTGATAGCGAGAGTATCTACCACCGCCTCCTGGAAAGCCCAGGCAATATCTGCCATGGTCTGATCATCCGGCAGCACATCATCACCACGGTGCTCTGCGATGGTATTCAGAGTATAGGTTTTCAGGCCCGAAAAGCTGAAATCCAGGCCGGGTCGATCCGTCATAGGTCGGGGAAACTTGAACCGCTGCGGGTTGCCGCACTCAGCCAGTTTGGCAATTTCTGGCCCACCAGGGTAATCGAGATCAAGCATTTTGGCCGCTTTATCAAATGCCTCGCCCGCCGCATCGTCGACGGACTCGCCGAGAATTTCATAGTGACCAATACCCTGAACAGCGATCAACTGGGTATGGCCACCAGACACCAATAGGGCAACAAACGGAAATTCCGGAGGTGTGGCTTCCAACATGGGCGCCAACAGGTGCCCTTCCATATGATGAACACCAATGGCTGGAACATCCCAGGCATAGGCCAGGGAGCGACCAACACTAGCGCCCACCATCAGGGCACCAATCAGTCCCGGACCCGCGGTGTAGGCCACACCGTCAATATCGGCAGGAGTCAATGCCTGCTCAGTGAGCACCTGCGAAATCAGTGGTAACAACTTGCGCACGTGATCCCGGGAAGCCAGTTCCGGCACCACGCCACCGTATTCGGCATGGACCGCCACCTGACTGTAGAGGGCATGGGCCAGAAGGCCCCGATCGCTGTCATATACGGCGACACCGGTTTCATCACAGGAGGTTTCAATACCCAGTACGCGCACTCGATTCTGGCCTATGCTTGAAGGGAGGGTGGAAAAGGGCGAATGATACGGTAAAAACGTCTCAAATTCATGTGGTTAGCCCACCCGCACGCAGGCCATAAAAGTTTTGCAACCACTTCGGGATACGTATAGAATACGCGCCCTTGAAGATCGTGCTGAATATCACGGCACTGAAAACTAATTGCATACAACAGGATCGAGGATACATGCCTTACGTTCGCGTTAAAGAAAACGAGCCTTTTGATGTGGCTCTGCGTCGCTTCAAGCGTTCATGTGAAAAAGCCGGTGTACTGGCCGAAGTTCGCCGTCGTGAGTTTTATGAAAAACCCACATGGGAACGCAAGCGCAAAGCCGCTGCTGCCGTGAAGCGTCACGCCAAAAAGCAATCACGCGAAACTCGGAAATTTACTCGCCTGTACTAATACCCGTTAGACAGTCTGTAAATTCTATCCATCAAGCGCCGCCACGTCGGCGCTTTTTGCGTTTGAGGAAATTCCCATGAGCGATACCCTAAAAGCACAGATCACCGAAGCCATGAAAGATGCCATGCGCGCCAAAGAGAAGGAGCGCCTAGGCGCGATCCGCCTGATTCTCGCGGAACTCAAGCGCATTGAAGTGGATGAACGCATTGAAGTGGATGATGCACGGGTGCTGGCCATTCTCGACAAAATGGTCAAACAGCGTCGGGATTCCATCAGCCAATACGTGGATGCCGGACGCCAGGAACTGGCCGATAAGGAACAGGCGGAAATTGACGTGATCCAGGCATTCCTCCCCGAGGCGCTTGGCGAGGCAGAATTAACCACCATGATTGATGCGGCCATTCAGGAAAGCGGCGCTGAATCCATGCGCGATATGGGCAAGGTCATGGGACTACTGAAACCCCAGATTCAGGGGCGCGCCGATGTCGGGGCTGTCAGCGGTATGGTGAAATCCAAACTGGGATAA
The DNA here is from genome assembly GCF_030676955.1 of Porticoccus litoralis. NCBI lineage: Bacteria > Pseudomonadati > Pseudomonadota > Gammaproteobacteria > Cellvibrionales > Porticoccaceae > Porticoccus > Porticoccus litoralis. The sequence goes on along the minus strand of NZ_JAUUUU010000004.1, from coordinate 65,870 downwards.
CAGCGGGCTAGATCAGCCACCCCTTTACTGGTTAAGCTGTCACTTTCCTACCGGCCGATATACACCACTTAAAAAAGTGCTGCGGCCGGTGAATTCCGTTTCACCATCATTTTTCTGGGAATGAATGGCCGGCAAAATTCCACAAAGTTTTATCGATGACCTGCTGGACCGGGTGGATATCGTCGATATTGTCGGCAGCCGCATTGATCTGAGAAAGTCGGGCAAAAATCACTCTGCCCGATGCCCCTTCCACGACGAAAAAACGCCCTCTTTCACAGTTAGTCAGGACAAACAATTCTACTATTGCTTCGGTTGTGGCGCCGGCGGAAACGCCATCGGTTTCGTTATGGACTACGATCACACCGCCTTCCCGGAAGCCGTGGAATCACTCGCCAGGCACGCCGGGCTGGAAGTCCCCAGAGAGTCTAACCATAACGACGCCGCCACGGAGCGCCGCAAAGGGCTCTACGCCGTAGCTGAGAAAGCAGATCGCTACTATAGAAACTGCCTGCGTCAGCACCCGGAAGCGAAAACTGCCGTCGACTACCTGAAAAGCCGCGGCCTGAGCGGCGAAGTGGCAAGAACCTTTGGTATTGGTTTCGCTCCTCCCGGCTGGGACAACCTTTTACAGACTCTCGGCCAATCGGACCTTGACATTCAACAGCTGAAAGATACCGGGCTGCTGATCGACCGGCAGGACGAAGGCAAACTCTACGACCGTTTCCGCAACCGAATCATGTTTCCCATTCGCGACCTTAGGGGCCGCACCATTGGCTTTGGCGGACGGGTATTGGGAGACGACAAACCCAAATACCTGAACTCCCCGGAAACCCCGCTTTTCCATAAAGGGCGAGAGCTCTACGGCCTCTACGAAGCCAACCAGCAAATGCGCGAAGCACCCAGTCTGCTAGTGGTGGAAGGCTATATGGACGTGGTTGCCCTCTCCCAGTGTGGAATCCACAATGCTGTGGCAACTCTCGGAACGGCCGTTACTGCCGAGCATCTGGAAAAACTCTTCCGTCATACATCAGCCGTGGTGTTTTGTTTCGACGGCGACTCGGCAGGCCGAACCGCTGCTCTCCGCGCGCTGGAAACGGCTCTACCCGTGATGATTGACGGTCGTTCTGCCCGCTTCCTGTTTGTCCCTGAAGGCGAAGATCCGGACACGCTGGTGCGTAAAATCGGAAAGGACCAGTTCCTGTCCCTGGTAGAATCTGCCACCCCGTTATCTCAGTATCTATTCGAATCCCTGTCAGATGGGCTCGATGTTTCATCCATGGACGGCCGCGCCCGTCTCAGTAAGCTGGCTGCCCCCCTGATCAACCGCATACCTCAAGGCGTATTCAAGGCACTGATGCTGAAAACACTGTCTGAGAAAACCGGGCTGGATACGGAAACGCTGACTAGCCTGATTGTTCCTGCAACGCCAATAGCGGATCGAGATATCAGTCCAGAGTATCCGGAGGACTTGGGTTACGAAACCTACCCCGATTACATGGACAACTCCCCACTGGAGGATTACGACCATCGACATTCCCCTACCAGAAATCAGGCTAAAGTAAGCAAGCGGGTCAAAATGTCACCGGCGTACACCATGATCGCGCTATTGGCCAATCACCCGGAATTAATTGCTCACTGCGCAGCTATGGAAACATTGCAAAAGCTCGATGACGAGGGCATTGAAATTCTGCTGCCCCTTGTGGAACTGCTCCTTGAAAACCCCAATTACAGCCTCAATCATATCCTTGGGTACTGGCGTGGTGTGCACAGCGCCGAACAAGCAGAAACCCTGGCTAAAATTGCCGCCACGGACCTGCTGCGCCCCGTAGCCAACAGCGAACGGGACAATCAGCGCGAATTCATCGATAGTCAGGATCGACTGTTGAGGAAAACACTGGCACAACTGGCACCAGCTGAACTTCTCCGCCACCTGGCTGACAAAGAGGCTGTTGATGAACATGACCTGAAACACCTGAACAACGCATGGCTCAAACTCTCTGCAGAGCAGCGCACGGTGGAGACAAAAGAGTTATTTAATCAAATACTTGGGAAACCCAGAGTGCAATAGCTGAAGACCGGAAAGAACGGCATTTTTTACCAAAACAGGTAACACAAACGCAGCTTCTTCCGGTATAATCCCGCGCTTAATTTTGCCCCCGGAATAACAGCAGATCATATATGAGTGGTACCGCACAGCAACAATCACGTATCAAGGAACTGATCGCCAGAGGCCGTGAACAGGGCTATCTGACCTACGCAGAGGTGAATGACCACCTCCCGGAAGATATTTCTGATCCCGATCAGGTCGAAGACATTATTCAAATGATCAACGACATGGGCATCAGTGTTTTTGAGACTGCACCTGATGCCGAACAACTGCTGATCACCTCCGGCGACTCCACTACTGACGAAATTGCTGCTGCAGAGGCAGCAGCTGCCCTGGCTGCGGTTGAGACCGAACAGCATCGCACCACAGACCCAGTACGCATGTACATGCGGGAAATGGGTTCCGTCGAACTGCTAACTCGCGAAGGCGAGATTGAGATCGCCAAGCGCATTGAGGAAGGCGTTCGTGAACTGATGGCAGCATTGGCTGAATGGCCCACCACAGTTGACCACATTCTCTCCGAATACGATCTCATCGAAAGCGAACAGCGCAAACTCAGCGATGTACTGATCGGCTACCTCGACCCCATGGAACACGTGCCTTCGGCACTGGCCCAGGCTGAGGCTGCGAAGAGCCGGGAAGAGGAAAAAGCTCGCCAGGCTAACGATGACGACCAAGACGAAGATGACGATGACGACGACAGCGATGAGGCTGAAGACGATTCAGGCCTTGACCCAGTGGAAGCCAAAGAGCGCTTTGACACTCTTCGTAAACTGAACGAAAAAGCCAAAAAGGCCATCAACAAATATGGCTTGGGACACAAAAACAGCCAAGCACCGATGCTTGCACTGAGTGAGCACTTCAAATACCTGAAGCTTGCTCCCCGGCAGTTTGAGCCCATGACCGACGTGGTACGCGATGCTCTGGTGGCCATTCGAAACGAAGAACGCACCATCATGACACTCTGCGTGCGTCAGGCAAAAATGCCCCGTACCGATTTCATCCGGACATTCCCCGGCCATGAAACCGACGAAAAATGGATTACCAGCCTGCTGAAGTCCAAAGAACCCTATGCCAAAGCCCTGGATGAACTCAAGGCAGACATCCAGCGCAGCCAGCGCCGCTTGAGACAGATCGAGGAAAACTCCGGCCTACAAGTGGGACAGATCAAGGACATCAATCGCCGCATGTCTATCGGCGAAGCCAAAGCACGGCGCGCGAAGAAAGAAATGGTGGAGGCCAACCTGCGCCTGGTGATTTCTATTGCCAAAAAATACACCAACCGTGGCCTGCAATTCCTCGACCTGATCCAGGAAGGCAATATCGGCCTGATGAAAGCCGTCGATAAATTTGAGTACCGTCGCGGCTACAAATTCTCCACCTATGCGACCTGGTGGATTCGCCAGGCCATCACCCGCTCCATTGCCGACCAAGCACGCACCATCCGTATTCCCGTGCACATGATTGAGACCATCAACAAGCTCAACCGTATTTCCCGGCAGATGCTTCAGGAAATGGGCCGTGAGCCCACTCCCGAAGAGCTGGGGGAACGCATGGAAATGCCAGAGGACAAAATCCGCAAGGTACTCAAAATCGCCAAGGAACCCATTTCCATGGAGACGCCCATTGGCGACGATGAAGATTCCCACCTGGGAGACTTTATCGAGGACGTCAATATCCTCTCTCCCGTGGATTCAGCTACCAGCGAAAGTCTGACCGAAGCCACCCGCGATGTGCTGAATGGGCTGACCGCCCGGGAAGCCAAAGTTCTGCGTATGCGCTTTGGTATCGACATGAACACGGATCACACGCTGGAAGAAGTCGGTAAGCAATTCGATGTGACCCGCGAGCGTATCCGTCAGATCGAAGCCAAAGCACTGAGAAAGTTGCGCCACCCGACCCGTTCAGACCACCTGCGCAGCTTCCTTGACGAGTAACAAAAACTCCAAAAAGTTTAACGCTGAATTTTTGGCTTAGCGCAAGCCGCACAATGAGTGAATGAGGCCACATACAACGTGTATGTGACCGAACGAACGAAGCTGTGGAACACTGCGATAGGCCAAAAAGCAAGTTTAAAAGGGCCCATAGCTCAGTTGGTTAGAGCAGGCGACTCATAATCGCTTGGTCGCAGGTTCAAGTCCTGCTGGGCCCACCATTTTCTGTCTGCCGCCACCTACTCACAATAAACTTGAAAACCAATTAGCATCACCCCCAACAAACAACCCCTCTTACGTTGATATCTGGAACCTGGTGCCAACGCAGTTATTTGTCCAACCTACAAACAAAAAACCACCTACTGGCAAAGGCCAGCTAGACGCTTTCAAATCTCACGAAAGCCCAAGCTGCTAACAACCCGTTTTAAACGGCCAAAAAATGTAAAACCCCAATGACAGTTGCCACCCGTAAAATCGCTTGGCAACATACTGGACTGTTTGACAACTAGATGAAATCTAAGGAATGGAAAGAGAAATGATGACAGCCAATGAAGCCATGCAGCGCCTGAAAGAAGGCAATCAACGTTTTGTCACCGGTGTGCGCAGTGTCGACACCATCATCAAGCAAATGCAACGAGCTGATTTCGTCGAAGGTCAGGCGCCCTTTGCTGTGATTCTCGGCTGTTCCGATTCACGAGTCCCCGCAGAAATCGTGTTCGATCAGGGTCTGGGAGACCTGTTTGTCATCCGTGTTGCCGGCAACATTGTCGCGCCTTCTCAGGTGGGCAGTGTCGAATTTGCAGCTGAGCAGTTTGGCACGCCGCTGGTCGTGGTGCTTGGCCATACCATGTGTGGTGCTGTCAGGGCCACCATTGATGAGCTCGAAAAACCTTCGACAGAAACATCTTTTAATTTGCTATCCATCGTTAACCGCATCAGGCCAACGGTGGAACCACTGTTTCAAACAGAACTTAAAAACGATGCCCAAAAGTTAATGGCGGTATCCATTCGCGCCAATATTCTTGCAGCGGTCAATCACCTACGGCACGGATCACAAATTCTCGAGCAGCTGGTTAACCGTGGGCAACTGGAAATTGTTGGTGCAGAGTACTCCCTGGAAACCGGGGAGGTTCTGTTTATCGATTAATTGCGGAACCAGTCAGACTGTTCCCCTTATCAGGTCTTTAAGCTGGCTACCAGGCTGCGAGCTGATGTCAGGAACTCAAGCAACCTTGGCAACCACGGCATAAAGGGGATCTCCATACCTCGGACTGCGGTCCATCATTTCGATATTTTCATAACAGCCGGCTTCTTCCAGAAAGTGCCTGACCAAATGGGCCCGGTGTTCGTCCTGCAGGTGTAACCAGGCAGCCGTTGCCTTGGTTTCGAACAGGCGATTGGAATAGGTGATAACCAATGGTGCGCCACGCTTCATCACCCGACCCAGATCCCGCAGCACCTCGACCGGGTTCGTCAGATAGTCGATAGAGACACAGATGCCTGCAGCATCAAACTGGTTGTCGATAAAAGGCAGCCTGGGCTGGCGATTGAGATCCTGAACCACCCAGTCATCCAGCTGGCGATTGTTGGCCATCTCACGGTCATTCATCCCCAGTCCCACCACTTTGCTGTATTGGCAATCCTCTGGCAGATGGCTGAGGAAACTGCTCATCAGGTCGAGGATGGCGCCATTCTCGGGGAAGTACTCACGGTAGAGTTGGGTGACTGCATCGATGGCGCCGGGATCAATATGGCTGACAAAGCGGGGAACGCGATAGAAAGCCTGATCGTCGCCTTCATCATGCCGCCTGAAAGAATCCTCAGTCAGAGTAAATTTATATCTTTTATCAAAACTCATGGTCGGAAGCCTAAGCCAGCAGAAGGGCAAGGTAAAGATATGTGAGACCAATTCGATCCCTAACGAACACATCCCCGCCTTGACCTTTTGGGCAGATGAACTGTACTTGTAAAGGATGGCAGCACGATCAATGGAGCGAACTCTCCGGGAGTGGCGACCATGGCAAAACAACCTGAGCAATCACATATACTTGAGAACCTGGTGGTTCATCACCTGAAGTTGTGCCGGGCAAAAGACGACGACGTGCAACGAGCCATGATAGACATCGGCAACCGCTTTCCCTTTGACCTGGTTTCTTTTGACGAACAACAGTCTGTGCTCAATCTCGCCTATGATGCCTCCCGCCATAATGAGGAAGGAGTCAAGGTGCTTTTGCGGGAACATCATCTGCACATCAGCCACGACTGGTGGACCCACTCCCCCGATGGTTACAAGTGGTTGATCACACACAAACAGCAGGGCAAACTCCGAGACTGACCCACCGTTCATACAAGGTTGGGCACATAACAATAATTCTGATAGAGGCCGTGTATGGAGCCGAAACATGTTCTTGAAGTTGTGGACATGGGCATCGACACCCACCAGGAACCCGTAATTTTCATGCGCGAAGATTGTGATATCTGTCGCGCAGAAGGCTTTAGCGCCAGTAGCCGCCTGACACTCAGCGCCAACGGCCGAACCCTGATTGCCACCCTGAATGTGGTGGACAATCATGTCCTGCCGGTGGGGCGTGTTGGGTTGTCAAAAATTGCCATGCAACAGCTGCACACTAAAAATGGCAGCAAGGTGATGATACAGCACACCCCATTACTCACCTCCCTCAGTCTGGTAAGAAAGAAAATCTACGGGCATGCCCTGAACCAGGATGAAATCACCCGCATCATCACCGACATCAGCAATCACCGCTACAGCGACATTGCCATTGCCAGCTTTCTCAGCGCCTGTGCCGGCACCCGCCTGGACGTGCATGAGATTATCGCCCTCACCAAGGCCATGGTAGATTGCGGCAAACGGCTTGAGTGGCCAGATCATGACCGGATCTTTGACAAACACTGCATCGGCGGCTTGCCCGGCAACCGCACCACGCCCATCGTGGTGTCCATTGTCAGTGCCGCGGGGCTGATCATACCCAAAACCTCTTCCAGGGCAATCACCTCCCCCGCCGGCACTGCAGACACCATGGAAACCCTCACCAACGTCAACCTGAAACTGGCCGATATCCAGCGGGTGGTGGGTGAAACCGGCGCTTGCCTGGCTTGGGGTGGCGGGGTCAATCTGAGCCCAGCTGATGACCTGTTGATTCGCATTGAACGCGCCCTCGATCTGGATGGGGAAGGCCAGCTAATCGCCTCCGTACTGTCGAAAAAAATCGCTGCCGGCTCCACACACGCAGTGATCGATATTCCCGTGGGAGCTACGGCCAAAATACGAACCCAGGAAGAGGCCGGACGTCTGGCCTCACTGTTTAGCGAAGTGGGTACAGCCTGCGGTCTGGTCACCCGGTGTGTGATTACGGACGGCAGCCGTCCGGTGGGTTACGGCATTGGCCCAGTGGAGGAAGCGCGGGATATTCTTTCTGTACTCCAGAATTTGTCCGAAGCACCACAGGATTTGCGCCAGCGTTCATTGATGTTATCCGCACACCTACTTGATATGGCCTTGGGGAATGGCCTGCAGGACTGCCTGAAACAGGCACAACAACTGCTGGAAAATGGTGAGGCATGGAAACAGTTCCAGCGAATCGTCCGCGCCCAAGGCTGGAGCAAGGTTCTGCCGACAGCTCACTACCAGCACGACGAACCGGCAGACCGCAGTGGTGTGGTCACTGCCATCGACAACCGGCGCCTGGCCCGGCTGGCAAAATTGGCGGGCGCACCCTTTCATCCAGCCGCCGGACTGCGACTGGCTGTCAATGTCGGCAGTGAAGTTCAAGCCGGTCAACCGCTGTTCACACTTCTAAGTGAAAGTAAGGGGCAACGGGATTACGCCATGGAGTTCTATCACGATAATGGCCCCATCTTTACCATCGATGAAACATCATGAGCCACTCATCCATCACCTCGCCCATTCTGTTTTCCCTGGATCAGCACCCCCTGATGCCACCCTTGTGCGACCGGCTACAGGGCTTGATCGGCTGCCTGGACACCCGCCAGTTCCCAGATGGTGAAACTTACCTGCGTGTAACCACGGAAGTGGCCGGAAAGGACTGCATCGTAGTCGCTAATCTGGCACATCCCAACGACAAGTTCCTGCCATTGATCTTTCTTTTAAATACCCTGAAAGAGTTGGGGGCACGCTCCGTAGGGTTGGTGGCCCCCTACCTTTGCTATATGCGGCAGGATCGCCGCTTTAACGACGGAGAGGCCCTCACCTCCCGAACCTTCGCAGAGATATTGTCCCGACATATGGACTGGTTGGTCACAGTGGACCCGCACCTGCATCGCTATCACAACCTCGAGGCGATCTACACAGTGCCGTGCCAGCGGGTCGAAGGCGCTCACGCCCTGGCCGACTGGTTACGTCACCAGCAGCAATGCTTGCTGGTTGGTCCTGATGCCGAAAGTGAACAGTGGGTCGCCCAGGTGGCCACAGATAGTGGACATCCCTATGTGATCGGAGCAAAGCAACGGCATGGCGACCGAGATGTCGAGATACAGCTGCCCGACCTCAGCCCCTACCTGGGATTAACTGCGGTCATCATCGACGATGTCATATCCAGCGGGCAGACCATTCTGCAATGCCTCGCAGCCCTGCAGCAGGGTGGTATAAAGCGTGTGGATTGCGCAGCGGTACACGGCATTTTTGCCGACAGGGTGGACAGCACATTGCTGCAAGCTGGACTAAAGAAGTTGGTGACCTGCAATACCATCCCGCATGTCACAAACCGGATTAATGTGGCTCCCCTGCTATACCCCGCCATCAAGTCCCGCCTTGAGGCCTGTTAAGAAGATGGAGGAGAGACACCATTGCGTATCAACGAAACTCTCCCAACCGAGCTGTCAGGTGTTACTTAGTCCAACCCATAACAAGCATTGATAAACAATACTGACTCAGCAGGCTTGAACCTCTCACTAAAAACCCGTTTGATTGAGCCAGAGCAAGTCGAGTGGGGATGACTCATACCTACACTAAAAGAATTAAGGGCAAAACGACCGTAGCCGGATGAAAATACACAGCAGCCAAACAAACACCCAACCCAGCCACCGCATTGATCCTCGATTGCAGTCCGCTTTCGACAACACTAACCGGCAGCACTTTATTCGCTGTGAAGACCAACAGCTCGTCGCCGGGCACAGTATTCCTTCCGAAAAAGCCCTCCGACAGATGTTGGGCATCCTGTCGTTTCCCGTTAACCCCAAAATCCTTCATGTCGGTGCAGGATTAGGTTATGCCTGTGCGGTGTTATCAAAAATCGCCACCCAGGTGATTGGCATGGAAAAAGACCCCGAGATTGCCGATATCGCCAAAGTGAGACTCGAGCAACTCCACCTCGACAATGTCAGCATTATCAACGGCGATGGCCAGGAAGGCGCGGCAGAGTTTGCACCCTTCGATATTATCGTGGTGACCACACCCAAAATTACCAAGCTCACCACCCTGCTCGACCAACTGGCTCCAGGCGGTCAACTGGTCTGTGTAGAACATACGGCATCGATACTCCTAAGGCTGGTGATCTATACTCTGGATGAACACGGTCAGGTAACGCGCTGTGAGCACGGCAGTATTAATTTTTCTCAAAAAGATGAGCAAAGCCTGATTGAACTTGGCATCGTCAACAAAGACATTCTCAACAGGGCACGGGATCGGGCCAAGGCCAACAAAACGCTAATCATTGACGAGGTACGGGAGCTCGCCAATCTCGATGACATCGCCCTCTACCGCTCCATGGCCAAGCGCTACAACCTGGAGCTGGCCAATGTGGATATTCTCCTGCGACGCCTTGACCCGAAAATATTCAACAGCTTCTCACAGGCATTTCTGGATCATCACCGGCTGATTCCACTGTATACGGATCACGGCACCCTGAGGGTTGCAACCAGTGATCCTGAGGCCTCACTGGAAGAAATCCAACGGGTGTTTCCCCGCCATAAACTGGAAAAGTTACTGGTAACACCAACGGATTTCCGCCGCCTCTGGTCGGCCACGGACCTCTGTGTCCAGGCACACACATCAAGCCTGCCCGCCTATGAAGAAAAAGCCCTGAGCGACGCTGATCAGGATCTGCTAGGCAAATACAAACCCGAAGTCGGCGCACACCTGGTCTCACTGTTTGAGGCGCTACTGCTGGATGCCGTGGCCGAACGGGCCAGCGACCTGCATATCGAGCAATACCAGAAACACGTGCGCATCCGCCTGCGGGTGGATGGGGAGCTGCACGACCTGCCTCACTACGATATCAGCCCTGCGGAACTGCGCGGACTCGTCAACGTCATCAAACTACGGGCAGAGCTAAACATTGCCGAGCGCCGACTACCCCAGGGTGGCCGTTCGCGGTTGCGGGTTGGGGATTCGCTGTTCGATCTGCGGATTCAGGTTCAGCCCTCACTGCACGCCGAACACGTTGTCATTCGGCTGTTGCCACAGAATTCCAACCTGATCAGTATCGACAAACTCGGTCTCTCTTCCCAAGTGGCCAGTCACTACAAACGCCTGCTGCGAAACCCAGCCGGTCTGGTACTCGTTGTAGGGCCTACCGGTTCGGGCAAAAGCACCACGTTGTATGCCGGTCTGCAACTGCTGGCTGACGATGGCTCACGTAAAGTCATCACCGTCGAGGACCCGATTGAGTATTCCATCAACAACATTCAGCAAACCCGTGTGCGGCCGGAAATCGGCTTCAAGTTTGCCGATGCCATGCGGTCTTTTGTGCGCCAGGACCCCGATGTCATCCTGGTGGGAGAAATCCGCGACCACGAAACGGCCACCGAAGCCATAAGAGCCTCTCAAACCGGGCACGTGGTGCTGTCGACGCTTCACTGTAACGATGCAGTGGACGCCATGCAGCGCCTGTTTGACCTGGGTGTTCACCCCAACTCACTGGCCAGCGAATTGCTGGCAGTGATGGCCCAACGACTGGCCAAATGCATCTGCACGCATTGCCGGGTAGAAGCTGAACCGGAAAGCGATATTCTTCAGGAGATATTCCCCGACGGAACTCCGGACAGCTTCCGCTGCTACGTGGGCAAAGGTTGCGAGCGCTGCAACAACACCGGCACCCATGGCCGGGTTGCCGTAGTGGAATATCTGCAGGTGGATACCGAGCTGCGCAATGCCATTGCCCGTCACATTCCGGTGGGAGAACTGCGCAAGCTGGCACTGGATTGCGGTCTGGTGACCATGCGTGACAGCGCCCTCGACCACGTCATCCAGGGCAACATTCCCTTATCTGAACTTCCGAAGATCCTGCCCGCAGAACGCATGGCACCAGAAGCCCGCTGGCAGTGGGAAAAACCGGACTGAGATCCAAACACATGAACGACAAAGCCATACAACGCCCAACGGCGGAAACTCTCTACCATCACGAACTGGAAAGACTTCGGGAGTGGGACTCTGGCCCAATACCACCCGGCTGGAATCTGTCACCACTGGCGGTGGAGAAGTTCGTACTCGGCGATGACGAACTGGATATCCAGCGTAAATTTGTCGCCCAGCGTGAACTGGTCACCCGCATTATTATCAGCCTGGCCACCAACCGTGGCGCCATGCTGATCGGCGAACCCGGCACCGCCAAATCCTGGCTGTCGGAACTGCTGTCTGCCGCCATATCCGGCCAGTCGACCCTTACCATTCAGGGCGGCGCCATTTCCCAAACCAGCCAGTTGCTTTACAGCTGGAACGAAGCGCTGCTCAACACGCAAGGACCCTGCGCCGAAGCACTGATTCCCAGTCCTATTTATCAGGGCATGCTTGACGGCCAACTGGTGCGCTTTGAAGAAATTGCCCGCTGCCCGCAACATATTCAGGATGCCATTCTCTCCATCATGTCAGAACGACAGATCATGGTGCCGGAACTGGGTAAAGACTCGGTGTTGTTCGCCCGGGAAGGCTTCAATATTATCGCCACCTCCAATTCTCTGGACAGCGGCATCTATGCAATGAGCGCTGCACTAAAGCGCCGCATGAACTTTGAAACCATCCCGCCGATTCGGGACCTTGCAGACGAAATTGATGTGGTGATGCGCGAATCGGAAAAACTGATTCGCCTCTCCGGTGTGGAGGTAAAACCCGACGCCCTCACTATCGAAGTGCTGACCACCCTGTTCCACGAATTGCGCAATGGCCAGACTCTGGATGGCCGCAGTACCGACCGCCTGGCAGCCACCGTCATGTCCACCGCGGAAGCCGTGTCAGTAGCCCATGCCATGGGTGTGCATGCCTATTATTATGGCAGTGGCACCATGGCCCTGGATAACCTAGTGCACTTTCTGATCGGCGCCGCCCTGAAAGACAACAAAGACGACCGCCGTCGGATGAAGCATTATTTTGAAACAGAAGTGTCCATCAAGAAAGGTGAACACTGGCAGCAGGTATACGAGCAGCGGCGCTTATTGTAGAAGCCGTTTTGGCGAGTTGCTGCCTCTAGCCACAGCGACTAGGCACTGCCCACGTGACAGGGTCGCGTCCGAACGCAGTTTCGCCCGCTGTTTTTGGCCCAGTAAAGCCCTTCGTCGGCTCGCTTGATCAGGCTATCGATCGACTCTCCGGGGAAATATTCCGCCACCCCGAAACTGCTGGTGGCATGGATGTGTTCAGGAAATTCAGCCTGCTCCATTTTGGCTCGCAGCATTTCCGCCAGCGCCTCTGCACCCATGAGAGAGGTGTTGGCGCAAATCACCATAAACTCTTCTCCGCCCCAGCGACCGACATAGTCCGTTTCTCGGATATTGTGTTTAAGGCAGCGGGCAATTTCGCGAAGCACTTGATCTCCCATCAAGTGGCCGTACTGATCATTAATCAGCTTAAAGTGGTCAATATCCAACAGAATAATGGAAAAAACGGGGCTGCCTCTATTCACCAGCTTGCTTTCTTTCACCAGCAAAGCATCAATTTTATTGCGGTTATAGAGATTGGTGAGCGTATCGGTGATAGACAACAACTCAGCATTTTTCTTCTGGGTCATATCCAGATACACCGCGTTATAACCTAGAACCTTGCCCTTGCCATCCTGCACAGGTTCCACAAAGACGTCCATCACCAACTGACCGCCATTTTTTTGCTTCAGATAAATCTCACCCTGCCAGTTTTTTCCGGCAGAAGTGGCTTCCAACAACTGGCGAATCTTTAAACCATTATTCGATTCATCCATCAGGAATGTGTGAGGTTTCCCCAATAATTGGTGGCTTTCATAACCAGTCAATTCGCAAAAAGCGATAGAGATGTACTGCACCTTCAACTCACTATCTACCCGCATCACACAAGTATGCCGATCGAGTATTGCCAGGTAACGTTCTGCTTTTTCCCTCGCCTCATTGGCATCATGGGTCTTTTGGTACACGATTCTTTGCAGCCGCTGATTGATTACAAACATCAAGGCCAGCACGGCCATTGAGATGATCGCCAGGGGCACAATCCAGTGGAGAAAGACCGAATGAACATCCGCAGGAACCAAATAATCATCGGCAAAAAAACCGGTTAAATCTGCCTCGGCGGGTATTCTGCCCCGCTCTCGGTAAATATCGGCAATTCGGTCAAACCGATGACGATTGATCAGACCAACATCCAGGAGATCAGGCTGGATCATCCGGCGAATGGACTTGGCTTCATACACCAACTGTTCGCGGGTTTTTTCCGGTTGATATTTCCTCAGGATCAGATCGATGATCTCATCCGGGTGCTCAAGTGCATACCCCCATCCCCTGATAGTTGCCCTTTGAAATGCAGACACTACATTGGGATGCGTATTTATCATGCGTTCGCTGGTAAAAAGGCTATCACCGTAGAAATCAATCCCGTAATTGGCCGGATCAATAATATTAATCTCGATGTTTTTTTCGCGGTATAGATAAGGTTGGTTAGAAATGTAGGCGGACATAGCGACGATATCGGAATTCAGTAGCGCCCAATCATCAAAGCTGTGTGGTACAGAAATAATATCTTTCGGACCCAGCCCCACTTCATTCAACGTGGCGGCGATCACTGCATCATCCTGATCCAGCTGATACATTAATGTTTTTCCAGCCAAATCAGCTGGGCCGAGAATGTTGTTTTCAGCAAGGCTGATCAGCACCATAGGCGAATGCTGAAAAATCGGGGTAACCATTACCACGGGTTTACCATTCATCCGGGCAACAATCAGGCTGGAATCTGCCACACCAAAATCCACGAACCCAGAGACCACGTCGTCTACCACGGCCGTCTCCGGATCGCGTTCCAATATATGGACGTTAAGTCCTTCCTCGGCGAAAAAGCCTTTTTCCAAGGCAGCGTAGTAACCGGCGAACTCAAATTGATGGAACCAGTTAAGCCGCAGACTCACGGTCGTTTCTGGTACTGCCACAACACCCTCTGCAGGCTCGGCCCAGGCAGAAGGAAGCAAGGAAACCATCAGCAGCAGGGATAACGCCAAGCGGGCAAGAGCACGAGTCGTAGAAAACATCGGCAACTGTAAAAATCTTTGAATCAACACAAGCCGGATACCTTGATCGTAATATTCGGTATTAATTAAACAATATGACCGGTTGAAAGCGCCTTAGTGCGGCCTTTCTGATAATCAAGGCAGACAAATGGATAGAGATACAGAGGAAAACTCAGATACCCGGATACCAGCGTCACTCAACCTCAACTTTATAACTATCGTCCCGTCGACACTCAACTTTGGTCGGCGGCACAGGAACGGGGCCAACATCCGTGTTTTGGCATCATAACCCCTTCTTCAATTCCTGCAAGGCACAGCCTGGAAATACCTGTCACATAACGGCGGCGCTCGCGGCAAACCAACCCCCAAATGCCATGTCTGCGACAATTTGTCGCAGAAGATCAGAACAGTGTCCAGGCGGAACCGGACTGGCGTACCAACCTGACCTTGGCCAAGGCCATCCGCTTTTAATTTCCCCGGCATTCCGCCGCGATATTTCAACCCTCCCCCATTCCCGCTAGACTGTTCTGAGGGGAATGGGAGCGGGTTTGATGGCCTTCAGCATCGCGGAATACTCCAACCGACTGATACCAGTTGTGTCCAGCATTGGCCAAAGTAGTTTTTTTAATCAGCTGATGGCTTTTCTGAAAAAACTGACCCCCATTGATAACGCAGTCATTCTCTACTATCACCAACAACAACCAACGTTGAGCTACAACGACCTGCCACCGGCCAACCGCCCAACCCATATTGATTTATTCCTGAGAGGCGCCTACCTACTGGACCCCTGTTACCGGGCGGCCCAGGACGGGCATGAGGGATTTTATCGACTGGACGGATTGGCCCCGGTGGGTTTTCGGAAAAGTGAATACTACAAAAACTATTTTCGCCACACCGGACTGATCGATGAGTGCGGTTACCTGTTTCAGTTAAACACAAAGGTGCCAGGAGATTGGCTGAACATTTCCCTCGGCCGGGATGAACACCATCATCGTTTCAGCTTGTCTCAACAGCGCTTGCTGCAGGATATTGCACCGCTGCTCCAATCTCTGTGCCAACAACATTGGCAAAGCACCGATCACAGCCAACACCAAGACGATGACCTGCACCGGCATTTATCTTCGGCACTGAGCCATTTTGGTAGATCGGTACTCACCGAAAGAGAGGCACAGATCATTCAACTGTTTCTGCACGGTCACTCCACCAAATCCATCGCTCAGAAACTGTCTATTTCTCCGGAAACGGTAAAACTGCATCGCAAGCACAGCTACGCCAAGCTGGATGTTACATCCCAATCAGAGCTGTTCTACCTGTTCATCGATGCCCTTTCGAGTATGCGGCCGCCATTTGGTGGTGACCCACTGGAGGGGTATCTCGAAACGAAAACGTGAGGCCGGGTTATAAAGCAGAGACACATCAGGATGAGGAATATTCAGAGATAAGCGTCGTATTCCAGGATAGACACCCTCCGGTCAAATTCTGCCAGTTCCTGCTGTTTAGCCGCCAGAAACACCCGCTGAAATTCAGCTCCAAAATACTCGCTGATAAATGCCGACTGCTCCAGACGCTGTAGGGAATCAGGCAAGTAACGAGGCAACTCCTCACCCGGCTGAGCATAGGCATCGCCCTCTATGGCCGGGGGCGGTACCAGTTGTTGTTCAATGCCATGGAGCATTCCCGCCAGAATCACCGCGACCACCAGATACGGGTTGGCATCGGCACCGGCCACACGGTGTTCTATGCGGCGGTCCACTAGGTTACCGGTGGGAATCCGCAACGCCGTGGTGCGATTTTCATAACCCCAGCTGGCCGTCAAGGGTGCATGACTGCCGGGCTGAAAGCGACGACAGGCATTGATGTTGGGGGCAAGAATAGCCATGGCATCAGCCATAGAAATCAGGCAACCCGCCACGGCCTGGGCCAGTAACTCACTGCCCTGCTCCGTGCCATTGTTAAAAACATTTCTGCCCTGCTGGTCGAGGAGACTGCAGTGCACATGCATACCGCTACCCGCCAACTCGCCAAATGGCTTGGCCATAAACGTGGCCAGTTTGCCATGTTCGCGGGCCACGCCCTTGATCAGACGCTGCAACATCAGACCGTGATCTGCCGCCAGCAGCGCATCATTGCCGTGGTAGAGATTGACCTCATACTGAGAGGGTGCAGCTTCGGCAATCAGTGTATCTACCGGCAACCGTTGAGCGACACAGGCCTCCCGGATTGCCCGCATTAACGGCGCTTCATCCTCCAGCTGATCCATGCTGTAGGTCTGGCCACCTACTGCGGGCCCACCATCGATAGCACGCTGGCTGTGGGTAGGCCGACCAAATGTGTCCCGCTCGGTATCGAACAGGTAAAACTCCATTTCCAGTGCCACCACCGGTGTGTAGCCCAGTTGTTTCAGGCGCTGCTGGATATTCCGCAACAAATCCCTGGGGTCGTAACCACAGGGGATACCGTCGGCCTGACGCAACGACATCAGTAATTGCCCAGTGGATGCCGATAACCAGGACACAGGCGCCAGGGTCGCGGCCTCCGCCACACAAACGCCATCGGCATCGCCGGACTCGAATACCCAGCTTTCCGGATCGCGGCCCCAAATATCAAATCCCAGGGTGGTGAGGGGCAGCTTCAGGCCACCTTTAAAAGCCTTGTCCAGATGCTCACGGGACAACCATTTACCTCGCAGCCGACCGTTAAGATCCGGCAGCAACGCCTCAAAGGTATCTATCTGGGGATAGGCATCGAGAAATGCCAGCACTGACTGTTGATCGGAAGATGTCACAACCGGAAATCCATCGTTGGGTTCGTTCCTTGAACGTTAGCACATGGCACCGCCGGAAACCCGCTCAAAGGCGCTCCCGGATAGCATCGCCAAATGCCCGAAACAGGGCACTGTAAAAAGGGTCTCGCTGGTACTGCCACTCCGGATGAAATTGTACCCCCAGGGCGAAACGGCTGTGATCGAGCGATCGCGCCGCTTCAATCAAACCGTCAGGGGCAGTAGCTTCTATCTCCAGGCCATCCGCAAGTCGATGGATGCCCTGGCCATGCACGGAGTTAACTCGCACCCGTTCCGCGCCAGCCAGCCCCCTCAACAGACCGTCTTCGACCAGGAGAATCTCATGGGCATAATCATATTGCCCCTCCCTCGGCAGGCTACTGTCTTCCCGGTGATCAAGCATACCTGGCACTTCGTGTACACGCTGGTATAGGGAGCCGCCCAGCGCCACATTCAGTTCCTGGAAACCCCTGCACACCGCGAACAATGGGATGTCACGCTCGATGGCGCGGCGAATCAACGGTAGGGTTGTGGCATCCCGCTGGGGATCAAGCAAGTTGTCTGACGGGCTTTGCTCGCCGTAGAACTGCGGGTTCACATTGGAGATATTGCCGGTGAGAAACAGACCGTCCAGGCTATCCAGCACCTCATCCGGCAAACAGATATCGGTAAGTGGCGTCAGATCTGTGCCACCGCCGATGGCTGGCAGCAGCACCGGACGCACGCCAGCTCCGTGTGCCAAGGCATTGATATATTTTTCACCACTACCATGATGGGGGTGCAAGCCATGCTGGTATACATCACATGGAATACCAACTACCGGCCAAAGCTGCTGACCCATGACGCAATCCTCAGTTAAAGTCACCCTGACACACCCCATTGGGGGTGGAGACGTTTCAGCCATTTCGTGCTGAAATTCTCATAGGCCAAGTAAAAATAGAATAACCCCACAGGGTTGATCGGAGACTATTATGCCTGCAAACAGGGACGGCAAATACAGCCACACAGCAGAACTGAAACGTCAGGATGCAGCACACCACCTGCATCCCTTCACTGACTTTCAAGACTATGCTGCTCATCCCGGCAGAATCATCAGCCGTGCTGAAGGTGTCTATATTGAGGACAGCGACGGCAACCGCATTCTCGATGGCATGTCGGGACTATGGTGCTGCAACCTCGGCTACAGCCAGCCCGGTATTGTCGAAGCGGTGCGAAAGCAGCTCAGCGAACTGCCGTTTTACAATAATTTTTTCCAGTGCGCCAATGAACCATCCGTACGACTGGCTGCCAGGCTCGCGTCTCTGACACCGGACAACTTCAACCACGTGTTTTTTACCAACTCCGGTTCTGAAGCCAACGACACCAACCTGCGTCTGGTGCGTCGCTACTGGGATCTTCTGGATAAACCCAACAAACGCATTATTTTGTCACGCACCAATGCCTACCACGGCAGCA
The DNA here is from genome assembly GCF_030676955.1 of Porticoccus litoralis. Lineage (NCBI taxonomy): Bacteria > Pseudomonadati > Pseudomonadota > Gammaproteobacteria > Cellvibrionales > Porticoccaceae > Porticoccus > Porticoccus litoralis. The sequence goes on along the minus strand of NZ_JAUUUU010000004.1, from coordinate 47,159 downwards.
CCATCGCCGCCGCCAGCCTCGGCGGCTTTGACTTCGTGCACCGCCAGTTCGAAACCCTCCCCTACGTGCACCACATCGCCCAACCCTACTGGTTCAAGGATGGCGGCGAGCTGTCGCCGGAGGAATTTGGCGTCCGCGTTGCCAAGGACTTGGAGCGCGCCATTGACGAGTTGGGTGAGGACAATATCGCTGCCTTTATCGCCGAGCCTATTCAGGGTGCCGGCGGTGTCATCGTGCCACCTGAGAGCTATTGGCCGGAAATGCGGCGCATTCTTGCCGAGCGCGACATTTTGTTTATTAGCGATGAGGTAATCTGCGGGTTTGGCCGTACGGGCCAACTGTTCGGCTGTCAGAGCTACGGCACCTCACCAGACCTGATCACCTTTGCCAAAGCGGTCACCAACGGCTTTCAGCCACTCGGTGGAGTGCTGCTCGGGGATCGGGTGGCAAATGTGCTGACCAGCGGAGGCGGCGAGTTTGGTCATGGCTTTACCTATAGCGGCCACCCGGCAGCCTGCGCCGCAGCACTGGCAACGCTAGACATTCTGGAGCGAGAACAGCTGGTTGAGCGAGTGGCAGATGATATTGGTCCCTATCTGCAACGACGCTGGCAAGAATTGGCCGATCATCCCATCGTCGGCGAAACCCGTGGCAAAGGCATGGTGGCAGCGCTGGAACTGGTGCGGAACAAACACACCAGGGAACGGTTAGAAGATGGAGGGAAAGCCGGCGCAGTATGTCGGCAATTCTGTATTGAAAGCGGACTGGTGATGCGTGCTGTGGGTGACGCCATGATCATCGCGCCACCACTGGTCTGCAGCCACGAAGAAATTGATCTGCTGATCGAGCGGGCCACACGTGCCCTGGACCTGACCGCCAGCCACTATCACCTTTGATCAGGAAATAGCCTTTAGCCATAAACACTGTATGGCTAGCACTCGGCTATCCTTGAAGAGAGAGGTAACCATGGTCAACCAGAACAGTCTGTTCCGCTGGGACGATCCGTTTCTGCTGGAAGAACAGCTTAGTGACGAAGAACGGCAGATCCGCGATAGCGCCCGCCACTATGCCCAGGACAAACTGTTGCCCAGGGCGCGTGAAGCGTTTCGCCATGAACACACCGACCGCACCATCTTCACCGAAATGGGCTCGCTGGGCCTGTTGGGTAGCACCTTGCAGGGCTATGGCTGTGCCGGTGTCAATCAGGTGAGTTACGGATTGATCGCCCGGGAAATCGAACGGGTTGATTCCGGTTACCGTTCACTGATGAGTGTGCAGTCCAGCCTAGTGATGTATCCCATTGACCAGTTTGGCAGCGAAGCGCAGAAGCAGCGCTACCTGCCCAAACTGGCCAGTGGTGAATGGGTTGGCTGTTTCGGCCTCACCGAGCCGAATGCCGGTTCCGATCCTGCCAGTATGACCAGCCGCGCCCGCACAACTGCCGACGGATTCCTACTCAGCGGCAGTAAAACATGGATCACCAATTCACCCATCGCCGACCTGTTTCTGGTCTGGGCAAAAACGGATGACGGCACCATCCGCGGCTTCCTGTTGGAAAAAGGCATGGCGGGACTGAGCGCACCAAAAATCGAGGGAAAACTGGCACTGCGCACTTCGGTCACCGGCGAAATTGTTATGGACGAGGTATTTGTGACGGAAGAAAACCTGTTGCCAGATGTCTCTGGGTTGAAGGGGCCTTTCAGCTGCCTGAACAATGCCCGCTATGGCATCTCTTGGGGTGCCATCGGCGCTGCCGAAGCCTGCTGGCACAGCGCCCGTCAGTACTGTCTGGATCGAGAACAATTCGGGCGTCCTTTGGCAGCCAACCAGTTGATTCAGTACAAACTGGCTAACATGCAAACGGATATCAGTTTGGCTCTACAGGGGGCACTGCGGGCAGGCCGACTCAAGGATCAAAACCGCTTATCCCCGGAACTGGTATCACTGTTGAAGCGCAACAACTGCGGCAAGGCCTTGGAAATAGCCCGGCTCAGCCGTGACATGCTGGGGGGCAATGGCATCTCCGAGGAATTCCCTGTGATGCGTCACCTGCTCAATCTTGAAGTGGTCAATACCTATGAGGGCACCAGCGACATCCATGCCCTGATACTGGGTCGTGCCCAAACGGGCATCCAGTCGTTTAACTGAGGTGTTTTATAGACATTAGCTCAGCACCACCACCATGGGCGGTGGAAAGCCGTTAAAACGTGTCGCACAACTGCTGGTATAGGCGCCGGTGAAGGGCAGAAACAACAGATCGCCCGACTGCATAGACTCAGGCAAAAGCTGGTTCCTGAGACAGATATCCAGCGAATCACAGGTGGGGCCAGCCAATGTCCAGCTGACCATTTCCCCTACCCTCTCGCTGATCACGGGATAGCGAAAACGGTCATTCAACTCCATCAATCCCCCGTAGATGCCGGTATCGAGATACAACCAGCGCTGACCGTTGCGAATAGCCGTCCCCACTACACGGGTTACCAGGCAGCCCGCCGACGCCACCAGGTTGCGCCCCGGTTCTGCAATCACGGTAAAGCCGTTATCCAGGTTGGCGAGTTCGTCATTGATGCGCTTGCCAATGTCACTAATGGAAGGCACATCTGCGTGCATCTGCACCGGGAATCCGCCCCCCAGGTTCAGCAATCGCGGCCGGTAACCCCGCTGTCTCATGGCACCAAAGGTACGTTGAGCGGCTCGAATCCCCTCCACCCAGTTATCGGAGTTAAGACACTGGGACCCCACATGGAACGTCACCCCCGCAAGGTCCATGCCGTATTGCATGCAGGCATCCATCACCGCTTCTGCCTCCCGGCCAATAACACCGAACTTGCCTTCAAGTGGCCAGGCAGCACCAAGGTTACTGACGCTGATACGTAGATATAGACTGGCCTGTGGGGCATGGCGATGCATTTTTTCCACTTCAGCCACCGAGTCCACCGCATACCAGCGCACACCGTGACTCACGGCATAGTGGATGTAGTCATCGGGTTTGATCGGGTTTGAGTAAAAGATGTTGTCCGGGTCCACTCCCATGTCCAGTAACACGGCAAGTTCTGATCGGGAAGCCACTTCAAAGTGGATGCCCTCTTCGTGCAGCACATCAAGAATACGCCGGTCGGGGTTGGATTTAACTGCGAAATGCGGACGCACCCTGGGCATCGCTGCCCGGAAACAGCGGGCATTGATTCTCAGCTGTTCGCTACTCACATACAGCAGAGGCTGCTGATACCCCATGATGGCAACCCGGTTTCTGGCCGTGGTCAACACAGCGGGCAGTGCCACCGGCAAGGGGCGATCATCACGCCTCGCCTGTTTATTTGACATGGGTTCTTACCACTTAATGATACTTATTTTCAGTTTAGGTGGCGGGATGAAGGCTTGGTATGTGCAAGACCGACAGTTACGTCAACATGATCTATCCTTTTGATAAGAACACTGTCCAATGTGATCAAATCGCGACATAGCCCAAGGGGTTCTGTGTATGGCTCCGGACCTGGATCAACGCCTGCTGGATCTACTCAGAAACAACAGTAGAGAAAGTATCGCCAACCTGGCGATTAAGCTGGGCGTCAGTCGCGCAACCGTAAAACAGCATATGGACACCCTCGAGCGGCGCAAAATCATCGAAGGCTATACCATCCGCTATCACCCGCAGCACCTGCAACAGATCAGTGCGTACCTGATGATAGAAATCGCCCCCAAACTCGCCGGCAATATCGTGCGCAGGATGGAAAAAATGTCCGCGGTAGAATCCCTGTTCAGCATCAGCGGCAATTACGACCTGCTGGCAGTGGTCAGTTGTGCCAACACCCGGGAGCTGGACCAGGCCATCGACATGATTGCCAGCCTTGATGGTGTAGAGAAAACCCTCACCAGTATCGTGCTGGGGGCGAAATTCCAGCGCTAGATCACGCCTTCCCGGCGCAGGGCCTGACGCTGCTCCTCATCTAGCCCCAGCAATTCTCCCAGCACCTCGTCGTTATGGCTGGCGACATCGGGACCTGGCCAACGGGTTTCCCCCGGGGTATCGCATAAACGCGGCAGCATGGCCGGGATTTTTAAGGGTTCACCGTTGATCTGTACCTGCTCATAGAGACCCCGCGCATTGAAATGGGGGTCTTCCAGCATATCTGACACATTGTAAATGGGCCCTGCGGGAACGCGCCCTTCATCGAGCCGGGATAACACTTCTGCACTGGGCAGGCTGCCACACCAGGCCGCCAGAGCCGCATCAATTTCCTGCTCATGTTTTACCCGGCCCGCGTTATCCGCCAGTCTTGGATCATCTGCCATTTCGGGGCGGTTGGCTGCCCGCATCAGGCGCTTGAAAATGGAGTCACCATTTCCGCCAATTACCACGTATTTATTGTCAGCACAGCGGTAGGTATTGGTGGGAACAATGCCCGTCACCGTGGTACCAGAGGGCTCACGTACCACCCCGGCGCCATCGAACTCGGGAATCACCCCCTCGAGCAGGTTGAACATGGCTTCGTAGAGCGCCACATCGATGACCTGGCCGGTACCGCTGGACTGCCGCGACAACAGTGCCAGTGTCACCCCAAAGGCAGCATGCAAGCCTGCGATACTATCCCCCAGGCTGAGATTGGGCCTGACCGGGGCTTCACCGGGAAATCCATTCAGGTAACGGAAACCGCTGATGCCTTCGCACACCGAGGCAAAACCCGGCTTACTGGCATAGGGGCCGTCCTGGCCATAGCCTGAAATGCGGGTATAGACCAGACCCGGGTTTGTGGTTTTAAAACGCTCTGGCCCCAGGCCCCATTCCTCCATTACGCCGGGACGAAAGTTTTCAACCAGCACATCCGCACCATCAATCAGCCGGGCTGCCAGCTCCTGCCCCTTGGCGGATTTAAGGTCCAGGGTAATGCACTTCTTGTTGCGACCCAGGCTGCGCCACCATAGCGATGTGCCGTCCTTTAGCTGCCGCCAATTACGCAGGGGGTCACCACCACCGGGGGGTTCCACTTTGATAACTTCGGCACCGAAATAGGCCAACAACGAACCGGCAAACGGACCTGCCAACAGCTGGCCCAGTTCGATGACCCGATAACCACTCAACGGTTTAGCGGTGTTCATAGTTACGTTCCCTTATATCAGGATAGCCAGCAATAGCGGCACGGCCACCAGCGCCATAACAGTCGACGCCACGACAATCCCGGCCACCGCTGCGGGTTCCCGGTCATATTTGAGTGCCAGCAGGTAGTTAAACACGGCTGCGGGCATAATGGCCTGCAGCAAAACCACATTGCGCGCCGGGCCACTCATCCCCATCCAGGTCACGGCCAGCCAGGCAAAGGCCAGACCGCCGACAATTCGCAACAGAGATAGTCCCATACTTCGCCACCAACCGGTTGTGGATAAGGTGGAAAGAGAGACTCCCAGCGTCAGCAACATCAATGGAATGGTGAAGTCACCCAACAGTTTCAGGGTGCTATCGACCCAGACAGGCAACTGCACATCGCTCGCCAGCATTATTAAGGCAATCGCAATGGCATGGATAAGGGGTTGTTGTAACAATCCCCTGAGCGTCGCCCAAAGCCCGGTACCCGACCGCGACATCAGCGCCACACCAAAAGTCATCAGCGTCGTCATCTGCACCATAAAAAACGCTACCGCCAGCGCCAGCCCTTCCTCACCAAAAGCGAACAGGCACAGGGGCAACCCCATATTGCCGGTATTGGGAAATACGATTGGCGACAGCAGCGCACGCAGGTCACCGCCCATCAGCCGAATCACAATAGCGCCCAGCAAGGCAGTCCCCGCCAGCACGACGCTGGCAGCTATGGCCACCTGTGCAAACCCTTCCCCTGAAATATCCGCCTGGCTAATGGCTGACACGACCAGGCAGGGCGCGCCAATATTCATCACCGCCCGAGTGACAAACTCCGAAGCATAGGGCACCCGGGAGCGTCCCCAGCAAAAACCGAGACCGATGACAATCAGCACTGGCGCCATGACATTCCAGAGTTGCACTAGCATTATTTTTTTCGACTCCACGATTTTTTAAAAACGACAGCGTTATACTGGCCCTCGCCGCCAGTACTTGTGTCACCCCATATGGCGACATAACAGATCATTGATCATGATGGCACAGGCACTTGACGGGACCGGGAACGGGGAACGATCTACCGTTCACCTTCTCTAAGAAGACGATCAACCGACAGGCTTCCAGGCTATGGGTTTTACCCTGAAAACATCAGGTTTTTTTCTTTTACTGCTCCTGCTTAGCGGTGTGGCGATGAGCGCCACGCCCGAGGCAGCCCATCAGGAGGTGAAGGATAACGCACCCGCTGATAACGGTGAACTGCAGAGTACCGACAGCGAAGTCCTGCCCCGTCTCGAAACCACTCTGGATCGCACCATTGCCAACTACCAGGCTGCCATTGCGGAACGCGAAGCCAACTACGGCCCCTTCGATCAGGAGCTGTCAGAAATGAGTTACGGTCTTGGCAACACCCTGTTTCTCAGCCTGCGTTTTCCGGAAGCAATGATGGCCTACCAGCGCGCCATGCACCTGGACCGAGTTAATCAGGGTGTCTACAGCCTGGGGCAGGAACCGATGTTGCGGGGTATTATCGCCACCCAGCAAGCGATGGGGGAACCCGATGCCACCTCGGAAACCTATTTGCAGTTGCTCTGGCTTTACAGCAAAGCCTACGGTGACACCGACCCCCGCATGATCCCCATACTCGATGAAGCCAGCCGCTGGCACATGCAGGCCTATAGCGCCAGTGGCATGCGCGACGATGTCTTCCACCTGCACATGGCCAGGGGTTTTTCCACCCATGCCATCAATATCGCCACGGAACACTTCGGAGAGTCTGACCTGAGACTGGTGGGACTGCTTCAAAACACCGCGCTGGCCAATTATTACCTCGAACAGCACCAGAAAAGTTATCCCGGCGTCGCCGGCTGGGAAGACACTGAAGCCATGTTCGACCGCCTGCCAAACATTGAGTGGATACCCCAGGAATTGTACTGGCGAAGAAATTTTTCGCGGGAAGGCCGCAAAGCCTGTAAAAAAATGATCAGTATTCTGGAAAACAACTCAGCAGCATCCCCCCAGGACAAGGCCCGGGGCTATGTCGCCAATGGCGACATGCTGTTGCTGTTAAACAAACCGAAGTCAGCCATCAAATCTTACCAACGGGCCCAATTGCTGCTGGAACAGGAAGCGCAAGATAAGCCCATGATTGAAGAACTGTTCGGGGCACCGAAAATGCTGCCGCAACCCCGATCTGCACCAATACCCTCAGTGCCGGAAAACATCAGCCAGCCCGTTGACGATGATACAAAGCTATCTTTTGCCGACTTTGTGGGAGAGAGTGTTGATCCCTTACCCCTGCCGACCCCAAAAGAATATGTGATGGTCGCTGTGGATGTGTCGGAAAAAGGCACACCCGATAACATCAATATTGTTAGCATACACGCCGACGAAACCGAGGGAATGGAAAAGCGCGCTCGCAGGGCCATCACTGGCAGCCGCTTTCGCCCTCGCTTTGAGAATGGTTCCCCGGTCACGACCCAGGCATTGCCGGTCAAGGTCTTGATGAATTAGGCTAATCCGCATGAAATATCTTTACCCATGGCTGCTGCTGTCTGTACTTCTGTTGACCGGCTGCCCCACCACACCCTCTTCCAGCAGCAGCTCTCAGAGCTCATCGTCGAGCTCCTCCAGCTCGCAGAGTTCCAGTAGCCAAAGTGCCAGCGAAAGCGAGGAAAGTGAGGAAAGTACAGAAGCTGATGCGGCTGAAGCAGCAGCCTCAGAGGCGGAAGCGGCTGAGGCAGCAGCTTCACAGGCAGAAAGTAGTACGGCTGCGGGAGCAGAAACACAAAGTGAGCAAACTGAAGCATCGGAACCGGAAAGCGCTGCGGCAGCCAGTGCTCGCGGCGCTGGCTCACCAGAAGATGAAGGCAGCCCTAAACTGCCAGAGCCTCCCGGCGGTGGACAACCAGGCTCCGCAGGAGGCCAGCTGCCCCCCGCTGGCGGCGACATCCTCACCGAGGAAGAAAAAATTTCCACCCTGGACGCACAACTGGATGCCTCTCTGGTGGGCTTCGACTCCATGCTGGGCGGTGAGCGAACCAGCTCAGGCAGCCAAATGGCAGAAGACGGTGAAGATGCCGGTTCTGCGGGCAGCGCAGGCGGTCCACTTTCAGGGGAAGGTGAACTGGCCGGCGAACCCGGCGGTGGCGCTGTAGGCGGTGCCGGCGAAGAAGGTAGCGACGAGCAACCCTACGGCGGTTGGGGCAACAGTGATACCAACACCGAAGGCAAAGCAACCACGATTTATGGCCGGGATGGCGGCGTGGCAGGCACCTTGCCCGGCAGCCAACTGCCCACCAACATCCCCAATGGCAGCGATGATGACATCGTCGCCCGCCAGATCCGTGAGGCTGCCATGCGAGAGCCGGACCCAGTGCTACGTGAAAAGCTTTGGGATGAATACCGCAAATATAAAGAAGGGCAATAACCGTGCTAGCTTTCCAGGTTCATAAGTCACGTGCTGTGAGAGCCCTTAGCCTATTTAAAATAACCCTGAGCTTTCGTGTAAAAGCCCTTGGCCTATTACTCGTATTTCTAACACTGGCCGGTTGCGCCAACACCAACCGCGTCACCACCACGGTGATCACCCCACTTGAGCAGCCAGACGCCATCGCCAATGAATCCCTGCTGCTCGATCTGGCAGTGCTGCCCTTCGATCCGGGCCTGGAAAATATCAAGGCTGACGATACAACGGTATCACCCACCGTGCGTAGTGCCGAAGCCCAGTACCTTCCCAACCAACTGGCAGAAACCATTCAGAAAACGGCAGCTTGGGGCGCGGTACGTCAGGTTCCCAGCCGCAATACCGTGGTCGATGTCTATGTCGCTGGAAAAATTGTTGAGTCCACCGGCGAGACTCTGACCCTGAAAATTGATGTCAGCGATGCCAGTAATCGCCACTGGTACAGTAAAACCTACACGGAAACCGTTGGCAGTTACGCCTACGATCAGCAGAACCGGACACAGCAGGACCCTTTCCAGGGGCTGTTCAACCGTATCGCCAATGATTTGCTGGAGTACCGTCAACAACTTCCACCGCAACAGATCACCAACCTGCGGGCAGTATCCAACCTCAGATTTGCCAAGGACTTTTCCCCGGAAGCCTTCAGCAATCACATCACCGAAGCACCGGATGGCCAACTGCAAATAACCCGTCTACCGGCGGCTAACGATCCCATCCTGCAGCGGATACAACGCATTCGTGAACGGGACTACCTGTTCATCGATACCATGCAGGAACATTACGATACTTTTTCCCGGCAAATGGACACCCCCTACCAGGAATGGCGGGCTGCGAGCTACGATGAAATGGTCGCCGTGCAGGAGCTGAAACGCCAATCCCGCACCCGCACCATTGGCGGTATTGCGGCGGTGATCGGCGGTATTATCGCCTCCGGCAGCAACAGTGGCTCAGGGCGCGCTGCGGGTGCAGTGGCCATAGGCACCGGCGCCATGATGGTCAAAAGCGGCCTATCCAAGCGTGGCGAGCTGAAAATTCACGAGGATGCCCTGACCGAAATGGCCCAGTCCCTCGAAGCGGAAGTCGCCCCCCAGGTCATCCAGCTTGAAGATCGCACCATTACCCTGACGGGCAATGTGGAAGCCCAGTACCAACAATGGAAAACGTTGCTGCGTGAAATCTACCAGGCAGAACGCGGCGGAATCTGAAGTCATGGCAGACAGTAACGATTTTGAGCCCATTAAACCGGCCGAATTTCCCCTGACCCAAAACACGCTGCAACCCGGCGAACCTGTGCCCTGGCAGCAGCGTCGTTCTACCTGGGTGGCGCTGGCCATTTGCGTGCTACTGGCGTTGCTGGTCATTTTTGTACTACCGGCCCTGGTGCCGACACCAAAAGGCCCACCGGTGGCCATTGAAACGGGTAACAGCCAGGCTCCCGCCCTGTCCGAGTCCCCGTTTCGGGATGCTCAACTGGGCAATGCCCGCCGCGCCGCACAGGATGTACTGGCCAAAATTCTCGAGAAGAAATCATTTCTGGAACAAAAGAATATCCAGCAGTGGGGAGCTTCCGCCATGACGGAAGCCCTGAAGGCCGCCACGGAGGGCGACCGGTTTTATCAGCAGCGCGATTTTCCCCAGGCACAAGCCCGCTATGAAGAAACACTGTCTAACCTTCAGGCCCTGGAGGACAGTATTCCACAACGCCTGGCCGCTGCGCTAACTACCGGCAACACGTTCCTCAGTGAAAGCCATGCCCTCAAGGCACAAGAGCAGTTTGAACTGGCACTGGCGATTGATCCCGACAATCGCGAGGCCGAAATCGGTCTCTCCCGAGCCACAGTGCTCGACCAGGTTACCGACTTGCTAAACCAGGCGGATCTGGCGGTGCAAAACAGCGAACTTGAGCGTGCCCGCCAGCTATTCAACCAGATCATTTCCCTCGATGCGTTGAGTAACAGAGCAAGAGACGGTCTGCAGCAGGTTACACAACAGATCAGCCAGCAGGCTTTTAATGAGGCCATGAGCCGGGGATTTAACGCCCTGGAAAGCAACCAGCTCACGAAGGCGAGAACGGCATTCAACGAGGCCCTGAAGATACAGCCGGACAGTGATGCCGCCCGCAAAGGCCTGGCGCAAACCGGAAACCGTAGCACTCAACAATCGATTCAGTCGCTGATGACCAAAGCAGAACAACAGGAGACTGACGAGCAATGGCACTCGGCCAGAGACAGCTACGCCAAAACCCTGACCATCGACAGTTCGCTGATGGCTGCACGTCTGGGCCAGCTGCGTAGCGGCGCACGGGCAGACCTTGAAGATCGCATCATGAAAATACTCAACGACCCGTTGCGGCTTTCCACAGCCTCAGTGCGCAAACAGGCGACACAGGTATTGCAGGATGCCCGGGGCATCAAGAATCCCGGTCCCAGGCTGCGCGAGCAGATCTCCCGCCTGCAGAAAACCATCCAGACTGCCGTCACACCGTTGACCATCGAATTTCTATCTGACAACGACACCCATGTCACCCTCTACAAGGTGGGCGAGTTGGGACAGTTCAATCGCAAACAACTCGAACTGATTCCCGGAAACTATGTGGCAGTTGGCAGTCGCTCTGGCTACCGGGATGTGCGCGTGGAGTTTCAGATCACAGCAACAAGCCGTGACAAGCCGGTGATTATCGTCTGTACGGAGCCGGTGTCATGAACGAACAGAAAAATGATCATGAGGCTATCCAGCCGCTGGCGTTCACGCCCTTGGCAGAAAATACCGGTGCGAAACGCTTTCGGTTAAAGCCCCTGCCAATGTTGCTGGGTCTGGCCCTGATTGCCAGTCTACTGGTTATGGCCTTTCTGCTCAGCGCCCGCTCGGTGGTGGTCAAAATCACTCCCGACAATGCCCGTATCGATATCAGTGGCGGCATCAGTTTTGCCCTGGCCGATCACTACCTGATGCGGCCGGGCGATTACCAGCTTGTAGCAGAAGCAGAAGGTTTTGAAGTACTACAGTTACCGTTCACGGTCGGCAAGGATGATCATCAATTGCTTCAGCTGGAGATGCAGAAGCTGCCAGGTCATCTGGCCCTTACCACCGAGCCGCCGGGAGCCGAAGTCAGTATCAATGATGAGGCTGTGGGTGCCGCGCCACTCACTATTTCTGATTTGACGCCAAGTGACCATACCCTGACTATCTCTGCACAGCGTTACCTTCCGGTAACCCGTGAGATCAACATTGAAGGCATGGACACCACCCAGTCACTGTCCGTGCAACTGGAACCCGCCTGGGGCCAGGTATCCCTGACCTCCTCACCACCCGGGGCAACCGTCAGTGTGGGCGATGAGGATCGGGGTGTCACACCCCTCACCACCGAACTGCTGGCCGAAGGCGAAGTGATCAAAGTGGCTTTACCCGGTTATAAAACCTGGCAGCAAAGCCTGAGTGTCGCCATTGGTGAAACCCTGGCTGTTGATGATATCCAGCTAGAGCCGGCAGACGGGCTACTGCAACTCAGCTCCACCCCCAGCGGTGCCACAGTTACACTTAACGGCGCTTACCAGGGCACAACGCCACTGGATATCGAATTAACGCCACAACAAACCCACCAGCTGACCCTGTTTTTCAATGGTTACAAAACGGCAAAACGCAGCCTGACCCTCTCCGCAGGCGAACAGCAAAGTATGTCGGTACAGCTCCAGGCTAACCTGGGAGAAGTCCAAGTCGTGGCCAGCCCGGCCGATGCCTCGGTATGGATTGACGGTGTGATGCGCGGGACACAGGGGCAAACCTTCACCCTGCCCGCCAGGCAGCACCGGATTGAACTGCGCAGAGCTGGCTATGCCACAGCCACACGCACGGTCACCCCGCAACCGGGCCTCGACCAGGTGGTGAAAGTCACTTTGCTCACCGAGCAACAGGCTCGCTGGGCATCGGTCCCCGAGAAAATCACGACTGCCAACGGTGCCACCCTGCTGCTATTCAAACCACGGAAACCCTTCACCATGGGGGCACCCCGCCGGGAAAGTGGCCGACGGGCCAACGAAGTGCGGCGCGAGGTGCAGTTGACTCGCCCCTTCTACCTGGCCAGCCATGAAGTCACCAATCGGCAGTTCAAACAGTTTGCCCGTACTCACAGCTCGAGCCACGCGAGTGGTATTACCCTGGACCAGCCGACCCAGCCCGTGGTGCGGATCAGCTGGGAGCAGGCAGCTCGCTACTGCAACTGGCTCAGCGGCAAGGACAACCTGACACCGTTCTACCGGGAAGAAAACGGCAAGATCAAAGGCTTTGACCCCTCTGCCAACGGTTATCGTTTGCCCACAGAAGCAGAGTGGGCCTGGGCAGCGAGAACCACAAGTGGTGGCGAAAAACGTTTTTCCTGGGGCCAGCAATATCCGCCCGCCAACCGCTCGGGAAATTTTGCCGACACCAGTGCCGGTCGCCTGGTTACCGAACCCATCAAGGGGTATACCGACGGCTTTGCTGTCTCGGCACCGGTGGGAAGCTTCCGCCCCAATCACCGCCAGCTGTATGACCTGGAGGGAAATGTGTCAGAGTGGGTGAATGACTACTACGGCATTGAGCTGGGCCTTGGCAGCAGAGCTGAAAAAGACCCGATGGGGCCCGCCACGGGGGATTTGCGCGTAATACGTGGCGCCAGTTGGCGACATGGCAACATCACAGAGTTACGCTTGTCCTATCGTGATTACGGTGAACAACCCCGGGATGACCTGGGTTTTCGCATTGCCCGGTACGTGGAGTAGACACCCATGTGGAGATTCGTGAAATACTGGTTACTGGCGGCTACGCTCCTACTTGCCGGATTACCGACAATGGCAGAGGAACCTGCCTCCCCGCCACCGGAACCCACCGAGGCAACCCGTGTAAAAACCAACAGCAATAATAATGACACCACGGAAAACAGTACCCCTAGCCCGCGAACTAAGGCACCTGAATTTGATCCGAGTGAACAGATTTCCGAGGATTTATCGGTTCCGTTCCCGGTGGATATATAGTGGTAGGGTTGAACACAATCAACATCGGCACCTGACCTGTTGCAGCTAAAGGAAACACCATGCGCAATAACACCTCATCGGAATTCCTCTACCAGTTATTTGCTCTGATACTGGCACTGATTCTGGTGCACACGGTTTATGTCACACTGATTCGACCCAACGCCAACCTGGTACTGGAACAACAACTCGCCCGGGAAGCCGCCGGGGAAAGCTACGTGGCCGAAAGATCTTTTTATGTGGTTGTGAAGGATTACGAACAGGAAGCCTGTTTCATTCTGATGCTCTGGGCCTGTGCGATCATGGGTTACAAAGCGCGCCGCAGCCTCAATGAGCGCAAGCTGCTCACACAACCATTACTAACCGTGCCCGATGGCAGCCGCGTTTTACCTGAAGATGCACGCCAGCTGTCACGGCCCATCCAGGCATTGCCTGCCGTACAACAGGGTTATCTGTTGCCGCGCACACTGTTAGCGGCCTTACAGCGCTTTGGCTCCACGCGGAATATCCAGGATGTCTCCCACGCAGTGGGCGAAGTATTGGACACAGAGTCCGACCGGCTCGACTCGGAACTCTCCATGGTGCGCTACATTGCCTGGGCCATTCCCTCGATCGGGTTTATCGGCACCGTGCGGGGGATTGGCGAGGCACTCAGTCAGGCCCACAAGGCGGTACAGGGTGATATCGCCGGTGTCACCGCCAGTCTCGGCGTGGCATTCAACTCTACTTTCATCGCCCTGGTCATCAGCATTGCACTGATGTTCCTGCTGCACCAATTACAGCTTCTGCAGGAACGGCTGGTGCTGGATACCCACAGTTACTGTGACAGCAATTTAATGCGTCACCTGAAAACCGATTAAGTCGGGCTCCCAGACTATGCCTACCGCCATTTTTGAATTGAACGACAGCGGCCTGTGCTGTGCCACCAGCCCGGATAATCTCATTGTCAGTCCCGGCTATGCCCTCCTCACCGATAACGGTATTACCACGGGCCAGGCAGCCCTGGAAAAAGCCTATCTAGAGCCCCGACAGAGCTTCAGCCAATACTGGCGCCAGTTAAACCTGTCGCCCCTACCAATCAACAGCAGAGTCGCCAGACATCACGCCGATCTGGCCTATGCCCAACTGCTGCAGTTATACCGGGATACCGGCAGCCCCGAGCGAGTCATTTTTGCGGCACCGGGAAACTTTGACCGGGAACAGCTGGCTATCCTGCTGGGATTGGCCAACGCATCCCCCTTCGAAGCTGCGGGGCTGGTGGACGCCTCCGTGGCCGCCGCCTCTCAAACCCAGACCCGCGGCGATTCACTGCATGTGGACATCCAGTTACACCAGACGATCATTACCCGTCTGCAGGCGGACCAACAGATTTCCCGAACTGAAGTTGAAATTTTGCCTGAGCTGGGCATCAAGAGCTTCTATGACGCCTGGGCACAACTTATCGCCGATCAGTTTATTCGCCAGTACCGCTTTGACCCCCTCCATACCGCCGCCGGTGAGCAGCAGCTGTATAACCAGTTGCCGGGCTGGCTACAACAGATGGAGACCCAGACAGAAATCGGTGTCGAGCTCGACAGCCCTCAGGGTCGTTACCGCATCAACCTCAGTCGGACCCAGCTTCTGGACAGCACCGCCACACGCAGCCAGCAATTTCAACGCCGCCTGATTGAACTCCGGAAGTCCAATGAAACCCTGCTCTACAGTCACCGCATGGCGCTGCTGCCGGGACTGGTCATAGAAGACGCACCCACCCAGGTGTTGTCAGCAGACTCAGTAATTCAAGGCTGCCTACAAAACCTGGACCTGATCTGCGGCTCTGGTGACCTACCTTTTATCACCCGCCTACCCCTTTCCAAATCACCTCAGCGGAATACAACGCCGGGCAAGAACGACCCGCAGGCAGCAACAACCCCAGCCCTGCGCAGCACCCCCAGCCACGTGCTCTATCGGCACCGGGCCTACGCCATTCACCCGGGTATGGGAGTGGCCATAAACGGCGACACACTGCTGATCGACTGCGAGACTGATGTGGCTTTCCGCTTTACCCTCGAAGACGGAATTCTGGCGCTGGAAGGCGACCGGTCACAGATCCAGTGCTACGGAGACGTGAACAACCTGATCACTGGAGACAGCCTGCTGATCGGTAACCAGCGTCTGGACCTTATCGAGGTAGACTGAGTTGCGGAAAAGCAAGCACCGGGTAAGCGCCTTCAGTCTTTCTTTTCTGGACATCATGGCCTGTGGCTTTGGTGCCGTTACCCTGCTGTTTCTGATCCTTAAACACGATGCCAATGCCATCGCCACCGCCCAACCCGATCAGGCAGCCGAGGTTAACCTGTTGCAGGTGGATATTCGTGAAGGCGAAGCTGAACTGGTGGCCCTGAACAACAGCCTCGCTGAAATGGAAAAGCGCCTAGTGGAAGCCCAGGGGCTCTCAAGCCGGGTGCTCAAAGAGATTGACGATACCCGGCGCGAACTCAGTATCCAGAAGGACCCTGAACAGGATATTTCACTGCTACGCAAGCAGGTGGAAGAGCTGGAGCAGGAAAATGCCAAGCTGCTGGAAGAAGGCAATGCCAACAATGTGCGGCGCTTTGTGGGCCAGGGTCAACGACAGTACCTGACCGGACTGAAGCTGGGGGGCAAGCGCGTACTTATTCTGGTGGATGGATCGGCCAGTATGCTGTCCGACTCGCTGATCAATGTCATCCGCACCCGAAATATGAATGATACCGCCAAGCGCAATGCCGACAAGTGGCGTCGCGCGGTGCGCACTACCGAGTGGCTGGTAGCGCAGCTGCCTCCTGACAGCCGCTACCAGGTGTACGTTTTCAATACCGAGGCCAAGGCACTGACTGGCGATACTGGCCAGTGGCGCGATACCGCAGACCGCCAGGGTCTGGATAAAGTCATGCAACAGCTCAGCCGGCACGTGCCCACTGGCGGCACCAGCCTCATCAACGCCTTTGATGCAGCCAACGGCTTCTCGGGCAAACCCGACAACCTGTTTCTGATCACCGACGGTTTACCCACCCAGGGGCGCAAACCTTCCGGAGATCGCATTATTTCCGGCCGCGATCGCCTCAAACTGTTTGCCAAGGCCGTTGAGGTCATACCAAAGCGCATGCCGGTGAACGTCCTGTTGTTCCCCATGGAAGGTGATCCCTTCGCCGCCGCCAGCTTCTGGCAGTTGGCACTGAACACAGAGGGCTCCCTGTTGAGCCCATCGCGAGACTGGCCATGAACCGCGGTCGCCGTCGTGAACGGGGGCAAACCCCAGAAATTAGCATCTCCTTTCTGGATGTCATCAGCTGTGGGTTTGGCGCCATTGTGTTGCTGCTGCTGATTGCCAAAACAGTGGAGTCTACAGCCTTCGAACAAACCGATGTTTCCCTGAATGGCAGCGTAGCGGAGTTGCAACAACAATTGTTTGAAATTCGTGGTGAAGTCAGCGTACTCAACCGCGACCTGAACTCCAGAGAAGAACAGCTTTCAGAGATCCAGCTGCGCATCGCCCGCCTGCAGTCTGAGCTGGCGAGCGTACGCCGTCAGCGGGACGCCATTGCACAGGTTGATACCACCGAACAGGACAAGCTGACACTGGCCCTGCAGACACTCACCGAAGAAATGAAGCGTTTACAGGCTCTGCAGAATCGTTCCGACAAAGAACTGATTGGTGGAATACCTGTAGACAGCGAGTACATTGTGTTTATCGTCGACACCTCGGGCAGTATGTTCAATTTCGCCTGGCCTAGGCTGCGACAGGAAATGATTCATATCCTCGATATCTACCCCAAGGTAAAGGGAATCCAGGTCATGAACGATATGGGAGGCTATATGTTTTCCAGCTATCGGGGCAAATGGATTCCGGACACGCCTGCGCGGCGCAGGGCAATCATTGAACGTCTTGCTCACTGGACACCTTTCAGTAACTCCAGTCCGGTGGAGGGCGTGCAGCATGCCATTCGCAGCTTCTACGCTCCCAACCGCAAGATCAGCCTCTATGTTCTAGGCGATGACTTTACCGGCGACTCCATCGATAACGTACTGGATACCGTGGCAAAAATTAACCGCGAGGGCCGCAGCGGCGAACGTCTGGTTCGAATCCACACCATCGGCTTTCCGGTTCATTTCCTGGTACGCGGTGGCAACCTGCAGACTGCATCAAGATTCGCTGCATTGATGCGAGAACTGAGCTATCGTAACGGCGGAACCTTTGTCGCACTGAACGGCCTTAAACCCGAATGATGCCAATGAACAAGAATCCGGCCACACGCCTTGTTTCATCCCTGTTGCTCATGACCATTGTGCTGCTGAGCGGCTGCTCGACCAATGTGACGGTGAATGGCGACTACCCCAGTGCCCTGACACGCAAACAGCCCCTCCACGTCGGCCTGGTCATGGACGATCAATTCAGCCACTACCAGTTTGAAAGTACTGATGACAAGCAACTGCCGGTCACCATGGCGCTGGGAGAGTCCCAGGTTAAACTGTTCAGCCGCGTATTCGCCGACATGTTTATCAGTACAACAACCTATAACAGCCCGCCGGCAAAGAACCCTGCCCTGGACCTGTTGATCGTGCCAGTGGTGGAAGAAGTCCAGCTCGCCACCCCGTTTGAAACCAAGCTCAACGTTTACGAGGTTTGGATTAAATACAGCCTCAAAGTGCTGGACGGCAACGGACAGCCCATTGCCGACTGGCTGATGAGTTCCTATGGCAAGACCCAGAGCCGTTTTCTGAAATCTGACGAGGAGGCGCTCAACCAGGCCACGATCTCGGCACTGAGAGATGCAGGAGCACGCCTGGTTCTGGAATTTCACAGGGTTCCGGAAGTTAAGCGCTGGCTGGCCAGTCGTCAGGCGGATACTCAGCTCAGCAGGAGCGATATCCCTTGAGAGCGCTACTGTTTCTGCTTGTCTCAGCCATCTCATTGCTGCTGACCGCCTGCGGCACCTCAACCCATGTTGACGAGTACCGTGTGTCGGAAACCCGCCTGCCAGTCAAAGCCAGTGAAAAAATTGTCATTATGGGACGGCGCCACGCCGGTGAGTACGAAACCGAACCAGATTTTATCGACTGTATTGGCAATAAACTGGTCACCGGCGGCCAGGTGGCAGTCATGCCTGAGCAACAGTTTCTCGACAGCCTTTACCCCTGGTTCGAACCGCGCACGGCGCCCCTGGGTCTCAAGCGCATGGGCGGCATGATGAGAGACCCCCTTATTGCCACACGCATTCGCAAGCTGGGTATCCGCTACATGATCTGGGTGGACGGCAACACCGAAACCACGGAGAAAAACGGCGGCTTCAGTTGTGGCCTGGCCCCCGGGGGCGGCGGCTGTTTTGGTTTTGCCTCCTGGGATAAAAACTCCAACTATGAAGCCATTATCTGGGATCTGTCGAAGCTCGATGAAAAAGGGCGCGTCAAAGTAGACAGCAAGGGCTCATCCTATCTACTGGCCATAGGCGCCCCCATTCCTTTTATAGCCCAGGTTCAGGGTGAAGCCTGCGAAGGAATTGGCACAAGACTACAAAGCTTTTTTTCATCGGCAAGCCAAAGCCGGGAATAATGATCTCTTCCAGCACCCGACACCGTTGGCATCCGCTTTACTATATCTATCCTGCCCTTAGCGCCAAAAATCGATACCGCCACAACCTCCTATAATGCCTCCCTTGGTGGGCTATCCAGCACTTCAAACCTACAGGTCAAGGCCAGGGTGAGGATCAAGTCTAATCACCAACCAGTTTAAGTTGGCCGAGGAACCAAAAACAGGGCAGCGAATCTAATTGGTCCACGCAAAATGCCAAACAGACTGTCCAAAAAATAATTCGCCATCCCGCGGTCATATTTGGTCTATATTTTATGCTTGATACCAGGAGGGAGTGCGCTGTGAAACTGATTCACAACGATAATAAGACGACAACACTGGTAACTGCCGATGACCTTAAAGCGGTCAAGAGTCTTGATGCTAACCAGGCGCAAAAACCATTGAGCAAGGATATACACAATTTCAGACAGACAGCCGTATATCTTGATGAGATCGTTCTGAAAAGCGACCTTGACTGGTTTTAAACTTCAGCAGATAAAAATTTAGTATGCTCGGCGGGGCAATATTGTACTGGGCGTTCAACTATAGATAGAATAAAAAACCCCAGGGGTCGAAAGACTTGATCTCCCGACACCATAATAACGATTAAAAACAATCTAAAAACAACTTAAAAACAAGAAGATGTGGAGTAGGCAGGCATTGCTTTACCCATCCAAATCATAAGACTCCAAGGAGATAGTTCTATGGCAGCAACTGAAGGCCAGCTACCCAGCACCCAGATCACCACCGAATACCTGATGAGCTATGTCGCACCACTGGATCCTCCTGTGCCGATTGATGACAGCCTACTCATCGTTAACGTACGTCCAGGTGGTTGGGTCAAGGGACCTAAGATCGATGGCCAATTCGTTGCGCCTGGCGCAGATTGGTTGCGTATCATGCCTTCCGGCGCCATGCGCCTGGATGTGCGTGGCCTGATCGAAACCGATGACGGCGCACACATCTATATCTCCTATAACGGCATTATCAAAAGCACCCCAGAAGTCATGGAGAGACTCAATAACGGGGATGTTCTCACCGACCGTGACATTCCCTACTTCATCGCCGCCCCCACCTTTCAGACCGCCTCCGAACAATACGGCTGGCTCAATGACATTCAAACCATTAACAAAATGACGGAAATTCAGTTTGGTCCGGAAGGCTATGTCAAATATGATGTTTTTCTGGTCCGCTGATTGATTAAAAATCACGAATAATAAGTACTCACAGGAGAGTAGGTATGACTGAAACAAACCGCGTCTGGCGTTTGAGAAAACGCCCCGTTGGCGACATCACTGACGATGTTCTGAGTCTTGAAAATGAAGCTATTCCTGAGCCAGGGGAAGGTGAAATTCTGTTTCGCCTGAACTATCTGTCACTGGACCCAACCAACCGCATCTGGATGAGCGACATGGAGCAGTACATGGAGCCAGTGGCCCTGGACGCACCCATGCGTGGCGTTGTCTGTGGCACAGTGATTAAAAGCAACACCCCCGAATTCAAGGAAGGCGATATCGTCAGCGGCATTGGCACTTGGGCTGACTATCAGATCGGCTCCTCGGCCAGCGTCGGTCTGCTCGGCGATACCGGTGATGTCCCAGTCATCGATGCTTTCGGCACCCTGGCACTGGTCGGGCCAACAGCCTATTTCTGTCTGCTGGACATTGGCGACCCCAAGCCGGGTGAAACTGTAGTGGTCTCCACCGCTGCCGGTGCCGTGGGCGCACTGGTGGGCCAGATCGCCAAAATCAAAGGCTGTCGTGCTGTCGGCCTGACCGGCTCCGATGAAAAATGCCAGTGGATCACCGAAGAGCTGGGCTATGACGTGGCTATCAATTACAAGACCCAGGATGTGGGCAAAGCACTGGCTGAAGCCTGCCCCAACGGCATCGACGTCTACTACGACAACGTCGGCGGGAAGATTCTCGACGAGTGTCTGAAACTGATGAACCTGCACGGGCGTATCCCCACCTGTGGCCTGATCTCCCAGTACAATGCCACTGAACCGGTACCCGGTCCCTACAACTATGACCTGATCCTGATGCACCGCCTGAAAATCCAGGGGTTCATCATTCTCGACTACATGGACCGCTACCCGGAAGCCCTTGAGGCCCTGAGTGGCTGGATGAAAGAAGGCAAGCTGAAAGCACGCCTGGATGTAACCGACGGACTGGAAAATGCCTTACAGGCCGTTAAGAAGCTCTATACAGGCGACAACATGGGCAAACTGATGGTGCGCGTCAAAGACGTCTGACAACCAAGCATTTTTGTGCCGCAGCATAGGGCGGTTCCGGGCAACCGGGACCGCCCTTATTAATGGTTTTTGAAATGAATTACTGGCTGTTTAAATCCGAACCGGATGTTTATGGCATTGACCACCTGGCAGCCGAACCCCAGCAGCAGTGCCGCTGGGATGGCATTCGTAATTACCAGGCGCGCAACTTTTTGCGGGATAAAGTACAGGCCGGGGACCAGGTGCTATTTTATCACTCCAGCTGCCCACGGCCCGGTGTGGCGGGCATTATGGAAGTGGTGAAGGCGGCGTACCCTGATCCCGCCCAGTTCGATCTTGAAAGTGATTATTTCGACCCCAAGGCAACGCAGGATAAGCCTCAGTGGTATGCGGTGGATGTAAAGCTGCGTAAAAAATTTGCCCGACATCTGCCCCTCTCTGCGCTGAAAGCTCACCCCGACCTGAAGGACATGATGTTATTTCGGCAGGGACGGCTCTCAGTGGTGCCAGTGACTATGGCAGAATGGCAAACCATTGAGAGCATGGTCAAGGGTTAACTAAACGGCGCCCACGGAACTGGCAAAAATCCAGGCGGCACCACCTAAGGCAGCCACCACAATCCACCACAAAAACAACAAACTGAAACGAAACGGCTTGCGCTCCACGGAATGGATACCGGAATTCACGACACCACGTATCCGCTCCAGATCCTCTTCGGAATACTCTTCTTCACTTCTCATACCCATACGATTTCTACCCCTAAGTTTAATTCACTACTGCAACAACTGATCGATTGCCACATGAGTTGCTGCCTGTTCTACACAATTATCAGCCAGAAATGGCAATTCGGCGATCAATGGACAATCTAACCTCTGTTGTAAACAAGCCAGATTGTCTTCGTAACAATCCATTTCAGGCGTGACCGAATTGGCTACCCAACCTGCCAGCTCCAGGCCATCACGACGGATTGCCTCGGCGGTCAATAGGGCGTGATTAATACAGCCCAATTCCATTCCGACCACCAAGATGACCGGCAGTTGCAGGATTTTAACCAAATCTGCAAAAGTTTCCCGCTCATTTAATGGCACTCGCCACCCCCCTGCCCCTTCAACCAGCAGCAGATCTGATGGCAGCATCATAGAGCCGCGACAAAAACCTGCCAGGCGATCAGCGCTCAGGCGGCGGTTTTCCCTGGCGGCGGCAATATGCGGAGCAATGGCCGGGGCCAGCGCCACCGGGTTGATCTGCGCATAACTCAGCGGCAAAGACGACTGTGCCTGTAGTGCTAGAGCATCCTCATTGCACAACCCCTCTTCGGTCAACTCACAGCCTGCGGCCACGGGCTTCAAACCGATGGTCCGCAGCCCCTGTTGCCTGGCTGCACACAACAGGGCTGACGTCACCAGTGTTTTGCCGACACCGGTATTGGTGCCCGTGACAAAAAATTGCTTAGCCATCTTTTCTCGCGACCCCATAAATCACTTCCCAGGTCGCGGGCAGTTGGCCATCGCTGTCACGGAATCGTTCGTAAGCCGCCATTAAACGGCGAATTGGATCGCGCCCGGTCATTTTTGGGTTACGGCCCTGATTGACATTGTGCGCGCCCAATCCTTTCAGTTCCGACGTCAGGTGACGTAAGTCTCTGTACTGCAATATCTCGGGCTCTACCTTGAAATGTTCGAAGCAGAAACCTGCCTGGGCGAAAACTTCCTGCCAATGTTGCGCCGACTGAAAGCGATTGACATGCACATACCCATCCACGGTTGCCCAGGCATCGCGCAACTCACACAGGGTCTGTTCCCCCAACGAAGTAAACGCAACAGCTCCACCGGGCTTCAACACCCGCGCCAGTTCCGCCGCGAGTTGTGGCAACCGTTCACACCACTGGAAAGCCAGGTTGGAAAAAACCAGATCCACACTCTGATCCGGCAAAGACAGCGACTCCGCATCATCACAAAGCCAGATGGCACAGTCGCCGTGTTGCTGCTGTGCGTAGTCAAGCATCCCCTGAGCAAGATCAATGCCTTTCAGGGAAGCAGGTGAATAACGTTCTGCCAGCCGAGTGGTGAAGTATCCCGTCCCGCAGCCCAGATCCACAATCGACAACAGCTCCATAGTGGGAGACAGCTGCTCCAGCAACTGCTGCCCTACCTGACGCTGCAGTCGGGCCACACTGTCATAGCTGTTGGCCGCCCGGCTGAACGATTGCGCGATGCGGGTCTTATCCAGCCGGTAGCGGTCGGTCTGAATAAAATGGATTATCTCCTCTGCCAAACGCTGGGGGCAGCTGAGAAGGGGAATATGAGCGGTCCCATCCAATACAACCGACTGCTGGGCAGAGTTCAGTGCCTGAAGTGCCGCGGCCGTTGCGCTGGGAACCAGCTGATCAGCCCCTCCGAATATATGCAGGCCGGGTACTGACAGGCTGGCCAGCGCCGCGCGGTTATCCAGTAACTGCAACAAGTCCAAACCGCGTCGCCAGGCGGCTTCCTGGGAATGGGAAGGAACCCCGGACACACCACGAAGTTGTCTGATCAGCTCACGTTCGTGGTCATCTCCCCGGCACTGCAAGCCCTGGAAACGTTTCAGGCAGAGCGCCGGTTGTTGTCGAAAGGATTCATTGAAGTCAGCAAACTCAGCACTGGTCATGGCCGAAGACCAGCCTTCTGCTTGCACAAACACAGGGTTACTGGCGATGGTCAACAGATGGGCAATACGGTCCGGATAACGGCTGGCCAGTGCAGTCGCCAGCATGCCCCCCAGTGACCACCCCACCAGGCTGCACCGTTCTGGCAGTATCGCCAACAGGGCCGCAATATAATCGTCTGGATCATCGTTATTCAGTGCCGGACTTTCACCGAAACCCGGCAAATCGACCAGCAGTACATGAAAGTGCGGCGTCAGCAGGGGTAGCATTTCCTGCCAGATGTGGCTGTCACTCCCCCACCCGTGCAACAACACCAAAGGCTCTTCCTGGATCGGAGTTCCTTCACAGGCATGGTGATACACGGCGACTGAGCCATCCGGGAGATTTTTCAGGGGTGCCGCCATCACAGGCCTTCCTTTTGCAGCTCGGTAAGACTGCTATCGATGGCATCCACCAGGGCATCAACCTGCTCCTCCGTGTGCTCAGCACACAGGGTTACCCGCAGCCGAGCACTGCCCACAGGCACCGTGGGCGGGCGAATCGCCCCCACCAGAAAGCCTTTCTCGCGGAGCCTTTCTCCCACTTTCTGGCAAAGCGCGTCATTTTTCAGCAGCACTGGCTGGATCGGGGTCGATGAGTCCATGAGTTCCAGTCCCAGATCGGCAATGCCCTGTCTAAAGCGTGAAACCAGACTTTGCAGTTTTTCACGCCGCCAACTTTCACGGCGCAGAATTTTCAGGCTGATACGGGTAGCCGCTGCCACTGATGGTGGCAGCGCCGTGGTGTAAATATAGGTACGCGCATACTGAATCAGGGTATCGACCAAGGCTTCAGAGCCGGCCACAAAAGCGCCGAAGGTACCGAAGCCCTTGCCCAGTGTGCCCATCAGGATGGGCAGCTCTTCCACGTCCAGCTGGCACTGTTCCGCCAGGCCACCACCGTTCTCACCCAGTACGCCAAAGCCGTGGGCGTCATCCACCATCAACCAGCCATCGTACTGACGGCAGACAGCAGCCATCTCCACCAGCGGAGCAACATCGCCATCCATACTGAAGACACCATCGGTGACCACCAGCTTGCGCCCGCCTTCGGTTTTCGCCAGGCGCCGGGCGAGATCACTGACATCGAGGTGCTTATACCGTTGGCAACGGGCATTGCTCGCCAGGCCACCATCGAGCAGGGAAGCGTGATTGAGGCGATCCTCAAACACATGGTCACCCTTGTCCACCAGGGCGCGAATAGTCCCCAGGTTGGCCATATAGCCAGTGGAAAACAACAGTGCTCTCGGGCGTCCGGTAAAGGCTGCCAGTTCCTCTTCCAGGGCGTGGTGTTCCTGGGAATGGCCGTAAATAAGATGGGAGGCACCGCTGCCGACACCGTAAGTCTCGACACCACGGCGCAGACTGTCGATGACTGCCGGGTGGCTGGCGAGGCCTAGGTAATCATTGCTGCAGAAGGCCACACAGGTCTTGCCGTCCACCTGCACAATGCTGTTCTGCGCAGACTGTAACAGGTGTCGCTGGCGGTAGAGGTTATCTGCCCGGCGCTGCGCCAACCGCTTCTGCAGTTGCTGATCCATGGATAGGGACATATGAACTCCCGGGTGACCAGCAGACAGCCACCCTCAGATAACTAGTTGGCCGCGTTGTAGAAAAGGTGGTCGCTTGCCGCTTCGGCCACAGCCTGACGCAAAGCCTGTTCCTCTTCATCGCTGTCCCTCGCCACGTGGCGGGTTTCCGGCACAATACCGAGCCTGCCCAGCAATTCCATGTCCCGGTTAGCTTTGGGGTTGGGTGTGGTGAGCAGTTTTTCACAATAAAAAATGGAATTGGCCCCGGCCATAAAGGCCAGCGCCTGCATCTGGTCGTTCATTTCCTCGCGCCCGGCAGAGAGACGCACATGGGATTTCGGCATGAGAATACGCGCCACAGCGATGGTGCGGATAAACTCAAACGGGTCCAGGTCATCCTGCTGATCCAGCGGGGTTCCCGCCACTTTCACCAACATATTGATCGGTACGGATTCCGGGTGCTGGGGCAAGTTGGCCAACTGCATCAACAGTCCGGCACGGTCCTTCTCACCCTCACCCATACCAACGATGCCTCCTGCACAGACTTTCATGCCCGCGCGGCGCACACTGTCCAGGGTGTTCAGTCGATCCTGATAGGTTCTGGTGGTGATAATTTCGCCGTAGTATTCCGGCGAAGTGTCCAGGTTGTGGTTGTAGTAATCGAGCCCGGCATCGGCCAACATCTGCGCCTGATCTTCTTTCAGCATGCCCAGGGTCATACAGGTTTCCATACCCAGCGCCTTCACTTGGCGCACCATTTCCGCTACAGCGGGCAAATCCTTATCTTTGGGGGAACGCCAGGCAGCGCCCATGCAGAAACGGGTGGCACCACTGGCCTTGGCAGCCTTGGCCTCTTCGATGACCTGATCGACGGCCATCAACTGCTCTTTCTCCAGCCCGGTATCGTAACGGGCGCTCTGGGGACAGTATTTACAGTCCTCAGGACAAGCACCGGTCTTGATGGACAGCAGTGTACTGAGCTGTACCTCATTGGGGTTGAAGTGTTGTCGATGCACCACCTGGGCCTGGAACAACAGGTCATTAAAGGGCTGCTTGAACAGCGCCAATACTTCATCACGGGTCCAGTCGTGGCGGATATCTGAAACTTGGCTGGCGGGCATCAATCATCTCTCATATAGTCGGTGACAGCTCGTTATCATAAGTGAGCATGGATCGCTGTCAACCAAAAAAAGGATTTCTGGTTAACTACTATGGACGACCAGCAACTGGCAACTATGCTACGCCGGGCAAGTTACCGACTGCTCCCCGGCCGTTGTCTGATTTGTGGCATGGCCAGCGGGCAGGCAGTGGACCTGTGCTCCGGGTGCGAGAGGGAATTACCGCAAAACCGGTCATGCTGTCCCATCTGTGCCTTGCCCATCGGGGCGGAGATAGAGACATTGGCTCTGTGTGGCCAGTGCCAGAGCAACCCGCCACCCTTCCATAGCTGTCTGGCCCCACTGCGCTATGAATTTCCCATCAATTTGCTCATCAATCGCTTTAAACACCACGGCAAATTCTCAGCTGGTGCCCTGCTGACGGAGTTCCTGTTGCGCAACCTGAACCAGCAGGAGGAATTACCGGAGTTATTGATCCCCGTGCCGCTGCACTGGCGGCGTCTCTGGCAGAGGGGTTTCAATCAGGCCACCTGGCTAGCTAATTACCTGGGCAGACGGCTGGACATACCTGTATACCATCGTGCTCTACAACGCACGCGATACACACCACAACAGCAGGGTCAGCGGCGTTCTCAACGCCTTAACAACCTCAAAGGTGCATTTCACCTCAAGGGGGATGTATCTGGTAAAACCATTGCACTGGTGGACGATGTGGTCACCACCGGTAGCACCATCAATGAACTGAGCAGGATGCTGATGTCCGGCGGCGCCCGTCGCGTGAATGTCTGGTGCCTAGCTCGCACGCCGCTGGAAAAATAACCCTAGCGCCCCGATAATGATGCGCTGACCCCAAGTGACTTTTTGATGTTATGAGCCTATCCCTTTGGCAAGAAATCCAGCAGGATGCCGCTGCCGTCGCCAATGAAGAGCCGGTATTAGCCAGCTTTCTCCAGGTCACCATCCTGAAACATGACTCGATACTGGAAGCACTGAGTTTTTTGCTCGCAGAGAAACTCGGCTGTGATGCCACCTCATCCCTGACTTTGCATGAAGTGTTCGAGGAAGCTTTCTCCGGGGACCAGGATATGGAAGACAAGGTCAACTGTGACATCCTGGCTATCTACAATCGGGATTCCGCCTGCCAGAACCTATTTTCAACCTTTCTTTACTACAAGGGTTTCCATGCGTTGCAGGCCTGGCGAGCAGCCCACTGGTTGTGGCAACAGAATCGCCAGTCCCTGGCGCTGGTACTGCAAAACCGTATTTCCGTCGTTTTCGGTGTAGATATTCATCCGGCAGCAGAAATCGGTCGCGGAATCATGTTTGATCACGCCACGGGAATCGTCGTAGGGGAAACTGCGGTAATCGAGGACTGCGTTTCCATCCTGCAGTCTGTCACCCTGGGCGGAACCGGCAAGGAAAGCGGCGACCGGCATCCCAAAGTCCGTCGCGGCGTACTGATCGGCCCCGGTGCCAAAATTCTGGGCAATATTGAAATTGGTGCCGGCTCCAAAATCACCGCTGCCAGCGTGGTGCTCAATAATATCCCCCCGCACTCGGTGGTTGCCGGCGTGCCTGCCGAAGTGATCGGCACGATAGAAATAGATGCCCCTGCAGAACTAATGGACCAGGGGCTTTCTGGCTGTTGCGACTAATAATAAGAAGGAAGACGTCATGTCCAAGCTGAAAAATGAACCGGAACTGTTAAAGGAAGCATTGCGTATCGGCATGATCTATGCGGAAAAACGCGGCGCGGCGAAATTTGAAGCTTCAGACTCTGCCAACGAGAAGGTTGAGTATATCTACAAGTTACTGGTTCACGACAAGCTGATTCAGCCTCTGGCCAAGGAGCAACATGATATCCCGCACATGAAGCACAAATTGGCTTTATGGATGGCTCGTCAGTTGCCAGAAGGCCACACCCTGCTCGGCTGATTGTGGCAACAAGTGAACTCATAGCGGGACGATGAATCAAACCTTCTATAAATAAATCGTTGTATGATCGGCATCCATTCCGCATTCAACCATCCTGTAATGACTCGTTTAGGAGTATCTGTGAAATATTTAAGCGCCCTTGTAGGCATCTTACTTTCCTTTTCCGTGATGGCAGCCACCCTCGAAGAGGGGTACCAGGCGGTTCGCGGAGGTGAACTGGATAAAGGCTTTGCAATACTCAGTGAACTGGCCAAAACCGGGGATGCCGATGCCCAATTTGCGTTGGCAATACTCTACCGGGAGGGCTGGGGAACAGAAAAAGATCTCAAGACTGCGTTTGAACTGTATCTGAAGTCCGCCGAACAAGGCCACCCGGGCGGCATGTTTGAAACCGGCTGGGCTTATCAAAGTGGCGAAGGGGTGATAAAAGATTACGCTAAAGCCGTGCCCTGGTATGAAAAAGCTGCCAATGTCGGTCATCCGGCAGCCATGTATGCCCTTGGGGGCCTCTACTACAACGGGATGGGTGTCGCGAAAGATGAAAAGCAGGGTAATGAATGGTTTAAACGATCTGCTCAAGCTGGCTACCAGCCGGCAATTCAATATCTGGAACAGGTCAATGCCATGAACCCCTGAAAAGCCAGCATCAGTCAAGTTGCCCGCCGTGTAATCTGACGATCATTCACCTTTGGGGACCATTACGATCAGGCCATATCAAGAACTTTTGTGATCATTTGCAGATCTTTTTGCTGCAGATCATCCAGCCGGTATTGGGCGAGAACATTTCTGAAGGCCTGGGCCGCTAGGCCGAGAACTCCCTGTAACTTACATTGGCTGGCTATGGGGCACTGGATACCTTTGCAGTCAATCGGCTCCATGGTTTCTTCCAGCTCACTGATGATTTCCAGTAGATTTTTCTGGCGTGTATCCGGTTCCAGAACAATACCGCCATTTTTGCCTCGGGCTGATGATATCCAGCCCAGCTGAGACAGCCGCTGACTGACTTTGTAAAGATGGTGGCGGTTCATATTGAAGCGCTCCGCCAGAAAATCCAGACCTACGCGAACCCCCGGGGGCTGACTGCTGAGATGAATCAGTACCCGCAGGCCATAGTCGGTAAATCGAGTTAACTGCATGCTTAAGCCGGGGCCTCAAACGCATCTACAAGAATATCGGTGAGCGCTGCGCCTTGGAGAAAACTCAATTTCTGCAGTTTCTTGACCATGCCCGGCGCTCCACAGAGATAAATCCGGTGTTGTTTAAGATCAGTGTGACGGCGACTGACAATATCAACCAGGTCACCCTGATGTAATTGCGGATCCTGCTCTGCTTCCCGCTTTACCACACGGTGATAGTGGAAATTTTCATGACGGCCGGCCAGATCAACCAACTCATCCACCAAGTATAACTGGTCGGGGCTGCCGGAAGCGGAGTACAGATGAATATCTCCCCGATGATCATTGGCCAATGCCTGCCGGGCCACACCATACAACGGCGCCAGTCCCGTACCGGTACCTGCCAACACAAGCGTTTGTTCTTCAGCACCGGGATTGTAGAAACAATGTCCGCGGGCCGAACTTAACTGGCAGCTGTCGCCTTCCTGCATTTCGTGCTCCAGCCAACTGCTGATCACACCATTGGAACGACGTCGCACGTGCAACTCTATATGTCCATCTTCCGGCATGCTGGCGATGGAAAAACTACGTCCGTCAGCCAGGTTTTTCCACACGCTGGTGTACTGACCGGCAAACCAGGGCATATCTGTTTTAAAACGGACTTTCAGCACCCCCTGGTTCAAGGGCTCCTTGTACGTCATCACCGCATCATAGCGGCGCTCAGCATCACCCAACGAAACCTCCATATCGGATTCGGGGTAACACTGGCAGGCCAGGAAGTAACTCTGTGCAATCTGTTGTGAAGAAAGCCCGGCCTGAGCTTTCTCGGGGATTGGGCTATCGTGAGCCACCATTATGCAGGAGTGACAGAGCCCCGCACGGCAACTATTGGGGACAGCAATATCCGCCCCTTCCAGGGCGGATAAAAGCGTCTCGCCTTCCGGGACATCGATAGCCCGGTCACTGTAACGAACGACTGCCATGAGCTATTTCAGCGATTCAGTACGTCATCACGAACACTATTGGCCAGGGCCGCCACTTCACCGATATCTTCATCGCCGACGCCCAGTTCCTTGAGAGTCTCACCCAACAATTCGATCACCGCATCAACATGAGTGTCATTCAGACCCGTCAGATGCTTGTGCCCTTCACGCATATCCTTGCCGGTGTAGCTGTTTGGGCCGCCCAGCACCATAGTCAGGAAGGCTTTCTGCTTTTGGGACTGACCGGCCATATCAACACCATCAAAATATTGGTTGATACGGTCATCCATCAGGACTTTACGGTAAAAAATATCAACGGCAGCATCTACAGCAGCGTCGCCGCCCAGTTTTTCATACAAGCTCATTGGAACACCTCAAGTTAATTGTTGTATCAGGAATACAACAATTAACTTAGCAAACTCGGTGCCAAAATTTACTGCATTGAAATATAAAAGGTTTTTTGCCTGCCACAGGCATTAGAGCGCCTTGCGGCCTGCCTTTGCCTCAAATTGGAGCAAAAACTGGCCGTGGCCGGGTCAAAGCTGGGCAGTAATTCTGGTTAAATCCAATCAGTCGATACCCCACAGGCGGAGCTTATTTTCGTGTCATGGTATCCAGAAGGCCCATCACAAATGCAGAAATAACAAAGGTCATGTGCAGTACCACATACCAGAGGATCTTGTCGTTTGCGATTTCATGGGCATTCATAAAGATCTTCAGGAGATGAATGGAGGAAATGGCCACAATAGAAGCCGCCACCTTATTTTTCAGTGAGCTGGTGTCCAGTTTGCCCAACCAACTCAATTTGTCATTGGATTCATCCAGGTCCAGTTGCGAGACAAAATTCTCATAGCCAGAAAACATCACCATCACGATCAACCCGCCCACCAGCGAAATGTCTACCAGTGACAGTACCACCAGAATCAGATCCATCTCGGACATACTGAGGATCATAGGTAGTGTATGAATCACTTCGGCAAAAAATTTCACACCCAGCGCCAATAACGCGAAACTGAGGCCGAAGTAAATGGGTGCCAGCAACCACCGGGTGGCATACATCGTGTTCTCGAACATCTTTTCCATCATTACATCCTTCGCATAAAACGGTTAGCTCACAAGATTAAAGAAGTTTATCTAGGGGAGTTGATAAAGGCGACCGTCCTCCATGCCGATTGGCATGTTACCGGCTAAAAACCAAAAAAAAGGGCCATCTAAAATGGCCCTTTCGCTCTTCTTAGCAGATTACGCGACATGGCATTGTCGTGAACACTTGAAACAGCCGTTGACATGTTCGAAGTGTTTTTTAGCTTCACGAATAGCCGCGCGACAGGTGGGGAAGTTACCCAACGATTTCTGATCTACTGAATCAGGTAAATCCGGACACCAGGTGCCCATGTTGTGCACAATATGATCCCCATTTTCTTGTGCGTTTTTAGTCACAATATATCTAGCCATAGTACCCTCAACATCTTATTGTCGGTTAATAATCACTGCATTAACATGCTATTAATAATACATTCATCGCAGATGGAAAAACCCCCTCTTTTGTTGAATGCTGGAACAAAAATATAGCTTTTTTTGACAGAAATCAACACCTTAGAGAGACTCCAAAATTTTTTGGCGAGCCGGTTTTTGAGGTGTTTTATGTGTCATTTGGTCCGCCTTTCTTCAGCAACTGACGTTTCTTTCAAGTCAGGACTCTGTCAGCATTTTGGGATTCCTGGCCCGGTTAAAATATAATCGGCAACCTCTAAGAAATATGACCCGATAACTACTAGAAAACTATTAAAAGGAGCTCCCCATGCCCGGCTTACTACCCGACACTGATCCGGATGGCCTGCTTGAATATTCCGTCGTCTTTACGGACCGTTCACTAAACCATATGTCCAAGCGCTTTCAATCCGTCATGAATGACATTTCCAGCACCCTTAAAGAGGTTTATAACGCCACTGCCGTGGTGGTTGTCCCGGGAGGTGGTACCTATGGTATGGAAGCAGTGGCGCGACAGTTCGCTACGGGGAAAAAATGCCTGATCATTCGCAATGGCTGGTTCAGCTTTCGCTGGAGCCAGATTCTCGAGATGGGACATATCAGCGATCAGAATATCGTCATGAAAGCCCGACCGGTAGATGACTCAGAAACCCCGGCCCTGGCTCCGGCTCCTATTGAAGAGGTTGTTGCCGCCATCCAGGCAGAAAAACCGGACATGGTGTTTGCACCCCATGTGGAGACGGCCTCCGGCATGCTCCTGCCGGATGACTACATTCGCGCAGTTTCAGAGGCAGTTCACTCCGTGGGTGGCATGTTTGTACTGGACTGCATTGCCTCCGGTACATTATGGGTCGACATGAAATCGCTGGGTGTTGATATTCTGATCAGTGCGCCCCAGAAAGGCTGGAGCGCATCGCCCTGTAGTGCGCTGGTGATGCTCGGAGAAGAAGCCCGTAAACGTATTGACGACACAGTGAGCAGCAGTTTTGCCTGTGATCTGAAAAAGTGGCTGCAGATTATGGAAGCCTACGAGAATGGTGGCCACGCTTACCACGCCACCATGCCAACTGATGCCCTATTGAAATTCCGGGACACCATGAAAGAAACCCAAGCCTACGGTTTTGAAAAGGTGCGCCAAGAGCAGATTGAGCTGGGCAAGCGTGTGCGAACCCTGCTGAGAGAAAAAGGTATCAAAAGCGTTGCCGCTGAAGGCTTCCAGGCTCCGGGGGTTGTGGTTAGCTACACCAAGGATCCTGATATACACAACGGCAAAAAATTTCTTGCAGAAGGCCTGCAAATTGCTGCGGGTGTGCCCCTGCAATGCGATGAGCCGGAAGGATTCCAAACCTTCCGTATCGGTCTTTTTGGGCTCGACAAACTGCATAATATTGAGCGCACGGTCGCCAATCTCAATAACGCTATAGATAAGGTCATCCGTTAATTTCAGGACCACAACTACCTTTTCAGCCGGGATTCTGTCCCGGACTGGAGGGTGGGCAGTGTTATACTCATACGCTGTTATCTCTACTGTTGACTTTTCGTCTCAAAAGCTCCGCTGCTATGTGTTTCGGCCTATCAAAAGCTTTCTCTACCATACTGCTCATTCTGCTAATCGCCTTGGCGACGCCAGGAGTTCTGGCTGAAGGTGATCTGGACGAAAATGAAGAAGTGGTGACAGAGGAGACTGAGGATGAGGACGAGGATGTAGCAGACATTGATGACTCCCTGCCTCGTCAAACAACATCAACACAACCTACGTTCTCCAGGGCCTATGGTAATGCCGAAGATATACAAGACAAACCACACAAGATTGCGCCCAATATTGACCTGAAGGAAGTAGCACCTGCCCAAACGTCAAAATCTTTTTTTACTGAACCGGAGAATCCTGAACAACCCCAGGACATCCAGCCTGAACCCAGAACCCCCGAACTAAAGCCGGAAACCACGCCCCCTAACAGTATTACCCTGCTCGACACCGAGGTGTTACCCGGCACCTCCACACGCATTGGTTGGTCTCCGGGCCTGCAAATCAGTGGGCTCTCATCGCCAACCCCCGTGCTGGTGGTCAACGGTATCAAATCGGGCCCCACGTTATGCCTGGTGGCAGCCATACATGGAGACGAGCTGAACGGTATCGAAATTGTTCGCCGGGTACTGTATGACCTGGACCCTACCGAGCTCTCTGGAAAAGTGATCGGCGTTCCTATCGTCAACCTGCAAGGATTTCAGCAGGGCAATCGCTACCTGCCAGATCGTCGGGATCTGAACCGCCACTTTCCCGGCAAGGCAGATGGCCATGTGGCAGAACGCTTTGCCCACGCGCTATTTTCACAGGTGATCAGACACTGCGACATGCTTGTAGACATTCATACCGGCTCGTTGCGGCGCACCAACCTGCCACAATTACGAGCTGACATGAACAACCCGAAAGTCGCTACGTTTACCGGCGGCTTTGACCGTATCGCCGTTGTTCACAGCACTGGCACCCGCGGGATGCTGCGAACTGCCGCACTGGCCATGGGTATCACCGCAGTCACCATGGAAGCTGGTGAATCTCTTCGCATACAGCAACACCAGATAAAGGCCGGAGTGAACAGCCTGCACAGTCTTATGGAAAAGCAGGGCATGATTTCCAGACTTTTCACATGGGGCGACCCAGAACCGATCTATTACGATTCCTACTGGATTCGAGCGGAGTACGGCGGCATTCTTTCCAGCAAAATCACCCTCGGCGCACAGGTCATCAAGGGGCAGGTACTAGGCGTGGTCACCGACCCGATTACCAACGCGCAATACCCCATCAAGGCGAAAGGCATCGGCAGGATTATTGGTATGGCGGTAGACCAGGTGGTGATGTCAGGTTTCGCCGCCTACCACATCGGCACGGAAGCAGAAGTCCCTGCAGAGTAGTCATGCCAGGAGCCCGGTCTTGCATACCCATCAAACAAAGACCTGCGAATTAGCTTTCTGACATACCATAGATCGAATTTTGTCTCCCATAAAAAAACCGCCGGCTATGCCCCAACGGGGAATAAAACCGGCGGAATTGACTGCAGCTGGCCGAACTGATGGTTCGGCTAAGCGTTTTTCATCACCACTTCCGCTCTACGCCCACATACAGTGCACGGGGTTCTCCAGGGAAATAACGATCTCCACCAAAGGAAGTGTAATCCGCACGCTCTGCATACTTACGGTCCAGCAGGTTGGTAACACGCACATTGAGCTTCCAGGCAGGGTTCAAACGCCAGAAACTGTAAAGGTTGAAGATATTGTGTCCATCGTAACTGTGCTCATTTTCAGGGTCCGTGTAGTACTCACCCTGATGTACCCACTCCAGTTCTGCTCGGGCACCGGGTAAAAAGTTCCACCCAACACGGGCACTGCCGAAATCATGCGGTGCACCATCTACATCATTTTCATAGATGTCGGTACTGCCGGAAAACCTATGGTTGCTGTACTCGTGCTCGGCATAACTGGCTGCCAGGGCCATATCCCACTGCTCGTTAAAGCGGTAACCAAGTCCCACTTCTATACCTCGGGAACGGATCTCACCATCGTCTACATTAAGGCGGGAAGAATCCTGGAAAATCTCATGACGCTTCTTCATGGCGTAAAGAGCGATCTCGTAAGACAGGCGATCATATTGACCACGGGCGCCAATCTCAGCGCTCAGCACCTCTTCTGACTCCAGGTGAGCCTTATCCTGAGCATTCTGCAACCGGTAGAGTTCTGTTGCCTGGGGCGCTCGGAAACCCTGAGCCAGGTTGAGGTAGACCTGATGGTCGTCCGCCAGGTCATAAACCAGACCAAATTTGGGTGACCAACTTTCAAAACGATCAAAGCGGTCAGCCGGACGACTGTAACGACAGCCGCCAAATCCGCAGGGTACGCCATCCTCATCGGTACGACCGTCCAGCATGCGGTTGTCGTAATCATAGCGGACAACCTCATAGCGCAAGCCCGCCGTCATAGACAGGCGCTCGGTCATCTGCCAGCTGGTATGAATAAACGGTGCGGCCACAATGGCATCCACCTCGTAATCATAGTGCTTCCCTTCCGGGATAGTCGCCATAAGGAAAGGACTACCCGCTGTAGGCGCATCCTGGGCCTGTTTGAGGAAAGCATCGGTGTATTCGAGATCCAGCCCTGTCACGATCTGCCAGTTGTCAAAACGCTTATGGTAGGCCGACTGTAAACCAAAACTCTTCTGGCCATTTTCCTCCAGAGGAGTACCGGGCAGAAAATGCTGCAGGAAATCCATATCGGTATAGCGGGCATACGGTGTGAAAGACAGGAATGAACTATCGTCGAGGCGGTACTTGATATGGCTGGCCCAACGCACACTCTGCGTATCCCGGTAGGCTTCAGGATTGGGGTTTTCATTTCTTTCACGTCTGTCGCGGTAGATTTCATCTCCGACGATATAACCAGCGGTCTCCTGGTTTAAGTTGGTCATGGACAAGGTGCTCGCCACTGACACCTGCTCACCGTCATATTCATGACGCAAAGTCAGTTTCTGCTGATCAAAACCGGAGTCGTGGCGGTAGCCGCCGTCGTGCCCCATGGAAAGGTCCGCCCTTAGGCCATGGTCACCCATTCTGCGCGATGCAGAAAACTTCATCCGCATATAGTCGTGGGGGCCGCCCTCGACACCCAGACGGTATTCAGGCTCATCTGTGACTCGGGGGCTGATGACATTTATCACGCCGTTCATGGCATTGGCCCCCCACAGCGCACTGCCCGGACCCCGGATCACTTCAATGCGCTCAGCCACCTCAGTGTGGCCGTCGAATAATTCATTGATATTACAGAAGCCGGATGCCCGCAAAGGTACACCGTCAACTGCTGTCAGTACGCTGCCACAGCCTCCGGCCCCGGTCAGGATGGCAGAGCGCAATGAGGGCAGGTATTCCTGGCCATTACCCCGAGCAAAATTGGCTCCGGGCACACGGACCAGGGCTTCCTGAATATGAGTATGGCTGGTGATATCCAGCGACTGGGTATCTACCACGGTGGCACTGGCCGGTAGCATGCGTAACGTTTGCTCGTCCCGCGTAGCTGTCACCACGATGGTTTCCAGTACCGTCGGTCCATTGTTTGTTGCTTCTGTCTGACCACCAGCTTCTTCCGCATTACATACGCCCGCCGCAGCCAGTGCAAAAACCAACACAGAAAGTTTATTTTTTGTCATTAGTGCTCACCCCTATACTTCTCTAGTTTACTTGCATGCCTGGATCTGCCAGCGCAAACCTAACCAGACAGCTGATGGCGCTCCCTTGCCGAGAAACAGCGGATCTTCTGTATCCGCCGCTCTGGTACCTCGTCGCTACCAAAAACCTCTGATGATTATCGTTATTTGTCCCATCACAATTTTACTGCACCGGCTCGATCATACGTCCTCGATGTCTACACAACCCGAAAATGATATGCCACAAAGAACAGAACACTCCGAACCCACCGATGGGAAAATTGTTTCTTGAAGAATTGTCTGCGTCACCACAGCCTCTAATGCGAGGTTGCCGGGCGCCTTTCTTTTTGCTTTTTTAATACTACATTATAGGATTTGACTCCCACCCACTGGCCATGAGGACTACTTCATAGCGCTCATACTTTCCTTGTGATCAACCTATCTCACCACCCATAAAATAGATGTTACTGCTTATCCCAGGGCCTAATAAATGGATATAAAAAAGAGAGGGCTGGGAGACCCTCTCTGGAAAACTGGCGGCAATGGACGATTTTTTTGCCAAACATTGCCGCCGATTTATATCAGCCCTGCCTAAACAGGCCTTATTGACTCAGAAGAAGTAAGTCACACCCAGGGAGAACAGGTCCAGCTCATCAACATCATCATAGACATTCTCAGCAGCCGGTGTGCCATCAACATCAATGTCGAGCTGCTCATATTTTCCGTAAATGATCATCTTGCTGCCGAAGTACTGCTCCAGGGCCATACCTGTACGGGTCAGCTCTGTGCCTGTAATGCCGGCTTCACCCATCGCTGCACTGTACTGATCCTTGTACAGACCGTACTCAACGTAAAACGCCGTATCACCCAACTTGGTAAAGGGCTTGCGAATACCCAGCTTGGTGTAATACGCATCATTTTCATCTTCAGCGTAGTCAGAAACATCGCCATCCGCCTCTTCACGCTGATAGGTAATGTTTCCAAACAAACCGGTATTGGTATCCCACAAACCCAGTTGCATGGTAAACATTTTTGAGTCGGTATCGCCCAACGCTACTGATGTCACGTCTGCCATGACTGGATCGCCACCAGCTGTCATACCGGTGTCTACAGAGCTGGTGCTAATAGTACGTTCTGCAACGTTAGCTGCACCATTGGCGTTATAGGCGTAACCAAGGTGGAATCTGACCTCTACATCACCAATCTTCTCAGCATACTTGGCAGCAATATCGTAGATATCGTCATTGGCATAGCCAACGGCAATGCTAACAGGACCAAACGCGGGCAGGTCATAACGGATACCGTTGCGGTATACCCCGTTACAGTCAATACCGATACCCAGACCATTTGACGTCATACACTGGGCAAAACTGCCCCAGTTGACGGCACCGCCTAACGCCTCGCCATTAAGGCCGCGAATAAAGAAGCCGGAACCACGGAACAGTGCGCCCACGCCGGACCAGATGGTCATGGAAGGATCACCGAGTACGCCGATGTTATCCGTTGGCATACTTTGCAGACCGATAGTGACCTTACCCCAGCTGCCACCGAGGAATACACTGCTACCCAACAGACCGATATCACCACCATTGAAGTTATCGATGTTGTCCTGGTTGGAGAACACCAGCGGTGTGATCTGGTTGCCGTTACCCGTGAAGTTCGGGTTACCGGAGAACGGTTCGATGGTCACATCAAAACCGGCGTCCAGACCACCGTTCAGTTTAGTGGATCCGGAAAACGTGATCCGGCTACCCAGCGTGGTACCGTTATCCGACATCTGCACCATGTCGCTGCCTTCACCATCATCGTAGTAAGACATGCTTTCATTGACCCAGCCGGATATATTCCAGGAAGGTCCCGCCGCCTCTTCCGCGAAAGCCGTCACTGAAAATGCTGTTGTCGATGACAGTATCAAAGTGCTTGCAACTCTGATTGCTGTTTTTTTACTCAACATAGAAGCTCACCCAAATATTGTTTTATTAGATGTAATGGGGCCATGCCTGAGTGGATCAGTGCGGCCTCATCCCTGCGCCGGTATTACACCCAAACAGCATTAACACTAATTCAAGGCAATAGACGCACATGGGAAATTACTACTAAGCAGAGTGAACTTTTATCCACTGATAGTATGAATTTATTAATCAATAAGTATTTTTTAATTTAGCACTGAGAAGCAATGACAAGCATCTGTCGACCTGTGTCGACATCGATGAGAACAAATAGAGAATTCCAAATAAACCGTGACGTCAAATGAAAGTGGCTGCTGGTAATCAATGATTGATACAGAATGAAAATTAAACACCTCGGGAAAACACCCAATCAAAACCCCTGAGATGAGTGGCCATTTGCCCTGACCACGAGTATTACTTCTTCCTACAAGTCGTCCAGAATCTGTTTTCTTTTCAGGCTGTATTCTTCTTCACTAATCAGGCCTTTATTTTTAAGACTGTTTAGCGAGACCAGCCGCTCCTCAATGGTCCGTCCAGATGTAACAGGACTGGCACCTGAGCCAGATCCAAACAGGCTCTGCATTTCCATAAGCTTTTCGCTTTTTGACTGCTGGAAAGCCATCCTTTTACGCTTATCAAAGGCACTGGAAATTTTGTTGACGTCCACCTGAAACCAGTCAGAACGACGACCACTCGTGACAAATTTATTGGATATTCCTGGAGTATCGAAGGCTTTTTTATCGATCAAGTTAGGGCTAACCGATTCACTGGTGCGTTTTCCATGATCGAAACGGTAGTTATGGGTATCGGCACTTTTCGGGTCATAGGCTGACTCAAACCCGATATTTCTGACACGGTCATAATCACCCAAAACCAGATTCAACCGTCCCCATTGGTAAAAGACGCGACCGGCAACGAAAAAAACAGCATTTGTCTGGCCCATCATTTGTGATTCGGGTTTTTCCAGAACAAAGATAATGTCCTGTTCAGTATTCGCAACGCTCAACCCTGAGGCCAATCCAGCACTCAGCCGGATAATTTGCTCCTCAGAGAAAACTGGAATCACCCCACGCCCAGTGTCGATTTTCAACTGGGACAACGAGATGTTGATGTCCTCTGCACTGAGGTTTACAGGATGCTCATTCAAACCAAAGTTTGTGGAATCCTGAGGCACGATCTTGATATAGCGGTTGGGGCCATCCTGCCAGATAATCTTTTCCGACTTCTTTTCATCCACACCGAGAAAACCGATGTTCAGGCTGTCCAAAAGATTGGCGGCAAATACTGGTTCAACTTGGATAAGGCAAAGAAATACAACAAAGCACGCGGATAGCAGCCTTACTTTCATAACATCAACCAGTCCAACACTGTCCCGGAAAACCATTTATTCGCAGACCTATTCCGAGAACCAACCATTTTTTACGATGCATATTCCTCGTTCAGAATCGCATCCACGTTGTTAAATACTTCTGGAGAGCGCACCAGGCTCTCTCTGGGTACACATTGTAATCTACCGTGGGTAGACGACGACATCTTTCGGGAAACCTGTTCAATCCTGATCGCCAAAAGTGCACTGGCATAACGGTGCTTTCCAGCCAGTTGATACAGGTATGACACAGATCCATTACATGCTGTAGCCAGCTCTGAACGTTCCCGCTTGCTGGCCTGCCTCAAAAATTCTCTAAGCTCCATATCGATGGTCCTCTGGATACATTCCGGATTGACACATCGTGCTCGCCTTGCGCAACGTCTGTCGGCATAAGCCAAAGCTCTGAAGACAGTGTTGAGCTTGCCGGGCAAAACTAAAACCATGCAGCTTTCTGATGACCGCTGCCTGCCCAGTGAAACAGCAAGCACAATGCCCCCTGGCACGGGGTTAGCGCAGTTGTGTTAGCTGTTCCACCTTAGACGACATCGTTCAAAGCAGCCATACGCCTTTTCTACACAAAAGGTATGGATTTTTCTTTCTCTGGGATACTACTTTGGAGCAATCGTCCCCTCAATCTGCCAATCAAGCAGACAACGACTTAGAGCTCTTCAAGTATCTGTTTTCTTTTGGTTTCGTATTCTTCCTCTGTCACCAGACCCTTGGTTTTGAGCTCATTGAGGGTCGTCAACCGCTCCTCAGGACTCATTTTGGGGGCCGCTCGATTACCATTAGCAATCTGAGGTAGGGATTGCCCAAAAATTTCTTCCAGTTCTTTGCGCTTGCGGGACAACTCCTGTTGTCGCTCCATCTCTTCTCGATGGGCATAAGCTTCTGCTGAAGCAGTCAGGTCGACAACAAACCAGTCACGCCTGATGTTTCCGTTTAGCACTTTGTTTTCAACGCCGGGAAGATTTTCTATTGAGCGCTCAAAGGGGAAACTACTCTCGGGCTTACCGGAGCGACTACCATGCACAAAACTATAGTTAACAATCCCTGCATTGGTGGGGTCATATGCTGCTTCATAACCCCGGTTTCTCTCCCGTTGATAATCACCCATGATGATATTTAAGTGGCCGTCTTTGTAAAAAGCTCTACCAGCCACAAAATAAGAATCTGTCTTTAACCCCAGCAGCTTCTGCTTGGACTTTTCCATCACGAAAATAATGTCCTGCTTAGCTGTGGCACTTTTAAGCCCTTGGGCAATATACGTAGCCATGGCTCTGATTTGTTGATCATCAAAAACCGGCCTGAGAGATTTGAACGAATCTGCATTACTGCCCTTGAGTTTGATTAGACCCAAGCCGACCTCTATAACACTTTTGTTGATATCCACCGGGTGATCACTGTCCCCAAAGTTCCGATCCGCTTGAGGAGCAAGTTTGAAATACTGGTTGGGACCCGATTGCCAGATGACAACCTCGTCGTCTTCATCATCGCCAAACAGATTAAAATCGACGCCGTCGAAGAGTGAGAAGGCCAACGTCTGCTGACAACATAGGGCTAACCCAAGAACAACCAGCCATTGTTGTATATGTTTCATTGTTTACTACCTTTTTTTATTAAACCAAGAAATCAGCTTCCCGCGCCCAAAACCAGCTTTGAAAAACCAAACTAATCTTTGCCAACAGCTCTTCCCTGTCAAAACCAGGTACCGAATACGTAGCATCTGAGCTGCCTAGGTTGAGCATATTGTAGACAGCTTCTGTTTACTATCAGCAGACCTGAAAAATACAACATTAGAGTAACAGCACTATGTTGAACCAATCTCAGCAGTTTGCCTGATAAGAAATCATACCCTTTTTGTCATAAAGCTATAGTGGTCAAAAGTCGATGGCAGATCCTGCTTACGGATGATACTGCCTACCGAAACAATTTCCTTTACACATAAAAAAATGCGCCTCAAAAAAATCTTAAGGCGCTATAGGGAGGTAATGGTGAAAATACATAAAAACCTTTAAAGTCAAAGCATTAGAGCATACGACTATGATTTCTATATTTATTTATGATCAATGCCATATTTCTTAAATATCTCCTGTAGCTCTCCGCTTTTGGTCAACTTATCAAGAATCTCGTTAACCCGATCAAGCATCGCCTGATCCGTTTTTCTCAGACCAATGGCCATGGGATAGCCATTAAATGAATGGATAAATTCAGCCGACGTTAGTGAAAAATCCACATCGGGATGGTTTTTCTTGTACCAACCAATACCCGTGTTGGCGACAACCGCCGCATCCACATCTCCATTGGCGACCGCATCCAGCATCTGATGATCTTCCACCAAACTGACAAACAGCTGTACCTTGGGTCTTTTTACCAAAATCGAGTGGGCAAGTGATGCGCTAGGGGTCGCGACTTTCAATCCATCCAGGTCCTCAAGACGAGTGATGTTCAAACCTGGTTTGGACACCACATACATCTTGACATCAAGATAGGGCTGAGTCTTTTTGACAAAACCTTCTCCATCACCAAGGACCGCAACCCCCATAAAGGCATCGCACTGGTTGTACTTGGCACGGTGCCGGAAAGTCACCCATGAATAATCCAGCGAAACACCTAGCTCACGCGCAACCAGCTTTGCCATCTCGACATGAGCGCCTGGCAGCGGACCATCAGATTCTGAAAAAGGCAGCGCGTGACGATTGACGCAGATTTTGA
The DNA here is from genome assembly GCF_030676955.1 of Porticoccus litoralis. Taxonomy (NCBI): domain Bacteria; kingdom Pseudomonadati; phylum Pseudomonadota; class Gammaproteobacteria; order Cellvibrionales; family Porticoccaceae; genus Porticoccus; species Porticoccus litoralis. Next base: position 3,719 of record NZ_JAUUUU010000004.1, on the reverse strand, counting down.
AAACATTTTTATGCTTTATTTCCGCCAACGTACCCGCACTCACAGGCAAAGCCATCCCCAAAAGCAGCATAAGGCTCAGCCATATAGGTAACTTTTGTCTGTTCATAACACGCACCCCGGGGTATTCAATATTTCAAAATTTCTGGTTAGCACCGCTAATCACTGGCAATGCTCCAGGTCTTTTAAGGTCATGATGTAGGAAGCCAACTCCCACATGGTCTTGTCATCATAGCTCTGCTTCCATGATGGCATCACAAACGCCCCTCTTTTCTTACCATTGGCAATGGTATTGAAGAGATAGTTAGGGTCATAAGTTCGGCACTGCATTTTTCGCGCCTTGCCACCGATACCCTTGGCACCGTGACAATACACGCACACCTGATTAAACAGGCCTTCTCCTGCTGCTGCCGCTTCAGGCGAAGCCAGGATTTGCGCTACCTCGTTCTCTCCCAGAGGGCCGCCTTCATCGTTGGTGGGCGTACCACCAGCCATTGCCATTCCAGCATTAAGCCCCAACGCCAGGAGCACCACCCACATGCACAGGCGAACGGCATGAGTCACTTTCCCCGCCAGAGCTAAACAGGGTTCGTACCATTCTTTTCCCTGGTTACTTCTTAAAACAATCATCAAACGACCTCATCTGTCTAATGTTAGAAAAAAAAGGGGGGGGAGTAAGCCCCCCCTTTTTTCAGGTAGTGCAATTTACTCAGTCTTCCAGGGTAAACGCGATCAACGCCGCACCACCAGGCAATCCAACCAGGCTTGGGAACGCACCGGTAGCAAAACCAAGTGCCAAGCCACCTAGGCCACTGGGAACCAGAATGTATTGCTTACCGTCTACTGCATAACTGATCGGACCTGAACGGAAGCCAGAACCTGCATTGAAATTCCAAAGTTCCTTGCCATTCTCGGCGTCATAAGCCTTGAAGATACCAGTGGCATCGCCGTTAAAGACCAAACCACCGCCGGTCGTCAATACAGAGCCCATGCCGGGAACCGGGTAATCAATGGTCCACTTCAGCTCACCAGTGATCGGGTCACGGGCGTCCAGGCGAGATGAACCTACTTCTTCACCCGGAGGTGGAATCAGCTCCAGCTTGGAAACACCGAAGTAGACACCGGCCCAGCCCAGTTTTTCCGGATCCTGAGCGGCGGGAACAACGCGGTTACAGAATTCCCAGCCATTGGAATACCAGAGTTTGGTTTTCGGGTTATAGGCTGCCTGGTTCCAGCTTCTGGCACCCAGTACAGAAGGACAGAAGATATCTTCCTGACCGGGAACTGGATCTTTACGACCAATCAGCTTGCCGGTTTTGGGGTCAATGGAATCTACCCAGTTGGCGAGTTTGGCAAACTTCCATACGTTGAAGGGCTTACCAGTAGCTTTATCAAGTACTGATACGTAGCCACCTTTGTTGAGGTGAACCAGCAGTTCCTTACCCTTGTGCTCGATGGTCATGATTTCGTAGGCGGAATCATAATCCCAGCTATCGTTGGGTACTTCCTGATGGTGCCACTTCAGTTTACCGGTTTTGCCTTCCAGAGCCAGAATGGTCGCGGTGTACAGGTTGTCACCTTTACGTCCTTCGCTGTAGAAGTCCGGCGCCGCATTACTGGTGCCGATAAGGATAGTATCGGTTTTGGCATCGTAGACACCTACAGTCCAAGCGCCACTACCACCCACTTTGCCGGAATCTCCGGGCCAGCTCTTGGGATCATCCTTAATGGCGTTAAAGGTCCATACCTTTTCACCTGTCAGGGCATTGACACCGAAGATTTTACCTTGCTGTGGTTGGTCACCACCGGTGTGGCCACTGTAGAGGATGTTGCCCGCCAGTTGCGGCGGGAAAGAAAAGTTACAACCCTGACAGTTTTGGAAATCTGTCATCTGGGTTTCCCACTTCACCTTACCGGTCTTCTGGTCAAGTGCGATGTAGCGCCCATCCAATGTGCCCAGGTAGACCATGCCATGGCCCACAGAGACACCACGGCTCTGGGCAGCCCAGAAACTTTCAGCCGCCAAGGGATCCAGTTCAGGCTGGTAGTGCCACAGGGTTTTACCGGTTTTTCCGTCGACCGCAAACACATTGTTGTTTGCAGCAACGTAGTAGAGAACGCCATCAATAGCGATAGGCGTAGCCTGCAAGCCCATTTGGATATCACCGGGCTGGTGAATCCAGGCAACTTTCAGCTTGCTGACGTTATCCTTGTTGATTTGCTCCAAAGGGCTGTAGCGCCAGCCTTTTGAATCGCGCAAATACTCAGGCCAGTCATTGGGGTTATCGGCTGCGGATACAGCCACTGATAGCATGCTCACCGCACCCAGCAAGCATCCCGCAACCAGCTTCGATTTTTTTAAACCTAGTAGTTTCATGATTTCCGCTCCAACTATCTCTCTAATTGTTACCGGGTTATCCGGTTATCACCCCGGATAACCCGGCTTGCATTTATATTGATTATCAGAAGAAGTAAGTCACACCCAGGGAGAACAGGTCCAGCTCATCAACATCATCATAGACATTCTCAGCAGCCGGTGTGCCATCAACATCAATGTCGAGCTGCTCATATTTTCCGTAAATGATCATCTTGCTGCCGAAGTACTGCTCCAGGGCCATACCTGTACGGGTCAGCTCTGTGCCTGTAATGCCGGCTTCACCCATCGCTGCACTGTACTGATCCTTGTACAGACCGTACTCAACGTAAAACGCCGTATCACCCAACTTGGTAAAGGGCTTGCGAATACCCAGCTTGGTGTAATACGCATCATTTTCATCTTCAGCGTAGTCAGAAACATCGCCATCCGCCTCTTCACGCTGATAGGTAATGTTTCCAAACAAACCGGTATTGGTATCCCACAAACCCAGTTGCATGGTAAACATTTTTGAGTCGGTATCGCCCAACGCTACTGATGTCACGTCTGCCATGACTGGATCGCCACCAGCTGTCATACCGGTGTCTACAGAGCTGGTGCTAATAGTACGTTCTGCAACGTTAGCTGCACCATTGGCGTTATAGGCGTAACCAAGGTGGAATCTGACCTCTACATCACCAATCTTCTCAGCATACTTGGCAGCAATATCGTAGATATCGTCATTGGCATAGCCAACGGCAATGCTAACAGGACCAAACGCGGGCAGGTCATAACGGATACCGTTGCGGTATACCCCGTTACAGTCAATACCGATACCCAGACCATTTGACGTCATACACTGGGCAAAACTGCCCCAGTTGACGGCACCGCCTAACGCCTCGCCATTAAGGCCGCGAATAAAGAAGCCGGAACCACGGAACAGTGCGCCCACGCCGGACCAGATGGTCATGGAAGGATCACCGAGTACGCCGATGTTATCCGTTGGCATACTTTGCAGACCGATGGTCACTTTACCCCAGCTGCCGCCGAGATAAACGCTGCTGCCCAGCAGACCGATATCACCACCATTGAAGTTATCGATGTTGTCCTGGTTGGAGAACACCAGCGGTGTGATCTGGTTGCCGTTACCCGTGAAGTTCGGGTTACCGGAGAACGGTTCGATGGTCACATCAAAACCGGCGTCCAGACCACCGTTCAGTTTAGTGGATCCGGAAAACGTGATCCGGCTACCCAGCGTGGTACCGTTATCCGACATCTGCACCATGTCGCTGCCTTCACCATCATCGTAGTAAGACATGCTTTCATTGACCCAGCCGGATATATTCCAGGAAGGTCCCGCCGCCTCTTC